>NZ_JAIWYL010000008.1:0-396013 GCF_020515535.1 Pseudomonas sp. MWU16-30322
CAAGACTTTGGAGTGACGCTCAATTGTGGCGAGGGAGCTTGCTCCCGCTTGAGTGCGCAGCGCTCACAAGCTTTTGGGTCTGCTTCGCAGCCCAGCGGGAGCAAGCTCCCTCGCCACAGAACGCGTTCAGCCAAGAGTCAGCGCAAGATCACCGGCGCGGTATCACGCGGCAAGTTGTTGCGCTGCGGCGCTTCGCGCGGCTGCTCGTACCCGCCGCCACCGAGCTGCTGGCTCAGCTGCCCGGCAACGTCCTCACCCAAAGCCTTGGACACTTCACGTACCACCCGAGGGCGGTTCAGCGAGATCTTGATGTCGCGGCCGTTCACCAGTTTGGTGTCCTGCGCTTCGCCCATCGCCGTGAAGGCCGAAGTGATCTCGTAGGTCTTGGTGTTGATCAGGCTGAAATCGGCCACCAGCGTCAGGCCCAAAACCGCCGAATAGCTGTCGGTGTGCGCCAGCTCGTTCATGTCCTGGGTGAAGTCGATATCCGACACGGTGCCGAACAGTACATAGTCGGCGCCCTTGAAGTTGCCGGCCTTGATCCGCTTGATCACGTCGTACACGTCACCCTTGGACGACGCGGTGTACGGCGTGCCCTGCACCAGCTGAAACATCCCGGTGCGGAGGATTTCACCCTTGATGTCGCCGGTGAATTTACGCAGCTCACCTTGTTCGATGTAGCTGGTGGTCGCTTCCAGCTCGTTGTAGTTCGAGGAACCACTGGAGCTGTAATAACCCTCGCGATAATTGTTCTGCGCCGAAACGATGTGGATGTACTGCTCCACCCGTTCCTGATACGCCAGATCCGTTACCGCGACTTTCGGGGCCGCTTGCACGCTGAACGCGCAAGCCAGGGCCATCATGCCAATCCATGTGCGCATCAATTAACGCTCCGTGGTTTTGCGGATCTCTTTTTCGTCCATCCACTCGGCCAGACCGCTTTCAACGTCGATCAGTTGCAGGCTGAATTTGTAGAAGACGTCCTTGTAGTCGCTGCTGCGCTTGACGATCGAGCTGATCGAGCCTTCCAGGCGATATTTGGCAGCGATCATGTTGCCGGTCTTGGCCACGGTGCTCTTCTTGTACAGACCGCTCTGGTTTTGCAGCTTGAGCTGGTCGACCTGGCTCTGCATCGCGGTGTTGTCGCTGGCGAAGCGGGCGGTGCCGGACTTCATCAGCTGAGTCTTGATGCTGGTGGTGATTTCGCGGGTATCGATGTACTCGCTGGTCTTGTTCTTCACGTCGTAGACCTGCACCACCGGGCGGCCCTGCAGGATGCCGGACTGGGCCAGCGAACGGGTCATCGATTCGGCGATCATTTGCAGGTCGGTCGAACCGAATTCGTTGGTCACGGTTTCAACCGCTTTGGTGTCGCCGTAGCTGATGTTCTTGCTGCCCAGGGTCGGCGAGGTGTTGGCGCAACCGGAAGCCAGCAGGGCGAGGACGGCGATCAAGGAAAAGCGTGCAAACATGGGAATGCTCTCTAAAACAGAAATAGGGTGGCGGACTTAAGGCGTCTTGAGTTCCAGGCGGAAATCCACGGCTTTCGGGGTCGGGGCGATGCCCTGGATGAAGCTGGTCTGGGCGCCGTACATCATCTGGCTTTTCCAGACTTCTTCTTCGGCGATCGGGAAACCTTCCGGGCCCAGCCAGGCGAAACGGTAGTAGAACGTCTTGTTGCTGTTGAGGGTGTTGGTCAACTGCACATTGACGGTCATGAAGCCGTTCTCACGGGCGACGCGCATGGCGCCGACCGCGATGTGTTTCTGTGGACCCATGGCCACGACCTTGCTCGCGGCGCTGCCCGGCTCCGGTGGTGGCGGGGTGGCGCAGCCGCTGGCCAGGACGGCGAGAGCGGCAACGGCGAAGAGTTTCAAGCGCATGCAAAGACTCCGTTCTTAAGGTTGTTTGAGGCTGGCGACGTTGGTCGCGCCGGCGCTCGGGATGACGTGGGCGGCGAGGCCCGCAGCGAACACCTGATTGCCCACGGCGCGCAGGCTGATCACCTGGTAGCGCTGATCGACGGTGACCTTGACCACCGAGCCACCGACGGCGCTCGGCAGACTGACCTGGTGTTCGCCTTTCTTCAAGCGCAGACGCACCACTTGGGTGTTGTCCGGCAGGGTGCGCCACGTACGGGTATCGGCACCTTCCAGCACCGCTGAAGAAATACCCACGGCGAGGCCGGCCAGCGGGTTGGTTTCGTTGATCTTCTTCTGCGCCACACCTTTGGTGATCGCGCGCACGGTGGTGCGGACGATGATCCCCGGCATGTCATCGCGCAGGGCGCGACGGGACATGGCGGTGGTGCTGTTGAGGGCGGTCAGGTTGACTTGCTGGCCATCGACGCCAATCTGCGCGAACGGTGCGGTAGAGGTGTCAGGCTTGATGATCGGGAACGACAGCGGGGTGATCACCACGTTGTTGGAGATCGGCAACGGCAGCGGCACGCGGATCGAGTCACGCGCCGGCGCCAGGCCACTTTGCACCACGATCAGGATATCGCTGTCGTCGCTCTTGGTCGGCTTGTCCAGATTGACCAGCGCCTGCTCCAGCAGCGGCGTGTTCGGACGCAGTTCGGCGGCTTTGCGGTAGCCCGGCGCAGCCAGGTCTTTCTCGCCCAGGGCCTCGTAGACGAAACCGGCCAGGTAATGGCTGAACGCACTCTGGTAGCTGTTTTTCAGGCTGACCACTTCTGGCGCATCGAGGCTGGCGACCGGGTAACCCTGCAGATCCTTGTACTGAGTCTTGATGCCTTCTTTTTCGGCCTCTTCCTCGCTCTTGAGGTATTCCTTGTCACGCAGGTCGGCGATCACCGCTTCACGTTCGTGAGTCTTCTTGATCGCGGTGCGGGCACCGTCGAAGTCGTTGACCGCCAGCAGGTTGAGGGCCATCTGCGTGGTCAGCATGACTTTTTCGTAGTCGTAGCCTTCGTAGCGACGGACCTTGTCGTTAACGATGAAGCTGCCGAACTGCGCCAGGTATTTGCCGGAGTCGAGCTTGACCGAATCTTCCCACTGCCCGACCACCTGATCGGCGCTGGTCCAGGCGTTCTGGCTGCCGGACAGGTCGCCCTTGGCGCGCAGCAACTCACCTTTCTCGAAGTAATAGAGCAGGTCTTTGTCGGGGCCGGTGTTGTTTTTTTCCAGCAGGGTCAGCGCGGCATCGACGTTGCCGGTGGCCAGTTGCTGGTTGGTCTGGGCCAGTTCCGAATCGTAGTTGCGAAACGCCGAACAGCCGGACAGCAGGGTGACAGCGCTGAGCGCGATCAAGGTGGGAGTGCGCAATGCCATGGGGGTACTTCTTCCCTGAGCTAGAAACTGCATCAGCCGCCGGTGCTGGTCGGGCTGGTGTGACCCATCGACAGTGGCGCTGGCCTCCTGCCAATTCCTCATAACCAGAGGAGCTTTTATGCCGCGTCGCTATAGCGCGGGCGCGGCATTATAAGCGGGCGATGCTGGCCATGTAATAGCTTTTTAATCGCACTTGTTAGTTTGGTGCCATTACTTATTTCACGGCGGATACGCGATTTCCCACCGACGTGGCAGGTTGAAAAGCGCTGCCGTTTGCGTAAATCCGCTCGCCCAGCACGCGAAGGCCGATCATCTGGCGATTCTGGTCGATGCGGATGTTCAGTGGAGCGCCTGAAGTGTTCGGCAGGCTGATCTGGTGCTCGCCCTTTTTCAGACGCAGGCGCACGACCTGTGTCAGGTTGGGCAGGGTGCGCCAGGTGCGGGTGTCGGCCTGCTCGAAACCATCCCACTGGGTGACGTAGGAGGCCTTGGCCGGATTGCGGCGATTGTCGGTACCTTGAACGTCCGCCGCGAGGAACGCCCGGTAGGTGGTGCGCTGGATAATCCCGGGCATGTCGTCACGCAGTGTGCGCAAAGACATATCGGTGATGCTGTTGACCGAGATCAGCTTTTTCTCGCGACCGTCGATGCGGACCTGATTGAACGGCGCGGTGGAGTTATCCGGCACCATCACCGGGAAGGAAATGTTGGCGACGATCACCTGACCGTCCTTGAGCTGCACCGGATACGGTACGCGCACCGAGCTGCGGGCCGGTGCCAGACCACTTTGCACGATGATCAGCACATCGCTTTCGTCGGCCTTGATTCCGGGGCTGTCGAGGTCGCGCAGTGCCTGTTGGAAAAACGGCATGTCCGGGCGCAGCTCGATGGCCTGACGATAACCGGGCGCCGCCAGGTCTTTTTCGCCGAGCGCCTCATAGGTGAAGCCGGCGAGGTAGTGACTGAACGCGCTCTGGTAACCGTTTTTCAGGGCAATCACTGCCGGGGATTCGAGCATCACCACCGGATAACCCTGCAGGTCCTTGTAGTGCACGCGCGCGCCCTGGGCCTTGGCCGCATCTTCGATACGTTCGTATTCCAGCTCCCGCTGCCGGGCGATCAGCGATTCGCGTTCGTGGGTTTTCTTGATGTCGGCACGGGCACCGTCGAAGTCATTCAGTGCCAATTGGTTGAGGGCCATTTGCGTGGTCAGCATGACTTTTTCATAGTCGTAGCCATCGTAGCGCCGCAGCTTGTCATTGATGATGCCGCCCCAGTGATCGCCCATCGCCGCGAGCAACTTGTCACCGGTGGTCTCGATCGTGTCCTGGCGCTCGATGATCATCTGCTCGGCGCTGCGCCAGGTTGTCTGGCTCTGCGGCAGCGCGCCGCCGGCGCTGAGGACGGCGCCCTTTTCGAAGTAGT
The DNA here is from genome assembly GCF_020515535.1 of Pseudomonas sp. MWU16-30322. Lineage (NCBI taxonomy): Bacteria > Pseudomonadati > Pseudomonadota > Gammaproteobacteria > Pseudomonadales > Pseudomonadaceae > Pseudomonas > Pseudomonas sp. MWU16-30322. Next base: position 4,719 of record NZ_JAIWYL010000008.1, read on the forward strand.
AGAGCAGGTCTTTTTCCGGATCCGGGTTGTGCGCTTCGATCAGCGCCAGGGCGCCGTCGATATTGCCGGCCTTGAACTGGTCGGTGGTCTGTTGCAGTTCCAGGTCGTAGTTGCGATACGCGGCGCAGCCGCTCAGTTGCACAACAGCGGTGATCAACAGGGGCAGCAGCAAGCGGTGGCGCATGAGGGGGGTTCATCCTTGAGCGGGAAATGCGACGAGGTGGCGCATTATAGGCGGCAATAGTGGCCAAGTGATGCGTGGTTTTTGTTTGCTGATTGCACAGATCATTTGGATCACGCGGCGGATTTACCGGTGGGATGGATGCGGGGTTTGGGCTAGCCTTGCTGGCCTGACGCTTAACCATTGCGGGACTTCAATGAATCAACTGCAAGCCATGCGCGCGTTTCGTTGCATCGTCGAGTGTCGCGGGTTCAGCGCCGCTGCCGAGCGCCTCGACACCACTCACTCGACGATCTCCCGACAGTTGCAGCAGTTGGAAAGCGAACTGGGCACGCAGCTGATCAACCGCAACACTCGTGGGTTCAACCTGACCACGGCGGGGCAGCAGTATTACGCGGCGTGCGTGGACATTCTCGAACGCCTCGATCAAGCCGCGCTGGCGGTCGGTCAGGCCCATGAAAGCCCCAGCGGTGTGCTGCGCATCAGTGCACCGATGGTGATCGGTACGCTGGAACTGGCGAGCTGGCTGCCGGCATTCCAGCAGCGCTATCCCGAGATTGAGGTGGACCTGTCCTGCGATGACCGTTTCGTCGATCTGATCGCCGAGGGCTTCGATGTAGCCCTGCGCATCTGCGGACCCCTGGCCGATTCATCCATGGTGGCGCGGTTGCTGACCGTCTCGGACATGTTGCTGGTGGCTTCGCCGGCTTACGTGGCGCGCAATGGTCTGGTGCGTCTGGTGCGCGAACTCGCCGAGCATCAGTTGCTGGCGTTTGCCGGTGGCAGTGACTGGACGCTGACCGATGCGCGCGGGCTCACCAGCAGCGTGCGCGCGCAGGGCCGCTTCAAGGCCGATTCGATCAGTGCGTTGCATGCTGCCGCGCTGGCCGGGGTCGGTATCGCCGCGTTCACCCGGGCCACGGTGCAGGAGGATCTGCTCAGTGGTCGGCTGGTGCAGATCCTGCCCAACTACAACCTGGGGCAGCGCCACTATTACGCGCTCTATCCGCATGCCCGGCATGTCGCGCTGAAGGTGCAGGTGTTCGTCGAATTCATGCTGGAGCATTACCGCAACACACCCGTCGCGCTGCGTTAAAACGCCACGAGACATCGACAGAGCTTGAGTGAAAAGCGTTCGAAGTGAACAATATGTAACTTCGCATTTCCATTTGAGACTCATTCATGACTGCCGCGTCCCGATTCCTGGCCTGGCTGGTGTTCCCTCTGTTGGCCCTGAGCAGTTCCAGCCTGCTGGCCGACACCGTGGAAGGCGCCCCGCAGGCGCTGCACCTGCTCGATTACATCAGCGCCGACTACCCGCCGACGGTCGAGGCGGGCAAGGTGGTCGACGACGGCGAGTACCGTGAGCAACTGGAATTCACCCAGGTGTTGCAGGGGTTGATCGGCGGCCTGCCGGCCAAACCGGAGAAGGCGGCGCTGGAGCAGGGCGTCGAGGCTCTGCATGCGGCTATCACCGCGAAGCAGGACGGCGCTGAAGTCGCGCGTCAGGCCCGACAACTGGGGGCGCAACTGGCGGTGGCGTATGAAGTCAGCCAGGCGCCGATCATCACTCCTGATCCGACCCGGGGCGCGCCGCTGTACGCCCAGAACTGCTCGGTGTGCCACGGCGCCAGCGGTGCCGGCGACGGCCCGGCGGGCCTCGGCATGACGCCGCCGCCGGCCAATCTGCGCGATGCCGCACGCATCGATCACCTGAGCCTGTACGCGATCTACAGCACCCTCGGCCAAGGCGTCGAAGGCACCGACATGCCGGCGTTCGCCGATCAACTGGACGACCGTCAGCGTTGGGATCTGGCGACCTACATTGCCGGTTTCAGTGCCGACCCGGCCGCAGCCAAGTCCGACAAGACCTTCAACATTGCCGATCTGGCGCGCCAGACCCCGGCCGAGGTGCAGGCCGCCGAAGGCCCGCAAGCGGCGGCGACCTTCCGTGCTCAGCGCGCCCAGCCACCGCAGGTCAAGCGCGGCCCGGCGCAGTTGCTCGATTATACCGCCGCCACGCTGGACAAGAGCCTGGCGGCGTATCGCGCCGGTGATCGCGATCAGGCCTATGACCTGTCGGTGGCGGCGTATCTGGAAGGTTTTGAACTGGTCGAAAGCTCGCTGGATAACGTCGACGCCAACGTGCGCAAGGACACCGAAAAATCGCTGATGGCCTACCGTCAGTCGTTGCAGGACGGCTTGCCGGTGGCGCAAGCCGAGCAGCGCCTGGACGCGGCCAAGGGCAAGTTGAAAGAGTCCGCCGAACTGCTCGGCAGCGATGGCCTGAGCTGGTCGCTGAGCTTCATTTCCGGCCTGTTGATTCTGCTGCGCGAAGGCCTCGAAGCGATTCTGGTGCTGGCGGCGATCCTCGCGTTCCTGCGCAACACCGGCCAGCAGTCGGCAGTGCGCAACGTCAACATCGGTTGGGGCCTGGCGCTGCTCGCCGGGCTTGGCACCTGGGCGCTGGCGGCGTATGTGATCGACGTCAGCGGCTCGCAGCGGGAACTGCTTGAGGGCGCTACGGCGCTGTTCGCCAGCGTCATGGTGCTGTGGCTCGGCGTGTGGATGCACGACCGGCGGCACGCGGCGGCCTGGCAGGATTACATCAAGCAGAGTCTGGTGGGCGGCGGCGGGCGTTTCGGCTTCGCGATCCTCGCGTTCTTCTCGGTGTACCGCGAGTTGTTCGAAGTGATCCTGTTCTACGAAACCCTGTGGCTGCAGGCCGGCCCCGCCGGGCACGACGCGGTGTTGGCCGGTGGTGCGACGGCGCTGGTGCTGTTGATCGGTCTGGCCTGGGTGATCCTGCGTGGCTCGGCGAAACTGCCGCTGACGCTGTTCTTCAGCATCAACGCCGGTCTGCTCTGTGCGTTGTCGGTGGTGTTTGCCGGGCATGGCGTGAAAGCGCTGCAGGAAGCCGGGATCTTTGGCACGCGGCCAGTGGCGTTCTTTGAATTCGACTGGCTGGGGATTCATGCCGATGCCTATTCGCTGACAGCGCAGGCGCTGGCGATTCTGGCGATTGTTGTGTTGTATGGGCGGAGCCGGATGGCCGAGAAGCGGCGGGTCGTCGCTTAAAAAGCATTCGCTGGCGCTCACATTCGCGGGCAAGCCCGCTCCCACAGGTTTAGCGTTAACCTTGTGGGAGCGGGCTTGCCCGCGATGCTTTTAGAAGAGGAAAAAAATCATGCGTGTATGGATCGATGCCGACGCCTGCCCCCGGGCCGCCAAGGATCTGGTGGTGAAGTTCGCCCTCAAGCGTCAGTTCGAAGTGGTGCTGGTGGCCGGGCAGCCGCAGACCAAACCGGGGCTGGCCATCGTCAAACTGATCGTGGTGCCCAGCGGCCCGGATGCGGCGGACGATTATCTGGTCGAGCACGCCGTGCCCGGTGAGCTGGTGATCTGCAGCGATATTCCGCTGGCCGATCGTCTGGTGAAGAAGGGCGTGGCGGCGCTGGATCCGCGCGGCAAGGAGTTCGACGCGCAGAACATGGGCGAGCGACTGGCGGTGCGCAACCTGTTCACCGACCTGCGCGAACAGGGCCAGATCAGCGGCGGCCCGGCACCGTTCGGCGAGCGCGAAAAGCAGGCGTTTGCCAATGCGCTGGACCGGATTCTCACCCGGCTGATCCGCCAGCCCTGAGCCAAACACAAACCCCATGTGGGAGCGGGCTTGCTCGCGAAGGCGTCGTATCAGACAACATTGATTGGAATGACACACCGCTTTCGCGAGCAAGCCCGCTCCCACATTTCGCTCTGCATGCAGTCAGAGATCAAACATCGTTCTCGTGGGTCAGTTCGAGCACCCGATCGACCAGTTTGTTGATCCCCGAAGCCGCTTCACTGATGTTCTGCGCCAGCATGTAAGCCGGGGTCGTCACCAGTTTGCGTGCCTTGTCTTCGATAATGTCGGTCACCGCGCAGTCTTCGTGGGTGGCGCCCATCTTGTTCATCGCGGTGGCGGTGTCGGTATCGTTGCCGATGGTGCAGGTCACGCCCGGGCCGTAGATCTTTGCCGCCAGTGCCGGCGAGATGCACATCAGGCCCACCGGTTTACCCGCTTCGGCGAACGCTTCGGCCAGTTCCAGCACTTGCGGCTGCACGCTGCAGCCGGCGCCTTCAACGGCGAAATTCGAGAGGTTCTTCGCCGCACCAAAACCGCCAGGCACGATCAGCGCGTCGAAGTCATCGACGTTGGCCTCGCGGATGTCCTTGATGTTGCCGCGGGCAATGCGCGCCGACTCGACCAGCACGTTGCGCGTCTCGGGCATTTCTTCACCGGTCAGGTGATTGATTACATGCAATTGCGCGATGTTCGGGGCGAAGCATTGCACCTGCGCGCCACGTTGATCCAGGCGCAGCAGGGTGATGACGCTCTCGTGGATCTCGGCGCCGTCGTACACGCCGCTGCCGGACAGGATCACTGCAACTTTTTTGCTCATGGGTTTCTCTCCAGGTTCATGGCGCTAAATGTCCACTAAATTGTCGCGCGTTGCCATAGGGGGAAAGGGCGGCTACACCTAGGATCTGTCCATAGAATCCGACCGGGGCGCGCCATGGACTTCATTCTGTATGCAGTGCCGTTTTTCTTCGTGCTGATGGCCGCCGAGCTGCTTGCCGATCGCTGGCGCGGGACCAGCCACTATCGCCTCGCCGACTCTGTCAACAGCCTCAGCGCCGGGGTGTTGTCGACCACCACCGGCCTGCTGACCAAGGGGGTTGGGCTGCTGACGTATGCGTTTGCCCTGGATCATCTGGCGCTGATCAGATTGTCGGCCGACAGCCTCTGGGTCTGGGTGTTGGCCTTCGTCTTCTATGACTTCTGCTATTACTGGCTGCACCGGTTGGGCCACGAGCGCAACATTCTCTGGGCCGCGCACTCGGTGCATCACCAGAGCGAGGAGTACAACCTCTCCACGGCGTTGCGCCAGACCAGTACCGGGTTTCTGCTGGGCTGGATCTTCTATTTGCCGATGGCCGTGCTCGGCGTGCCGCTGCTGGTGTTTGTCAGCGTCGCGGCGATGAATCTGCTGTATCAGTTCTGGGTGCACACCCGGCACATTCCCAAGCTCGGCTGGTTCGAGTGGTTCTTCGTTACGCCATCCAATCATCGGGCCCACCATGCACAGAACGCTCTCTACATGGATCGCAACTACGGCGGGGTGTTCATTCTTTGGGATCGGCTGTTCGGCACGTTCCAGGAAGAGGACGACAACGAGCCAGTGATATTCGGTGTGACCACGCCGCTGGCGAGCTGGAATCCGCTGTGGGCCAACGTGCAGTTTTATGCGCAGCTGTGGGACGACGCCCGCCGCGCCGAACGCCCGTGGGACAAGCTGCGAATCTGGTTCATGCGCACTGGCTGGCGTCCGGCGGATGTCGCGGCCAAGTACCCGCTGAACAAGCCGGACCTGAGCCGCTTCCGCAAATTCGAAGTGCCGCTCGACAGCCGCCGTCAGTGGTATGTGGCCTTGCAGTTCTGCGTCTATATCGCGCTGGGCAGTTACCTGATGGGGCAGGCGCAGCATCTGCCGATCGCCGCGTTGGTGCTGGGGTGGGGCGCGGTGGCGTGGGGGTTGTTTGTGCTGGGGGTGGCGCTGGAAAGTCGCCCATGGGCGTTGTCGGTCGAGCTGCTGCGGCTGGCGTCGAACCTGCCGCTGGTGTGGCTGGCGCCGCTGCTCGGGCTATGGCCGGCCAGCCCGTTGGCCTGGGCTGGTTTGCTCGGTTACAGCCTGCTCAGCGGCATCGGGCTGTATGGCTGTCGCCAGCGCGTTACTCGGCTGGCGTCTTAGGTTCGGCGGGTTTGGTTTGCTCCGCTTGAAGCAGGTGCGCCGCTTTTGCGGCTTGCTCGTCGGCGTAAACCTGCTTGGCCAGGCGCGCATTCTTGAAGCGGCGACGCAGCCACAGGCCGACACCCAGCACCAGCAGCGCGCCGAGGACCCACAGTTCGTACTTCTTGATGCTGCCGAGCATGCCTTCGAGCACCGCGCCGAAGTGGTAGGCGGCGGCCGCGAGGGCGGTGGCCCAGATTGCCGCACCGATGCCGTTGAGCAGCAGATAACGTCCCGGCGGATACCCCGACAGGCCGATCGCCACCGGCATCACCGTGCGCAGGCCATAGACGAAGCGGAAGCTCAGGACCCAGATGTCCGGGTGCTTGCGGATGTGTTCCAGCGCGCGGTCGCCCATCATCTGCCAGCGCGGTTTGCGCGCCAGTAATTTGCGCCCGTGTTTGCGCCCCAGGAAGTACCACAGCTGATCGCCGGCATAGCTGCCGAAGAACGCCACGACCACCACCAGGTTGATGTCCATGTATCCACGGAACGCGAGGAAGCCTGCGAGCACCAGGATGGTTTCGCCTTCGAAGAACGTGCCGAGGAACAAGGCAAAGTAGCCGAAGTCATGCAGAAATTGTTGGAGCATTGTCTGGGTGCTGGCGAAATGAACGCGCAGCCTAACCCTTCGGACACATTCAGGAAAGTGTCGAAATGTGTCTCGACGTGAACAATTCCTACGCTGACAATGGAATGCGGCTACATGTCACGGGGTGCGCACAACTGTAATCTGTTGGTCATAATGGCCGCTTATAACTGTCACGCTCGCCCGTTTGCGCGGGCTCAGGAGTCTGCCGTGAGCTTTACCCCTGCCAACCGTTTGTTCCCAGCCACGCGTTTGCGCCGCAACCGTCGTGATGATTTTTCGCGCCGGCTGGTACGGGAAAACGTGCTGACGGTCGATGACCTGATCCTGCCGGTGTTCGTGCTTGAGGGTGAAAACCGTCGCGAAGCCGTGGCCTCGATGCCCGGTGTCGAACGTCTGACCATCGATCTGCTGCTTGAAGAGGCGGCGCAATGGGTCGAACTGGGGATCCCGGCGCTGGCGCTGTTCCCGGTCACGCCAACCGAATTGAAATCCCTCGACGCTGCCGAAGCCTGGAACCCGCAGGGCATTGCCCAGCGCGCCACCCGCGCCTTGCGTGAGCGTTTCCCGGAATTGGGAGTGATTACCGACGTCGCGCTCGATCCGTTCACCACCCACGGTCAGGACGGAATTCTCGACGAAGAAGGCTACGTGCAGAACGACATCACCGTCGACGCACTGGTCAAACAGGCTTTGTCCCACGCCGAAGCCGGCGCTCAGGTCGTGGCCCCATCGGACATGATGGACGGTCGCATCCAGGCGATCCGCGAGGCGCTGGAGCTGGCCGGTCACGTCAACGTGCGGATCATGGCCTACTCGGCCAAGTACGCCAGCGCCTATTACGGGCCGTTCCGTGATGCCGTGGGTTCGGCAGCGAATCTGGGCAAGGCCAACAAGGCCTCCTATCAGATGGACCCGGCCAACAGCGACGAAGCGCTGCACGAAGTCGGTGCGGACTTGTCTGAAGGCGCGGACATGGTCATGGTCAAGCCCGGCATGCCGTACCTGGACATTCTTTTCCGGGTAAAAGATGCCTTCAAGGTGCCGACCTTCGTCTATCAGGTTAGCGGCGAATACGCCATGCACATGGCGGCGATCCAGAATGGCTGGTTGAGCGAGGCGGTGATTCTTGAATCACTGACCGCCTTTAAACGTGCCGGCGCTGATGGCATCCTGACTTACTTTGCTGTCCGTGCCGCTCAATTGTTACGAGAGCAGAAATAGCCCTCCCAGGAACATTCGATGAATACCGAAGGACTCACTGAAACTGCAGTAAAAGAAGCTCAACCGGTGGTGGAGCAAATCACCGAAACCCCGCCGGAACTGGAGCCTGCGCCACCCGCGCCGGTCACCGAACCCGTCGCGGCGGCGCCAGTGATTGCGATCCCGGGGCTGGATGACAGCAGCCTGTACATCCACCGCGAGCTCTCGCAACTGCAGTTCAACATCCGCGTGCTGGAACAGGCGCTGGACGAGTCCTATCCGTTGCTGGAGCGGCTGAAGTTCCTGCTGATCTTCTCCAGCAACCTCGACGAATTCTTCGAGATCCGCGTCGCCGGCCTGAAGAAGCAGATCACTTTCGCCCGCGAACAGGCCGGTGCCGATGGTCTGCAACCGCATCAGGCGCTGGCGCGGATCAGCGAGCTGGTGCACGGTCACGTTGACCGCCAGTACGCGATCCTCAATGACATCCTGCTGCCGGAGCTGGAAAAGCATCAGGTGCGCTTCATCCGTCGCCGTCACTGGACGACCAAGATCAAGACCTGGGTGCGCCGCTACTTCCGCGATGAGATCGCACCGATCATCACCCCGATCGGCCTCGACCCGACGCACCCGTTCCCGTTGCTGGTGAACAAGAGCCTGAACTTCATCGTCGAACTGGAAGGCATCGACGCCTTCGGTCGCGACTCCGGTCTGGCGATCATCCCGGCACCGCGCCTGCTGCCACGGATCATCAAGGTTCCGGAAGAAGTCGGCGGCCCGGGCGACAACTATGTGTTCCTGTCGTCGATGATCCACGCCCACGCCGATGACCTGTTCCAGGGCATGAAGGTCAAGGGCTGCTACCAGTTCCGCCTGACCCGAAACGCCGACCTGGCGCTCGACTCCGAAGACGTCGAAGACCTGGCGCGCGCCCTGCGTGGCGAACTGTTCTCGCGGCGCTACGGTGATGCGGTGCGTCTGGAAGTCGCCGACACCTGCCCGAAACACCTGTCGGACTACCTGCTCAAGCAGTTCAACCTGAGCGAGACCGAGCTGTATCAGGTCAACGGCCCGGTCAACCTGACCCGTCTGTTCAGCATCACCGGTCTGGACAGCCACCCGGAGCTGCAATACACGCCGTTCACCCCGCAGATCCCGAAACTGCTGCAGAACAGCGAGAACATTTTCAGCGTGGTGAGCAAGCAGGACATCCTGTTGCTGCACCCGTTCGAGTCGTTCACCCCGGTGGTCGACCTGCTGCGCCAGGCGGCGAAAGACCCGCATGTTCTCGCCGTGCGCCAGACCCTGTACCGCTCCGGCGCCAACTCGGAAATCGTCGATGCGCTGGTGGACGCCGCGCGTAACGGCAAGGAAGTGACCGCGGTCATCGAACTGCGCGCACGCTTCGACGAAGAGTCCAACCTGCAACTGGCCAGCCGTCTGCAAGCGGCCGGTGCGGTGGTGATCTACGGCGTGGTCGGCTTCAAGACCCACGCCAAGATGATGCTGATCCTGCGTCGCGAGGCCGGCGAGATCGTGCGTTACGCGCACCTGGGCACCGGTAACTACCACGCCGGCAACGCCCGTCTGTACACCGACTACAGCCTGCTGACCTCCGATGACGCGCTTTGCGAAGACGTCGGCAAACTGTTCAGCCAGTTGATCGGCATGGGTAAAACCCTGCGCATGAAGAAGCTGCTGCATGCGCCGTTCACCCTGAAGAAGGGCATGCTCGACATGATTGCCCGGGAGACCCAGTTCGCCCTCGATGGCAAACCGGCGCACATCATCGCCAAGTTCAACTCGCTGACCGATCCGAAGATCATCCGCGCGCTGTACAAGGCCAGCCAGTCCGGCGTGCGCATTGATCTGGTGGTGCGTGGCATGTGCTGCCTGCGTCCGGGCATCGCCGGGGTTTCGCACAACATCCATGTGCGCTCGATCATCGGTCGCTTCCTCGAGCACACCCGGGTGTTCTACTTCCTCAACGGTGGCGAGGAGCAGATGTTCCTCTCCAGCGCCGACTGGATGGAGCGCAACCTCGACAAGCGCGTCGAGACTTGCTTCCCGGTGGAAGGCAAGAAGCTGCTGACCCGCGTCAAGAAAGAGCTGGAGCTGTACCTGACCGACAACACCCACAGCTGGAGCCTGCAGTCGGATGGCCGTTACATCCGCAACACGCCAACCGGCAACCAGAACCCGCGCAGTGCGCAGGCGACGTTGCTGGAGCGGCTGGGCAGCCCGATTCTGCCGGTGAGCAGCTGAGGCCTTGAAGGTCAAAAACCCCTCACCCTAACCCTCTCCCCGAGGGAGAGGGGACTGACCGAGATGAATGGTCGAGTTACGCCGACCTGAAATATCGGGTCGAAGTCAGGCTTTGAAAACAACACGGATCGACTCCCTCTCCCTCGGGAGAGGGCTGGGGTGAGGGGCAGGTCCACACCCGCACTCAAGTCGAACCCAATAAAAAAGGCGATCCAGAAGGATCGCCTTTTTTGCAGCTGAAATTTAACTCAGTGAACAGTGAGGACGATGCCAACCCGCGTCAGCCAGTCGGCTTCGAGACCAAAGTCGGCCTGAGTCAGCTGATTCTCATCCAGCCAGTTCTCCGGGAATTCCACGTCGAGGTTGTCGCCCTTGGCATGCAGCGTCACTTGCGGCATCGCCTGGGTGCCACGGATGTGGTGGAACAGGATCGCGAAGCGCAGCAGCACACAGAGGCGGATCAGCTTGTCGCCGTCGTCACCGAATTCGGCGAACTTGTCCTTGGGGATGTTGCGGCGATGGCCGCGCACCAGCAGGGCGAGCATTTGCTGGTCTTCTCGGGAGAACCCGGCCAGATCCGAGTGCTCGATCAGGTAGGCGCCGTGCTTGTGATAGTGGTAGTGCGCGATGTCGAGGCCGACTTCGTGGACTTTCGCCGCCCAGCCCAGCAGTTCACGCCAGATGCCGTCGTCCAGTTCCCAGTCTTTGGCGACCTGATCGAAAGCGTGCAGGGCTTTGCGTTCTACCCGCGCGGCCTGTTCCAGGTCGACATGGTAACGCTCCATCAGCGAAGTCAGGGTGCGCTCGCGCACGTCTTCGTGGTGATGGCGGCCGAGCAAGTCGTAGAGCACGCCTTCACGCAGCGCGCCTTCGCAGTGATCCATGCGTTGCAGTTCGAGGGCGTCGAAGATCGCTTCGAGAATTGCCAGACCTGCGGGGAAGATCGCCCGGCGGTCAGGCTTGATGCCTTCGAAGTCGATCTTGTCGACGTCACCCAGTTTGAACAGTCGGCGCTTCAGCCACGCCAGGCCTTCGGCATTCACTTCGCCGGTGCCATGCCCGCCGGCCTTCAGCGCCAGACCGATGGCGCGGATGGTGCCCGAGGAGCCGATGGCTTCATCCCAGGTCAGGCGGTGCAGGGCGTGTTCGATGCTCATGATCTCCAGCCGTGCCGCGGTATACGCCTGGGCGTAACGGGCCGGGGTGATCTTGCCGTCCTTGAAGTAACGCTGGGTGAAGCTGACGCAGCCCATTTGCAGGCTTTCGCGCAGCAGCGGTTCAAAACGCTGCCCGATGATGAATTCGGTACTGCCGCCGCCGATGTCGGCCACCAGGCGCTTGCCCGGGGTGTCGGCGAGGGTGTGCGAAACGCCCAGATAAATCAGCCGGGCTTCTTCACGGCCGGAGATGACTTCCACCGGGTGGCCGAGGATTTCTTCGGCGCGGTGGATGAATTCCAGGCGATTGCGCGCTTCGCGCAAGGCGTTGGTGCCGACGATCCGCACGGCGCCCAGCGGCATGCCGTTGATCAGTTGGGCAAAACGCTTGAGGCAGTCGAGGCCACGCTGCATCGATTCTTCGTTGAGATGGCGCTCATCGTCGATACCGGCGGCGAGCTGCACTTTCTCTCCGAGGCGCTCCAGGATACGGATTTCACCGTTCTGGGCCTTGGCCACGACCATGTGGAAGCTGTTGGAGCCCAGGTCGATTGCGGCGATCAGGGACAGATTCTTGGCTTTGGATTGCGGCATGGTCTGGGGGTCTCGGTCGATAACCCCGCCATCGTGCCACGATCAAACGCTGGCGCCAACGCGCATGGCTCAAACCGTTGATCCTGCGCATAAAAGCTTGAGACCGCGGCGCGGCCATTCGCGAGCAAGCCCGCTCCCACAGGTGACCGCATTCCAAGTGGGAGCGGGCTTGCTCGCGAAGAGGCTATTACAGCCACTGCAAATCCTTCAGGCTGTCGTTTCGACCGTCCCAATGAAATTCGCCAGCTCCGCCGTCTGCGGATGGGCGAACAACACCTGCGGATCCCCCACCTCATGCACCTTGCCATGGTGCATGAACACCAGTTTGTCGCCGACCTCCCGGGCAAAGCGCATTTCGTGGGTGACCATGATCAGGGTCATGCCTTCCTTGGCCAGTTGGCGCACCACAGCGAGCACTTCGTTGACCAGTTCCGGGTCCAGCGCCGAGGTGATTTCGTCGCACAGCAACACTTTCGGCGACATCGCCAATGCCCGGGCAATCGCCACGCGCTGTTGCTGACCACCAGACAAGCGATCCGGGAAGGCGTCGAATTTCTCTCCAAGGCCTACGCGTTCGAGCATTTTGCGCGCCAGCTCCGCAGCCTTGGCCTTGGGTACTTTCTGCACCACCTGCGGCGCGAGCATCACGTTTTCGCCGACGGTCAGGTGCGGGAACAGGTTGAACTGCTGAAACACCATGCCGACTTTCTGTCGCAGGCTGCGCAGGTCGGCGCGGGCGGCGTCGAGGTATTCGCCGTCGACTTCGATCACCCCGTCGTTGATCGACTCCAGGCCGTTGAGGGTGCGCAGCAGGGTGGATTTGCCCGAGCCGCTACGGCCGATGATCGCCACCACCTGGCCTTCCTCGACACTGAGGTCGATGCCTTTGAGTACGTGATGATCGCCGTAGTATTTATGCAGGGCGGAAATTCTAAGCAGAGGCATGCAGTCTCCTTTCCAGGTAGCGCGCACTGAGCGACAAGGGGTAGCAGAGCAGGAAGTAGCCGAGGGCGACGAGGCCATAGACCATGAATGGTTCGAAGGTGGCGTTGGCGAGCATGCCGCCGGTCTTGGTCAGCTCGGTGAAACCGATGATCGAGGTCACCGCAGTGCCTTTGACCACTTGCACCGAGAAGCCCACGGTCGGCGCCACGGCGATGCGCAGCGCCTGCGGCAGGATCACGTAGCGCAACTGCTCCAGCGGATTCAGCGCCAGGCTCGACGAGGCTTCCCACTGGCCATTGGGGATCGCTTCGACGCAGCCGCGCCAGATCTCCGCCAGATAGGCACTGGTAAACAGCGTCAAGGCAATCGCCGCGGCCGACCACGGCGAGATCTCGATCCCGGCCAGCGCTACGCCGAAGAACACCAGAAACAGCTGCATCAGCAACGGCGTGCCCTGGAACAGCTCGATCCAGGTGCGGGCGATGTTGCTCGGCAAGCGGTTTTTCGAAATGCGCATCACCAGAATCAGCAGCCCGACGAGGCCGCCGCCGATGAACGCCACCAGCGACAGCGCCAGCGTCCATTGCAGGCCGGTGAGCAGGTTGCGCAGGATGTCCCAGAAGGTGAAGTCGCTCATCGGCTGCTCCTCGCGATATAGCGGCGACCGACCCAGTTCAGCAGCTGGCGGATCAGCAGCGCCATGCACAGGTAGATCAGCGTGGTCAGCGCATAGGTTTCAAAGGCGCGGAAGTTGCGCGACTGAATGAAGTTGGCGGCGAAGCTCAGCTCCTCGGTGGCGATTTGCGAACACACCGCCGAGCCGAGCATGACGATGATGATCTGGCTGCTCAGGGCCGGCCAGACCTTGCCCAGCGCCGGCAGCAGGATCACGTGACGGAACGCCTCGAAACGGCTCATCGCCAGTGCGGCGGCGGCCTCCAGTTGTCCGCGCGGAATCGCCTGGATGCCGGCGCGGATGATCTCGGTCGAATACGCACCGAGGTTGATCACCATCGCCAGCACCGCCGCCTGCCACTCGGAAATCTGCACCCCGAGCGAGGGCAGGCCGAAGAAGATGAAGAACAGTTGCACCAGGAATGGCGTGTTGCGGATCAACTCGACGTAGACGCCGAAGATTGCCGAGAACGGGCGGATGTTCCACGCCCGCACCAGCGCGCCGACAATGCCCACGCCGATCCCGAACAGCGCGCCAATGGCCGTCAGTTCCAGGGTGAACAGTGCGCCGCGCAGCAACAGATCGGTGTTTTGCAGCACCGGCATGAAATCGAACTGATAAGCCATCAATTGTCTCCCGCGCGATCGATCAGAGATCGGCCGGCAGCGGCTCTTTGAGCCAGGTCTGCGAGTTTTTCTCCAGCGCGCCGTCAGCCTTGGCGGTGGCGAGGATCTCGTTGACCTTGCCCAGCAGCGCTGGCTCGTTCTTGTTCACGCCAACGTAGACCGGCGAATCCTTTAGCTTCACTTTCAGCGCCGGTACGCGTTTCGGGTTCTTCTCGCTGATGGCGACCATCACCACGTTACCGCTGGCGATCAGGTCGACTTGCCCGGCGAGGTAGGCGGCGATGGTCGAGTTATTATCTTCGAAACGCTTGATGGTCACGCCTTCGGGGGCGACCTTGGTCAGCTCAATGTCTTCGATGGCGCCACGAGTGACGCTGATGGTCTTGCCTTTAAGGTCGTCGAGGCTGCTGATTGCCGCGTCCGGCGGGCCGAACACGGCGAGGTAGAACGGCGCGTAGGCGTTGGAGAAGTCGATGACTTTCTCGCGCTCCGGGTTCTTGCCCAGGCTGGAGATCACCAGGTCGACCTTGCCGGTGGTCAGGAACGGGATGCGGTTGGTGCTGTTGACCGGGGTCAGTTCAAGTTTGACCTTGAGTTGGTCGGCCAGCAGCTTTGCCGTGTCGATGTCCAGGCCACGGGGTTTCATGTCCGGGCCGACCGAGCCGAATGGCGGGAAGTCCTGGGGCACCGCGACTTTCAGCGTGCCGCGTTTGACCACGTCGTCCAGACCGTCGGCGTGGGCGGGGGCCTGGCTCAGCAGCAGGCTGGCAAACAGGGCGGTGAGGAGGGCGCTGTAACGCAGGCTCATGGCAAATCTCCGGATCGGCGGGAAGTGTTTTCTGCGATCGGACAGAGCACGCGCCGTGCCAATACCCGGATTTATCCCCGGCAGGCCGCGGGTTTGCCGGGTTTGTTCGGTCTTACTGGTCTGAACAGTCAGGTGGTTTTTCGCACCTCGATAGCGCATCGACAGCGGACGCCGAACCCCGCTGGGGCACGACTTGCCGGATCCGGCGAATAGCTTTACAACTAGCCGCACCTTGGCCTGGCTCGTCTGAAAAACCATGAACTCGATCTCCCGCGCCGTACCCGAAGTGGCGCTGCAAGCGATCCGCAAACTGATCACCGAACAGGGTTTCGGCGCGGGCGATGCGTTGCCGTCGCAACGGGACCTGGCGGTGCAACTGGGGGTCAGCCGGGCGTCGTTGCGTGAGGCGCTGTCGTCGCTCAGTGCGCTGGGCGTGGTCAGCATCCAGCCGGGCAAAGGCGTGTTCGTGCAGGCGCCGGTGGAACTTGGACACGGTGAAAATGCCCCGGGCTGGCCGTTCGCGGCGCAGGCCTCGCCGCTGGATATCTTTCAGTTGCGCTATGCACTGGAGGGTTTTGCCGCCGGGTTGGCGGCGGTGACCTTGAGCACGTTCGATCTGGATGCGCTGGAGGACAACGTCGCGGCGATGCGCGAGCAATTGAAGGCTGGAGACTTCGAGGCCGCGGCGAAACTCGACTTCGAATTCCACCGGCGCATTCTGCTGGCCAGCGGCAATCAGGCGATGCTGAGCATCCTCACCGTCAGCGCCGAAATCTTTCTCGAGAGTCAGAAGCTACCGTTCATCCGCGCCGAACGGGCGATGGAAACCTGGCAGGAGCACCGCAAGATCCTTCGTGCCCTGGCCCGCCGGGCGTCCGCTGCCGCCCAGAAAGCCATGCAGGAGCACGTGCGCAACGCGGCACTGCGCACCGGGATCGCCTTCATCGCCCCCGCCACCGCGTGACTTGAGCTATACCCAGACTCATGGGCCGCCATAGCAAGACTCAATCATCTGCGGCTTCCTGAACAGGGGAAGGGCGGATATGATGGGCCACGTTTTTTTGCTTACAACCTGGAGAATTCCATGAGCAGCGATCTTATCAAACACGTTAGCGACGCCAGCTTCGAAGCCGACGTACTCAAGGCCGAAGGCGCTGTACTGGTCGACTACTGGGCTGAATGGTGCGGCCCTTGCAAAATGATCGCTCCGGTTCTGGACGAGATTGCCGAGACTTACAAAGGCAAGCTGACCGTCGCCAAACTGAACATCGACGAAAACCAGGAAACCCCGGCCAAGCACGGCGTGCGTGGTATCCCGACGCTGATGCTGTTCAAGAACGGCAACGTTGAAGCGACCAAGGTCGGTGCGCTGTCGAAGTCGCAACTGGCTGCTTTCCTCGACGCCAACATCTAAGCGTCGCTGCAAAGTGCCCTGAAAAAGCCCCGCAAATTGCGGGGCTTTTTGCGTATTCAGGGCTAGACGCTCCGAAATTCAGGTGGTACATTCGGCCCCGCACTGGTTTCTCCACTGCCCCCTGCTAGCCGTCGCCGACGCACTCCTTTTCGAACAAGTTCGCGATCCTGTCGCCTTCTCCGCGGCGCGGCCTCATTAAGCCAAAAGCTTAATTTCCCCCCTCCATAAATGATTACGTCATTCCTATATGAATCTGACTGAACTCAAGCAAAAGCCGATTACCGAACTGCTCGAATTGGCCGAACAGATGGGCATAGAAAATATGGCCCGTTCGCGCAAGCAGGACGTGATTTTCTCCCTGCTGAAAAAGCACGCGAAAAGCGGCGAGGAAATCTCCGGTGATGGCGTGCTGGAGATTCTCCAGGACGGCTTCGGCTTCCTGCGCTCCGCTGACGCTTCCTACCTCGCCGGCCCGGACGATATCTACGTCTCGCCGAGCCAGATCCGTCGTTTCAACTTGCGCACCGGTGACACCATCGTTGGCAAGATTCGCCCTCCAAAGGAAGGCGAGCGTTACTTCGCTCTGCTCAAGGTCGACACGATCAACTTCGATCGTCCGGAGAACGCGAAGAACAAGATTCTCTTCGAGAACCTGACCCCGCTGTTCCCGACCGTGCGTATGAAGATGGAAGCCGGTAACGGTTCCACCGAAGACCTGACCGGTCGTGTGATCGACCTGTGCGCCCCGATCGGCAAAGGCCAGCGTGGTCTGATCGTTGCACCGCCGAAAGCCGGTAAAACGATCATGCTGCAGAACATCGCGGCGAACATCGCCCGGAACAATCCTGAAGTTCACCTGATCGTGCTGTTGATCGACGAACGTCCGGAAGAAGTGACCGAAATGCAGCGCACCGTGCGCGGCGAAGTGGTTGCCTCGACCTTCGACGAGCCGCCGACCCGTCACGTGCAGGTTGCCGAAATGGTGATCGAGAAGGCCAAGCGCCTGGTCGAACACAAGAAGGACGTGGTGATCCTGCTCGACTCCATCACCCGTCTGGCCCGTGCCTACAACACCGTGATCCCGAGCTCCGGCAAAGTGCTGACCGGTGGTGTTGACGCCCACGCCCTGGAGAAACCGAAGCGTTTCTTCGGTGCTGCGCGCAACATCGAAGAAGGCGGCTCGCTGACCATTATCGCCACCGCGCTGGTTGAAACCGGCTCGAAGATGGACGAAGTGATCTACGAAGAGTTCAAGGGTACCGGCAACATGGAACTGCCGCTGGACCGCAAGATTGCGGAAAAGCGCGTCTTCCCGGCCATTAACATCAACCGTTCCGGCACCCGCCGCGAAGAGTTGCTGACCGCCGACGACGAACTGCAGCGCATGTGGATCCTGCGCAAACTGCTGCACCCGATGGACGAAGTGGCTGCCATCGAGTTCCTGGTCGACAAGCTGAAAACGACCAAGACCAACGACGAGTTCTTCCTGTCGATGAAGCGCAAGTAAGACGAAAGCTGTTTAAAAAGAGCGCCCCGCAAGGGCGCTTTTTTTTGTATCTGTATATTTGTATCTGGATTGAAATTTGTACGACTGATAACTTTCGCCCTTTCCTTGGACTTTGTATCCGAAAAACGAGAAAGGGCTTTCATGCACACGTTTGGCAATCGCCGTGATATCGACGGATTACGGGCACTGGCGGTTATTCCCGTCGTACTTTTTCATTTCGGATTCAATACATTCAGTGGCGGCTTTATCGGCGTTGATGTGTTCTTCGTCATCTCCGGCTTCCTGATCACCACCATCCTGTTCCGTGAAATCAGTGCACAGCGTTTCAGCTTCGTTGATTTCTGGGCGCGCCGTGCCCGCCGCATCATCCCTGCCCTGACCGTGGTGATGCTGGTCACGCTGGCGTTCGGCTGGCTGCTGCTGACAGCCAAAGACTTTGCCGAACTGGGACGAACGGTGCGCTATCAGTCGCTGTTCATCTCCAACATTCTGTTCATGCGCGAGGACGGCTACTTTCAGCCTGCCTCCGATCTGAAGCCGCTGCTGCATACCTGGTCGCTGGCGGTGGAAGAGCAGTACTACATTTTCTTCCCGTTGCTGATGGCAGCCCTGATTCGTTATGCCCGTCATTGGCGCTGGATGTTGTTCGCCGTGCTGCTGTTGTCGTTCGGCCTGAATATTCATCACATCGGGTACAAGCCGGAATTCACCTTCTTTTCGCTGCCAACCCGGGCCTGGGAGCTGCTCTGTGGCGCCATGCTGGCGGTGATCCCGGCGCCAAGGCAGGCCGTGCGTGGCTGGGTTTACCAAGGGGTGGGACTCGCCGGTCTGGCGGCGGTGCTGGTCGCGGTGTTCACGTTCGACAAGTCCACCGTGTTCCCGGGCTGGGCCGCGCTGTTGCCGGTCTTGGGCACCACGGCGCTGATCTGGTCGGGTGCGCAAGGGCCGAGCTGGACGGCGCGCCTGTTGAGTCTGCGTGCGCTGGTCTGGGTCGGTTTGCTCTCTTACTCGCTGTATCTGTGGCACTGGCCGGTCTATGTCTACGCCAACGCCATTTCCATCGACGGTATTCAGCCGCTGGAGGCGCTGGGCTGGATTGCCCTGTCGCTGGGCCTGGCGTGGCTGAGCCTGCGCTATGTCGAGTTGCCGTTCCGGGAGAAGCGTCTGCTCGCCAGCCGTAAGGCGGTGTTGACCGGGGCTGTCGCTGCCATCGTGCTACTGGCGACGACAGGCACGATGATCCGCGAGTCTGACGGTGTTCCGCAGCGGTTGACCGGCAAGGCCCTGGAATATGCACAGTCCCGCGAATGGCGGAACGGGCAGATGAAATGCATGTTGGTCACCCAGGACACGGTGCCGGACAAGGCCTGTCTGCTCGGTGACAATCAGGATGTACCGGCCACTCAAATGGTTTGGGGTGACAGTCACGCCGCTGCGCTGCTGCCGGCCATTGATAGCAATGCACGTCACGAAGGCCGCCCTGTCTGGTTGTTCAGCATGAGCGCCTGCTCGCCGATTATCAGCGATGACCAGCGTCAACGGTGCAAAGACTTCAACGTCCACACCATGGAAAAGGTGCGCAGCCTCGGGATCAAGGATGTGGTGCTGGCGTCCAACTGGAGCCTGTACATGTATGGTCGCGAAGACGGCGACAAAAAGGTTTTGCTCAACCCCCGAGACAATAACGCCGAAGCTGAACAACGCATGGCAGCCGGGCTCAAGGCACGCGTGGCCGGGTTGCGAGAGGCCGGGGTGCAAGTCTGGCTGTTCAAGGATGTGCCGCTGCAACGCAAAGGCAGCATCAACCGCCTCACCAGCCTGGCGCGGATCGGGCGTTCGGCCGAGGGCCTCGGTCGCCCGCTGGAAGAACATCTGGCGCGACAGCATTTCATCAGTACATTGTTCGACGCCATGAGTGCTGCCGACCCGGGGGTCCATGTGATCGACCCGACGCCGATGATGTGCGCGAACGGCGTTTGCAACATTGAAGTCAACGGTCACTCGCAGTACCGGGACGAGGATCACCTGTCGGATGTCGGCAGCGCCCGATTGAGCCCGTTATTTGCGCCAATGCTGCTGGGCGCTAGCCAGAATTGAGCGATGCCGGGCACTGACGGGCTGCTGTTTGCCCGTCAGAGCAGGTAGGATGTACGCCTATTTTGAGGGTGCCATCGTCAATGAAATTCAAGGATCTTCGGGATTTCGTGCAGCAGCTTGAGCAGCGCGGAGAGTTGAAACGCATCCAGATTCCCGTCTCGCCGGTGCTGGAGATGACCGAGGTGTGCGACCGCACGCTACGGGCCAAGGGGCCGGCGCTGCTGTTCGAGAAACCGACCGGTTACGACATTCCGGTGCTCGGCAACCTGTTCGGCACTCCTGAGCGGGTGGCCATGGGCATGGGCGCCGAGTCGGTCAGCGAGCTGCGCGAGATCGGCAAGCTGCTGGCCTTCCTCAAGGAACCGGAGCCGCCGAAGGGCCTGAAGGACGCGTGGTCGAAACTGCCGATCTTCCGCAAGATCATTTCGATGGCGCCGAAAGTCGTCAAAGACGCGGTGTGCCAGGAAGTGGTCATCGAAGGCGACGACGTCGACCTGGCGATGCTGCCGGTGCAGACCTGCTGGCCCGGTGACGTCGGCCCGCTGATCACCTGGGGCCTGACCGTCACCAAAGGCCCGAACAAGGATCGCCAGAACCTCGGTATCTACCGTCAGCAAGTGATCGGCCGCAACAAGGTGATCATGCGCTGGCTCAGCCACCGTGGCGGTGCGCTGGACTTCCGTGAGTGGTGCGAGAAGCACCCGGGTCAGCCGTTCCCGGTGTCCGTGGCGCTGGGCGCCGACCCGGCGACCATTCTCGGTGCCGTGACGCCGGTGCCGGACAGCCTCTCCGAATACGCTTTCGCCGGCCTGTTGCGCGGCAATCGCACTGAACTGGTGAAGTGCCGTGGCAACGACCTGCAAGTGCCGGCCACTGCCGAGATCATCCTCGAAGGCGTGATCCATCCGGGCGAAATGGCCGACGAAGGCCCGTACGGCGACCACACCGGGTACTACAACGAAGTCGACAGCTTCCCGGTGTTCACCGTCGAACGCATCACTCACCGGATCAAGCCGATCTACCACAGCACCTATACCGGTCGTCCGCCGGATGAGCCGGCAATTCTCGGCGTGGCGCTGAACGAAGTGTTCGTGCCGATCCTGCAGAAGCAGTTTCCGGAAATCACCGACTTCTACCTGCCGCCCGAAGGCTGCTCGTACCGCATGGCCGTGGTGACGATGAAGAAGTCGTATCCGGGGCATGCCAAGCGCGTGATGCTCGGCGTCTGGTCGTTTTTGCGACAGTTCATGTACACCAAGTTCGTTATCGTCACTGACGACGATATCAACGCCCGGGACTGGAACGACGTGATCTGGGCCATCACCACGCGCATGGATCCCAAGCGCGACACGGTAATGATCGACAACACGCCGATCGACTACCTCGACTTCGCCTCGCCGGTGTCCGGCCTGGGCTCGAAAATGGGCCTGGATGCCACCCACAAGTGGCCGGGCGAAACCACTCGCGAGTGGGGCCGTGTGATCGTCAAGGACGACGCCGTCACCCAGCGAATCGATGCCATCTGGAATCAGTTAGGAATAGATTGATGCGTGTAACCCTGCAGCCCTCCGGAGCGGTGCTTGAGATACGGCCCGGCGAGCGGATTCTCGATGGTGCGCGGCGCCTGGGCTACGACTGCCCGCAAAGCTGCCGCAACGGCAATTGCCATGTGTGTGCGGCGCTGCTGGTGGAAGGCCGGGTCGAACAGGCCGGCAAGGTGCACGACCACGGCGAGTTCTACACTTGCATAGCCGAGCCGCTGGAAGACTGCGTCCTGCTGTGGGATGGCGTGCTCGCGTTGGGAGAACTGCCGGTGCGCAGCCTGTCGTGTCAGGTCATCGAATGCCGGGACGTCGGCGGCGACACCTGGCGTGTGCGTCTGCGGGCGCCGGCCGGCAAGCCGCCGCGTTATCACGCCGGGCAGTACCTGATGATCGAGCGTGAGAGCGGCGAGAAGTCGGCGTTCTCCATGGCCTCGGCGCCGCACGGCGGGCGCGACCTGGAAATCCACGTACTGGCCCGCGAAGCCAGTGCCCTGAGTCTGATCGAGCAACTGCAGCGCAACCCGCTGGTGCGCGTCGAATTGCCGTTCGGTGACACTCACCTCGCCGAATTGCCCGACGGGCCGCTGGTGCTGATCGCCGCCGGTACCGGCATGGGCCAGATCCACAGCCTGATCGAACACTGCCGTGCCAACGGCTTCAAACACCCGGTGCATCTGTATTGGGGTGTACGCCGTCCGGAAGATTTCTACGAGATCGAGCATTGGGACGAATGGTTGAAGCTGCCCAATCTGTTCCTGCACAAAGTCGTCAGCGACCAGTGCGGTTGGGAAGGGCGCTGCGGGATGTTGCACCAGGCCGTGTGTGAAGACTTCGCCGATCTGAAGTCCCTGCACGTCTACGCCAGCGGCTCGCCGGCGATGGTCTACGGCACGCTGGATGCTCTGGTGGAAGCCGGCATGGATGCACACCAGATGCGCGCCGACGTATTTGCCTACGCGCCTCGATCCTGATCCGTGCGAATTGAGCCGCGCCCTTAGAAACGCACGCCGGTCGTCACCATCGCCGCATTGGCGCCGAGAAACACCAGCTCGGCGGCCAATGGGCCGTAGTGAGTGCCGACGGACGGAATGATCACCGGCGCAACGCCGTAGCGGTTCAGTGGAATCTTGTCCTTGTAATCACCGCGATAGCCCTGCAACAGCCCACCCGTGACTTTCAGATACACCGGATACTCGCTGCTGTCATAGCGTTTGCCGGCATAGGCGTAATTCGATCGCTGGCGGAAAGAGTTACGGAAAGTTGCCCCGCCAAATACCCAGCCGGAAGCCTGATTGCGTTCGATGCCGATCAAGTCCTGATGATTATTGTGTTCGGGGTCGGGCGAATAATGTCGGGTATAGACACTGGTCTGTGCATACCAGAAGCCCTGGTCTTTTTGAGTGTCATCCTCGGCCAGCGCCTGGTCGGTTTGAATCAATAGCAATGCGGCCAAAAGCCTTGGTTTCTTCATTGTGCAGCCTCGGTTAAACGGGATGGCTTGCGCCAGAGGAAGGCCGTTATACGTAGGCGTTCAGCGACGGGAAAGACAGAAAGTCCGACAGTTTAGTAGGAAGATTCCTGCGCTTTCTTGAACCAATCCTGAACAAGCGAAGGCTTATGCATATTTCATTCGGGTATTTAAGATATTTCGGCAATGGTATTAGGCTATATGAAACCGCATAGCGTTGACTGATACACCCGATTTAGCGCTATCGAGCAGGTCATACATCCTTTAGCACTTTTCGTTTTAGATTTACTGCTATATGTTCTATCGAACGAATTGCGCTTACATCTTGTAATACTTGCGGGGCCGAACACTTCCGTCATGACAGCCATAGAATCTGCTTTTCTGAATCTGGCTTATCCTCCGCGGCTCGATCTGGGGCCGCAGCTCACTCACGAACAACTTCTCGCTTCCATGCAATCGACCATGGCGCGCCACAAGGGCGGGCCGGTGTGGCTGTTCGCCTATGGGTCGCTGATCTGGCGCCCGGAATGTTCGGCGGTGGAGCGGGTGCGCGGGCGAGTGCATGGCTATCATCGCGGTTTGTATCTGTGGTCGCACGAGCACCGTGGGACGCCGGAAATGCCCGGGCTGGTATTCGGTCTGGATCGCGGCGGTTCGTGCAGCGGCTTTGCCTATCGGCTGCCGGAAGAAAATCTCGACGCTGCGCTGTACGCACTGTGGAAACGCGAGATGCCGTTTCCGTCCTATCGCCCACACTGGCTCAACTGCCGTCTTGAGGACGGTAGCCAGGTTCAGGCGTTGGGGTTTGTTTTGGAGCGACACCTGCCCAGCTATGCCGGCAACTTGCCGGATCATGTGCTGAGTCAGGTGTTCGAAAGCGCTTGCGGGCGCTACGGCACCACTCGCGATTATGTCGAGCAGACCGCCCACGCCCTGCGCAGCCACGCCATGCCGGATCGAAATCTGGAGGCGCGGCTCAAGCGCTGTCAGTCAAAAGCCGATCAGGCGACGGCTTCACGACTCTGACTGGCGACTTGTTTGTGCCATAGCGTCGGCGCCAGGAAGGCCATCGACAGCAGGCAAGCGCCCACCAGCAGCACGAAACCACCGTCCCAGCCGAAGTGGTCAACGGTGTAGCCCATCGCCGCACTTGCCGCGACCGAACCACCCAGATAGCCGAACAGACCGGTAAAGCCCGCTGCCGTACCGGCGGCTTTCTTCGGTGCCAGTTCCAGCGCCTGCAGGCCGATCAGCATCACCGGGCCGTAGATCAGGAAGCCGATGGAGAACAGCGCGATCATGTCCACGGTCGGGTTGCCGGCCGGATTCAGCCAGTAAACCAGGGTCGCAACGGTCACCAGCGCCATGAACACCATGCCGGTCAGGCCACGGTTGCCACGGAAGATCTTGTCCGACATCCAGCCGCACAGCAGCGTGCCCGGAATGCCCGCCCATTCGTAGAAGAAGTAGGCCCACGAAGTCTTGTCGACGTCGAAGTGCTTGGCTTCTTTCAGGTAGGTCGGCGCCCAGTCCAGTACGCCGTAACGCAGCAGGTAGACGAAGACGTTGGCCATGGCGATGTACCAGAGCATTTTGTTGCGCAGCACGTATTTGACGAAGATTTCCTTGGCACTGAATTCGTCTTCGTGGCTGGCGTCGTAGCCTTCCGGGTAGTCGTTCTTGTACTTTTCGATCGGCGGCAGGCCGACCGATTGCGGGGTGTCGCGCATGGTGATGAAGGCAAACACCGCCACGCCCAGCGCCACCGCTGCCGGAACGTAGAAGGCTGCGTGCCAGTCGTTGAACAGGCCCATGCCGATCAGGAACAGCGGGCCGATCAGGCCGCCGCCGACGTTATGCGCCACGTTCCATACCGAAACCACGCCGCCACGTTCCTTCTGCGACCACCAGTGCACCATGGTGCGACCGCTCGGCGGCCAGCCCATGCCCTGGGCCCAGCCGTTGATGAACAGCAGGATGAACATCATGGTCACGCTGGACGTCGCCCACGGCGCGAAACCGAAAATGAACATCACTCCCGCCGACACCAGCAGACCGAACGGCAGGAAGTAGCGTGGGTTGGAACGGTCGGAGACCAGGCCCATCAGGAACTTGGACAGGCCGTAGGCAATGGCGATGGCCGACATCGCCAGACCCAGATCGCCACGGCTGTAGCCCTCGTCGATCAGGTACGGCATGGCCAACGAGAAGTTTTTGCGCAGCAGGTAGTAACCGGCGTAACCAAAGAAGATACCGGCGAAGATCTGCCAGCGCAGGCGTCGGTAAGTACTGTCTATTTTTTCTTCAGGCAATGGAGCCTGATGTGCGGCAGGTCGAAAGAAAGCAAACATTCAAGAGCTCCAGATTTCTTGTTTTGACTGCGGATGCGAATGTTACAGTTTCGTTACCGAAAATAGCACCGGTTCGCATCGGCAAAACAGCGGAAAATGTTGGAAGTCGCACGTTCTTTTACGAACCTGTCGCTCAGCTGTAAGAACAGAGCGTTTTCACCCCTTATTAACATTGGGTGACTTAGACTCGCGGCCCGTTCAGCCGATTGATCAGCCGAGATAAGAAATGTCACTGAAGGTTCGCATGTTGGTGCCGAGATTTTTGGTGGCGGCTGGAATCGCCGTTGTCATGCTGCTCTTGATCGTCACCGATCATCCGGCCCATTCCGGTCTGCGCAACGCCACGGTGCTGATCATTCGGCACGCGGAAAAGCCGGATGCGGGATCGCTACTCAATGCCCGCGGCGAACAGCGTGCGGCCGCCTACGTCGACTATTTCAATCCGCTGAAACTCGACGGCCAGACGCTCACCCCCCAGCGCTTGATCGCTGCCGGCGACACCCCGGAGAGTTCGCGCTCGCGCCTGACGCTGACGCCGCTGTCCGAGCGTTTGAAACTGCCGATCGAGCAGCCCTACCTCAATGGCGATCTCCATCAACTGGTCGGGTTGTTGCGCAAAAGCAATCAGGCGCCGACGGTGCTGATCGCCTGGCATCACGGCCATATCAATAAGCTGATCAAGGCTTTCGGTGGCGACGCGACAGCGCTGATGGGACAGGAAAAATGGCCGGATGATGTATTCGACTGGCTGATCGTCCTGCGCTTCGATGAGAACGGGCGACTGATCCCGTCTCGCAGCCATAAAGTGCAGGAACACCTGTTGCCGGGCGACCTCGCTGGTGCAAACGGCGGCTAAACGTCCGTCAGAAAATGTACCTGCAGCCCTTTGCGCAGGGGACTCGCCAGAATTCCCACCGAGATCAGGAAATGTCCTGCATCGCAAAGCGAAGCTGCGCCATTCAGTTAAAGGACCTTGCTCCGTAACCTTTCTGTAGTTGCCGAACAGGCATTTCACTAGGGAAGAGGCGGGATCATGCGATGGTTTTTTGCTGGGCTTTTATTGATGATCTTCAGCCTCGCGCTGGCAGCGGAAGGGTTGCTCAACGTGATCCATAAGAGTCAGTTGGCCTATGAGCAGCGACTGGCGATCATCGCCGAGATGAACCGGCGCGTACCGATGATCGTCAGGGGCTGCCGGGAAAACCCTATGCGTAGATACATGAGTTTTCTGCCGGGGGAGGTTCGTGATTTGCTTTGACAGGTGGCGACGCAGCGCCGCTGAGGGTGACGCTGCGTCGCTGCTGTGCGCGGCTCAAGCCGGTTGCGGGAAGTCACCGGCCTGAAAAACTCAGCGCACCTGCACCACCACCTTGCCCACAGCCTTGCGTTGCCCCAGATCATTGATCGCCTGCGCCGCGTTGCTCAGCGGATACACCTGCGATACCAGCGGTTTCAACTTGCCCTCGGCGAACCAGCTGAACAACTGCTGGAAGTTCGCCGCGTTGTCCTGTGGCTGGCGCTGGGCGAAGGAGCCCCAGAACACGCCGACCACTGCCGCGCCCTTGAGCAGGGCAAGGTTGACCGGCAGTTCGGGGATGCGCCCGCTGGCGAAGCCGACCACCAGCAAGCGGCCGTTCCAGGCGATGGCCCGAATGGCCTGGTCAAACAGGTCGCCGCCGACCGGGTCGTAGATCACGTCCGCGCCCTGGCCGTCGGTGAGGCGTTTGATTTCGTCCTTGAGGCTGGTTTCGTTGTAGTTGATCAGTTCATCGGCACCGGCGGCCTTGGCCACGGCGAGTTTCTCTGCACTGCTGGCGGCGGCGATGACCCTGGCGCCCATGGCTTTGCCGATTTCCACTGCCGCCAGGCCCACGCCACCGGAAGCGCCGAGCACCAGCAGGGTCTCGCCCGGTTGCAGGTTGGCCCGTTGCTTGAGGGCGTGCATCGAAGTGCCGTAGGTCATGCTGAACGCGGCGGCGGTGTTGAAATCCATCGACGGCGGGATCGGCAGCACGTTGTAACCCGGCACCGCGACCTGTTCGGCGAAGCTGCCCCAGCCGGTCAGGGCCATGACCCGGTCGCCGACTTTCAGGTGGCTGACTTTCTCACCGACGGCGCTGACCACGCCGGCCGCTTCGCCCCCCGGCGAAAACGGGAAGGGCGGCTTGAACTGATACTTGCCCTCGATGATCAGCGTGTCCGGGAAGTTGACCCCGGCGGCGTGCACCTCCAGCAGGATTTCGTTCTTCTTCGCGACAGGACTGGTGACGTCTTCCAGCACCAGCGATTCGGCAGGGCCGAAGGCTTTGCACAGCACGGCTTTCATCAGGGCTATTCCTTTGGGAGTGATGGCCGATAAGTGTAGGTGTGTCAGTCAACGGGTCAACGAGCATGCCCGGCCCTGATAGTCAGCCATAAGCTTGTGCTTGCGCGGCGGGTCGTTATGCTAGGCCGCAAACCGGATAAGGAGCGAATTGTGAAAGCGTGGATCATGTTGTTGCTGGCCCTGTCTCTGCCTGTGGCAGCGCTGGCCGAAGAAGCCAAAGAAGGCGAGGCGCCGAAGGTCAACTACATCACCCTGAGCCCGCCGTTCGTGGGCAACTACGGGCTGGACGGCACGCCCAAGCTGAAGGTCTACAAGGCCGACGTGGCGCTGCGTGTGACCGGCGAAGAGGCGACCAAACTGGTCAAGGCCAACGAGCCGCTGATCCGCAATCAACTGGTGGCGCTGTTCACTCAGCAGACCACCGAGGCGATGGGCAGCATCGAAGGCAAGGAAAAGCTGCGTCAGGAAGCCCTGAAGCAGACCCAGCAAGTGATGAATGACGAGACCGGCAAGCCGGTGGTTGAAGATCTGTTGTTCAACAACCTGATCATTCAGTAACCACGCTGGCCGCTGTTCAGGACGCCAGGCTCTTGCGAAAGCGCGCCAGCGCGATGAGAAAGAACAGCAGGCCGATGGTCGTCAGCGCCAGCAAGTCCGGCCAGACCACGCTCAGCCCGGCATCGCGAAACAGAATCGCGGCGCTGAGGCTGACAAAGTGTGTGGACGGCGAGCCCTGCATGACCCATTGCAGCCACTGCGGCATGCTGTCCAATGGCGTGCTGCCGCCCGACAGCAGCAGCATCGGGATGATCACCGGAATCGCCAGCAGACCGAACTGCGGCGTCGAGCGCGCCAGCGTCGCCAGAAAGATACCCAGCGCGGTACTGGCAAACAGATAAACCGCAGTCACCAGCAAAAACAGGCTCATCGAGCCGGCCAGCGGCACATTCAACAGGCCTTTGACCACCACCTCCAGCGACAGCCAGGTGCACAACACCACCACCAGCAGGTTGCTCCAGATTTTCGCCAGCATGATTTCCAGCGCCGTCAGCGGCAGCACCAGCAAATGGTCGAGCGTGCCGTGTTCGCGTTCGCGCAGCAGCGCCGTACCGGTGAGGATGATCGCCAGAATGGTGATGTTGTTGACGATCTGAATCACCGCCAGAAACCAGCCACCCTCCAGATTGGTGTTGAACAGCGCGCGGGTGGTCAGTAGCACGGGTGCCTTGGCCGCTGCGTTGCCCTGACCGGCATAGTCGAGCAGTTCGCGCTGGAAAATCCGGCCGATGTAACCGGCGCCCATGAACGCCTGGCTCATGGCGGTGGCATCGACGTTGACCTGAATCGCCGGTTGCCGCGCCGCCAGCAGGTCGGTTTGAAAGCCCGCCGGAATATTGATCACGAAGGTGTACTGGCCGCTGTCCATCACTTGGTCCAGCTGCGCATAAGGCAACAACACCGGCGTCTGGAATTCCGGCGGCTGCAGGGCCTGGGCCAATTGGCGTGAGAGGGCGCTGTGGTCTTCGTCGACGATGGCCACGCTGGCGTTGTGCACGCCGATCACCGAACCGGCGGCGGGCATGTAGATCGCCACGGTGAAAGCGTAGAACAGGAACAGCAGCAACACGCTGTCATGGCGCAGGCTGGTCAGTTCCTTGAGTCCCAGGCGCAGGATGTGCGCGAACTTGTGCATCAGGCCTCCTGCTTTTTCAGCATGATCAGGCTCAGCCCGGTGAATCCGACAAAGAACCCGAAAAGCGCCAGGCACTGCGGCCACAGCTGACGCAAGTCCAGCGCTTTGGTGAACGTGCCCACCGCAATGTCGAGGAAGTGCCCCGCCGGAAACAGCATGCCCATCACTGCTGCCGCACCTTCCAGTGAAGAGCGCGGCACGATCAATCCGGAGAACTGGATGGTCGGCAGGCTGGTGATGATCATGGTGCCGAGGATCGCGGCGATTTGTGTGCGGGTGAATGCCGAAATCAGCAGGCCCATGCTGGTGGTGGCCAACACATACAGCAGTCCGCCGAATGCCAGCGTCAGCAGGCTGCCCTTGAACGGCACGCCGAACAGCCAGCGATTCATCGCCACCAGCACTGCGAGGTTGACCAGACTGACCAGCAGGTACGGCGCCTGTTTGCCCAGCAGAAACTCCAGACGGGTCAGGGGCGTGGCGTAGAAATTGGTGATCGACCCCAGCTCCTTTTCGCGGACGATGCCGAGAGCCGTGAGCATCGCCGGAATGAAGGCGAGGATCAGCGCCATGACCCCGGGGCCGATGGCGTTGACGCTGACCACGTCCTGGTTGTAGCGAAAGCGGGTTTCCAGACTAGCGGCCGCCGGGTGGGCCAGCGCGGGGCTGCTCTGCTCGGCCAGCTGTTGCAGATTGCCCAGGTGCACGGCTTCAACATAGTTACGGCTGGTTTCGGCGCGAAACGGCATGCCGCCATCCAGCCACGCCGCCACGGCGGGTTGGCGCCCGGCGTACAGATCGCGGCCGAATCCGGGGGGGATCTCCAGCGCCAGTTTGATTTCCGAGCGTTGCAGGCGTCGGTGCAGTTCCTGCGGGTCATGAATGGCCGGCTGTTCGTCGAAGTACCGGGAGCCGCGAAACGCCTCCAGATAAGCTCGGCTTTGCGGTGTCTGATCCTGGTCGTACACGGCGAACGCGAGGTTTTCCACGTCCAGCGAGATGCCGTAACCGAAGATCACCATCATGAAAATCGCCCCGGCCAGGGCAAATGCCATACGCACTTTGTCGCGCAGCAGCTCCTTGCCTTCGCGACTGGCCACGGCCAACAGGCGACCGAGGCTGAAACCGTGCTGGGGCACTGGTGTTGTCGCAGCGCTCGGCGGCGCCATTTGCGGCTCGGCCACAGGCGCTGATGCCTGAGCACCCTGAGCCTGTTCCAGGCAGGTGACGAAGGCCGCTTCCAGCGTCTCTCCCGCAAACTGGCGTTGCAGCGCCGCCGGGGTGTCGCAGGCGAGGACCTTGCCGGCGTGCATCAGTGAGATGCGGTCGCAGCGCTGCGCTTCGTTCATGAAGTGCGTGGAGAGGAAGATCGTCACGCCTTGCTCGCGGGACAACTCGATCAACAGTCGCCAGAAGTCATCGCGAGCCGCCGGATCGACGCCGGAAGTCGGCTCATCGAGGATCAGCACTTCCGGGCGGTGCAGCACCGCCACCGCCAGTGACAGACGTTGGCGCAGTCCCAATGGCAACGCCCCGGAAGGCTGGTCGGCGACCGCAAGCAGATTGAAGCGCTGAATCAATGCCTCGATGCGTTGTGCACTCTCGGTTTTTGGCAGATCGAACAGCCGCGCGTGCAGCTCGAGGTTCTGCCGCACACTCAGTTCGCCATACAGCGAAAAACTCTGCGACATGAAGCCTACCCGCTTGCGCGTGGCCAGATCCTTGGCGTTCACCGGGTTGCCGAGCAGCGTTGCACTGCCTTCGCTGGCCGGCATCAACCCGGTCAGGACTTTCATGGTGGTGGTCTTGCCGCATCCGTTGGAGCCAAGAAAGCCGAAAATTTCGCCACGCCCAATGGCAAAACTGACGTGATCCACAGCGGTGAAATCGCCGAAGCGCAGCGTCAGATCGTGGGCTTCGATGGCGATGTCGCTGCTGTTGCCGGTGCGCGGTGGAATCACCAGCGGCTGAACGTCGTGATGGCTGTCACCCTGAAAGTGAGTGAAGGCGTCATCGAGCTTGCCGCTGGAGGTGACGGTCGCCAGCTCACGACTCAGGCCGGTGGCGATCAACTTGCCGGCGTCGAGCATCAGGCAATGCTCGAACTGCTCGGCTTCTTCCATATAGGCCGTGGCAACCAGCAGCGTCAGTTGCGGGCGCTGGCGTCGCACATCGTCGACCAACTCCCAGAAGCGCCGGCGCGAGAGTGGGTCGACGCCGGTGGTAGGCTCATCGAGGATCAGCAGATCCGGTTCATGGATCAGCGCGCAGCACAGCCCGAGTTTCTGCTTCATGCCGCCGGACAACTTGCCGGCGGGGCGCTCGGCGAACTTCAGCAGATCCGTGGCGAGCAGCAGGCTATGCATGCGTTGCTCGCTTTCAGCCTTGGACAGGCCGAACAACGTCGAAAAGAACTGGATGTTTTCGCGGATCGACAGCTCGGGGTACAAGTTGCCGCCCAGCCCCTGCGGCATGAAGGCGATGCGCGCATAGAGTGTGTCGCGATGCCGGCGATCCTCGATCGCGCCACCGAGCACCTCCAGTTGCCCTTGCTGTAAGGTCTTCACGCCGGCAATCAATCCCAGCAGGCTGGACTTGCCCGCACCATCGGGGCCGATCAGCCCGCAGCGGGTGCCGGTGGGCAGGCTGAAGGCAATGTCGCACAGCGCTTGCTGTTTGCCATAGCGGTGGGCGATACCGTTCGCTTGAACCGCAAGGCCGCTCATTGCAGATTGGCCGGCCATTCGACGGGCGCGATCCGCACGTAGCCGGCGCCGGGCATGCCGGGTTTGGCCTGCGGCACGGCGCTGGGCTGGACCAGGCGCAGCTTGACACGGAACACCAGTTTTTGCCGCTCGTCGCGGGTCTCGACCTCTTTGGGGGTGAACTGCGATTTGGCCGCGACGAAACTGATTTTTGCCGGCAGCGGTTTATCGGGCAAGGCATCGAGCAGCACTCGCGCCTCGTCGCCCACCGCCAGGCGTCCGGCCACCGCGGCTGACAGATAGAGGTTCATGTACTGGTCGTTGGGATCGATCAGCAGCAAGACCCGGCCCCCGGCTCCCAGCACTTCGCCGGGCTCGGCCATGCGCAGCTGGATCACGCCATCAATCGGCGCGCGCAGACTGCTGTCGTCAATTTCGCTGGTCAACTGCGCGACTTGAGCCTGTGCCGCGCCAATCGCCGCACTGACAGCAGACACCTGGGCCCGGGCGGCGACAACGGCGGCATTACCGGTGCCAAGACGTGACTGCAGTTGATCGATGATTTGCGCGCTGACATAACCGTGCTTGAACAGTGATTGCGAACGCCCGAGCTCTTGCTGGGCCAGCAACAGCTCACTCTGGCGCAATTGCACATTGGCCTGAGCGGCGTTGAGATTTTCCCGGGCGCGCAACACTTCGGCTTCGGCCTGATTGCGCTGGGCTTCGAGGGTTCGGGTGTCCATGCGCGCCAGCAGTTGCCCTTTACTGACCTTGTCGCCTTCATCCACAAGCACCTCGGCGAGGCGCCCGGGAGTCTTGCTGGCGATCTGCACTTCGGTGGCTTCCAGCCTCCCGTTGCCCATCGACAGTCCTTCGACCAGGCGGCTGCTGATGGACATCCAGTAACCCAATCCGCCAGCGGCGGCGAGTAACACCAGGAGCGAACCGGCGTATACAAGTGAAGAACGGCTGTGCGTCGACATGGGGGCATCCTGCGGCAGTGGCTTGCAGTCTGACTGTTCAAGCGTTCCGTTCGCTTGATGTCAGTCAAATGAGCGTCAAGCCTAGCCCCTTTTGTCGCTAAAAACCGTGACCGGCAAGTTCTCAGCGCAAGCCGAGCACGGCGGCCCACTGTTCGGCTGTCACCGGCATCACCGATAGACGACTGCCTTTTTGCACCAACGGCATTTCAGCCAGGGCGGTCTGCTGTTTCAGATAATCGAGCTTCAGCACCCGGGCAAACGTCTCGACATGCGCCACATCAATCGCAGTCCAGGCGTTTTTATCGGGTGTGGCCTTGGGGTCGAAGTAATGGCTCTCGGGTTCCAGTGCGGTGGGATCCGGGTACGCCGCCTCGATTATTTTGCCGATTCCGGCGATACCCGGCTCCGGGCAGCTGGAGTGGTAGAAAAAGAACTCATCGCCGACCGCCATCGCCCGTAGGAAATTGCGCGCCTGATAGTTGCGAACCCCGTCCCAGCGCGCTTTGCCGAGTTTCTCCAGATCTTTGATCGAGAGTTCGTCGGGCTCGGATTTCATCAGCCAATAGGCCATGTCTTTTGCTCCTCAAGCGGTCATTGGGCAGGTTGTCGGGCAATTTTATGACAAACCGACGGTCGGTTGACGTCAGCGTTTGCGCCGAGGTTCACGTTGTCGCAAAATGCCGGCCTTTAAAGCTTGACGCTGCTGCACGGCCTACGAATGGAAACCGCTGCTGTCATCGTGATGATGTGCCTTGAGGGGGGCAATCGATGAAACGCAAACCGGATTTGCTATGGACTTTGGTTATTTTGTTCGGCCTTGGCGTCGTGACCACCGGTTACGCGCAAAGTCTGTGGACGAGCAAGACCGATGCTCCGGTTGAAGTCGCGCAACAGGTCCAACAGTCGACCGCCTTCAAGCGCTGAAACTGCCTTCCCGACGCCGCTGATCTGCGCGGCGTCTATCCCGCGAAATACCACGCCTTATCGGTGACCGTGCCTTGCAACGGTACATCCCAGCTGGCCTGCGCCAGGCGTTCGACCTTCTGACATTCATGGGCCAGGCCCAGCAACGTCGGCTTGCGCCAGTTTTTGCGCCGGGCCAGGTACGCCAGACTGCGATCGTAGAATCCGCCGCCCATCCCCAGGCGTCCGCCAGCATCGTCAAACCCCACCAGTGGCAACAACACCAGATCCAGGGTCCAGATCTTGCGCTGATGGGCCAGATTGGCTCGTGGTTCGAGAATGCGGAAGCGGTTGGGCTTGAGCTTGTCGCCGGGGCGAATCCGCTGGAACACCATTTTGGTTCGCGGCCAGGCGCTGAGCACCGGCAGGTAGGTGGCCTTGCCGCGACGCTGGGCTTCGCGCAGCAGCAGGCGCGGATCGATTTCGCCATCGGTGGGCAGGTACAGAGAGATGTGTCTGGCCCGGCGAAAGTGCGGGTCTTGCGCCAGTTGCCGGAACAAGCCTTTGGCGGCCTGCCGTTGTTCACCGGGAGTCAGTGCACGGCGCGCCTTGCGCAGCAGGCGGCGGAGTTGCGGGCGGGGCAGCAGCGCAGGTTCGGTCATGGTTCGGCTTCGGCAGGTGAGGGCGAAAACGCACGCATAAAAAATCCGATGCCGGCAAAAACCGGCATCGGATTCGAATCAGGCTCCCCGGATGAACCGCTGTCAACTTAGCCCTTGAACCCGAAAGTTCAAGGTGGAAGATGCAGTAGACTTTAAGGCTTTCCGTCTGGCGGACATGCACACCAGCCCAACGTGCAACTTCCAGGGTAGTGCGAATCGGCTCAGGGACATCGTCAACTGGCAAGCACCCCAGGGAGTGCGGCGAGTATACCCCAAGCGGCCTGGCGAATCAGCCCTTGCTGATGTCCGGATCGTCGGCCAGCACCAGATCGACACGATCGAGCAAGTCGCGCACCTGTTCACGAGTCGAGCCGCTGGCCTGGATGTCCGGGCGCTCTTCTTTGTGCAAGAGGTCGTGGGTGATGTTCAGCGCGGCCATCACGGCGATACGGTCGGCGCCGATGACTTTGCCGCTGCTGCGGATCTCGCGCATCTTGCCGTCCAGGTAGCGGGCGGCGCTGACCAGATTGCTGCGTTCTTCCTGGGGGCAGATGATCGAATATTCTTTGTCGAGGATCTGCACGGTAACGCTATTGCTTGAACTCATGAGTCTTGCTCCAGGGCCTTGAGGCGCGAAATCATCGATTCGACCTTACGCCGGGCGATTTCGTTTTTTTCAATGAGGTGAGCGCGTTCCTCGCGCCAGGTCTTTTCCTGAGCTAGTAAGAGTGCGTTTTGACTCTTTAGTTGCTCGACTCGGGTAATCAGCTTCTCGAGTCTGGCCATCAGCGCTTGCAGGTCGGTGTCTTCCATTGTGTCCACTGAATTCATCTGATGGGCGGCAGGCGCCTGGCTGGCGGACAGCCTTTAATAGTCTTGGCGAGTCTGTCGATGTAGGATACAAGGCCTTCATTCTAGACATAGCGCCGTCTGGCGCCTAGCTGCCCATGACCATTGCGAATTCCCCGTACCAAGCCTTTGCCACCCTGCTGACTGCCAGCGGCCACAACGTCTCGCCTGCCGAACTGCATGGCCTGCTGCTCGGCCGCAGCTGCGCCGGTGCCGGCTTCGACGCCGACGAGTGGCTGATCGATGCCGCCGAACTTCTGGAAAACGAGCCACAGGACAACGTCCGCAACGCCCTGATCGGCCTGCAAGAGATGGTCAAGGGTGAGTTGACCGGCAGCGACGTCACCGTCGTTCTGCTGCTGCCGACCGATGACGCGCCGCTGGCCGACCGCGCCGCCGCACTGGGCCAATGGTGCCAGGGCTTCCTCAGCGGTTTCGGCCTGAACTGCCGCGACAGCAGCATGCTCAGCACCGAAGCCACCGAAGTGCTGCAGGATCTCGCGGCGATCTCCCAGGTGCAAGACGCTCTGGAAGAATCCGAAGACGGCGAAAGCGACTACATGGAAGTCATGGAATACCTGCGCGTCGCGCCGCTGCTGCTGTTCTCGGAAACCAAAAAAGCCGACGTGCCGCCAGCCGCCAAGCCGTCGCTGCATTAATCGCGTGCCAGGGAAAGCCATCTGCCCATGACCCATATCCCCAAAGCGGAATACAGCCGTCGCCGCAAGGCCCTGATGGCGCAGATGGAACCCAACAGCATCGCGATCCTGCCCGCCGCCGCGGTCGCGATCCGCAACCGCGACGTCGAGCACGTCTACCGCCAGGACAGCGACTTCCAGTACCTCAGCGGATTCCCCGAGCCACAGGCGGTCATCGTCCTGATGCCCGGCCGCGAGCACGGCGAGTACGTGCTGTTCTGCCGTGAACGCAATGCCGAACGCGAGTTATGGGACGGCCTGCGCGCCGGCCAGGAAGGCGCGATCCGTGATTACAGCGCCGACGACGCGTTCCCCATTACCGACATTGACGACATCCTCCCGGGCCTGATCGAAGGCCGCGACCGGGTGTATTCGGCAATGGGCAGCAACCCGGAATTCGATCGGCACCTGATGGACTGGATCAACGTGATCCGCTCCAAGGCGCACCTCGGCGCCCAGCCACCGAACGAATTCGTTGCCCTGGATCACCTGCTGCACGACATGCGCCTGTATAAATCGGCGGCAGAAGTGAAGGTGATGCGCGAAGCCGCACGGATTTCCGCTCAGGCGCATATCCGCGCTATGCAGGCCAGCCGGCCGGGACTGTACGAGTACAGCCTGGAAGCCGAGCTCGATTACGAGTTCCGCAAGGGCGGGGCGAAGATGCCGGCCTACGGTTCGATCGTCGCTGCCGGGCGCAACAGTTGCATCCTGCATTACCAGCAGAATGACGCGCTGCTCAAGGACGGTGATCTGGTGTTGATCGACGCCGGTTGCGAGATCGACTGCTACGCCAGCGACATCACCCGCACCTGGCCGGTCAACGGCAAGTTTTCACCCGAGCAGAAAGCGATTTACGAACTGGTGCTGGCCTCGCAGGAAGCCGCATTCGCTGAAATCGCCCCGAACAAAAACTGGAATCAGGCGCACGAAGCCACGGTGCGGGTCATTACCACTGGACTGGTCAAGCTCGGAATCCTGCAAGGCGAGGTCGATGAGTTGATCGCGACCGAAGCCTATAAAGCGTTTTACATGCACCGTGCCGGCCACTGGCTGGGCATGGATGTACACGACGTCGGCGAGTACAAGGTCGGCGGCGAATGGCGGGTGCTGGAGGTCGGCATGGCGCTGACCGTCGAGCCGGGCATCTACATCGCCCCGGACAACCAGAACGTAGCGAAGAAATGGCGCGGCATTGGCGTGCGCATCGAGGATGACGTGGTAGTGACCAAGACCGGTTGTGAAATATTGACCAACGGCGTACCGAAAACCGTCGCCGAAATCGAAGCGCTGATGGCGCAAGCACGGACACACGCGGCATGAGTCGAGTCAATCTGGCAATCATCGGTGGCGGCCTGGTCGGCGCCAGCCTGGCGCTGGCCTTGCAGGCCGGGGCCAAGGCGCGTGGCTGGAAAATCGTCCTGATCGAACCGTTCGCCCCCGGCGACAGCTGGCAGCCGAGCTACGACGCACGTTCGTCGGCGCTGTCCTTCGGCTCGCGGCAGATCTATCAGCGGCTGGGCGTGTGGCAGGAAATTTCCCGCCGCGCCGAGCCGATCAAACAGATTCACGTCTCCGACCGTGGTCGCTTTTCCACCGCTCGTCTGTCGGCGATGGAAGAGGGCGTGCCGGCCTTGGGCTACGTGGTGGAAAACGCCTGGCTCGGCCAATGCCTGTGGCAGCATCTGGATAAAGACGTGATCAGCTGGCGCTGCCCGGCGGAAGTCACGCGCATGGAGCCGCTGCCCGACGGCTATCGCCTGACCCTCAACGATGAAACAACCGTCGAGTGCGATCTGGCGGTGCTCGCCGATGGCGGCCGTTCCGGTCTGCGCGAGCAACTGGGCATCAACGTGCGCAAGCGTCCGTACAACCAGAGCGCACTGATCGCCAACATCACCCCGAGCGAAGCGCACAACGGCATGGCCTTCGAGCGTTTCACCGACGAAGGGCCGATGGCCTTGCTGCCGCTGCCGGACAACCGTTGCGCGCTGGTCTGGACCCGTCTGGGCATGGACGCGCAACGCCTGGCCGATTTGAGCGAACGCGATTTCCTCAGTGAACTGCAAAGCGTGTTCGGCTACCGCCTCGGCACCTTGAAACAGGTCGGTGCGCGGCATCTGTATCCGTTGTCGCTGGTCGAGGCCGAGGAGCAGGTGCGCTCGCATCTGGCCGTGCTGGGCAATGCCGCGCACAGCCTGCACCCGATTGCCGGACAGGGTTTCAACCTGTCGCTGCGTGATGCCGATGCCTTGGCCGCCGCACTGCTTGCCAGCGACAAACCGCTGGGCGACTTCCCTACATTGCAGGCGTACCGCGAGCGGCAGCGCCTGGATCAGGAGCTTACCGTGGGCTTCTCCGATCAGGTCACCCGACTGTTCGGCAGCACCCAGCCGCTGGTCTCGCTGGGGCGCAACATCGGCCTGCTCGGCCTCGATCTGCTGCCGCCGGCCAAACGCTGGTTCGCCCGTCAGGCCATGGGGCTGGGGACGCGGCCGGATGCTTGAGTGGTTGAGCCGTTCGTTCGGCAAGGCGCGCTTGATGCGCTGGGTGATGACCTTCTACCCACCGTACCTCGGCTCCGGGGTGCGGGTGCGGCACATCAGCGATGATTTTCGCGACGTTCAGGTGTCGATGGGGCTGGGCTGGTACAACCGCAACTACGTCGGCACCCAGTTTGGCGGCAGCCTGTACTCGATGGTCGATCCGTTCTACATGCTGATGCTGATGGAGAACCTCGGGCCGCGTTACATCGTCTGGGACAAAGCGGCCGACATCGATTTCATCGCCCCCGGCAAGGGCCCGGTGTTTGCCCGGTTCAACATCGACGACACCCTGCTCGACGAGATCCGCCGGCAGACCGCCAGTGGCGAGAAATACCTGCCGCAGTTGCAGGTCGACATTCATGACGGCGCCGGCAACCTCGTGGCGCGAGTCGGAAAAACCCTTTACGTGCGGCTCAAGCCGCAAGCGAGACAGGCTTAAAGCATGGAAATGCGCGCAGATCTGCTGATTGTCGGAGCCGGAATGGTCGGCAGCGCCCTTGCGTTGGCGTTGCAGGACAGTGGCCTGGAAGTGCTGCTGCTCGACGGCAGCCCGCTGAGCGTCAAACCGTTCGATGCCGACGCGTCGTTCGAGCCGCGGGTCAGCGCGCTGTCGGCGGCCAGCCAGCGGATTCTCGAACGCCTCGGCGTCTGGGACGGCATCGCCCAGCGTCGCAGCAGCCCGTACACCGACATGCACGTGTGGGACGGCAGCGGCACCGGACAGATTCATTTTTCGGCGAGCAGTGTGCATGCCGAAGTGCTCGGCCATATCGTCGAAAACCGCGTGGTGCAGGATGCCTTGCTCGATCGTTTGCACGATTGCGATCTGGGCATGCTGGCCAACGCACGGCTGGAGCAGATGCGCCGCTCCGGCGACGACTGGCTGCTGACCCTGGCCGACGGTCGCCAGTTGCGTGCGCCGCTGGTGATTGCCGCGGACGGCGCCAACTCGGCGGTGCGCCGCCTGACCGGCGTCGCCACCCGCGAGTGGGATTACTTGCACCACGCCATCGTCACCAGTGTGCGCAGCAGCAAGCCACACCGGATGACCGCGTGGCAGCGCTTCACCGATCACGGGCCGCTGGCGTTTCTGCCGCTGGAGCGTGACGGGCAGCAGGACTGGTGCTCGATCGTCTGGTCGACCACCCCGAGTGAAGCCGAACGCCTGATGGCGCTGGATGAAACCGCGTTCTGCCGTGAACTGGAGCGGGCGTTCGAAGGCTGCCTGGGCGAGGTGATCAGCGCTGATCCGCGCCTGTGCGTGCCGTTGCGTCAACGCCACGCCAAACGTTACGTGGCCGAAGGCCTGGCACTGATCGGCGACGCCGCGCACACCATTCACCCGTTGGCCGGGCAGGGTGTGAACCTTGGTTTCCTCGATGCGGCGGTGCTGGCTGAAGTGCTGTTGCAGGCCGCCGAACGTGGCGAGCGTCTGGCCGATGTGAAAGTGCTGAGCCGCTACGAACGCCGGCGCATGCCGCATAACCTGGCGTTGATGGCGGCGATGGAGGGCTTCGAGCGTCTGTTCCAGGCCGATCCGCTGCCGCTGCGCTGGTTGCGCAACGCCGGGTTGAAGCTGGTGGAGCAGATGCCCGAGGCGAAGGCGTTGTTTGTGCGTGAGGCGCTGGGGTTGACCGGGGATCTGCCGGTACTGGCCAAACCCTGAGATCTGTTTGAGGCTGATGGCCCCTTCGCGAGCAAGCCCGCTCCCACATTGGAATGCATTTCAAGGGTGGGAGCGGGCTTGCTCGCGAAGGGGCCAGAACCGACGCCATGAATTTCAGCTTGTGCAACATCTGGTAACTCCTTGCTCAAGTGTTCGATTGAGCTGGTAAATGTGAGTCCTTATCATTTGGCCCACATTTTCCGACCGAGAGACCACTCCCATGTTGGCACCCAAGCGTCTTCTGACCGCACTGGCCCTGACCCTGATCGGCAGCGCCGCCGCCCAGGCCGCCGACGAGGTGGTGGTCTACTCCTCGCGTATCGATGAGCTGATCAAACCGGTGTTCGACGCCTATACCGCGAAAACCGGGGTGAAGATCAAGTTCATCACCGACAAGGAAGCGCCGCTGATGCAGCGCATCAAGGCCGAAGGCGAAAACGCCACTGCCGACCTGCTGCTCACCGTCGATGCCGGCAACCTCTGGCAGGCCGAGCAGATGGGCATCCTGCAGCTGTTCACCTCGAAAACCATCGACAGCAACATTCCTGCGCAATACCGCTCCTCCAGTCACGCCTGGACCGGTCTGAGCCTGCGCGCGCGGACCATCGCCTATTCCACCGAACGGGTGAAACCGGGCGAGTTGACCACCTACGAAGCGCTGGCCGACAAGAATTGGGAAGGGCGCCTGTGCCTGCGCACGGCGAAGAAGGTCTACAACCAGTCGCTGACCGCAACCATGATCGAAGTGCACGGCGCCGAGAAGACCGAAAAGATCCTCAAGGGCTGGGTCAACAACCTGTCCACCGATGTGTTCTCCGATGACGTCGCAGTGCTGGAGGCGATCAATGCCGGCCAGTGCGACGTCGGCATCGTCAACACCTACTACTACGGGCGTTTGCACAAGCAGAAGCCCGACCTGCCGGTGAAACTGTTCTGGCCGAATCAGGCCGACCGCGGCGTACACGTGAACCTGTCGGGCATCGGCCTGACCAAGCATGCGCCGCACCCGGAAGCAGCCAAGGCGCTGGTCGAGTGGATGACCACGCCTGAGGCGCAGAAGATCTTCGCTGACGTGAACCAGGAATTCCCGGCCAACCCGGCGGTGAAACCTTCGGAGGAAGTGGCGGCGTGGGGCCAGTTCGTCGCTGATACCTTGCCGGTGGAAGTGGCGGGCAAGCGTCAGGCGGAAGCGATCCGCATGATGGACCGCGCGGGCTGGAACTAAGCCGGCCACCACGGCGAGCCCTCTGTGGCGAGGGAGCTTGCTCCCGCTGGGTCGCGAAGCGGCCCCTGGCGCCCTTGCGTCTGGCGTGAATTGAACTGTTAACTTCCTGCGGCTGCTTCGCAGCCGAGCGGGAGCAAGCTCCCTCGCCACAACATGTGGTCGACGTCGAATGGGCGTTGGCCCTCTTGCAGAGAACCCCCTTGGCCCACCCCGCCCAACGCCGCTGGTATCCCATCGTCCTCGCCATTGCCGCGCTGGTGCTGTTACCCCTGAGTGTCCTGCTGCTGTCGTGGCAGACCATCGATCAGCAAATCTGGTCGCACCTGTGGGAAACCCAGATGCCGCGCCTGCTGGGCAACACGTTGATGCTGGTGCTTGGCGTCGGTGTCGGCGTGACGCTGCTCGGTGTCAGTCTGGCGTGGCTCACCAGCCTCTGCGAATTCCCCGGACGGCGCTGGCTCGACTGGGCGCTGATGCTGCCGTTCGCCATCCCCGCCTACGTGCTGGCGTTCGTCTTCGTTGGCCTGCTGGATTTCGCCGGCCCGGTGCAAACGCTGCTGCGTGAGTGGTTCGGCAGCGGCTTGCGCCTGCCACGGGTACGCTCCACCGGCGGGGTGATCGTGGTGCTGGTGCTGGTGTTTTATCCCTACGTTTACCTGCTGGCGCGCACCGCGTTTCTCGCGCAGGGCAAAGGCCTGATGGAAGCAGCGCGGGTACTCGGCCAGTCGCCCTGGCAGGCGTTCTGGCGGGTGGCGTTGCCGATGGCGCGTCCGGCGATTGGCGCCGGTGTCGCACTGGCGCTGATGGAGACGTTGGCGGATTTCGGCGCGGTGTCGGTGTTCAACTTCGACACCTTCACCACCGCCATCTACAAGACCTGGTACGGCTTCTTCAGCCTGCCGAGCGCGGCGCAACTGGCCAGCCTGTTGCTGCTGGTGGTGATGCTGGTGCTCTACGGCGAGCGACGCGCGCGCGGCGCCAACCGGGCGAGCAACGAGCGACCACGAGTCAAGGCGCTGTATCAGCTGCGCGGACTCAAAGCGTTCGCGGCGACCGGTTGGTGCCTGGTGGTGTTTGCCTGCGCGTTCGTGATTCCGCTGCTGCAACTGCTGGTGTGGTTCTGGCAGCGCGGGCGCTTCGATCTGGATGAGCGTTACGCCGGGCTGATCCTGCACACCCTGTATCTGGGCGCTATGGCGGCGTTGATCACCGTCAGCGTCGCGCTGTTGCTGGCGTTTGCCCGACGTCTGGCGCCGACCCGGGCGATCCGTTCCGGAGTCAGTCTGGCCAATCTCGGTTATGCGCTGCCGGGTTCGGTGCTGGCAGTGTCGATCATGCTGGCGTTCAGTTATCTCGACCGCGCATTGGTGATTCCGCTGTCGGGCTGGCTCGGCGGCGCCGGCAAGCCGCTGCTGCTGGGCAGTCTGGCGGCGTTGCTGATGGCCTATCTGGTGCGCTTTATCGCGGTGGCCTACGGGCCGCTGGAAAACAGTCTGGCGCGTATACGGCCTTCATTGCCCGAAGCGGCACGTAGTCTGGGTGTCAGTGGGCCGCGACTGTTTTTCAAAGTGTATCTTCCGTTGTTGCTGCCCGGCACGCTGAGCGCGGCGTTGCTGGTGTTTGTCGATGTGCTCAAGGAAATGCCCGCCACCCTGCTGATGCGCCCGTTTGGCTGGGACACGCTGGCCGTGCGGATCTTTGAAATGACCAGCGAGGGCGAGTGGGCGCGTGCATCGCTGCCGGCGCTGACCCTGGTGTTGGTTGGTTTATTGCCGGTCATCGGCCTGATCCGCCGCTCGGCGCACCGAAACACTTAGTAGTGAGTCCTGAATCATGCGGCTACAATGCGCGGCATTCGGTGCGGTTCGTCTGATAGACCCGTTCGCTGAAATCGGCTGAAAGCCTTCTATTTCGTGGCTTTCACCCCGTACAGCGGCTGTCCGCACCTTCGCCACGCCCGGAAGGAGAAACCCATGGGACAGCGTACGCCTCTGTATGACCTGCATCTTGCCCTCGGCGCGAAGATGGTCGATTTTGGCGGTTGGGACATGCCACTGCATTACGGCTCGCAGGTCGAGGAACACCACGAGGTGCGCCGCGATTGCGGGGTGTTCGATGTTTCCCATATGACCGTGATCGACGTTGATGGCCCCCAGGCCAAGGCCTGGCTGCAGCATTTGCTGGCCAATGACGTCGAACGCCTGCACCGCCCCGGCCGTGCGCTCTACAGCACCATGCTCAACGAGCGTGGCGGCATCGTCGACGACATGATTGTCTATCGCCTCGAAGACCGTTATCGCCTGGTGTTCAACGCCTCCACCCGCGACCAGGATCTGGCGTGGATGCAGGCGCATGTCGCCGGTTACCAGGTGCAACTGCACGAGCGCCAGGAACTGGCGATGCTCGCCATTCAAGGCCCGCAGGCCCGGCACAAGATTGCCGAACTGGTGACCCAGTCCCGCGCCGCACTGATCCAGCACCTCAAACCGTTCGAAGCCGAAGTCGATGGCGACTGGTTCATTGCGCGCACCGGTTACACCGGTGAA
The DNA here is from genome assembly GCF_020515535.1 of Pseudomonas sp. MWU16-30322. NCBI lineage: Bacteria > Pseudomonadati > Pseudomonadota > Gammaproteobacteria > Pseudomonadales > Pseudomonadaceae > Pseudomonas > Pseudomonas sp. MWU16-30322. The sequence continues at coordinate 48,777 of NZ_JAIWYL010000008.1, forward strand.
GACGGGCTGGAAATCGCCTTGCCGGCCGAGCAGGCACCGGGCTTCTTCAACGATCTGGTCGGCGCCGGCATTTCTCCCATCGGTCTCGGTGCCCGCGATACGCTGCGGGTCGAGGCCGGGATGAACCTCTACGGCCAGGACATTCATCAAGATGTCTCGCCGCTGGCGTCCAATATGGCCTGGAGCATTGCCTGGGAACCGGCCTCGCGGCAGTTCATCGGCCGTGCTGCGCTGGAAGCGGAAAAAGCTGCCGGTGTTGCGCACAAACTGGTGGGGCTGGTGCTTGAGGAGCGGGGTGTTTTGCGCGCCCATCAAGTGGTTCGTATCGCCGATGTTGGCGAAGGAGAGATCACCAGTGGTAGTTTCTCTCCTACGCTAAGCAAATCGATTGCCCTGGCGCGTGTACCGATGGCCACAGCCGACCGCGCCGAAGTGGAAATCCGTGGCAAGTGGTATCCGGTACGAGTGGTCAAACCGACCTTCGTGCGCCATGGCAAAACCTTGATCTAACCTTTTCCGGCGGGCCTGACCGCTGACAATTTCTTGAGGACACCGAGCATGAGCAATATCCCCGCTGAACTGCGTTTTGCCGAAAGTCATGAGTGGGCACGTCTGGAAGCCGACGGCACCGTAACCGTGGGCATCAGCGATCACGCGCAGGAAGCGCTGGGTGATGTGGTGTTCGTTGAACTGGCCGAAGTCGGCAAGGTGTTTGGCGCCGGTGATGCAGCAGGTGTTGTCGAGTCGGTGAAGGCCGCGTCCGACATCTACTCCCCGGTCGGCGGTGAAGTGATCGCGGTCAACGAAGCGCTGGCTGACTCGCCTGAAGAACTGAATAACGATCCGTACGCTGCATGGATCTTCAAGCTCAAGCCAAGCGACAAGGCCGAGCTGGACAAGCTGCTGGACGCTGCTGCCTACAAGGCTGCCATCGGCGAATAAGCAGACTGTAATACTGCAAAAGCCCCGATCTCTCGGGGCTTTTTTGTGGGCGTCGATCAGGCGTCGCGCAATACCGCTTTCACCGCCGCCACCGACCGCTCGACGTCGTCCTTGGCCATGCTGGTGAACATCGGCAATGACACGATCAAGCGTCCAACGCGCTCGGCAACTGGCAACATCCCTTCCTTGAACCCGCGCTCGCGGTACAGGCTCAGCAAGTGGATCGGCGGGTAGTGATAGCCGATGCCGATACCTTTGGCCTGCATCTGTTCCATGAACGTGGCGCGGGCCGGCAAGCCGTCCTTGCGCTCGGGCAGGACCAGCTGGAACAGGTGCCAGTTGCTCTGGGTGAAATCCGCTGGCGGCAGTTGCGCGCCATAGGTCGCTTCGAAGTCATCGCCAAAGCATTTGAAGTAGTGCCGGGCCAGTTCCTGACGATGGGCGGTCAACGCCTCGATATGCGCGAATTGACCCAGGCCGATGGTGGCGGCGACGTCGGTCATGTTGAACTTGCCGCCGAGCACGTCGACGTCCAGACCGTCGAAGCCGTTGCGGGTCACGCCCTGCAGGCGGTACTTCTCCGCCAGCCGTGCTTCTTCCGGGGTGTTCAGCACCAGACAGCCGCCCTCGGAGCAGGTGACGTTCTTGTTCGCCTGAAAACTGAACGAGACGAAATCGCCGGTGGCGCCGATGCGCTGACCGTTCCAGCTCGAACCCAGGGCCTGAGCGGCGTCTTCGACAATGCGCAAGTTGTGTTTGCGGGCGATGGCGTACAAGCGCTCCATGTCCACCGGCAGGCCGGCGAGGTACACCGGAATCACCGCTTTGGTCCGCGGGGTGATGGCCGCTTCCAACTGGTCCAGATCGATGTTGCGGGTCACCGGATCGATGTCGGCAAACACTGGTGTGGCGCCGACTTCGAGGATCACGTTGGCGGTGGCGACCCAGGAAATCGGCGTGGTGATCACTTCGTCACCCGGCCCGATGCCGGCGATGCGCAAGGCGATTTCCATGGTGCAGGTGCCGGAGTTGAAGGTGCGCACCGGGCGCCCGCCGAAGTATTCCGACAGTTGTGCTTCAAAGGCCTGGACCTTCGGCCCGCTGGTGATCCAGCCGGAGCGCAGCACATCGCCGACGGCGGCAATCGTGGCTTCATCAATGACAGGTTTGGAAAACGGCAGGAACGGCAGTTGGCTCATGAGGATTCGATCATCCGAAAGTTGGACGCCTGATGCAGGCGCTACAGCATGCCCCGGAACCCCCTCTGCCGCCAAGCCGTGCGCGTCGGGATCGGCTGCTATGCTGGTTTGACCGTGTTGCATTGACGCCGAGCGCCAGCCAAGAGAGAGCCCGTCATGTCCCAGTTGCCATCCTTGAGCCAGTTACGCGACCCCGAAGCCTTCCTGCGTCGCCATTTGGGCCCCGACGCCGCCGAACAGCAGGCGATGCTCGACAGCCTCGGCCTCGGCTGCCGGGTCGAACTGATCGAGCAGACGGTGCCGCCGGGCATTCGTCTGAATCGGGCGCTGGATTTGCCGCCAGCCCTCGATGAGCAGGCGGCGTTGGCCAAGCTGCGCGGGTATGCCGAGCAGAATCAGGTCTGGACCAGCCTGATCGGCATGGGTTACCACGGCACGCTGACGCCAACCGTCATCTTGCGTAACGTGCTGGAAAATCCCGGCTGGTACACCGCGTACACCCCGTATCAACCGGAGATCGCCCAGGGCCGTCTCGAAGCGCTGCTGAATTTTCAGCAACTGACCATCGACCTCACCGGACTTGAACTGGCCAACGCCTCGTTGCTCGACGAAGCCACGGCCGCCGCGGAAGCCATGGCCCTGGCCAAGCGTGTGGCGAAGTCGAAGAGCAATCTGTTTTTCGTTGATGAAAACTGTCATCCGCAGACCATTTCCGTGGTGCAGACCCGCGCCGAAGGCTTCGGTTTCGAGCTGATCATCGACGCTGTGGATAACCTCAGCCAGCATCAGGTGTTCGGCGCGTTGCTGCAGTATCCCGACAGCCACGGCGAGATCCGTGATCTGCGCCCGGTCATTGATCAGCTGCACGCGCAGCAGGCGTTGGCCTGTGTCGCTACCGATCTGCTGAGCCTGTTGCTGTTGACGCCGCCGGGTGAACTGGGCGCGGATGTGGTGTTCGGTTCGTCCCAGCGCTTTGGCGTACCGATGGGCTACGGCGGCCCGCATGCGGCGTTTTTTGCCAGCCGCGAAGAGTACAAACGGGCGATTCCGGGGCGGATCATCGGCGTGTCGAAAGATGCCCGAGGCAATGTGGCGTTGCGCATGGCCCTGCAAACCCGTGAGCAGCATATTCGCCGCGAGAAGGCCAATTCGAACATCTGCACCGCGCAGGTGCTGCTGGCCAACATCGCCAGTTGCTACGCGGTGTATCACGGGCCGCAAGGCTTGAAACGCATCGCCCAGCGTGTGCACCGCTTGACCTGCATTCTGGCCGCGGGCCTTGAGCGCCATGGCATCCAGCGGGTCAACGGGCAGTTTTTCGACACCCTCACGCTGGAGGTGGGCGGCGCGCAAAGCGCGATCATCGACAGCGCCAGGGCCGCGCAGATCAACCTGCGGATTCTCGGCCGTGGCCGAGTGGGGTTGAGCCTCGACGAGACTTGCGATGCAAACACGGTGGCCAAACTGTTTGATGTGCTGTTGGGTGCCGATCATGGGTTGAACGTCGACGAAATTGATGCAGAAGAGCTGGTTTCCGGGATTCCCGAGCACCTGCAACGCAACACGCCGTACCTGCGCCATCCGGTGTTCAATGCGCATCACAGCGAAACCGAGATGTTGCGCTACCTCAAGCAACTGGAGAACAAGGATCTGGCGCTCAACCAGTCGATGATCCCGTTGGGCTCCTGCACCATGAAACTCAACGCCACCAGCGAGATGATCCCGATCACCTGGCCGCAGTTCGCCAACCTGCACCCGTTTGCGCCTCGGGAGCAGGCGGTCGGTTACACCTTGATGATCGAAGAACTGCAGCGCTGGTTGTGCGCGATCACCGGGTTCGATGCGATCTGCATGCAGCCCAACTCCGGAGCCCAGGGCGAATACGCCGGGTTGTTGGCGATTCGCAAATATCACGAAAGCCGGCAGCAGGGCGCGCGGGACATTTGCCTGATCCCGTCTTCGGCCCACGGCACCAACCCGGCCTCGGCGCAGATGGCGGGGATGCGCGTGGTGATCGTCGAGTGCGACGAGGCCGGTAACGTCGATCTGGACGACCTGAAAACCAAGGCGGCCGCGGCGGGGGACAAGTTGTCGTGTCTGATGGCGACCTATCCGTCGACCCATGGTGTGTACGAGGAGGGCATCAGCGAGATCTGCGAAGTTATCCACCAGCACGGCGGGCAGGTGTACATGGACGGCGCCAATCTCAATGCGCAGGTCGGGCTGGCCCGGCCGGCGGACATTGGCGCCGACGTGTCGCACATGAACCTGCACAAGACTTTCTGCATTCCCCATGGCGGCGGCGGGCCGGGCATGGGGCCGATCGGCATTCGCGCGCATCTGGCGCCGTTCGTTGCCAATCACCCGGTGGTGCCGATTGACGGCCCGTTGCCACAGAACGGCGCAGTCAGCGCGGCGCCGTGGGGCAGTGCGAGCATTTTGCCGATCAGCTGGATGTACATCGCGATGATGGGGCCGCAGTTGGCAGATGCCAGCGAAGTGGCGATCCTCGCCGCGAATTATCTGGCGCAGCATTTATCCGGCGCATTTCCGGTGCTGTACACCGGGCGCAACGGGCGGGTGGCCCATGAGTGCATTCTCGATCTGCGGCCGTTGAAGGCGCAGACCGGGATCAGCGAAGAGGACGTCGCCAAGCGCCTGATGGACTATGGCTTCCATGCGCCGACCATGTCCTTCCCGGTGCCAGGGACGTTGATGGTCGAGCCAACCGAGAGCGAGTCCAAGGCCGAACTCGATCGGTTCATCGGCGCGATGCTGAGCATCCGCGCGGAAATCAGCGAAGTGCAGAACGGCAACTGGCCGGCGGAGGACAACCCGCTCAAGCGCGCGCCGCATACCCTGGCGGATGTCACCGGAGTGTGGGAGCGGCCTTACAGCATCGAGCAGGGGATCACCCCGGATGCGCATACCAAAGCGCACAAGTATTGGCCGGCGGTGAATCGGGTCGATAACGTTTATGGGGATCGCAATCTGTTCTGTGCCTGCGTTCCGGTGGACGATTACCGCTGATCCTCAGGAAACACACAGACCCATTGTGGGAGCGGGCTTGCTCGCGAAGGCGGTGGGTCAGGCATATGTATTTTTTCTGACCGGACGCCTTCGCGAGCAAGCCCGCTCCCACGGGGTGGCGTGGTGAATTCGGAATGACGGGCAAAAAAATGCCGCTCGATCGAGCGGCATTTTTGTCGGCGCAAGGCTTACTCGGATTCCACCGCGTTCTTCGCCAGAATCGCATTCGCCAGTTCCATGTCCGTGGCCTGCAGGCCCGGGTTGTCGGCGCGGACTTTCTGCATCGCCGCTTCCAGGTACGGCCCGCGGATACCGCCGTCGCTGGCGACGAAGCTGCCGGCGTCGTCCTGCGCGGCGACGATCAGCTTGTGATCCTTGAAAGTCAGGTAGGTCGAACCGGTGGTGGCACCGGAGGAAATGACGTTACGCCAAAAGCCGTCGGCCATCGCTGAACCAACGGGAAGGGACAGCAAGGCAAGGGTCGCGACAGCAAGTTTGAGACGCATGATTGAGTGACTCCTGGGGGTTATCTAAGGCGTTGGATAACGATTCGCCAATCCGGTTCCGTAGTGGCCTATTTCTGTTCGCTCTGCGGTGTTACCCGCAGCACCTCCTCAATGGTGGTCAGCCCCGCCGCAACCTTTTGTGCGCCCGACAGGCGCAGGCTGCGCATGCCTTCCTTGAAGGCTTGCCGCCGGATCGCGGTGAGGTCGGCGTCGGGGGTGATGAAGGCCTTGAGGCTGTCGCTCAACTGCATGATTTCGTAGACCCCGGCGCGTCCGCGATAACCGGTGTCGCGACACTCCAGGCAACCGATAGCGCGTTGCGCATTGCCCGGCAGCGGCGCCTGCCAGGGCCGGGTCAGGGTTTGCCAGTCTTCCTCTTCCAGCGTCAGCGGCGCCTTGCAGTGCGGGCACAGCGTGCGCACCAGGCGCTGGGCCATGACCCCGAGCACCGTAGCCTTGATCAGATAGTGCGGCACGCCGAGTTCCAATAGCCGACTGATCGCGCTGGGGGCATCGTTGGTGTGCAGGGTCGACAGCACCAGGTGGCCGGTGAGTGCAGCCTGAATCGCCATTTCTGCGGTTTCCAGGTCGCGAATCTCGCCGATCATGATGATGTCCGGGTCTTGCCGCATCAGCGCGCGTACCCCGGCGGCGAAACTCAGGTCGATGTTGTGCTGGACCTGCATCTGGTTGAACGCCGGCTCGACCATTTCGATCGGGTCTTCGATGGTGCAGAGGTTGATCTCCGGCGTCGCCAGTTTCTTCAGCGTGGTGTAGAGCGTGGTGGTCTTGCCCGAACCGGTTGGCCCGGTGACCAGAATAATGCCGTTGGGCTGACGGGTCATGTCCTGCCAGCGGCGCAGGTCGTCAGCGGAAAAGCCCAGCTGGTCGAAGTCCTTGAGCAGCACTTCCGGGTCAAAAATCCGCATGACCATTTTTTCGCCAAACGCGGTGGGCAACGTTGAGAGCCGCAGCTCCACCTCGCCACCGTCCGGGGTCTTGGTCTTGACCCGGCCGTCCTGGGGTTTGCGCTTCTCGGCGACGTTCATCCGCCCGAGGCTTTTCAGGCGACTGACGATCGCCATGGTCACCTGCGGCGGAAATTGATAGACGTTGTGCAACACGCCATCAATGCGGAAACGCACGGTGCCCTGTTCGCGGCGCGGTTCGATATGGATATCACTGGCGCGCTGCTGGAAGGCGTACTGAAACAACCAGTCGACGATGTTGACGATATGCGCGTCGTTGGCGTCCGGCTCCTGATCACTGGCGCCGAGGTTGAGCAGTTGTTCGAAGTTGCCGAGGTTGCCGCTCTGCGCGTCGGCATTGCTGGCGCCACTGACCGATTTGGCGAGGCGGAAGAACTCGACGCTGAAACGCTGGATATCCGCCGGGTTGGCGACGACCCGTTTGATCGGCAGCTTCAGCACGTGGGTCAAGTCAGCCTCCCAACCGGTGACGTAGGGCTGGGCGCTGGCCACGACCACCGCGTCGCGGTCGACCGCCACCGCGAGAATCTTGTGGCGTTGGGCAAAGGCGTAGGACATCAGCGGGGTGATCGCCGCAACGTTGATCTTCAAAGGGTCGATGCGCATGTACGGCTGGCCGGCCTGTTGCGCCAGCCACAGGGTCAGGCTTTCCAGATCCAGATGCTTGCCCGGACGGCTGAGGTCATCCAGTTGCTGGCTGGCAATGAATTCCAGCGGATGCTGCTGGCCGTGGGGCGCGTGGCGGCGCCGGGCATTGAGCGCCTGCTCCGCCGAATCCTGGCTGATAAAGCCCTGGGCGACCAGTTCACGCAACACATCGTTGAGATCCAGCCAGCGGTCCTGAGTGGCGAGTTGAACGGACATGCGGGCTCCTTTTGAACGACTGTGCGCAAAGGATAGTCGTGGCCCCGCAGACTGTTGGGCCACTACCCGACAAAGCCGTTGCCGGATTTGTCAGCCGGCCGCCTGGGCTGGCGCAGCCCACGCCGTGTCAGCGTTTTGCAGGTTCACCGAGCAGACGCTGATCAAGTTACGAAGTTTTTCCGCAATCACCTGCGCGCGATGCCAACTGAGCCCGTCGATGACGATGTCGATCGACAGCAGATCGTCGAGCCGTTCGACGTGGACCTGCTGCGGCGTGAGGAACTGCAACGCGAACAGGTTCAGCACCCGCACCAGCAGATCCGGCTCGGCTTCGGCGAGCAGCTGATATCGCGCACAACAGTGGGCGTTGTTGACGTTCCACACATCGGCGCGGGGCGCAGGGGTATTCACGGCTTCGAGGTGAGGCATGTCCGGTCTCCAGAGTCAGTGGAGGAATTTTTACATTCGGTGTCGGGCATTTCTTGTCTAAGATGAGCGGATTCGCGGATTGCACGACTGGAACGATTCGCAAAATGAACACTTTGAGGATTGGTTATGCATAGCGAGCTGGACAGCTACGACCGGCGGATTCTCGCCTTGCTGCAAGAGGACGCGTCACTGTCCAGCGCGCAGATCGCCGAGCAGGTGGGACTGTCGCAGTCGCCGTGCTGGCGGCGGATTCAGCGGATGAAGGAGGAGGGGATCATTCGCGGGCAGGTGACCTTGCTTGATCGCAAGAAGATCGGCCTGAACACGCAGATCTTCGCCGAGATCAAACTCAACGCCCACGGGCGTTCGAACTTCACCGAATTCACCGAGGCGATTCGCGGTTTTCCGGAAGTGCTGGAGTGTTATGTGCTGATGGGCGCGGTGGATTTTCTGTTGCGGATTGTCGCGGCGGACATCGAGGCGTATGAGCGGTTTTTCTTCGAGAAGCTGTCGCTGGTGCCGGGGATTCAGGAAGTGAACTCGATTGTGGCGTTGTCGGAGATCAAGTCGACGACCAGCCTTCCGGTCTAGCACGGATGGCCTCTGTGGCGAGGGAGCTTGCTCCCGCTGGGCTGCGAAGCGGCCCCAAAATCTGCAATTGCAGGAATCGGGAGTCCTTCGGCCTCCAGCGGGAGCAAGCTCCCTCGCCACAGTTTTCAGGTGTTGCTGAGCATCACATGCGCAGCAGCATTTTCCACGCACGATTCTGATAAACCGCAATCGCCTGCTGCTTGCGCGCATCGAGCAGTTCGTCAGTGATGGTCGGTTCGTTGGCCAGTTGCGCCAGTTTGTTCAGCTCGCCGTACAGGCGATCCATTTCCGCGATCTCCAGCACGTTACGCGCATGGTGCAGCCAGACCTGGATGCGTTCGATGCGCGGCAGTTGCTCGGCCAGATCTTCCGGTTGCTGCTGATAGCGCTGCAATTGCAGGGACGTGGCTTCTTCGCCGAGCAGGCGCGGCAGCCAGCTGTGCAGTTGCGCGGCGCCCTGGCGGTTGCCGCGGGTGTTGCGCTCGGCGGTCCAGGTGCGAGCCAGCAACCAGCGCGACGCAGTCAGCGAGAACAGACCCCAACGCGGGTCTTCCAGCTCCTCAAGGAACTGTTCCGGCGCCGCTTTGCGCACGTCTTCGTCTTCGATGCCGACCTGAACCAGCGGGCGCCAGTCTTCGAGCAATGCGTCCAGCGCCACGCGCAGGTCGTGAGTGGCCGGACGCGGTGCGGCCTGGCCGAGGCTGCTGAGCAGGGCGCGCATTTCCGCAAGGTTCTCGACCCAGTCCTGCAGCAGGCGCCAGTGGCCGTTGAAACGATACTGTTCAGCCAGACGCTGGCTGCTGCCGAGCAAGTGCCAGCCCAGCGCGGCGAAAGCGTCGTCGAGTTGGGTTTCCGGGGTCAGTTGCGGCGCCGGCAGGCTCAGCGAGTAGCTGTTGGCGTCGTACAGACGGTAGCCGCGCTCGGCCTTGCTGATGTCGCACGGCATCAGGGCCAGGGTTTCGGCCAGTTCGGCGGCCAGTTCCAGCAGCGCGGCAGGCTCGCCTTCGCGCAGCTCCAGTTCCAGCTCGCAGATTTCTTCTTTCTGTTTGCCGACCACCACGTGACCGAGGTCCAGCGCGGCTTCGATGACCACTTTGGCCTTGCCACGGCCCCAGGCGATTTCCGCGCGCTCGCGGACGAAATCGGTGGTGAAGATCGGCTTCAGGGTTTTCTTGTCCAGCTCGGCCAGCGACTCGGGCCAGCATTCGCCGTCGAGTTTCTTCACGTCGAGCTTGGCTTTGGGCAACTTCCAGTCGTACTCGTTACGCTCGGACAGACCGGCAACACTCTGACCACGGGTCTTGAGGGTCTGAATCACTTCGTCACCGTCCTTGCGCAGGCGCAGGGCGACTTTGGCCTGAGCCAGATCGCGCTCGGGGGTGTCGAAGTACTGGTTCATCAACTCACGGCGTTCCCAGCCATTTTTGTTGCGTTTTTTCAGTAGCGGGTGCTCGCGCAGGGCAGCGAGGGTTTCGCGGCTGACGCGGAGTTTGATTTCGGTTTCTTTCTGCATGGCCGGAAAATCCAGGATCGGGAGCGCAGCCGGGGGAATGTGTGGCTGCCAAGGCCGTGCAGTGTACAGGACTCAAACTTCCTACGCCCTGCGGCGGTTTATTCCGAGCGCCGGATGGCTCTATGATGGACTTCAAATCGGGAGTTGGAGTCAGCGATGCCTTTGCCATCCATGCAAGACCAGTTCGCTGCACTGATCGCCGCACCGTCGGTCAGTTGCACCCAACCGAGCCTGGATCAGTCCAACCGGGCGGTGATCGATTTGCTCGCCGGTTGGCTGGGCGATCTGGGCTTCAGCTGCGATATCCAGCAGGTCAGCCCCGGCAAATTCAACCTGCTCGCCAGTTTCGGCAGCGGCCCCGGCGGTCTGGTATTGGCCGGGCACAGCGACACGGTGCCTTACGACGATGCGCTGTGGCAGACCGATCCGCTGAAACTCACCGAGGTCGACGGCCGCTGGGTCGGGCTGGGCAGTTGCGACATGAAGGGTTTTTTCGCGCTGATCATCGAGGCCGTGCAGCCGTTGCTCGACCAACCGTTCAAGCAACCGCTGCTGATCCTCGCCACCTGCGATGAAGAAAGCTCGATGTCCGGTGCCCGGGCACTGGCCGAGGCCGGCAAGCCGCTGGGCCGTGCGGCGGTGATCGGCGAGCCGACCGGGCTCAAACCGATCCGCCTGCATAAAGGTGTGATGATGGAGCGCATCGACATCCTCGGGCAGAGCGGCCATTCGTCGGATCCGCGCCTGGGCCACAGCGCCCTCGAAGCGATGCACGATGCCATCGGCGAACTGCGCGGTTTGCGTCTGTTGTGGCAGCGTGAATTCAACAACCCGCAGTTCAGCGTGCCGCAACCGACCATGAACTTCGGCTGTATTCATGGCGGCGACAACCCGAATCGCATTTGCGGCCAGTGTTCGCTGGAGTTCGACCTGCGTCCGCTGCCGGGCATGGACCCCAATGTCCTGCGTGCGGAAATCCTGCGCAAGCTCAATCCGGTGGCCGAGCGGCATCAGGTGAAGATCGATTACAAGCCGTTGTTCCCGGAAGTGCCGCCATTCGAGCAGGCCGCAGACACCGAATTGGTGCGCATCGCCGAAAAGCTCACCGGTCACAGTGCCGAAGCAGTAGCGTTCGGCACCGAAGCGCCTTATCTTCAGCGCCTGGGTTGCGAAACCATCGTGCTCGGCCCCGGCGACATTGCCTGTGCGCACCAGCCCGGCGAATACCTTGAAATGTCACGTTTGCAGCCTACCGTGCATCTATTGCGGCAGTTGATTGAACATTACTGCCTGGGCCCGGACAAACCCTGATGTCCCCCTGTGGGAGCGGGCTTGCTCGCGAAGACGGTGGGTCAGTCGACATGGATGTACCTGATACACCGCTTTCGCGAGCAAGCCCGCTCCCACAGGGGGGACGGTGTTTTGTCTGACCAAACGCTGTAAATTGCCAGCACCCCAACCCGTATTCATGAGGAGAGCGCGCGTGTCGCCAAGCCTGTTCCGACGATAACCATCAGCCCGCTGTGCGTTTTCCGTTTCGCCCTTTTTCCGGCTGCTATTTATTACAGGCCCAGGTTCATGCCCGAATACGTTAATTGGCTTCGTCACGCGTCCCCTTACATCAATGCCCACCGCGACTGCACCTTCGTCGTCATGCTGCCCGGCGACGGCGTGGAGCATCCGAACTTCGGCAACATCGTCCACGACCTGGTGCTGTTGCACAGCCTCGGCGTGCGCCTGGTGCTGGTCCACGGTTCGCGCCCGCAGATTGAAACCCGCCTCGCCGCCCGCGGCCTGACCCCGCACTACCATCACGGCATGCGCATCACCGACGCGGCGACGCTGGAATGTGTGATCGACGCGGTCGGCCAGTTGCGCATCGCCATCGAAGCGCGGCTGTCGATGGACATGGCTTCGTCGCCGATGCAGGGTTCGCGTCTGCGGGTGGCCAGCGGCAATCTGGTGACCGCGCGGCCGATCGGCGTGCTCGAAGGCGTCGACTATCACCACACCGGCGAAGTGCGCCGGGTCGATCGCAAAGGTATCAATCGTCTGCTGGACGAGCGCTCGATCGTGCTGCTATCGCCGTTGGGTTATTCGCCGACCGGTGAAATTTTCAATCTGGCCTGCGAAGACGTCGCTACCCGCGCCGCCATCGACCTCGGTGCCGACAAGCTGCTGCTGTTCGGCGCCGACCTCGGTCTGATCGACGAGAACGGCAAACTGGTGCGCGAACTGCGTCCGCAGCAGGTGCCGGCGCATTTGCAACGTCTGGGCAACAACTATCAGGCGGAATTGCTGGATGCCGCCGCCGAAGCCTGCCGTGGCGGCGTGGCGCGCAGCCATATCGTCAGTTATGCCGAGGACGGTGCGCTGCTGACCGAACTGTTCACCCGTGATGGTGGCGGTACGCTGGTGGCCCAGGAGCAATTCGAGCTGGTGCGCGAGGCGGCGATTGAAGACGTCGGCGGTTTGCTCGACCTGATCAGTCCGCTGGAGGAGCAGGGGATTCTGGTGCGCCGTTCGCGCGAAGTGCTGGAGCGCGAGATCGAGCAGTTCAGCGTGGTCGAGCGTGAAGGGATGATCATCGCCTGTGCGGCGCTGTATCAGATCGCCGACTCGGATGCCGGTGAGCTGGCGTGCCTGGCGGTGAATCCGGAGTATCGCCATGGTGGTCGCGGCGATGAGCTGCTTGAGCGCATCGAGACCCGTGCCCGGGCGCAAGGGTTGAAGACCCTGTTCGTCCTCACCACCCGCACGGCGCACTGGTTCCGCGAGCGCGGGTTCGAACCCAGCAGCGTCGAGCGCCTGCCGGCGGCGCGGGCGTCGCTGTACAACTATCAGCGCAACTCGAAGATCTTCGAAAAGACCCTCTGAAGATTAGCGAGTGATTCTTGTGGTGAGGGAGCTTGCTCCCGCTGGGCTGCGAAGCGGCCCCAAACCGGTGTTTGCCGGAATTGGGAGTCCTTCGGCCTCCAGCGGGAGCAAGCTCCCTCGCCACATATGTATCTTTATTCAGTTACAAACTTCGCGCTGACATACGGCGAATAGTCCGGCAGCACCGTTTCAACCTTGCCCTGTTCCTTCAAAAACTTCGCGGTCTCACCAATCGCCTTCGCCGTGCCGCCGTCCAGCAACGCGGTGGATTGCTGCGCCTTGGCGTCCGGGAACGCCGAACCGGCGAGCAGTTCCGGCACATCGGCGGCGTTGGCACCGGTCAATTTGGCGATTTTCTGTACCGGCTCGGATTCGGCGGTCCAGCTGTCTTTATGGCTGGCGTAATCGGCAAACGCGTCTAAAGTGACCTTGGCAAATTTGGCCACCACCTCAGGATGCTTCTCGGCGTAGTCCTTGCGTGCGACCCAGACTTCGAACGTCGGGGCGCCCCATTGGCCGACTTGTGCAGCATCGGTCAGGGTCTTGCCGGTCTTGCGGATTTCGCCCAGTGCCGGTGACCAGACAAATGCGCCGTCGATGTCGCCACGCTTCCATGCCGCAGCGATTTCCGCCGGTTGCAGGTTCACCACTTTGACTTTCGAGGTGTCCAGGCCCCAATGCTTGAGTGCGCCGAGCAGGCTGTAATGGGACGTGGAAACGAAGGGCGTGGCGATGGTCTTGCCGACCAGATCCTGCGGGCTATTGATGCCGCTGCCATTACGCACCACCAAGGCCTCGGCTGCATTGATTTGGGCTGAAACAATGAAGGCGACGATCGGCAGATTGCGTGAGGCGGCCGCTGCCAAAGGGCTGGAGCCGAGATTGCCGATCTGCACATCGCCCGATGCAATGGCTGTCACAACTTCCGGGCCACTATTGAAGCGTCGCCAGTCGATCTTCTGGCCGATGGTTGTTTCGTAAGTACCGTCGGCCTGAGGGACTTTGCTCGGGTCGATACCGGTTTGATAACCCACCGTGAGGTTGGCGGCTTGAGCGGAGAAAGAAATTATCGCTGACACACAAACTGTAACAAATTGACTAGATAGTGCCCGTTTGGCCATGATGGCGTCGCCTTTTGGATAGGGTTTGACGTGATTTGAATACGTCAACGCTAAGCGATCTAAAAAAGGGCGAACAAATACCATTTAGTAATTAGCTTAGTAGCCGATATCCTGTGTTGCGCTGCAGGTGGCCATTACTGGGCCATATAGCTAGATAGTATAAAAAAGAATGAAATAATTCTTTTTGGGGTTATCAGGAAAGTCAGTACTGTGCAGGGACCCAAATACTGCGATTAGACCTTGGTCGTAGACACACAAGGTTACGATTGACTTGTCAGTCACGCTCTGGCGCTAATCGCGAACCTACGGATCCGGGCATTCGACCAGGACCAGGAACACAAGAATTAGAAACGAGAGGAGCTTTACATGAACAAGTCCACCTTGGCCCTGGCTGTGGCCGTAGGGGTTTTGGCGCAGCAGGCAGGCGCCGCCGGTTTCATCGAAGACAGCAAGGCCACTCTGGGCTTGCGCAACTTCTACATCAACACTGACAACCGTGATGGCCAGCCATCGGCTACGTCCAACACGCGCAACAAGAACGCCGAGTGGGGCCAAGGCTTCGATCTGCGCTTCATCTCCGGTTACACCCAAGGCACCGTGCAGTTCGGTGTTGACGCGATCGGCCTGTACGGCGTGCGTCTGGACTCCAGCCGTGCAGAACACGGCAACTACACCGGCACTGCTTCGGGCGGTACTGTGTTCCCGAGCGATGGCAACAAAGCTGTGAATGACTTCGCCAGCCTGGGCGTGACCGGCAAGGTCAAGATCTCCCAGACCGAGCTGAAGGTCGGTACCCTGCTGCCGAACAACCCGGTCATCAAGTACAACGATGGTCGTCTGCTGCCGCAAACCTTCCAGGGTGAAGCGATCACCTCGAACGAGTTCAAGGATCTGACTCTGACTGCCGGTCAGGTTGAGGCCGTGAAGGGTCGTAACTCCAGCAACAACGAGAACATGTCGATCGCTGGTGCGAACGCCAGCTCGAACTACGATACCGGTGTGTTCAGCAACAAGTTCTACTACGGTGGCGCTGACTACAAGGTCACCAAAGACCTGACCGCTTCGTACTACTACGGCGAGCTGAAAGACTTCTACTCGCAGAACTTCCTGGGTCTGGTACACAACTGGGGCATCGGCCCGGGCGTACTGAAAAGCGACCTGCGTTACTACCGCAGCCGTGACAACGGTGCCAACGGCGATACCGCTGCCTACTACACCAGCGGTTACTACGGTGGCAAAACTGTCAAAGGCAAGGTCGACAACGATCTGTACAGCTACCTGGCCCTGTACTCGGTTGAAGGTCACACCTTCGGTGCCGGTTACCAGTACACCAAAGGTGACAGCGACTTCCCTTGGCTGAACCAGGGTGACGGCTCGTCCAACAGCACCATCACCGACATGCAGATCCAGAAGTTCGCCCGTGCTGGCGAGCGTACTTGGCAGGCTCGCTACGGCTACGATTTCGCCAAGATCGGCGTTCCTGGCCTGACCGCCAACCTGATCTACCTGCGTGGTAACAACATCGACACCCCGCTGGGCGAAAAAACCGAGTGGGAACGTGACCTGACCATCGGTTACGTGATTCCGGAAGGCCCGCTGAAGAACCTCGGCGTAGCCTGGAAAAACGCGATGTGGCGTACCGACCTGGCGAACACCCGTTCTCAGGACGAAAACCGCCTGATCGTCAGCTACTCGATCCCGCTGCTGTAATAGCGCGTTCAAACTGCTGATGTAAAAAAAGCCCCGTCCGGCACCGTGCCGGACGGGGCTTTTGCGTTTTCGAGTCAGGCTCACCCCCGTAAGCCTGTCCCGAAATTCCCTCTTTGCAGCAACTCAAGGCCTTCTCGAACCTTGAGAACGATGTTCGTCGCGATGCCGTCGAGCGTCCAGTGAACGATGTTTAATATTCCTTTAGATTCTAGATATCTATTTATTTATTCTTTTTCATGATGTCGAATCCCGAGCTACAGTTGAGTTCTCCAACAACTCATCAGGAGCAGCACCATGAGCCTCAGACTCGGCGACATCGCCCCCGACTTCGAACAGGATTCCAGCGCCGGCAAGATTCGTTTTCACGAGTGGCTGGGCGATAGCTGGGGCGTGCTGTTCTCCCACCCGGCCGACTTCACCCCGGTGTGCACCACCGAGCTGGGCTTCACCGCCAAGCTCAAGGATGAGTTCAGCAAGCGCGGCGTCAAAGCCATCGCGCTGTCGGTCGACCCGGTGGACTCGCACCACAAGTGGATCGAGGACATCAACGAAACCCAGAACACCCTCGTCAACTTCCCGATCCTGGCCGACGCCGATCGCAAGGTTTCCGACCTCTACGACCTGATCCATCCGAATGCCAACGACACCCTGACCGTGCGTTCGCTGTTCGTGATCGATCCGAACAAGAAGATTCGCCTGACCATCACCTACCCGGCGAGTACCGGGCGCAACTTCCACGAGATCTTGCGCGTGATCGATTCGCTGCAACTCACCGACAATTACAAGGTGGCGACCCCGGCCAACTGGCAGGACGGTGATGAGGTGGTGATCGTGCCGTCGTTGAAGGATGAGGAAGAGATCAAGCGGCGTTTTCCCAAAGGCTATCGCGCGGTGAAGCCCTACCTGCGTCTGACGCCGCAGCCGAATAAGTGAATCAGTGAAATTTGGGCTGTAGCTACCGCCGCCTTCGCGAGCAAGCCCGCTCCCACAGGGGAAACGCATTCCAAAATGTGGGAGCGAGCCTGCTCGCGAAGGCGTTAGTCCAGCCACCACGGAACCACAAAGCAGGGAATTTCAGGCCGTGTTCACGGCCTGTTTTTTTGCCCGGAACAAAGCAAATAACATATCTCTAAAACGCATAACCAAATGAATAAATATGATTTATGGATATATAAATCAGCTGGTAAGGTCACTCCCATCGAAGCGAGATCGCAACCCGCGAATCGCCTGTAACGCGTAAGGAATCGTCTGAATGCTGGTCGTCTCACTCGGTGGCAGTCCCAGCCTGCGCTCCCGTTCCGGGGTGCTGCTGGAACGCTCGCAACACTGGTTGCGGCAGCAAGGGGTCGAAGTGGTGAGTTATCAGGTGCGGGACTTCCCGGCCGAAGATCTGCTCCATGCCCGCTTCGATAGCCCGAAAGTGCTCGACCTGCTGGCGCAGATTGAAAACGCCGATGGCCTGCTGATCGCCACGCCGGTGTACAAGGCGTCGTTTTCCGGTGCGCTGAAAACCGTACTGGATCTGCTGCCGGAACGTGCCCTGAACCACAAGATCGTTTTGCCGATGGCCACGGGCGGCAGCATCGCCCACATGCTGGTGGTCGATTACGCGCTCAAACCGGTTCTGTCGGCATTGAAAGCGCAGGAAATGCTGCAAGGAATTTTTGCCGAGGACAGCCAGATCGCTTACGGCGAAGGCAGTGCCGCGGCGCAACTGGCACCCGCGCTGGAGCAGCGTCTGCATGAAGCGCTGGATCAGTTTGTCAGTGCCATGGCTCGCCGGCCGAAGCCGCTGGAGCCGGGGCTGTTGAATGAACGTTTGTTGAGTGCTCGCTGGAGCATTTAAGCCTCACCGGAATTGAAGTACTGGCCTTACTCGCCCGCCAACGGGCAAGCAGGTGCAGCCACAACCCAACAGCAAAAAGGAGAGCGCTATGCGCACTGTATTTTTGCGTCGCGGTCTGGTCGCTCTGTTTGCTGCGGCTGTGTCCTTCGGCGCCATTACTCAAGCTCAAGCCGAGACCTTGCGGATCGGTTATCAGAAGTACGGCACGCTGGTGCTGCTCAAGGCCAAAGGCACACTGGAAAAGCGTCTGGCCGCCCAAGGCGTGGACGTGCAATGGACTGAATTCCCCGGCGGCCCACAACTGCTCGAGGGCCTGAACGTCGGCTCGATCGACTTCGGCGTCACCGGTGAGACGCCACCGGTATTCGCCCAGGCTGCCGGCGCCGATCTGCTCTACGTTGCCTACGAACCGCCAGCACCGACCAGCGAAGCGATCCTTGTGCCGAAAGACTCGCCGATCAAATCGGTGGCCGATCTGAAGGGCAAGAAAGTCGCCCTGAACAAAGGCTCCAACGTGCACTACCTGCTGGTGCGCGCACTGGAAGACGCCGGTCTCAAATACTCTGATATTCAAACCGTATTCCTGCCGCCGGCCGATGCCCGCGCCGCGTTCGAGCGTGGCAGCGTCGATGCCTGGGTGATCTGGGATCCGTACCAGGCCGCTGCCGAAAACCAGCTGCAGGCGCACACCCTGCGTGACGGCAAAGGCATCGTTGACAACCACCAGTTCTATCTCGCGACCAAACCTTACGCGCAGAAAAATCCCGAGGTGATCAAGACCCTCGTCGAGGAAGTGCGCGCGGTGGGCGAGTGGTCCAGGGCCAACCCGCAGGACGTGACCCAACAGGTCGCGCCGCTGCTCGGCCTGTCGCCGGAGATCACCCTGACTTCGGTGAAACGCCAGGGCTACGGTGCGTTGTTCCTGACCCCGGACGTGGTCGCCGCGCAACAGAAAATCGCCGACACCTTCTACCAGCTCAAGCTGATTCCCAAGCCGTTGAGCATCAAGGACGTGATCTGGACACCACCGGCCGCTGTGGCCCAAAGCTCGGTTACCCAAGCCCAGTAAATCGAATCCCCAAGGAGACCACTCCATGAGCCTCAACATCTTCTGGTTCCTGCCTACCCACGGCGACGGCCATTACCTTGGCACCGCTGAAGGCGCACGCGCCGTTGACCACGGTTATCTGCAACAGGTCGCGCAAGCGGCGGATCGTCTGGGCTTTGGCGGCGTGCTGATTCCCACCGGCCGTTCCTGCGAGGACTCGTGGCTGGTGGCCGCGTCGCTGATCCCGGTGACCCAGCGTCTGAAATTCCTTGTCGCCCTGCGCCCCGGGATCATTTCCCCGACGGTGGCGGCGCGGCAGGCTGCGACCCTGGATCGTCTGTCTGGCGGTCGTGCGCTGTTCAACCTGGTGACCGGTGGTGACCCGGAAGAGTTGGCCGGTGATGGTCTGTTCCTCAACCACGAAGAGCGCTATCAAGCCTCGGTGGAATTCACCCGCATCTGGCGTCGGGTGCTGGAAGGCGAAACCGTCGATTACGACGGCGAACACATCAGCGTGAAGGGCGCCAAACTGCTCTATCCGCCGATCCAGCAACCGCGTCCGCCGCTGTACTTCGGCGGCTCGTCGGAAGCGGCGCAGGATCTGGCCGCCGAACAGGTCGAGATGGTGCTGACCTGGGGCGAGCCGCCAGCCGCGGTGGCCGAGAAGATCGAACAAGTGCGCGCCAAAGCCGCCAAGCTCGGACGCACCGTGCGCTTCGGCATTCGTTTGCATGTGATCGTGCGGGAAACCAACGCCGAAGCCTGGCAAGCGGCAGACCGGCTGATCTCGCATTTGGACGACGACACCATCAAACGTGCGCAGGCATCGCTGGCGCGCTTCGATTCGGTCGGTCAGCAGCGCATGGCCGCGCTGCACGGCGGCAGTCGCGACAACCTCGAAGTCAGCCCGAATCTGTGGGCCGGCGTCGGTCTGGTGCGGGGCGGTGCGGGTACCGCGCTGGTCGGCGATGGCCCGACCGTGGCCGCCCGCGTGAAGGAGTACGCCGATCTGGGCATCGATACGTTCATCTTCTCCGGTTATCCACACCTCGAAGAGTCGTACCGCGTCGCTGAACTGCTGTTCCCGCACCTCGACATCGAGCGCCCGGAACTGCCAAAAAGCGCCGGTTACGTGAGCCCGTTCGGCGAGATGGTGGCCAACGACATTCTTCCCAAAGCCGCGTCGCAGAGCTGAGGCGCGCCATGAAGAAAATTATCCACAGCCTCGCGCCCTGGGCGTTGCCGGTGCTCCTGCTGGCGGTGTGGCAGTTGTCGGTGTCG
This sequence comes from Pseudomonas sp. MWU16-30322, assembly GCF_020515535.1. Lineage (NCBI taxonomy): Bacteria > Pseudomonadati > Pseudomonadota > Gammaproteobacteria > Pseudomonadales > Pseudomonadaceae > Pseudomonas > Pseudomonas sp. MWU16-30322. The sequence goes on from NZ_JAIWYL010000008.1 coordinate 68,723, forward strand.
GCCGGTTGGTTGTCGACGCGGATCCTGCCGGCACCGGTGGCAGTGATCGAGGCCGGTGTCAGTCTGGTGCGCAGCGGCGAGATCTGGACGCATCTGGCAATCAGCGGCTGGCGCGCGGCGCTGGGCTTCACCATCGGTGGCAGCATCGGCCTGGCGCTGGGTTTCATCACCGGCCTGTCGAAGTGGGGCGAACGCCTGCTCGACAGCTCGGTACAGATGATCCGCAACGTGCCGCACCTGGCGCTGATTCCACTGGTAATCCTGTGGTTTGGCATCGACGAGTCGGCGAAGATTTTCCTGGTCGCACTGGGCACGCTGTTCCCGATTTACCTCAACACTTATCACGGCATCCGCAACGTCGATCCGGCGTTGGTGGAGATGGCGCGCAGTTATGGCTTGAGCGGTTTCAGCCTGTTCTGGCAGGTGATCCTGCCGGGCGCGCTGCCTTCGATTCTGGTCGGTGTGCGTTTCGCCCTGGGCTTCATGTGGCTGACGCTGATCGTCGCCGAAACCATCTCGGCCAGCTCCGGCATCGGCTATCTGGCGATGAACGCCCGCGAGTTTTTGCAGACCGATGTGGTGGTGCTGGCGATCCTGCTTTACGCGGTACTCGGCAAGCTCGCTGACCTCGCCGCCCGTGGACTTGAGCGTGTGTGGCTGCGTTGGCATCCGGCGTATCAGGTGGCCAAGGGAGGTGCAGCATGACCGCTCAACAACCTCCACGCCTGCTGCGCGGGATCCCACTGGTGGTGCGCAACCTGCAGAAAACCTTCGGTGCGCGGCAGGTGCTGCGCGACATCGACCTGCACATTCCGGCGGGGCAGTTCGTCGCCGTGGTCGGGCGCAGCGGGTGCGGCAAGAGCACCTTCCTGCGCTTGCTCGCCGGCCTCGATCAACCGACTGGCGGCGACCTGCTGGCCGGTGCCGCAGCGCTCAGCGATGCGCGGGAAGACACCCGGCTGATGTTCCAGGAAGCACGGCTGTTGCCGTGGAAAAAGATCATCGACAACGTCGGTCTCGGCCTTAAAGGCAACTGGCGTCCGCAAGCACTGGAAGCGCTGGAAGCAGTCGGTCTGGCGGATCGCGCCCATGAATGGCCGGCAGCCTTGTCCGGTGGGCAGAAGCAGCGCGTGGCGCTGGCCCGGGCGCTGATCCACCAACCGCGCCTGTTGCTGCTCGACGAGCCGCTGGGTGCGCTGGATGCCCTGACCCGGATCGAGATGCAGCAACTGATCGAACGCCTCTGGCAGAAGCATGGGTTCACCGTGCTGTTGGTGACCCACGACGTCAGCGAAGCGGTGGCGATTGCCGACCGGGTGATTCTGATCGAGGACGGCGAAGTCGGCCTCGACCTGCAAGTGGAGTTGCCTCGTCCGCGAGTGCGCGGATCGCATCGACTGGCGGCGCTGGAAACCGAAGTGCTCAACCGTGTTCTGTCCCTGCCTGGCGAACCGCCGGAGCCGGAGCCTGTTTCACCACTGCCTACGCAATTGCGTTGGGCTCAATAACTCAAGTTACAACCAACGACAGGAATCAAAGCCATGACTATCAAAGCCATCAACGTGCGCAACCAGTTCAAAGGCTCGATCAAGGAGATCGTTCTCGGCGACGTGCTGTCGGAAATCGACGTGCAGACCGCTTCCGGCATCGTCACTTCGGTGATCACCACCCGCTCGGTCAAAGAGCTGGAACTGGTGGTGGGCAGTGAGGTGATCGCCTTCGTGAAATCCACCGAGGTGTCGATCGCCAAGTTGTAAGCCTGTGGAAAAAAACAAACCCCGGAGGGCGTGAGCCCTTCGGGGTTTTTTGTTTATCGTGAATTCAGCGGCGCGGCCTTCGCGAGCAGGCTCGCTCCCACAGGGAACCGCATTCCAAATGTGGGAGCGAGCCTGCTCGCGAAGAGGCCGGTAAAGACGCTAGAGAATTCTTTTGGGCAGGTAAGGCGGCAGATACAGGCCGATATAGGCATCAAACACCCGCATCCCTTCCTCGGCCATGCGCGGGGTGATCTGCCCGTGTTGCTGCACCGAGCGCGCATACACGCGGTCGCCCAGTTCCATCGCCAGGGCAAACACGTCGACATCGCTTGGCAGGCGCGGCAATTCGAAGTGATGGTCGAACAGTTTGTGCATCAGGTCGCCGAGTTCGATGTCGTGCTGGCGGTCGGCCTGGGTCACTTCGGTGAGGCCGTGCTGGGCGAGGATCAGCTGGCGGGCGGCGGCGTCTTCGTCATAGATCTCCAGCATGCGCTGCTCGACCAGCCGCGACAGGTCACGCCAGTCGCGCAGCGCCTCGTGATCGATCGGCGCTTGCAGGCAGGCGCGGAAGGCTGCGTGCACATCGGCAGTCAAGGCTTCGAGCAGTGCCGGGACGCTGGCGAAGAAGTGATACACGGAGGACGGCGGAATCTGCGCGCGTTCGGCGACGCTGTAGATCGACAGACTGGCCACACCCTCGGCGGCCAGCAGCGTACGCGCGGCGTCGAGTATCGAGTCGATCCGCGCCTGGCTGCGGGCACGGGGTTTGCGAACGGGGGCGGGACGCGTCATGGAAGTCTCCTGCGGGGCAGCGGGCATTGTACGAGCCGAGCCGTGTGTTGTCTGCCAGGACGCCTTCGGGAGCAAGCCCCCTCCCACAGTTGATCTTCTGCGTACAAAAGATCCCCATCCGCTGTAGATCCCCTGTGGGAGGGGGCTTGCTCCCGAACCGCCGCAGGCGGCCATTCAGATCAGAATCCGGCCATAAAAAAACGCCGTGGGCCAAGACGGCCGACGGCGTTTTATCTGGTCGCAATCCGCTTACACGGTATGCAGATACCAGTTGTACTCAAGGTCGGAGATGGAGTGTTCGAACTCCTCCAGCTCGCTTTCCTTGCAGGCGACGAAGATATCGATGTACTTCGGATCGATGTACTTGGCCATCACCTCGCTGTCGTCCAGCTCGCGCAGGGCATCGCGCAAGTTGTTCGGCAGGCTTTGTTCGTTCTGCTCGTAGCTGTTGCCTTCGACCGGAGCGCCTGGCTCGATCTTGTTCACCAGACCGTGATGCACACCAGCCAGGACCGAAGCCATCAGCAGGTACGGGTTGGCGTCGGCGCCGGCCACGCGGTGTTCGATACGCACGGCATCGGCAGAGCCGGTCGGTACGCGGATCGCCACAGTGCGGTTGTCCAGGCCCCAGCACGGCGAGTTCGGCACATAGAACTGCGCGCCGAAGCGACGGTACGAGTTGACGTTCGGGCAGAGGAAAGCCATCTGCGCCGGCAGGGTCTCGAGCACACCGCCGATCGCGTGACGCAGCGCGGCGTTCTGCTCGGGATCCTCGCTTGCAAAGATGTTCTTGCCATCTTTGTCGAGCACCGAGATATGGACGTGCAGACCATTACCCGCCTGGCCTGGATACGGCTTGGCCATGAAGGTGGTGTCCATTTCATGGTCGTAGGCGATGTTCTTGATCAGACGCTTGAGCAGAACCGCGTAGTCGCACGCCTTGATCGGGTCGGCGACGTGGTGCAGGTTCACTTCGAACTGCGCCGGGGCACTTTCCTTGACGATGGCGTCGGCGGGGATGCCTTGCTCTTTGGCGCCTTCCAGAATGTCCTGGAGGCAGTCGACGTATTCGTCGAGGTCGTCGATCAGGTAGACCTGAGTCGAGTGCGGGCGTTTGCCGGAGATCGGCGAGCGTGGCGGCTGTGGACGGCCGTTCACGTTTTCCTGGTCGATCAGGTAGAACTCCAGTTCGAACGCGGCGCAGATGGTCAAGCCCAGCTCGTCAAACTTTGCAACAACTTGACGGAGCACTTCGCGCGGATCGGCGAAGAACGGGTCACCCTCGAGTTCGTGCATGGTCATCAACAGTTGCGCGGTAGGGCGCTTCTGCCATGGCTCGTTGCACAGGGTATCGGGGATTGGATAGCAGATCCGGTCGGCGTCGCCGATGTCCAGACCCAGGCCGGTGCTTTCCACCGTAGAACCATTGATATCCAGAGCAAATAGAGAGGCCGGCAGGTTGATGCCTTTCTCGTAAACCTTGTGGAGGCTGGTGCGTTCGATGCGCTTGCCGCGCACCACACCATTCATATCCGCAATCAGAAGGTCAACGTACAGAACCTCAGGATGTTCCTTAAGGAACGCGTTCGCTTCGTTAAGCTGAACGGCACGCGGGGGTACCGACATGATGCAACACCTTTGTTGTTAAAAATATCAATCATTGATCTTTTCTGGTTTCAGTCAACCCGAACGGCCTGCCGAAGTCAAGCGAGGCCTTTTTTGCCCTAAAAAAGCGCTGCAAGGGCATTTATGGGGCACTTTGGGGCAGTTTTTTGTCCTTGAAACACGTGGCACCCGCAGGCTTGAGCAGGCCGTGTTGTATTTTTTACGGGGGTGTTGTGTAAAAAAATGAACAAGGCTAAGCTCCGACCAAACCCATAACAGCAATAATACCGGGGTGCTTCATGTCTCGCCTGCCGTTAATCGGCATCACCGACTGCTCGCAACAGTCCGGTCTGCATGCTCATCACATCAGTGGCGACAAATCCGTCCGTAATGCAGCCAGCATGGCTCGCGGCGGGTCGACGAGGTTCTCGTCGGCATCAGGCCAAACGGCAACGTCCGATATTCTGGACGCACGGGACAGCATCCTGTTTATGGCGTTTCCTTTCAATATAGATCTCTTTGAGTCCCAAAGCCTGTGCCGCTCCCCGAGCCGTGCTCACGATTCTGCACGCCTTGAATGTGCACAGGAAATGCAACGCCAGCGTAAAGGGCAGGTAAGCTCCTCTTTCATTGTCGATGCGCGGTGCCAGGCGTAAGCCGGTACTGCGCGCAAGCAAGCCCCCTTTAACGCGACGCCACGGCGTCAAACTTTGCCTGACACGATGTCAGGAGACTCAGCCCAGAGGCATTTATGAGTAACAACCTCGACCAGCTCACCGATTGGTTGAAAGACCACAAGATCACAGAAGTCGAATGCATGATCGGCGACTTGACCGGTATCACCCGGGGCAAGATCTCGCCGACCAACAAGTTCATCGCCGAGAAGGGCATGCGCCTGCCAGAAAGCGTTCTGTTGCAGACCGTGACTGGCGACTACGTCGAAGACGACATCTATTACGAACTGCTCGACCCGGCCGACATCGACATGATCTGCCGTCCCGACCAGAACGCCGTGTACCTGGTGCCATGGGCCATCGAGCCAACCGCTCAGGTGATCCACGACACCTACGACAAGCAAGGCAACCCGATCGAGCTGTCGCCGCGCAACGTCCTCAAGAAAGTCCTGAAGCTCTATTCCGACAAGGGCTGGCAGCCGATCGTGGCGCCGGAGATGGAGTTCTACCTGACCAAGCGCAGTGACGACCCCGACTATCCGTTGCAGCCGCCGATCGGCCGCTCCGGACGTCCGGAAATCGGCCGTCAGTCGTTCTCCATCGAAGCGGCGAACGAATTCGATCCGCTGTTCGAAGACGTCTACGACTGGTGCGAACTGCAGGAGCTGGACCTCGACACGCTGATCCACGAAGACGGCACGGCGCAGATGGAAATCAACTTCCGTCACGGCGATGCACTGTCGCTGGCCGACCAGATCCTGGTGTTCAAACGCACCATGCGCGAAGCCGCGCTCAAACACGACGTGGCCGCGACCTTCATGGCCAAGCCGATGACGGGCGAGCCGGGCAGTGCGATGCACCTGCACCAGAGCATCATCGACATCGAGACCGGCAAAAACGTGTTCTCCAATGAAGACGGGACCATGAGCCAGCTGTTCCTGCACCACATCGGTGGCTTGCAGAAACTGATCCCGGAATTGCTGCCGCTGTTTGCGCCGAACGTCAACTCGTTCCGCCGCTTCCTGCCGGACACCTCGGCGCCGGTAAACGTGGAGTGGGGCGAAGAGAACCGCACCGTGGGCCTGCGCGTCCCGGATGCCGGCCCGCAGAACCGTCGCGTGGAAAACCGCCTGCCGGGCGCCGACGCCAACCCGTACCTGGCGATTGCCGCGAGCCTGCTCTGCGGCTACATCGGCATGGTCGAGGGGCTGAACCCGAGCGCGCCTGTCGTAGGCCGTGGCTATGAACGCCGCAACCTGCGCCTGCCGCTGACCATCGAGGACGCGCTCGAGCGTATGGAAAACAGCGCGACCATCGAGAAATACCTGGGCAAGACCTTCATCACCGGCTACGTCGCGGTCAAGCGGGCCGAGCATGAAAATTTCAAGCGCGTGATCAGTTCCTGGGAGCGTGAGTACCTGCTCTTCGCCGTCTGATACGCCGGGCGCGGTGGCCAGCCGCCGCGCCTTCACCGATAACAAGGAGAATTGGCATGACCAGCAACAACCCGCAAACCCGTGAGTGGCAAGCCCTGAGCAGCGATCACCACCTGGCCCCGTTCAGCGATTTCAAGCAGTTGAAAGAGAAGGGTCCACGGATCATCACCAACGCCAAGGGCGTGTACCTGTGGGACAGCGAGGGCAACAAGATCCTCGATGGCATGGCGGGTCTGTGGTGCGTGGCGATCGGTTATGGCCGCGATGAACTGGCCGACGCGGCCGCTAAACAAATGCGCGAACTGCCTTACTACAACCTGTTCTTCCAGACTGCGCACCCGCCGGCACTGGAACTGGCCAAGGCTATCGCCGACGTGGCGCCGGAAGGCATGAACCACGTGTTCTTCACCGGTTCCGGCTCCGAAGGCAACGACACCATGCTGCGCATGGTTCGCCACTACTGGGCGATCAAGGGCCAGCCGAACAAGAAAGTCATCATCAGCCGCAAGAACGGTTACCACGGTTCGACCGTGGCGGGCGCGAGCCTGGGCGGCATGACCTATATGCACGAGCAGGGCGATTTGCCGATTCCGGGCATCGTCCATATCGCGCAGCCGTACTGGTTCGCCGAGGGCGGCGACATGTCGCCGGAAGAGTTCGGCATCTGGGCGGCCAATCAACTGGAAGAGAAGATTCTCGAAGTCGGCGTGGACAACGTCGGTGCCTTTATTGCCGAGCCGATCCAGGGCGCCGGCGGCGTGATCATTCCGCCAGACACCTACTGGCCGCGCATCAAGGAAATCCTCGCCAAGTACGACATCCTGTTCGTCGCCGACGAGGTGATCTGCGGTTTCGGCCGTACCGGTCAGTGGTTCGGTTCGGATTTCTATGACCTGAAACCCGACATGATGACCATCGCCAAAGGTCTGACGTCCGGCTACATCCCGATGGGTGGCCTGATCGTGCGTGACGAAGTGGTGAAGGTGCTCAACGAAGGCGGCGATTTCAACCACGGCTTCACCTACTCCGGGCACCCGGTGGCGGCGGCGGTGGGTCTGGAAAACATCCGGATTCTGCGCGACGAGAAAATTATCGAGAACGCGCACAACGAAACGGCACCGTATTTGCAGAAACGTCTGCGCGAACTCAACGATCACCCGCTGGTGGGTGAAGTACGCGGGGTGGGGCTGCTGGGGGCGATCGAGCTGGTGCAGGACAAGGCCACTCGCAAACGTTACGAAGGCAAGGGCGTGGGCATGATTTGCCGGCAGTTCTGCTTCGATAACGGCCTGATCATGCGCGCCGTGGGCGACACCATGATCATTGCGCCGCCGCTGGTGATCAGCAAGGCGGAGATCGATGAGCTGGTGACCAAGGCGCGCAAGTGCCTGGACCTGACCCTCAGTGCGTTGCAGGCCTAAGTGCTAGGCTTCGAGCGGGGGAGCTGCGGCGCTCTCGCTCGAAGGTGTCAGAAAGGTTGGCCTTTTCTTGAAAGACCGCCTCCGATCTTGCCAGACTAGCCGCAGTTCCAGTTGTCGGGGTTCGGCCGCTGAACAAAGTGGTTCAAAAAAGAAAAATTTGGAGCATGACGCATGAAGGCATTAGGTAAAAAGCTTGCTGGCAAGACTCTTCTCGCTTTGTCCGTTGCGGGCATGATGGCGGGTGCGGTTCACGCGGACGACAAGGTGTTGCACGTCTACAACTGGTCCGACTACATCGCTCCTGACACCATCGCCAACTTCGAGAAAGAGTCCGGGATCAAGGTCGTCTACGACGTATTCGACAGCAACGAAACCCTGGAAGCCAAATTGCTGGCGGGCAAGTCCGGTTACGACGTGGTTGTGCCGTCGAACAACTTCCTGGCCAAGCAGATCAAGGCCGGCGTCTATCAGGAGCTGGACAAGTCCAAGCTGTCCAACTACGGCAACCTGAACAAGTCGCTGCTCAAGGCCGTTTCGGTCAGCGACCCGGATAACAAGCACGCCTTCCCGTACATGTGGGGCTCGATCGGCATCGGTTACAACCCGGAGAAGGTCAAGGCTGCGCTGGGCGTCGACACCATCGACTCCTGGGACACGCTGCTCAAGCCGGAAAACATCGCCAAGCTCAAGGGCTGCGGTGTGAGCTTCCTCGATTCGCCGACCGAAATGCTTCCGGTCGCACTGCACTACCTGGGCCTGCCAACCGACAGCCAGAAGAAAGAGGACATCAAGAAAGCCGAGGACCTGTTCCTCAAGATTCGTCCTTCGATCACTTACTTCCACTCCTCCAAGTACATCTCGGACCTGGCCAACGGCAACATCTGCGTAGCGGTCGGCTACTCGGGTGACGTGCAGCAGGCCAAGTCCCGTGCCGCCGAGGCCGGTGACAAGGTCAAAGTCAGCTACGCCATTCCGAAGGAAGGCGCGGGCAGCTTCTATGACATGGTCGCGATTCCGAAAGATGCGGAAAACATCGACGGCGCCTACAAGTTCATGAACTACCTGCTGCAACCGAAAGTGATGGCCGAGATCACCAACGCTGTGCGCTTCCCTAACGGTAACGCCGAAGCGACTCAGTACGTGAACAAGGACATCACCTCCGATCCAGGCATCTACCCACCAGCCGATGTGCAGGCCAAGCTGTATGCGATCGCCGACTTGCCGGCCGCTACCCAGCGTGAACTGACCCGCAGCTGGACCAAGATCAAATCCGGTAAATAAGCCGGTTTGAGGCAACAACCGCTGGCCGTCGTCGCCGTGACGGCGACCAGCGGATCAATTAAATGACAGAAAGTTTTGCTGGAACGGTTTTTCGAGGGTAAGTTGCGCGCCGGTTTTGTTGCCGGGCAGCCATGGCTGTCATGTAGCGCGGGGCAACTTGGGCCCAACTAATTTAGAGGACCTCCACTTGCCTATTTTTTCTTCTTTGCGCAAAGCCCTGCTGGCCACTGCCGGCCTGACGATCGCAGTCGGAGCCCAGGCCGCCGGTACGGTGCATATTTATAACTGGTCGGATTACATCGGCGAGACCACCCTGGCCGACTTCGAGAAAGCCACCGGGATCAAACCGGTGTACGACGTGTTCGATTCCAACGAGACCCTGGAAGGCAAACTGCTGGCCGGGCGTACCGGTTACGACGTGGTCGTGCCGTCGAACCACTTCCTCGGCAAGCAGATCAAGGCGGGTGCGTTCCAGAAGCTCGACAGGTCGCAACTGCCGAACTATGCGAATCTCGATCCGGTGCTGCTCAAGCGCCTGGAACAGAACGACCCGGGCAACCAGTACGCCGTGCCGTACCTGTGGGGCACCAACGGTATCGGCTACAACGTCGAGAAAGTCAAAGCGGTGCTCGGCATCGACAAGATCGACTCCTGGAGCGTGCTGTTCGAGCCTGAGAACATCAAGAAGCTGCACAGCTGTGGCGTCGCGTTCCTCGACTCGGCCGATGAAATGATGCCGACCGTGCTCAACTACATGGGCCTGAACGCCAACAGCACCAATCCGAAGGACTACGCCAAGGCCACCGACAAACTGCTGGCCGTGCGTCCCTACGTGACCTACTTCCACTCGTCGAAATACATCGGTGATCTGGCCAACGGCGACATCTGCGTAGCCATCGGCTTCTCCGGCGATATCTTCCAGGCCAAACACCGTGCCGAAGAAGCCAAGAAGGGCGTGAACATCGCCTACTCGATCCCGAAAGAAGGCGGCGCGCTGTGGTTCGACATGCTGGCGATTCCGAAGGACTCGTCCAACGTCAAAGAGGCCCACGCCTTCATCAACTATTTGCTGAAACCTGAGGTGATCGCTCAGGTCAGTGATTACGTCGGTTACGCCAACCCCAACCCAGGGTCGGACAAGCTGATGGAACAGTCCATCCGCACCGATGAAGCGGTTTATCCACCGCAAGCAGTCCTCGACAAGACTTACGTGTCGGTCGAGTTGCCAGCCAATATTCAGCGTTTGATGACCCGTAGCTGGACCAAGGTCAAGTCGGGCAAGTAAGGCACAAACTATCCTGGGTTCGTCCGCGTTGGGCGAACTGCACTGTTTTTTTCTGGGAGTTTCGTAAATGGCAGTTGCCTCCGGCGCCTATAAGAAAGCCCTCGAGGGCGACCAGACACCTAAGCAGGTGTTGGTCAAAATCGACCGGGTCACGAAGAAGTTCGACGAGACGATTGCCGTGGACGATGTGTCCCTGGAAATCAAGAAGGGTGAGATCTTCGCCCTGCTCGGCGGTTCGGGATCGGGCAAATCCACTCTGCTGCGGATGCTGGCAGGGTTCGAACGGCCCACGGAGGGGCGCATTTTCCTCGACGGCGTCGACATCACCGACATGCCGCCGTACGAGCGACCGATCAACATGATGTTCCAGTCGTACGCCTTGTTCCCGCACATGACCGTGGCGCAGAACATCGCCTTCGGCCTCAAGCAGGACAAGATCCCCAACGCCGAGATCGATGCGCGCGTGGCCGAGATGCTCAAGCTGGTGCAGATGAGCCAGTACGCCAAGCGCAAGCCGCATCAACTGTCCGGCGGTCAGCGGCAGCGTGTGGCACTGGCACGTTCGCTGGCGAAACGGCCGAAGCTGCTGCTGCTCGACGAGCCGATGGGTGCACTGGACAAGAAACTGCGTTCGCAGATGCAGCTTGAGCTGGTAGAGATCATCGAGCGTGTGGGCGTGACCTGCGTGATGGTGACCCACGACCAGGAAGAGGCCATGACCATGGCCGAGCGCATCGCGATCATGCACCTGGGCTGGATCGCCCAGATCGGCAGCCCGATCGACATCTACGAAACCCCGACCAGCCGTCTGGTCTGCGAATTCATCGGCAACGTGAACATCTTCGAAGGCGAAGTGATCGACGACGCCGAAGGCCACGCGACCATCACCTGCAAGGACCTCGACCGGCAGATCTACGTCGGCCACGGCATCAGCACCTCGGTGCAGGACAAGTCCGTGACCTACGCGATTCGTCCGGAGAAGCTGCTGGTCACCGCTGAAATGCCGACCTGCGAATACAACTGGTCGAGCGGCAAAGTGCATGACATCGCCTACCTCGGCGGTCACTCGGTGTTCTACGTCGAATTGCCGAGCGGCAAACTGGTGCAGTCGTTCGTTGCCAACGCTGAACGTCGCGGTCAGCGTCCGACCTGGGGCGATCAGGTTTACGTGTGGTGGGAAGACGACAGCGGCGTGGTACTTCGCTCATGAACATGCGCAAGTTCAAACGACGGCTCAACCGAATAATTCCCAATGGCCGGCAACTGGTCATCGGGGTTCCGTTCATCTGGCTGTTCCTGTTCTTCATGCTGCCGTTCTTCATCGTCCTGAAGATCAGCTTCGCTGAAGCCGACGTGGCCATCCCGCCGTACACCGAGATCTACACCTTCGCCGAGCAGAAGCTGCAACTGCTGCTGAACCTCGGTAACTACGCGATGCTCGGCGACGACGAGTTGTACATCGCCGCCTACCTCGGCTCGCTGAAGATGGCGTTCTTCAGCACGCTGCTGTGTCTGCTGATCGGCTACCCGATGGCCTACGCCATCGCCAGTGCCCGCAAAGAGCTGCAGACGGTGCTGGTGCTGCTGATCATGATGCCGACCTGGACCGCGATCCTGATCCGCGTCTACGCATGGATGGGCATCCTCAGCAACAACGGCCTGCTCAACGGTTTCCTGATGAGCATGGGCTGGATCGATGAGCCGCTGCAGATCCTCAACACCAACCTGGCGGTTTACATCGGCGTCGTTTACTCGTATTTGCCGTTCATGATCCTGCCGCTGTACGCCAACCTGGTGAAGCACGATCACAGCCTGCTGGAAGCCGCTTCCGACCTCGGTTCGAGCACCTTCAACAGCTTCTGGAAAATCACCATTCCGCTGTCCAAGAACGGGATCATTGCCGGCTGCATGCTGGTGTTCATCCCGGTGGTCGGTGAGTTCGTGATCCCGGAACTGCTCGGCGGCCCGGAAACCCTGATGATCGGTAAAGTGCTCTGGCAAGAGTTCTTCAACAACCGTGACTGGCCGGTGGCGTCCGCCCTGGCGGTGGTGATGCTGGCGATCCTGATTGTGCCGATCATCCTGTTCAACCGCAGTCAGGCCAAGGAAATGGAGGGCAAAGAATGAAGAACTTCCGTTTCTCCAGCCTGATGCTGGTACTGGGTCTGTTGTTCATCTACGCGCCGATGCTGATCCTGGTGATCTACTCGTTCAACGCCTCGAAACTGGTGACGGTGTGGGGTGGCTGGTCGATCAAGTGGTACGTCGGCCTGCTCGACAACACGCAACTGATGGGCTCGGTGGTGCGCTCGCTGGAAATCGCCTGCTACACCGCAATTGCTGCCGTGGCGCTGGGCACGCTGGCAGCCTTCGTGCTGACCCGCATCACCCACTTCAAGGGCCGCACGCTGTTCGGTGGCCTGGTCACCGCGCCGCTGGTGATGCCGGAAGTGATCACCGGTCTGTCGCTGTTGCTGCTGTTCGTGGCCATGGCGCAGATGATCGGCTGGCCGCAGGAACGTGGCATCGTCACCATCTGGATCGCCCACACCACGTTCTGTGCGGCGTATGTGGCGGTGGTGGTGTCGGCGCGTCTGCGTGAGCTGGACCTGTCGATCGAAGAGGCGGCGATGGATCTGGGTGCACGGCCGTGGAAGGTGTTCTTCCTGATCACCATCCCGATGATCGCGCCGTCGCTGGCAGCGGGCGGCATGATGTCGTTCGCCCTGTCGCTGGACGATCTGGTACTGGCGAGCTTCGTTTCCGGCCCGGGCTCGACCACCCTGCCGATGGAAGTGTTCTCGGCGGTGCGTCTGGGCGTGAAGCCTGAGATCAACGCCGTGGCCAGTCTGATTCTGCTGGCGGTGTCGCTGGTGACGTTCCTGGTGTGGTTCTTCAGCCGCCGTGCCGAAGAAGCGCGCAAGAAAGCCATCCAGCAAGCCATCGAAGAAGGCGCCGCCGATTCGTGGAAGCAACCGGACGTACGCCGCGCGCCTGCGCCGGAAGCGGCTTAAGCCATATCGGGTTGGCCACTTTCTCAGGGCCAACCCAAATCCAAATGTGGGAGCGGGCTTGCTCGCGAAGAGGGCGTGTCAGTCGACAGAAATGTTGTCTGATCCACCGCATTCGCGAGCAAGCCCGCTCCCACATTGGGTATTAGGCAGTCCAGGGAGATTGGCGGATGACCTCGACGAAGTTCATCGGCTTGAACCCCGGCTCCTGATCCTTCAGCACATCGGTCTTCACGTTGCCAAACGTGGTCTGCGGACGATGGCGCAAGCCGTCGGCAAACGCACAGATGATGCACTCCTTGAAACCTTCCCCGCGTGGATGCGCATGCACCACCGCCTCGCGCTGGGTGCTGCTGAATGCCGCGTAATCCATGCCCAGCACATCCATCTCGACACCCGCCGTCACCAGCGCCACGGTCGGACGCAGATGCTTGGGCACGCCCGGTGTGGTGTGCAGGGCAATCGACAGCCACACCTGCTCGATGTCGTCATCGCTCAGCCCGTACGGCTTGAGAAACGCCGCCGCCGCGTTGGCGCCATCCACTTCGAAACGCTCGTCGTCACTGCGATAACCTTCGACCAGACCGAGGTCGTGGAACATCGCGCCGACGTACAGCAGCTCCGGGTTGTAAGGCAGTTGCTGGCGCTCCCCGCTCAACGCACCGAACAAAAACACCCGGCGCGAGTGGTGGTAGAGCAGGTCGGTTTCGATGTCGCGAATGTACTCGGTGGTGGCCCGGGCGAGGGCGCTGTCGGGGATCTTGATGCCGGCAATGGTCGTGCTCATGAAGGTATCCTCATCGAAAACGCCGTCGTGGCGCTGATGGGCAAAGTCTGTTCCCCGAGGCACTAAACGGACAATCAACGCATGGCTGCGATCCTTGCCAATCGACCTGCAAATCGTGCCAATCTCGCTTGTTGAACGAGGATTGGCTAGGGTTGGCTCAATCAACAAGGCAGGCACGGCCCATGTGGGAGCGGGCTTGCTCGCGCAAGCGGTGTGTCATTCAACAGATAAGTTGAATGTAAGGGCCCTTTCGCGAGCAAGCCCGCTCCCACAGGGATTTGTGTTTGCCAGGGCATTGAGGACATTGGAGGCTTATGAACAAAACCATCGCCATCGTGGTATTCCCCGGCGTGCAGGCGCTGGATGTCAGCGGGCCGATGGATGTGTTCGCCGAGGCCAACCGCTTTCTGCCGCCCGAGGATCACTACCAGTTGGAGGTGATCGGCCTCGAACGTGGGCCGATGGCTTGCTCCAATGGCCTGAACCTCAGCGCTCACCGACACTTCAGCGAAGCGCACGATGCTTATGACCTGCTGCTGGTGGCCGGCGGGCCGCAGTTACCGTTCATGGATTTCGGCAAGCCTTTCGATATCTGGCTGCGTGAGGCCTGCGCGCGTGCACGGCGTTTCGGCTCGATCTGCAACGGTGCGTTCATGCTGGCGCGGGCGGGGCTGCTGGAAGGGCGCACGGTCACCACCCACTGGAACGACGCCGAGGCCCTGGCGCAGTTGTGCCCATCGACCCGGGTCGAGGCCGATCGCCTGTACGTCGAGGACGGTGCGCTCTACACCTCGGCCGGGGTCACCGCCGGGATCGATCTGTCGCTGTACCTGCTGGCCCGCGATCACGGCGCCGAGGTGGCGCTGAGTGTGGCCAAGCGGCTGGTGGTGTTCACTCAGCGCTCGGGCGGGCAATCGCAGTTCAGCCCGTTCCTCACACCGCATGCGGAGCCGACGTCAGCGGTGGCGATGGTGCAGTTGTATGTGCTGGCCAACCTCACCGGCGATCTGACGATTGCCGATCTGGCGAACGCGGCGAACATGAGTGCGCGCAACTTCTCCCGGGTGTTCGCCCGTGAGGCTCGGGTCACCCCGGCAGAGTTCGTCGAAAGTGCGCGAGTGGATGCGGCGCGGGTGCTGCTGGAAAGCACCACGGCACCGTTGAAGACCGTGGCCTATCAGTGCGGGTTTCGCGATGCGCAGCACATGCGCAGTGTGTTCAACCGTCGACTGGGCGTGACGCCGCAGCAGTTTCGGCTGAATTTTGCGTTGATGCTCTGAGAGATGTGTTGAGTTGGCGGGCCCCATCGCGAGCAGGCTCACTCCTACAATTGGAATGCGTTCCCCTGTAGGAGTGAGCCTGCTCGCGATAGGGCCCGTCCGGCTAACCGAGAACTATTGGGCAGCCCGCGCCGGCAACAGCTTCAAGGTACTCCGGGTATTGGCCGTCACTTCTTCCTCGCTGAAGTGCGCCTGCACATACATCCCGTCGACATACGCCTCGGCCTGATCGTCATAGTGGCTGTCGAACGGCACGCCGCTCTGGCCGACCGGGTTGATGGTCAGGCTGTGCGCCGGGTCGGCGAAGTCGACCAGCCGCCGCGTCGAAGGCCCGTAGGTCACCGGCCATGGCGCCGGGCCGAGCTTGGCCGAGAGATTGTTCGGCACTTCGTGGCTACCCGGTGCGGCGAACGGCCCGACGTTGAAGATGTGATCCAGCGGCTTCTGCTGACCCAACGGATGACCGTGGGTCAGGGTGTGCGCCGTGCCCCATTGCCAGTCGGACGGGTTGTCGCCGAGGGTCTGTTTCAGGTGCGCCATGCTCGCCTGCCACGCCGCTTTGACGATGTCGGCACGGGTCTCCTTGTTCGGTGTGTTGCGGTTGTCCCACCACGGCGAGTCCGCATTCGCCGCCAGGCGCGGCAGGGCGGCGTCGATCACCCGGGTCGACAGCAGCGTCTCGAAGAAGTCGTTGCCGAGCTCATCGCGCATCGCCGCATCGGCGAGGTCGTAGAGGAACTGGTTGAACACTGTGGCGCTCACCGAATCCAGTGGATAGTCGCCTTGCCACTGCGCCAGTTGCTCGACCAGTTTCAGCTGTGCCGGATCACTCACCACTTCACGCAGCACCGGCAGCAACGGCGCCAGGGTGCGCGGGCCGTAACCGGTGGTGGTGCCCAGTTGCAGTTTCTGGTTGGCCTCGTTGCTCCACTTCACGCTCTTGTCGCTGAGCTGACGGTTGAGCTGCTGCCCGCGATCGGCGAGGTTGTAGTAACCGGGGATCTCCATGCCGGTGGGTGACAGCGGCTGGAAGTTGGCCGAGACGATGTAACCGCGTGCCGGGTTCTCTTCCTGCGGGTTGGCGCTGAACGGGTAATAGCCGTCCTTGTCCGCCTGATTGCCGCTGCCGTCGAGAATGAACTCCGGGCGCACGCCCGCCGGACGTTTGGGCAGCAGCGCCGAAGCCCACCAGGCAATGTCACCCTTGGCGTTGGCGTAGACGATGTTCAGCCCCGGCGCCTGCACCTTGGCCGCCGCCGCACGGGCCTTGGCCAGGGTGTCGGCGCGGTTGAGCTGGTAGAAACCTTCGAGGATCGGGTTCGGCGTTTCGAGAAACGCCCACCACATGGCGATCGGCGTTTTACCGGCGGCAGTGCCGAGGGCGTCGTTGACGATCGGGCCGTGGGGCGACTGGCGCAAGGTCAGCGTCACCGGCGCCTGGCCCTTCACCGCGATCTGCTGCTGGGTGCTGACCAGATCGGTCCACTGGCCGTGGTACCAGACCTGATTCGGGTTGTCCGGGTTGACCTTCTCGGCGATCAGATCCAGATCGTCATTCTGGAACATGGTCAGGCTCCAACCGAAATCCAGGTTGTGCCCCAGGAACGCAAACGGCACCAGCGCCTGATGATGGCCGTACAACTCAAACCCCGGCGCCGACAGTTGCGCCTCGTACCACACCGACGGCACCGAGAAGCGAATATGCGGATCACCGGCCAGCAGCGGTTTACCGCTCTGGCTACGGCTGCCGGCAATCACCCAGGCGTTGCTGCCTTCGAATTGCGGCAGGCCGTTTTCAATCAGGGCCTGCTCGCTGAGACGGGCGAGGGCATTGAGGTCTTTCCAGTCGCCAGCGGCGAGGGCCGGGGTCTTGTTGGCGTGACCTTTGGCGAGCACGCCTTTGGGCTGCCAGTCGAGGTCGAAGACATTGAGGTAATCAGCGCCGAGTTGATCGCGCACGTAGGTCAGCAATGGCTCGGTGCGAAACGCCGCCGCAAAACTGTAGGCCATGTAACCGGCGACGCTGATGCTGTCTTCGGCGGTGAACGGCCGCTTGGGGATGCCCAGCACGTCGAACTCGACCGGTGCGGCGTGGCTGTCCTGATATTGATTGATGCCGTCCAGATAGGCTTGCAGGGCCTTCCACGCCGGTGACTGCTTATCGAGACTGGCGACATAATTGGCGGCGCGTTCGCGGATGCGCAGGCTGCGGAACAGTTTGTCGGTGTCGAGCAGCTTCGGCCCCAGCACTTCGGCCAGCTCGCCGCGGGCCAGGCGGCGCATGGCTTCCATCTGGAACAGGCGGTCCTGGGCATGCACGTAGCCGAGGGCGCGATACAGATCGGTTTCGTTCTCGGCACGAATGTGCGGCACCCCGCGATCGTCATAGCGCACGGTCACCGAGCCTTGCAGATTGCGCAGCTCCACCTGACCCTGACGCGTCGGTTGCTTGCTGTAGACGTAACCGCCGATGGCGATGAGCAGGATAACGATGAGCAAGGCAAGAACGGTGAAGACGCGTTTCATGGTGACTCCTTGTGCATGCGGGATTGCCGCCCGTCGGGCTGCAAACAATTAGCACAGACCTTCCGTGCCGTGCATCGCTGTCCTTGAAAAGTCCGGAATGCCTTACTGCGCCACTACCGGCCACGGGCAGTAACAACCGACCGCCAGGGTGTGCGTGGCGTTGACCGGGCGGTCTTGCGTGAGGGCATTGAGGATCGGTTCGATAAAACTGTTGCTGGAATTGCAGGTCAGCCCTTCGCTGTACGGGCCGAAGTACGCCAGTTTGCCGCTGCGATCCCAGATCGCCACGGCGGGGCTGGCCGGGATCTGCTCGGAGCCGGGCAGCACGGCAATGGTTTTCAGGTTGCTCAGGGTGGTGGGCAACTGACCGTGGGAGCCGGCGCGCTGCACGGCGAAGAATTCCACACCGCGCGTGCCGTACTGCTCGGCCATCTCGGTCAAGTGTTGTTGATTGCCGACGTTGCATGGGCAGGCCGGGTCCCAGAAATGCACGAGACGGATTTTGCCGGGGCCGGCCAGTTCATCCGGCAGGCGCAACGGATCCCCGGAAAACACCGCGGTGTGCTGACTGAACGCGCGCAGATAACGCCCCTGAAACCAGTCGTACGCCGCCCACAGCACCCCGGCACACACAAGCGCGAGCAGGCTGGCAAACAGTGCGGTGCGGTAGGGCGAGCGCATGGTTTTCGTTCCCGAAGAGGTGGGCTAGCTTGCCATGCTTGCCGCAACAGATGAATATCGCAGGCCGATAAAGTCTGTTTACCGCTTTGGAATACCCGCATGCCTGACACTTTCGATGCCGATCATTTACGCGCCAGCCTCAAGCCTTTGGCCCAGTGGCAGCCGTTGTCGGACGAGGCCAAGGCGTATCAGCAGTTCTATAAAACCGACTTTCCCGAGCGCGATGTCTGGCGCGGCATGGGCCGGTTCGAGGTGGACGGTTATGAGCTGGTCAGCCATTGCTGGTGGCCGGAGAAGGTCAAGGGCACGCTGTTTCTGCTGCACGGTTTTTACGATCACACCGGGCTGTATCGGCATGTGATCGAGTGGGCGCTGGATCAGGATTTTGCGGTGATCGCCTGTGATTTGCCGGGGCATGGTTTGTCGAGTGGGCCGCGGGCGAGCATCCGCGACTTCTCCGAATATCAGGACACGTTGCAGGCGTTGTTCGCCGAAGCCAGTTCGATTGCCCTGCCGCAGCCCTGGCACCTGTGCGGACAAAGCACTGGCGGCGCGATCGTCGTCGATCATGTGCTCAACCATGGCGAGAACAGTCCGGCGCAGGGCCAGTTGATTCTGCTGGCGCCGCTGGTGCGTCCGCGCGCCTGGGGCTGGTCGCAGCTCAGTTATTACTTGCTGAGGCCTTTCGTGCGGGGCGTCACCCGGCGCTTCAGCGAGAACTCCAGCGACCCGGATTTCCTGCCGTTTCTGCAGACCGATCCGTTGCAGCCCAAACGCTTGCCGACGGCGTGGGTCGGTGCGCTGTCGCGCTGGATCATCCGTGTGGAACACGCGAAAAAAAGTCCGCGACGGCCGCTGATCATTCAGGGGCAGGCGGACATGACCGTGGACTGGCAGCACAACTTGCAGGTGCTGAAGTGGAAGTTCGATCGGCCGCAGATTCTGTTGCTGCCGGAGGCGCGGCATCATCTGGCGAATGAGACGCTGGAGATGCGCGAGGAGTATTTCGAGTTTCTGAACAAGCGGATCAGGGGGCGGAATCTTTAGCGTCTGTTAAGGCCTCTTCGCGAGCAGGCTCATTCCTACAATTGATCGCGGTCTCCTGTAGGAGAGAGCCTGCTCGCGATGACGGTCTGACAGTTGATGAAGATCACTGGCTGAGGTTCGAAGAGCTTTGCCCCACCGCCAACCCCGCCCGAATCGCCGCCAGCGCCGCCTGGTAATACGCCTTGCCCTCGCTGGACTCGGCAAAGGTCGCGAACTGCTCCAGTTCGTCATCCGACAGATCGCGATAAACGTAGAGCAGCGTGTTGTTCAAATCGGCGCCGATCTGATCCATCAGGCGCTGGCGCTGACCGTTCAGCATGCCCTGTGCCTGACCGCCGCCGAGCAGGCCGGGGATCATCGAGCTCAAACTGTCCGCCGCCACCCCGGCAATCGCCAGGCTGACTTCTGCGCCGGCCTCGCGGGCGGGCAGGGCTTGGGCCAGATGGCCGATGATCAACAGACGGCTGTCGCTGGCCTGCATTTTCGGCAAGCCCTTGGCGTTCTTCGCCAGTTGATCGCGACGGGTGGCGAGCAATTCAGCGGCGACGATTTTTTTGCCCAGTGGCGATTGAAAGAAGGTCAGTGCCGGTTGTGGATCGGCAAGGTGCTGGCGCAGTTGCGCTTCGGCACGCTGATCCATGGCCTGGGGGGCGAAGCGCTGGTTGCTGTTGTTGACCAGGGCTTGAAACACCGCTGGCGGCAGGTTGTTCTGGTAGCGCTGCTGCGCGGCACTCAGGGCATCATTGAAATGCGCACGTTGATCTGGCCAGCCGGCGATCTTGTACAACTGATCGTGGCCGTCCGCCCAGGCGGGCAAAACACAGAACATCAACAGTGAAAAAAGCAAACGGCGCATAGGGACTCCTGTCAGCAGCGGACTATTCTCCGTGCGGTGCCGGGACTTGTCGAGAATTCGTAGCAAGCCGCTGCGTGGCTCTGTCGGATTTCTTGCCGCCGGCATACTATGCGCGCCATGCAAATATCCTCTGAACACCCGCTGCTGTTACGCATCGTCGACGACCTGGCCGAACACGGCTGGTCGCAGCAGAACATTTTCCTGCCCGCGGGTTTGACCCGTGAGCTGGCGGCCGAGTGCCGCAAACGTGAGGCCGAGGGTGAACTGGCGCCGGCGGGGGTAGGCCGTGGGCCGTTTTCGGAGATTCGCGAGGGCATTCGCGGCGACCACATCCAGTGGATCGACCCGGGCCAGGCCGAGGCCAGCGACCGTTATCTGAGCCTGATGGACAGTCTGCGCGAGGCGCTCAATCGTGGGCTGTTCCTCGGGCTTGAGGATTTCGAATGCCATTTCGCCCTGTATCCGCCGGGCGCGTTTTACCGCAAGCACGTCGACCGTTTTCGCGACGATGACCGGCGCATGGTTTCGGCGGTGGTCTACCTCAATGACGCGTGGTTGCCGGAAGACGGTGGTCAGCTGCGCATGTACCTGGACGATGAGCGCGTCCACGACGTGCAACCCACCGGCGGCTGTCTGGTGGTGTTCCTCTCCGGTGAGGTGCCGCATGAAGTGCTGCCGGCGCACCGCGAACGCCTGTCGCTGACCGGCTGGTTCCGCCGCCGTGGCAACGAGCCGTTCTGATATGCAGAAGATTCTGGTCAGCCGCTGCCTGTTGGGCCACCGCGTGCGTTACGACGGCGGGGCCAGCGGGCCGTTCGATCTGCTCGAACAGTGGATCGCCGAGGGCCGCGTGGTACCGCTGTGTCCGGAAGTGGCTGGCGGTTTGCCAACCCCGCGGGCAGCGGCGGAGATCCCGGGTGGGCAGGGCGCGGAAGTGCTCGATGGCCAGGCGGCGGTGATCACCAGCGAGGGCGAGGACGTCAGCGCGCAGTTTCTCGATGGTGCGCGGCAAGCGCTGGAGCTGGTGCAAAAGCATGACATCCGCGTCGCGGTGCTCAAGGCCAACAGTCCTTCCTGCGGAAATTTGCTGACCTATGACGGGACGTTCAGTGGGGTGAAGGTCTCGGGAGAAGGCGTTACGGCGGCGCTGCTCAAACGCCACGGGGTTCAGGTGTTCAGTGAGCTCGAACTGCCTGAGGCCGCAATCGCCCTGACCCAACCCGACTGAAAGCCCACCGTAGACCCCCTGTAGGAGTGAGCCTGCTCGCGATAGCGGTCTATCAGCACATCAATGAATGACTGACAGACCGCTATCGCGAGCAGGCTCACTCCTACAGGGTTTGTGTGTTCATTTGGGCTCGCTGAACCACTTCTCGGACAACGCCGCCAACCGCCCATCCGCCTTGATCCGCTGCAACGCACCCGCAAGGCTCGCCTGAAACGCCGGGTTGCCCTTCTGAAACGGAATCGCCAGCTCCACCGGGGTCGCCTTCGGCTTTTCCTCGGTCAGCGTCTGTACCAGCACCATCGGCCGTGGCTGCTCATCCTTCTTCGCCCATAGCTGCGAGTCGACCTTGCCGTAAGACTCGCTGAAGTCGAAACGATCCTTGAGTTCAGGTGTCAGTGCTATGTGATTGAGCGCAACGTCGTACTTGCCGCTCTCAACGCCCTGAAGCAGGTCGGCGTCGTCGGTGACGATGAAGTCGGCGCGTACATCCAGCTCCTTGGCCAGCAGTTGCCCAAGCTCGACCTCGAATCCCTTGAGTGTGTCGCCGTCCTTGAAATTGAAGGGCGGTGTATTAGCCTCAAGGGCTATGCGCAACTCGCCACGGTCGTTGACGTCATCAATCAGTTCGGCGTGAGCCAGCGGGCTCAGAAGGGGTAGCAGGCAGATCAGGCCAGGCAGAAAACGCATGGTCACTCCTTTGAAATCATTATCGCGATGCTCTGAGTCAGGCTCGCTTTGCTATGGTTGTCGAGTGCCTTCGACAACGAATGGTCATGAAGTTGTCATGACCGCGCGGATTTTACGAAAAAACTGGAGAAGAGAATGAATACATTCATGTCACGTGCAGCGCTGGCTGGCCTTCTGTTGGGTGCTTCGATGATGGCCAGCGCCGCCACACCGGCGCCGGCGGGTGCTTCAGTCAGTATCGTCGAGCCGAGCAGTGGCGCCGTTGTCGACAAGACTTTCAAGGTCAAGTTTGAGGTCAAAGGCATCGCACTGGCGCCGGCAGGCGATCCGACCGCGAACACCGGCCACCATCACCTGCTGGTCGATGCCAAGGACATCATCCCGGCGGGCGCGGTGATTCCGGCAGATGCCAACCACATCCACTTCGGCAAGGCGCAGACCGAAACCGAACTGACGCTGACCCCAGGCAAGCACACCTTGCAACTGGAACTGGGCGACAAGGGCCACATGGCTTTCAACCCGCCAATCGTTTCGGAAAAGATCACCGTGACGGTGAAGTAACGTTTTCAGCGGCATGAAAAAGGGAGCCTCGAAGGCTCCCTTTTTCATTGCTCGGCGTTCGATCAGAACAACACGCGGCTACGGATAGTACCGTTGACGTGTTGCAGCTTCTCTTGCGCCAGCTCCGAGTACTCGGCGTCGACGTCGATTACCACGTAACCGACTTTCTCGTTGGTCTGCAGGAACTGACCGGAGATGTTGATACCGTTTTCGGCGAAGACCTTGTTGATCTCGCTCATCACACCCGGGATGTTCTCGTGGATGTGCAGCAGACGGTGCTTGCCAGGGTGAGCCGGCAGGGCCACTTCCGGGAAGTTCACCGACGAAACGGATGTACCGTTGTCGCTGTACTTGACCAGTTTTTCCGCCACTTCCAGACCGATGTTGGCCTGCGCTTCGGCAGTCGAGCCACCGATGTGCGGGGTCAGGATCACGTTGTCCAGGCCACGCAGCGGGCTTTCGAACTCTTCGTCGTTGGAGCGAGGCTCCACCGGGAATACGTCGATGGCCGCGCCGATCAGGTGCTTGTCCTTGATCGCGTCCGCCAGGGCATCCAGCTCGACCACGGTACCGCGCGCGGCGTTGATCAGGATGCCGCCCTTCTTGATGGCGCGGATTTCCTTCTCGCCGATCATCCACTGGGTCGCAGCGGTTTCCGGAACGTGCAGGGTGACGATGTCGGACATGCCCAGCAGTTCGTGCAGGTTGCCGACCTGAGTGGCGTTGCCCAGCGGCAGCTTGGTCACGGTGTCGTAGAAGAACACCTGCATGCCCAGACCTTCAGCCAGAACCGACAGCTGCGTACCGATCGAGCCGTAGCCGACGATGCCGAGTTTCTTGCCACGGATCTCGAAGGAGTTGGCTGCGGATTTGATCCAGCCACCACGGTGGCAGGAAGCGTTTTTCTCAGGGATGCCGCGCAGCAGCAGGATCGCTTCGGCCAGCACCAGTTCCGCGACGGAGCGGGTGTTGGAGTACGGCGCGTTGAACACGGCGATGCCGCGCTCGCGGGCAGCACTCAGGTCAACCTGGTTGGTGCCGATGCAGAAACAGCCGACCGCGACCAGCTTCTTCGCGTGATCGAAGATCTCTTCGGTCAGTTGGGTGCGCGAACGAATGCCGATGAAGTGAGCGTCAGCGATCTTTTCCTTGAGCTCGGCTTCCGGCAAGGAGCCTGTCAGGTATTCGATGCTGGTGTAGCCCGCCGCCTTGAGGACGTCGACAGCCGATTGGTGGACGCCTTCGAGAAGAAGGAACTTGATCTTGCTCTTATCGAGAGAAGTCTTGCTCATCTGCGTAAACCTGTATCCCGGAGAAAAATGGCAGGAAATGGTCAACAGACATTGACCTGGACGACAAGAAAGCCGTCACCGCAGAACTGGCCTTGGGCACTGGCCTGCGGGGTCGGTATGCTAGCATAGCCACCCCGCTAAACACTCATTCCTGCGACGTGAAGCGTCTTCAGGATGACCATGAATTGTTCGAGAGTTCTGTCGATGACCAATCCTGCCCTGATTGATGAACTGAAGACCCTGGTCGAGCCCGGCAAGGTCCTGACCGACGCCGACTCCCTGAACGCGTACGGCATGGATTGGACCAAGCACTTCGCCCCCGCGCCGAGCGCCATCGTGTTCCCCAAGACCATCGAGCAGGTGCAGGCCATCGTCCGCTGGGCCAACATCCATAAAGTGGCGCTGGTGCCATCCGGCGGGCGCACCGGGCTGTCCGCTGCCGCCGTGGCCGCGAATGGCGAAGTGGTGGTGTCGTTCGACTACATGAATCAGATTCTCGACGTGAACCTCACCGATCGCACCGCCGTGTGTCAGCCGGGCGTGGTCACCGAGCACCTGCAGAACGTCGCCGAAGAAAATGGCCTGTACTACCCGGTGGACTTCGCTTCGGCCGGTTCCAGCCAGATTGGCGGCAATATCGGCACCAATGCCGGCGGGATCAAGGTGATTCGTTACGGCATGACCCGTAACTGGGTCGCCGGCCTGAAAGTGGTCACCGGCAAGGGCGATGTGCTGGAGCTGAACAAGGACCTGATCAAGAACGCTACCGGTTACGACCTGCGCCAGTTGTTCATCGGCGCTGAAGGCACCCTCGGTTTCGTGGTCGAGGCGACCATGCGTCTGGATCGCGCGCCGAAAAACCTGACCGCCATGGTCCTCGGCACCGCCGACTTCGACTCGATCATGCCGGTGCTCCACGCCTTCCAGGGCAAGCTTGATCTGACCGCGTTCGAATTCTTCTCCGACAAGGCATTGGCCAAAGTGCTGGGGCGTGGCGACGTACCGGCGCCGTTCGAAACCGACTGCCCGTTCTACGCGCTGCTGGAATTCGAAGCGACCAGCGAAGCAGTGGCCAACACGGCGCTGGAAACCTTCGAACACTGCGTCGAGCAAGGCTGGGTGCTGGACGGTGTGATGAGCCAGAGCGAAACCCAGTTGCAGAATCTGTGGAAGCTGCGCGAGTACATCTCCGAGACGATCTCGCACTGGACACCGTACAAGAACGACATCTCGGTCACCGTGTCGAAAGTGCCGGCATTTCTGCAGGAAATCGACGCGATCGTCGGCGAATACTACCCGGACTTCGAAATCGTCTGGTTCGGCCATATCGGCGACGGCAACCTGCACCTGAACATTCTCAAGCCGGATAACCTGAGCAAGGACGAGTTCTTCGCCAAGTGCGCCACCGTCAACAAGTGGGTGTTCGAAACCGTCGAGAAGTACAACGGTTCGATCTCCGCCGAACACGGCGTGGGCATGACCAAGCGCGACTACTTGACGTACAGCCGCTCTCCGGTCGAAATCGAGTACATGAAAGCGGTCAAAGCGGTGTTCGATCCGAACGGCATCATGAACCCGGGCAAGATTTTCGCGGTTTGATTGGCAATCCCCTGAATCAATGAAGGCAGGAGTCGGTAAATGAGCTATCAGCACCAGTATGTCGACGGCACGCGCATTCACTTCCCGATCGGGAAAGTCGTGTGCATTGGCCGTAATTACGCCGAACACGCCAAGGAGCTGGACAACCCGGTGCCTACCGAGCCGCTGCTGTTCATCAAGCCGGGCAGTTGCGTGGTGCCGCTGGAAGGCGGCTTCAGCATTCCGACCGAGCGCGGCTCGGTGCACTACGAAGCGGAAATCGCCGTGTTGATCGGCAAGCCGCTGTCGACCAAGCCGAGCCGTGAAGAAGTGCTCGACGCGATCTCCGGGTTCGCCCCGGCGCTGGACCTGACCCTGCGTGACAAGCAGGCCGAGCTCAAGTCCAAGGGCCTGCCATGGGAAATCGCCAAGTCGTTCGACGGCGCGGCGGTGATTGCCCCGTTCGTGGTCGGCAGCACCTTCGCTGATCTGACCGACATCGGCATCCGCCTGACCATCAACGGTGAAGTACGCCAGGACGGCAACAGCAGCGCGATGCTCAACCCGATCGTGCCGATGATCCAGCACATGGCCGGCTGCTTCTCGCTGCAGGCCGGCGACGTGATCCTCACCGGCACGCCAGTGGGCGTCGGCCCGCTGAATGTCGGCGACGACATCGTCCTGGAACTGGTTGGCGCGAGCCGCTTCAGCAGCAGCGTGCGCTGACCGAACGCATTCGATACACAGCAACTGTGGCGAGGGAGCAAGCTCCCTCGCCACAAGTGCCGATCCTGCATTGGCTCTGTGTCGCGGCTCGCAAAGCCGCACGACAATCCCGCCATTTGCCGTTTTTTTCACATCCTGTCCGGATAATTCCTCTCATTCTGGCGTCTGAGCCGGCCTCTTTGTGCTATTACCCATAGCCTGAATTTTCGGAACGCGTCCCTGATGTCAGCTCAAACTCAGCTCAAAACTTCCCGTCGCTCACGTTTTGCCCTGCGCTGGTATGTCTGGCTATTGCTCGTGCTCGCCGTCGCTTATGGCCTGGCGCATATCATGCATTGGGACGACCGTGGCCTGCTGTGGCTGCGCGAACGTTTTGAGAGCCAGGCCGAGCAGAAGGCAAGCATCTGGTTGCCGGATTATCGGGCGGTCATCGATGGCAAGCTGCTGCCGGGCATGGAAAAGGACGAGGCCTCGGACCTGTCCTACAACCCGCAGACCAAAACCCTGTTTTCAGTGATGGGCAAGAACCCGTTCCTGGTCGAACTGAGCTTGCAGGGTGATGTGCTGCGCAAGATGCCACTGGTGGGCTGGATCAATCCGGAAGGCGTGACCGTGATGGAAAACGGCCTGATGGCGATTGTCGACGAGCGCGAGCACCTGCTGACTATCGTCAAGGTCGATGCCAATACCCGCGAGCTGAATATCGCCGACTTCCCGAAATACGATCTCGGTCCGTCGAAAAACCAGAACAAGGCGTTCGAGGCAATTACCTGGGATCCGCGCAACCAGCAGTTGCTGCTGGGCGAAGAACGGCCGCCGGCGCTGTTCACCTGGAAAAGCGACGGCAGCCAGATCCTCAAGGGTGACAAGCAGAAGCTGGCCAATGATGAACTGGACATCCGCAACCTCTCGGCACTGGCCATCGACCCGCGTACCGGCCACACCCTGGTGCTGTCCGCCGATTCGCACCTGTTGCTGGAGCTGGACGAGAAGGGCGAGCAAGTCAGCTTCATGACCCTGCTCGGCGGCTTCAACGGATTGAAGAACACCATTCCCCGTGCCGAAGGCGTGACCATGGACGACGCCGGTACGCTGTACATGGTCAGTGAGCCGAACCTGTTCTATCGATTCGAAAAGCAGAAGTAGCAGCCTGAACCTCTCCCTGTAGGAACTGCCGCAGGCTGCGATCTTTTGATTTTGTTTTTCAAGATCAAAAGATCGCAGCCTTCGGCAGCTCCTACACGGTTCTGTTGTGGGCAAGGGCAAGTGGCCATTAAGCTTCAGTTCAGACTGGCGTGATATTTCATCCGCCTGTTTTGATCCCGAGCCTGCCCGAATGCGTCGACTTGCCCGCCCCAAGCCCCTGTTTGTCATCCTGTCGGTTGTTGCCCTGATCGCGTTGATCGCGGTCGGCCAATACCTGCGCCTGTTCGAGCGCGCCTGGTTCAATCTGCAGGCCTTGTGGCAGCCGTTGAGCAGCGAGGCCATTGGTCTGGGTCAATACCGGGTCGAGGTCGAAGCTCGGGTCATCGAAGGGCTGAACGACGATGTGTCGGCGCTGACCTACGATCCGGTGCGCAAGAGCCTGTTCACCGTGACCAACAAGAATGCCGAACTGGTCGAGTTGTCGCTTGAAGGCAAGATCCTGCGGCGTATCGCGTTGATCGGCTTTGGCGATGCGGAAGCGGTGGAGTTCATCAGCGCCGACACCTACGTGATCACTGACGAGCGTCAGCAACGGCTGATCAAGGTCCATTTGGAGCAGGGCACGACCTTCCTCGATGCGGCGGACGCCGAACAAATGACCCTCGGCGTGCACATGAGTGGCAACAAGGGCTTCGAAGGCCTGGCGTATGACTCGGTGGGCAAGCGTCTGTTCGTCGCCAAGGAGCGCGATCCGATGCTGATTTATGAAGTGCACGGATTTCCGCACTTCAATCCGGAAAAGTCCTACGCGGTGCACGTGATCAACAACCCCAAGCGCGATGCCGGGATGTTCGTGCGCGATCTGTCGAGTCTGCAATACGACGAGCGCAGCGGCCATTTACTGGCGCTGTCCGACGAGTCGGGGCTGATTCTGGAGCTGGATGTGGACGGGCGGCCGTTGAGCACACTGTCTCTGAACAAGGGACGGCAGGGTTTACAGAAGAGCGTACCGCAGGCCGAGGGCATTGCGATGGATGACGATGGGACGTTGTATCTGGTGAGTGAACCGAACTTGTTTTACGTCTTCAAGAAACCTGAGCAAAACTGACTGACACCCCAAAAAACCAAATGTGGGAGCGGGCTTGCTCGCGAATGCGGTGTATCAGACGAATTAATGTATCTGACACACCGCATTCGCGAGCAAGCCCGCTCCCACAGGGGGTGATGCAATTACCCTCAAGAATGGGGCAGTCGGGCTTACTCAGCCTTCAGGGTTTTCACACCTTCGCTGGTGCCCAGCAACAGCAGATCCGCCGGCCGCGCCGCGAACAGACCGTTGGTGACCACGCCGACGATCGCGTTGATCTGCGCTTCCAGCTCCACCGGGTTGGTGATCTGCAGGTTGAACACGTCGAGGATGATGTTGCCGTTGTCGGTCAGCACGCCTTCGCGGTACACCGGGTCGCCGCCCAGTTTCACCAGTTGACGGGCCACGTGGCTGCGGGCCATCGGGATCACTTCGACCGGCAGCGGGAATTCGCCCAGCACTGGCACCAGTTTGCTGGCGTCGGCGATGCAGATGAAGGTCTTGGCCACGGCCGCGACGATCTTCTCGCGGGTCAGGGCGGCGCCGCCGCCCTTGATCAGGTTCAGGTGCGCGTCGCTCTCGTCGGCGCCGTCAACGTAGAACTCCAGGTCGCTGACGGTGTTCAGCTCATACACCGGAATTCCGTGGCCCTTGAGGCGCGCCGCAGTGGCTTCGGAGCTGGCGACCGCGCCATCGAACGCGCCCTTGTGCTGGGCCAGCGCGTCGATGAAGCAGTTGGCGGTGGAGCCGGTGCCGACCCCGACGATGCTCTTGTCGTCGAGTTTCGGAAGGATGAAGTCGACGGCGGCCTGAGCCACTGCCTGTTTGAGTTGATCCTGGGTCATGCGGGCTCCGGAAGCGGGCAAGGTGAGTGCGGAAAGGCCGGCATTATAGGCCTCGCGGTGGTGAAGGGGGAAACACCCCTGTGGCGAGGGAGCTTGCTCCCGCTGGAGCGCGAAGCGGTCCTTTGCATTCTTTCAGACAAATCGAATGTTCTGATTTACGACTGCTGCGCAGCCGAGCGGGAGCAAGCTCCCTCGCCACAATAGTTCTCCACACCCTAAAACCCCCTGTTCAGTGTGGTCGCCCGGGCAAAAGCCGGGTTAGACTCCTTGGCCCTGCCCAACCGCTCAGTGATGCTTTCCGATGCTCGAACAGTACGTCAAAAAGATCCTCACCTCGCGCGTTTATGACGTTGCCGTAGAAACCCCGCTGCAGAACGCTCGCCAGCTCTCCGAGCGGCTGGGCAATGACATCTGGCTCAAGCGCGAAGACTTGCAGCCGGTGTTCTCGTTCAAGATTCGCGGCGCGTACAACAAGTTGACCCAGCTGTCTGACGAAGAGCGCGCCCGTGGCGTGGTCACCGCATCGGCGGGCAACCATGCGCAGGGTCTGGCGCTGGCAGCGAAAGTGCTGGGCGTGAAAGCGACCATCGTGATGCCCAAGACCACTCCCGAGATCAAGGTCGAAGGCGTGCGTTCGCGCGGCGGCAAAGTGGTGCTGCACGGCGATTCCTTCCCGGAAGCCCTGGCCTACTCGCTGAAACTGGTCGATGAAAAGGGCTACGTCTACATCCACCCGTACGACGATCCGCACACCATTGCCGGGCAGGGCACCGTGGCGATGGAAATTCTGCGCCAGCACCCGCAACCGCTGGACGCGATTTTCGTGCCGGTCGGCGGCGGCGGGCTGATCGCTGGCATCGCGGCGTACGTGAAATACCTGCGTCCGGACATCAAGGTCATCGGCGTCGAGCCGGACGACTCCAACTGCCTGCAAGCGGCCATGGCCGCCGGCGAGCGCGTGGTGCTGCCGACCGTGGGCATCTTTGCCGACGGCGTGGCCGTGGCGCAGATCGGCCAGCACACCTTCGACATCTGCAAGGATTACGTGGACGAAGTGATCACCGTCAGTACCGACGAGATCTGCGCGGCGATCAAGGATATCTACGACGATACCCGCTCGATCACCGAACCTGCCGGTGCCTTGGGTGTGGCCGGGATCAAGAAGTACGTCGAGTTGCGCGGCGTCAGCGGCCAGACCTTCGTCGCCATCGACTCCGGGGCCAACGTCAACTTCGATCGCCTTCGCCATGTTGCCGAACGCGCCGAGCTGGGCGAGGGCCGCGAAGCGATCATCGCCGTGACCATCCCGGAGCAGGCCGGCAGCTTCAAGGCGTTCTGCGAAGCCATCGGCAAGCGCCAGATCACCGAATTCAACTACCGCTACAACACCGGCAGCGAAGCGCACATCTTCGTTGGCGTGCAGACTCACCCGGAAAACGACCCGCGCAGTGCACTGCTGGCGAGCCTGACCGGGCAGGGCTTCCCGGTGCTCGACCTGACCGACAACGAACTGGCCAAGTTGCACATTCGCCACATGGTCGGCGGCCACGCGGCGCACGTCATCGACGAAGTGGTGTTTCGCTTCGAATTCCCGGAGCGCCCGGGTGCATTGTTCAACTTCCTCAACAAACTGGGCGGACGCTGGAACATCTCGATGTTCCACTACCGTAACCACGGCGCGGCGGACGGCCGGGTGGTCGCGGGCCTGCAAGTCCCGCATGACGAGCGTCATCTGGTGCCGGCGGCACTGGAAGAAATCGGCTACCCGTATTGGGATGAAAGTGAAAACCCGGCCTATCAGCTGTTTCTTGGCTGAGCGGCTACGCTGATGGGCAGGCCATAAGGAAATCGAACAATGGAAACGTTAACTGCCCTGAAAACCGCGCACATGGTCGCCACCGTGGTGTTGCTGGCCAGTGCGCTGGGTCTGGGAATCTGGGTTTTTCTCGCGCGGCGCAAAGGTGATGCCACGGCGGGCAGCCGCACCTTGCAACGGCCACGGGTGTTCATCTGGTTGTTGATGGGCCTGGCGCTGTTGAGCATGCCGTTCACTGGCTGGGGCATGGTGCATCTGGTTGGCTGGCCGCTGGGACAAACCTGGTTGCTGGCCTCCAGCGTGCTGTACACCGTGGCGGCACTGGCGTGGTTCTGGTTGCTGGTGCGGTTGAATCGGTTGCGCAAGGCGCCGGGTGGCGTTGGCAAGTTCACCTTTGCCTTGGCGTTGTTCAGTTTCGTCTGCTTTATCGCCATTGCCGGGTTGATGGGGGCCAAACCTGTTTAAGGCTTCACACCGCGTTGGCCCCATTCGGGAGCAAGCCCCCTCCCACATTGGATTTGTGCTGTGAACACGGTCCCCTGTGGGAGCGGGCTTGCTCGCGAAGGCGTAATCAGTCGCGCAACGAAATCACCGGCCAGCCACGCTTCTCGGCTTCAGCGCGCAGATTCGGATCCGGATCAACGGCCACCGGGTTCGCCACCTGCTCCAGCAGCGGCAGGTCATTCATCGAATCGCTATAGAAATAGCTGTCATCCAACGAATACCCAGTCTCATCCAGCCAACGATTCAGGCGCGTCACCTTGCCCTCACGGAAGCACGGAATATCGGTGCTGCGCCCGGTGTAGCGGCCATCGACCATCTCGCACTCGGTGGCAATCAGGGTTTCAACGCCCAGGCGCACGGCAATCGGGGCGGTGACGAAGCGGTTGGTGGCAGTGATGATCACCAATTTGTCACCGGCGTCGCGGTGCTGTTTCAGCAGTTCCAGCGCCTTGGGCAGCACGATCGGCTCGATGCAGTCGCGCATGTAGTCGTTGTGCCACTGTTCGAGCACGGCCATTTCGGTGCGGCCGAGGATTTCCAGGCAGAAGTTCAGGTACGCGGCGTTATCCAGCTTGCCGGCCAGGTAATCCTGATAGAACTCGTCGTTGCGCGTCTTGTACGCCACCGGGTCGAGGAAGCCGCGTTCGCACAGATAGTCGCCCCAGGCGTGATCGCTGTCGCCGCCCAGAAGGGTGTTGTCCAAATCGAATAGAGCCAGGCGCATTGCAGTTACCCGCTGAAAAGTCAGTAAAAAGGCGACAAGAATACGGTCTTTTCACAAGAGTGCACATAAGGTAGGAACCTTCGTTGCCGCCTTATCAAGCTTTGTGGAACAATGCGGCGACATGCGTTTGCGAGGTTGTTGCCGTGATCGACCCCGATGGTTTCCGCCCCAATGTCGGGATCATTCTGACGAATGACGCCGGCCAGGTGCTATGGGCTCGCCGTATCAATCAAGATGCCTGGCAGTTTCCACAAGGGGGAATCAACCCCGAGGAGACGCCGGAGGACGCCTTGTACCGCGAGCTGAACGAAGAAGTTGGCCTGGAACGTGAAGATGTTGAAATACTGGCCTGTACTCGTGGCTGGTTGCGCTATCGTTTGCCGCAACGTCTGGTGCGTACCCACAGCCAACCGCTGTGCATCGGCCAGAAACAGAAATGGTTTCTCCTGCGCCTGATCTCCAACGAGCAGCGGGTGCGGATGGATTTGACCGGTAAACCGGAGTTCGATGGCTGGCGCTGGGTCAGTTATTGGTATCCGTTGGGCCAGGTGGTGACATTCAAGCGCGAGGTGTATCGACGCGCCCTCAAAGAGCTTGCCCCGCGCCTTTTAGCGCGCGACTGACGACGGAGTTCGACCCCGAGCCATGCTCAATACGCTGCGCAAGATCGTCCAGGAAGTTAACTCCGCCAAGGATCTCAAGGCGGCGTTGGGGATTATTGTGTTGCGCGTCAAAGAGGCCATGGGCAGCCAGGTCTGCTCGGTCTACCTGCTTGATCCCGAGACCAACCGCTTCGTCCTGATGGCCACCGAGGGCTTGAACAAGCGCTCGATCGGCAAAGTCAGCATGGCACCCAACGAAGGTCTGGTGGGTCTGGTCGGCACGCGTGAAGAACCCCTGAACCTCGAAAACGCCGCGGATCACCCGCGCTACCGCTACTTCGCCGAGACCGGCGAGGAGCGCTACGCCTCGTTCCTCGGGGCGCCGATCATTCACCACCGCCGCGTCGTCGGCGTGTTGGTCATCCAGCAGAAAGAACGTCGCCAGTTCGACGAAGGTGAAGAAGCCTTCCTCGTGACCATGAGCGCGCAGCTCGCCGGCGTTATCGCCCACGCCGAGGCCACCGGCTCGATCCGCGGTCTGGGCCGTCAGGGCAAGGGCATTCAGGAAGCCAAGTTCGTCGGCGTACCGGGTTCGCCGGGTGCTGCCGTCGGTACCGCGGTGGTCATGCTGCCGCCGGCGGATCTGGACGTGGTGCCGGACAAGCACATCACCGACATCGACGCTGAGCTGGCGCTGTTCAAGACCGCCATCGAAGGCGTGCGCGCCGACATGCGCGCGTTGTCCGCCAAGCTCGCGACCCAGTTGCGCCCGGAAGAGCGCGCGCTGTTCGACGTTTACCTGATGATGCTCGACGATGCCTCGCTGGGCAGCGAAGTCACCACCGTGATCAAGACCGGCCAATGGGCCCAGGGCGCACTGCGTCAGGTGGTCACCGATCACGTCAACCGTTTCGAACTGATGGACGACGCCTACCTGCGCGAGCGCGCGTCGGACGTCAAAGACCTCGGTCGGCGCCTGCTGGCGTATCTGCAGGAAGAGCGTCAGCAGAATCTGGTCTACCCGGAAAAAACCATTCTGGTCAGCGAAGAGCTGACGCCGGCCATGCTCGGCGAGGTGCCGGAAGGCACGCTGGTCGGTCTGGTGTCGGTCCTCGGTTCGGGTAACTCCCACGTCGCGATCCTGGCCCGGGCCATGGGCATTCCGACGGTGATGGGCCTGGTCGACCTGCCTTACGCCAAGGTCGACGGCATTGAAGTGATCGTCGATGGCACCCGCGGTGAGGTCTACACCAACCCCAGCGACGTCCTGCGCAAGCAGTTCGCCGAGGTGGTCGAAGAAGAGAAACAACTGGCGCTGGGCCTCGACACCCTGCGTGATCTGCCGTGCGTGACCCTCGATGGCCACCGCATGCCGCTGTGGGTCAACACCGGCCTGCTGGCCGATGTGGCGCGGGCACAAAAGCGTGGCGCCGAAGGTGTCGGCCTGTACCGCACCGAAGTGCCGTTCATGATCAATCAGCGCTTCCCGAGCGAAAAGGAACAGCTGGCGATCTACCGCGAACAGCTCGCCGCGTTCCACCCGCAACCGGTGACCATGCGCAGCCTGGACATCGGCGGTGACAAGTCGCTGTCGTACTTCCCGATCAAGGAAGACAACCCGTTCCTCGGCTGGCGCGGGATTCGCGTCACCCTCGACCACCCGGAAATCTTCCTGGTGCAGACCCGCGCGATGCTCAAGGCCAGCGAAGGCCTGAACAATCTGCGGATCCTGCTGCCGATGATCTCCGGCACCCACGAACTCGAAGAAGCCCTGCACCTGATCCACCGGGCCTGGGGCGAAGTGCGCGACGAAGGCACCGACGTGCCGATGCCGCCGATCGGGGTGATGATCGAAATTCCGGCCGCGGTGTACCAGACCAAGGAACTCGCGCGGCAGGTGGACTTCCTGTCAGTCGGCTCCAACGACCTGACTCAGTACCTGCTGGCGGTCGACCGCAACAACCCGCGGGTGGCCGATCTCTACGACTACCTGCACCCGGCGGTGCTGCAAGCCCTGCAAACCGTGGTGCGCGACGCGCATGCCGAAGGCAAACCGGTGAGCATCTGCGGCGAAATGGCCGGTGATCCGGCGGCGGCGGTGCTGTTGATGGCGATGGGCTTCGACAGCCTGTCGATGAACGCCACCAACCTGCCGAAAGTGAAGTGGATGCTGCGTCAGATCAACCTGAGCAAGGCCAAGGATCTGTTGGCCGAGCTGATGACCATCGACAACCCGCAAGTGATCCACAGCTCGCTGCAACTGGCGCTGAAGAATCTCGGGCTGTCGAAGATGAATCCGCCGGCGGTCAACAAGGCTCTCTAAAACCTTGTGGGCCTCTTCGCGAGCAAGCCCGCTCCCACATTTGACCGAGTGCTACCTTTGGAATGTGGTCGAATGTGGGAGCGGGCTTGCTCGCGAAGGCGTCAGTTCAAACGCTGCTAAACAGCAATCTCCACCTCGCCCAAATGCCCGCCATACGGCCCGAAACTGCGCTCGACCATTCGCCGCGTGCCGTCCGCCTGCACTATCAACGCCGTACTCGCCCGTGTGCCATAACTCTGGCTGGCAATGAACACACTCGACAGCAACGATTCGGTGGCCAGCCCGACCCCGGTATCCGGCAGCTCGGCAAACGGCGCAGTCTGCGCATCGCCCAGCAGCTCCAGTAACCGCGCAGGCTGTGGATCATCCAGCACCGCACTCAGTGCAGCCTTGGCCTTGAGCAGTTTCGGCCACGGCGTATCCAGCCCGGCATTCGATAGCCCGTAGATCCCCGGCTCGAGCATCACCGGCTCGGACGTCCGCGCATTGAAGTGCCACAGCTCATGGGCATTGCCCAGCAGCAGGTTGAACCCGGCGTATTCCGGCGCGCGAGCGACCACATCGCGCAAATAATCATCAATCGACGCATCGCCCGTGAGAAACCGCGCCACCAGCTCCCCCCGCGACTTGCGCGCCGGTGGCTGGTGCGGATCGCGGATATTGGTCAGCGCGGCAAAGCGCCCATTGGCGCCGATTCCCAGCCACGTGCCGCCAGCCTCAAGATCGCGCCCCGCGTGCACGTGCGGCGCGTCGGCCCATGGCGCCAGCGGCAGGCTCGAGCGGGCGTAGAACTCGTCACGGTTGGCCGCGACGATCAGCGGCTGGGCATGGCCCGGGCGCCAGGCGAAAACAATCAGGCACATAAGGTGGTCCTTGTGTGTTTTTTGCTCACTCTACGCAGTCAGCGTCCGTGCATCCATCGCCAGTTCCGCCAGAGGGTGTGCATCCGTTACCATGCCGCTCCGGTTTTGGGGATGCGTCTGGGAGACGGCCGTGGAATTTCTGCTCTATCTGGCGCTGGGCGCCTGTGCGGGCGTGCTGGCCGGGCTGTTCGGGGTGGGCGGCGGGATCATTATTGTCCCGGTGCTGGTGTTCAGTTTTACCTTGCAGGGTTTCGATCAGTCGATCCTTACACATCTGGCGGTTGGCACGTCGCTGGCGACGATCATCTTCACCTCGGTCAATGCCGTGCGCGAACACCACCGGCGTGGCGCCGTGCGCTGGCCGATTTTCAAGTGGATGGCGGTTGGCATACTGCTCGGCGCCGGTTTCGGTGCGCTGACGGCCGAGGCGATTTCCGGGCCGAACCTGCAAAAGATCATCGGCGTGTTTGCCTTGGTGATCTCGCTGCAGTTGGCGCTGGACATCAAACCCAAGGCCAGTCGAACCGTCCCCGGCAAACTCGGTCTGACCGTGGCCGGGAGCGTGATCGGTTGGGCGTCGGCGATTTTTGGCGTCGGCGGCGGTTCGCTGACCGTGCCGTTTCTGACCTGGCGCAGCGTGCCGATGCAGCAAGCCGTGGCGACCTCGTCAGCCTGTGGCCTGCCGATCGCCCTGGTCAGTGCATTAAGTTTCATGATTCTGGGCTGGCACGATTCGTTGTTGCCGCCGCATAGTCTCGGTTTTGTTTATTTGCCGGCGCTGCTGGGCATTGCCCTGACCAGCATGGTCTTCGCCCGTCTCGGCGCGCGCCTGGCCCACAGATTGTCGCCGCGCTTGCTGAAACGGCTGTTCGCCGCTTTGCTGTTCTGCGTGGGCCTGAATTTCCTGCTCTGACCTGCTGGTTCAGAGCAGGCCGCAATCCTGGCTTAATCCTGAGGTGGCAGCGTCGCCCGGGAATTTTGGTTTCAACTCTAACGAGGAGTCGCAATGCTGCCTTACCCGCAGATCGACCCGGTGGCCCTGGCCATCGGTCCGCTGAAAATCCACTGGTACGGCCTGATGTACCTCGTCGGCATCGGCGGCGCATGGCTGCTGGCGTCGAGCCGGCTCAACCGTTTCGACCCGACCTGGACCAAGGAGAAGCTTTCCGATCTGGTGTTCTGGCTGTCGATGGGGGTGATTGTCGGTGGGCGCCTGGGTTACGTGCTGTTCTATGACCTGAGCGCGTACATCGCCAACCCGACGCTGATTTTCGAAGTGTGGAAGGGCGGCATGTCGTTCCACGGCGGATTCATCGGCGTGATGCTCGCCGCGCTGTGGTTCGGCAAGCGTAACGGCAAGACCTTCTTCCAGCTGATGGACTTCGTTGCGCCGATGGTGCCGATCGGTCTGGGCGCCGGGCGCATCGGCAACTTCATCAATGCCGAGCTGTGGGGCAAGCCGTCCGACGTGCCGTGGGCGATGATCTTCCCGCCGTTCAGCGATCCGGCGCAGCTGCCGCGTCACCCGTCGCAGCTGTATCAGTTCGCGCTCGAAGGCGTCGCGCTGTTCCTGATCCTGTGGCTGTTCTCGCGTAAGCCGCGCCCGACCATGGCCGTGTCCGGCATGTTCGCGCTGTTCTACGGCATCTTCCGTTTCATCGTCGAGTTCGTCCGCGTACCGGACGCGCAACTGGGCTACCTGGCCTGGAACTGGCTGACCATGGGGCAAGTGCTGTGCGTGCCGATGATTGTCGCCGGACTGTTCCTGATCTGGCTGGCCTATCGTCGCGCGCCGGCAGCACCGCTCGCGCCGACCGCTTAAACTACGAACCCCGGCGCGCGACGCCGGGGCTCAAAGGACACAGGTAACTCATGAAGCAATATCTCGAACTGGTCTCGCACGTCATTCAGAACGGCACCAAACAGGCCAACCGCACCGGCATCAACACCATCAGCTTCCCGGGTGCGATGCTGCGTTTCGATCTGCAGGAAGGCTTTCCGGCGATCACCACCCGCAAGATGGCCTTCAAATCGGCCATCGGCGAGATGTGCGGTTTTCTGCGTGGCGTGAACAATGCCGCTGAATTCCGTGCGCTGGGCTGCAAGGTCTGGGACCAGAACGCCAACGAAAATGCGCAGTGGCTGGCCAACCCGTTCCGTCAGGGCGAAGACGACCTCGGCGAAATCTACGGCGTGCAATGGCGCAAATGGCCGGCGTACAAGCAGATCCCGCTGAGCAACACCGCCGCCATCGAACAAACCCTGAGCAACGGCTACAAGCAGATCGCCCAGGGCGAAGAAGACGGCCAGGCCTACGTGGTGCTGTACAAAGCCATCGATCAGGTGCGCCAGTGCGTCGACACGATCATCAAGGATCCGGGCAGCCGCCGCATCCTGTTCCACGGCTGGAACGTCGCCCAGCTCGATGAGATGGCCCTGCCGCCGTGCCATCTGCTGTACCAGTTCCACCCGAACGTCGAGACCAAAGAGATCTCCCTGACCCTGTACATCCGCTCCAACGACCTGGGTCTGGGCACGCCGTTCAACCTCACCGAAGGCGCCGCGCTGCTGAGCCTGATCGGGCGCCTGACCGGCTACACGCCGCGCTGGTTCACCTATTTCATCGGTGATGCGCACGTCTACGAGAACCACCTGGACATGCTCAACGAACAGCTCAAGCGCGAGCCGTTCGCCATGCCGAAGCTGAAGATTTCGGATCGTGTGCCGGAGTTTGCCAAGACCGGTGTGTATCAGCCGGAGTGGCTGGAGCTGGTGGAACCGAGCGATTTCTCGCTGGAAGGCTATGAGCACCATGCGCCAATGACCGCGCCAATGGCGGTCTAAAAACTTCACGCAATACCTGGTGGGAGCGGGCTTGCTCGCGAATGCGGTGTATCAGTTAACGATGATGTCGACTGACACTCCGTCTTCGCGAGCAAGCCCGCTCCCACATTGGGTTCTGTGTAAGTCTCAGTGGCCGTGGCTGCGGCCCACATGGGAGTGTTCGACTTCCGTCGCCACAACCCCGCCACTCACCTCCAGCCGCTGCAAGATCCCGCACTGATCCGCCCCCGGCCCTTCGCCACAGCGTTGGCGCAGGTCGAGCAGTTGTGTCTGCAACGCCAGCAACCCATCAATTCGCGCCTTTACATGCTGGATATGCTCGTCGATCAGCGCATTGACGTTTTCGCACTGGTCCTGCGGGCTGTCGCGCAAGGTCAGCAGGCTGCGGATCTCTTCGAGGGTCATGTCGAGGGTGCGGCAGTTGCGGATGAAAGTCAGGCGTTCGGCGTGGGCCTGGGTGTAGACGCGGTAGTTACCGTCGCTGCGCGCCGGTTCCGGCAGCAAGTTTTCGCGCTCGTAATAGCGGATGGTTTCCACGGCGCAGTCGGTGAGTTTCGCCAGTTCTCCGATCTTCATGACGGCAATCTCCAAAAGGGTGCTTGACCCTATAGTGGCTACAGGGTCTTTACTTGGCAACAGGCACCTTTATGGACGCGACCAATGAGCGATTCCCAGCACAACCACAAATCCCACGCGGGACACGACCACAGCCACAAATTGCAGCCTGTGCATAAGCATGACCACGGTGGCGATTCCTGCTGCGCGTCGAAAACCGCCGCGCCTGCGCGGGTGCAACTGAGCGAAAAGACCAGCGCTGACGCCCGACTGAGCAGTTTCCGCATCGAGGCGATGGACTGTCCGACCGAGCAGACGCTGATCCAGAACAAGCTCGGCAAACTGGCCGGCGTGCAGCAGCTGGAATTCAACCTGATCAACCGCGTGCTCGGCGTGACCCACAATCTGCCGGACACCGCGCCGATTACCGAGGCGATTACCTCGCTGGGCATGCACGCCGAACCGCTGGAGGCGGGCGTCGAAACCCCGGCCCCGGCGCCGGTGAAAAAACACTGGTGGCCCCTGGCGCTGTCCGGCGTTGGTGCGCTGGCGGCTGAAGTGATCCACTTCACCAACGCCGCGCCGACCTGGGTGGTGGCGATCATTGCGCTGGTGTCGATCCTCAGCGGCGGCCTGACCACCTATAAAAAGGGCTGGATCGCCCTGAAGAACCGCAACCTCAACATCAACGCGCTGATGAGCATCGCGGTGACCGGTGCGGTGCTGATCGGGCAGTGGCCGGAAGCGGCGATGGTGATGTTCCTGTTCACCGTGGCCGAGCTGATCGAAGCGCGTTCGCTGGATCGTGCGCGCAACGCCATCAGCGGTCTGATGCAGATGACCCCGGAACAGGCCACGGTGCAGCAAGCCGACGGCAACTGGGTCGAACAAGAGGTCAAAAGCGTCGAACTCGGCGCCCGCGTGCGGGTAAAACCCGGCGAGCGTATCGCGCTGGACGGCGAAGTCGTCAGCGGCAGCTCGACCATCGATCAGGCACCGATCACCGGCGAAAGCCTGCCGGTGGAGAAAACCATCGGCGATAAAGTCTTCGCCGGCACCATCAACCAGGCAGGCTCGCTGGAGTACACGGTGACTGCGGCGGCGAACAACTCGACCCTGGCGCGGATCATCCACGCCGTCGAGCAGGCTCAAGGCGCACGGGCGCCGACTCAGCGCTTTGTCGATCAGTTCTCGACAATCTACACCCCGGTGGTGTTCGTGCTGGCGCTGGCCGTGGCGATCATTCCGCCGCTGTTCATGGGCGCAGTGTGGTTCGACTGGATCTACCGTGCGCTGGTGCTGCTGGTGGTGGCGTGCCCCTGCGCACTGGTGATTTCCACCCCGGTGACCATCGTCAGCGGCCTCGCGGCAGCGGCGCGCAAAGGCATTTTGGTCAAGGGCGGCGTGTATCTGGAGGGCGGTTTCAAGCTCGATTATCTGGCGCTGGACAAGACCGGCACGATCACCCACGGCAAACCGGTGCAGACCGATTACCTGTCGCTGGACCCGACCACTGACGCCACAGCCCCGGCGATTGCCGCCGCGCTGGCCGGGCGGTCCGATCACCCGGTGTCGCTGGCCATCGCCAACGCCGCTGTGGATAAAAACCTCGCCGTGCTGAGTGTGGATAACTTCGAAGCGCTGGCCGGGCGTGGTGTGAAGGGCCAGGTCAACGGCCAGACCTATCACTTGGGCAACCACCGTCTGGTTGAAGAGCTGGGCCTGTGCTCGCCGCAACTGGAAGAGAAGCTGTTTGCGCTGGAGAAGCAGGGCAAGTCCGTGGTGTTGCTGCTCGACAGTTCCGGCCCGCTGGCGCTGTTCGCCGTGGCCGACACGGTCAAGGAATCCAGCCGCGAAGCGATCCGCCAGTTGCACGCGCTGGGCGTGAAAACCCTGATGCTCACCGGTGACAACGTGCACACCGCGCAAGCCATTGCGGCGCAGGTCGGCATCGACCAGGCCAAAGGCGACTTGCTCCCGACCGACAAGCTGCAAGCTATCGAAGAGCTTTATGCACAGGGGCATCGGGTCGGCATGGTCGGCGACGGTATCAACGACGCTCCGGCGCTGGCGCGGGCCGAAATCGGTTTCGCCATGGCGGCCGCCGGCACCGACACCGCGATTGAAACCGCCGATGTCGCCCTGATGGACGACGATCTGCGCAAGATCCCGGCGTTCATCAGCCTGTCGCGCGACACCGCGAGCATCTTGAAACAGAACATCGCGTTGGCACTGGTGATCAAGGCTATCTTTCTTGGGGTAACCTTCGCCGGACTCGCCACTATGTGGATGGCGGTGTTTGCCGACATGGGCGTGAGCCTGCTGGTGGTGTTCAACGGTTTGCGCCTGCTGCGCAAATAAACGATGAGGGATGGTTGTGCTGAGTGCCGAGCTGAAAGCGTTTTATATGGTCGCCCGCCTGGGCAGCATTACGCTGGCGGCGAAAAAGCTCGGCCTCAGCCAACCCACCGTGACCACGCAGATCCGTAATCTGGAAAGTCAGTACTCGGTGGAGCTGTTCTACCGTGGCGGTCGGCGCCTGAGTGTCAGCGACGAAGGCGCGCGGCTGTTGCCAATGGTCAAGGCGCTGTTGCAGCAGGAGGCCGACATCGAGTTCTTCCTGCGCAACAGCGGTCAGGTGCAGGGCACGCTGCGCATCGCTGCCACCGCGCCGTATTACATCCTCGATCTGGTGAAAACCTTCCGCGAGCGCCTGCCGCAGGTGGAAGTGTCGGTGGAAATCGGCAACTCGCAGCAGGTGCTCGAAGCGCTGGAGGATTACCGCGTGGATGTCGCGGCGTCGTCGCAGTTGCTTGAGGATGCGCGCTTGATTCGCCGGGTATTGGGTAGCGATCCGCTGGTGCTGGCGGTGCATCGCAACCATCCGCTGGCGGCGCAGGAGCATGTGGCGTTGAGCGCGCTGGCCGGGCATACCTTGCTGATGCGCGAGTCCGGTTCGACCACCCGGCGCCTGACCGAGGAGTTGCTGGAAAGCGCCGGAGTCAGTTTTGGCCCGCTGCTGGAGATCGGCAGCCGCGAGTCGATCCGTGAGGCGGTGCTGCGCAATATCGGCATCAGCATCATTGCTCGCCAGGAAGTCCCGCACGATCCGCAGTTGCGGGTGCTGACCATCGAGAATGCGCCGCAGATTCCCGAGTATCTGTATTGCCTCAAGGAGCGCAAGGGTGCGCGGTTGCCGGCGGCGTTTCTGGGATTGGCCCAGGAAATGTCCCCGGCCTGATTTCTTCAGTGCCCATGCCGGCCTCTTCGCGAGCAAGCCCGCTCCCACAGGGGATAGTGTTCACAACACAAATCCAATGTGGGAGCGGGCTTGCTCGCGAAGGCGTCAGACCAGGCAACACATGACTTGAAACCTGAACCAAAATCCCCGAATACCACTATCAGCCGTTTTTGCCTCACTGCCACATGACGGACGCATTACAACTCTAGGATTGGCCCCATCAGCTTGATGAGGTCTGTCCATGAATCCTGCAATCGCAACTGCCCTGACCAACCCCGGTGCGCCGATGAAAGTGCGCGGCGTGCAGAAGCGCTTCGGCGCGTTCACCGCGCTGGATAACGTCTCCCTCGATGTCGCGGCCGGTGAGCTGGTGTGCCTGCTCGGCCCGTCAGGCTGTGGCAAGACCACGCTGCTGCGCTGCATCGCCGGGCTTGAGAAGCAGGACAGCGGCGAGTTGTACCTCGGAG
This sequence comes from Pseudomonas sp. MWU16-30322, assembly GCF_020515535.1. NCBI lineage: Bacteria > Pseudomonadati > Pseudomonadota > Gammaproteobacteria > Pseudomonadales > Pseudomonadaceae > Pseudomonas > Pseudomonas sp. MWU16-30322. The sequence goes on from NZ_JAIWYL010000008.1 coordinate 112,251, forward strand.
ATCGCGATGTTTCGCACCTCGCGCCGCAAGCCCGGGACTACGGCATCCTGTTCCAGTCCTACGCGCTGTTCCCCAATCTGACCGTCGAAGCGAACATTGCCTACGGCCTCGCCGGCAGTGGTCGTGACGAAGTGCGTCGTCGCGTCGGGCAGATGCTGGAACTTGTCGGCCTTACCGGCAGTGAGAAAAAGTACCCGGGCCAATTGTCCGGCGGTCAGCAACAAAGGGTCGCACTGGCTCGTGCCCTGGCCCCGGCGCCGTCGCTGCTGTTGCTCGATGAACCGATGTCGGCCCTTGATGCCCGAGTGCGCGAGCATCTGTGCACCGAACTGCGCCAACTGCAGCGCAACCTCGGCATCACCACCCTGATGGTCACGCACAATCAGGACGAAGCCATGCTGATGGCCGACCGCATCGCCGTGATGCACAACGGCCGGGTCGAGCAGTACGCCACCCCGCAGGAAATCTACAATCGCCCGGCCACGCCGTTCGTGGCCGAGTTCGTCGGGCAGGGCAACTGGCTGCCGTTCCAGCGCAGCAGCGCCAGTCACGCCCGGGTTGGCGGGATGGATGTGCGTCTGGCCGATGGCAGCGTCAGCGGCGCTTCGGGCCGACTGTTCTGCCGTCCGGAAGCCATCAGCGTCAATCCGTTGGTGCACGAAGAAAACCTGTTCCCGGCGAAAGTCCGTGAGATCACCTTTCTCGGCAATCGCTGCCGCATGAGCTTCGAACTCGACCAATTGCCGGGCCACGCGCTGCTCGCTGAACTGGCGCCGGAAGCCATGCCGCGCCTCGGTGCCCAGCAGATCATGGTCGCCTTGCCGCCGCGCAGCCTGCAGGTGTTTGCCTGATGAGCGCGAACATCGCACTGCCGCTACCGCACAAGCAGGCGCGGCGAGTGTCCGGGGCCGAGGTCGGTGACCGGATCTTCGTCCTCGGCGGCAAACTCCTGCTGCTGTTACTGCTCGGTGTCGCCGTGCTGCTGCCATTGCTGGCGATCTTCTGGCGCGGCTTCAGCAGCGAGGCCGGGCAGGGCGGTGGCTGGCTCGCCGCCAAGGAGCTGGTGACCAGCGAGAATTTCCACTGGCTGCTCGGCAACAGCCTGAAAGTTTCCCTCAGCGTCGCGGCCATCGTCGTACCGCTGGCCTACCTGTTTGCCTACGCCCTGCAACGCACACTGATTCCGGCCAAGGGCATCTGGCGCGGGATTTCCCTGCTGCCATTGATGGCGCCGTCGATGCTGCCGGGTATCGCACTGGTCTATCTGTTCGGCAATCAGGGCATGTTGCGCGGGCTGCTCTCGGACAACATCTACGGGTTCTGGGGCATCGTGCTGGGTGAGGTGATCTACACCTTTCCGCATGCGCTGATGATTTTGCTGTCGGCGCTGTCGCTGGCCGATGCGCGGCTGTTCGATGCGGCGTCGAGCATGGGCGCCAGTCCGGCGAAAGCCTTTCGCAGCATCACCTGGCCGGCGACCCGGCAAGCGGTATTCGCTGCGTTCTGTCTGGTGTTCACCTTGACCATCACCGATTTCGGCGTGCCGGTGGTGGTCGGTGGCGACTATCAAGTGCTGGCGCTGGAAGCCTACAAAGCCGTGGTCGGCCAGCAACAATTCGGTCGCGGGGCGCTGATCGGCATGGTGCTGTTGCTGCCGGCGCTGTTCAGCTTCGGCGTCGATGCCTGGCTGCGCCGCCGTCACGGCGATTCCATGAGCGGCCGCGCCCAGGTGTTCAAACCGGCGCCGTCGAAATTGCGTGATGGCTGCTATCTGGCGATTGTTTTGTTGATCAGTGCGGCGCTGCTGCTGGTGTTCGGCATGGCGGTGTTTTCCTCGCTGGTGAAGTTCTGGCCGTACAACCTGTCGCTGTCGCTCAATCACTATCAGTTCAACGAGACCGCCGGCGGTGGCTGGCTGGCGTACAGCAACAGCTTGAAGATGGCGCTGGGCACGGCACTGATCGGCAGCGTGCTGATCTTCACTGGCGCTTATCTGATGGAGAAAACCCGCAGCCAACGCGGCCTCAACCTGACCCTGCGCATGCTCAGTTTCGTGCCGATGGCAGTGCCGGGGCTGGTGCTTGGCCTGGGTTACGTCTTCTTCTTCAACCTCAGCGGCAATCCGCTGCACGTGCTGTACGGCACGATGACGCTGCTGATCGTCTGCACCATTGCGCACTATTTGACCACCGCGCAAATGACCGCGACCACCGCGCTGCGCCAGCTCGACGCCGAGTTCGAAGCCGCCGCGCTGTCGCTCAAGGCGCCGCTGTACCGCCATTACCTGCGCGTCACCGTGCCGATCTGCCTGCCGGCGCTACTGGACATCGTGCGCTACCTGTTCGTCTCGGCGATGACCACGGTGTCGGCGGCGATCTTCCTCTACAGCCCCGACACCATCCTCGCGGCGGTGGCGGTGCTGAACATGGATGACGCCGGCAACGTCGGCGGCGCGGCGGCGATGTCGACCCTGATTCTCTTCACCTCGGCAGGCGTGTCCTTGCTGCTGGCGTGGGCTTCGCGCGGCTTACTGCGCCGTTCCCAGGCCTGGCGGCAAACCGCGCCCGGTCACTGATTGACGACTTATCCCTACAGCCTCAACTCACCTACAGGAAAACGATCATGTTCAAGCCTATGGCCCTGGCCGCTGCTGTGCTCGCTACTTTCAGCCTGAATGCCTTCGCGGCAAAAACCGAGTTGACGGTGTACACCGCCCTCGAAGCCGAGCAACTGACCGCTTACAAAGCCGCGTTCGAGAAGGCCAACCCGGACGTCGAGATCAAGTGGGTGCGCGATTCCACCGGGATCATCACCGCCAAACTCCTCGCCGAAAAGGCCCGTCCGCAGGCTGACGCGGTGTGGGGCCTGGCCGCTTCGAGCCTGGCGATCCTCGATCAGCAGGGCATGCTGCAAAGCTACGCACCGAAGGATCTGGGCAAGATCGGCGCGAACTACCGCGACGCCGCCAACCCGCCAGCCTGGGTCGGCATGGACGTATGGGCCGCGACCATTTGCTTCAACACCGTCGAAGCCGAGAAGCAGGGTTTGAGCAAACCGGTGAGCTGGCAGGATCTGACCAAGCCTGAGTACAAGGGCAAGATCGTCATGCCGAACCCGGCGTCCTCCGGCACCGGCTTCCTCGACGTCAGCGCCTGGCTGCAAACCTTCGGCGAGAAGCAGGGCTGGGCCTACATGGACGGTCTGCACCAGAACATCGGCCAGTACGTTCACTCCGGTTCCAAGCCTTGCAAACTGGCCGCTGCGGGCGAATTCCCGATCGGCATTTCCTTCGAATATCCGGCGGTACAGCTGAAACGCCAGGGCGCGCCGCTGGACATCATCCTGCCGAAAGAAGGCCTGGGCTGGGAGATCGAGGCGACTGCGGTGATCAAAGGCACCCCGCATGAAGACGCGGCGAAAAAACTCGCGGACTTCTCCGCCAGCGCCGAGGCGATGGATCTGTACAAGGAGAACTTCGCCGTCCTCGCTCAGCCGGGCATCGCCAAGCCGCAGACCGAACTGCCGGCCGACTACGAGCAGCGCCTGATCAAGAACGACTTCGCCTGGGCCTCGAAGAACCGCGACGAGATCCTGACCGAATGGCGCAAGCGTTATGACGGCAAGTCCGAGAAAGTCGTTGCCAAGTAAGATCTTTATCGACTGACAGGGCCTCTTCGCGAGCAAGCCCGCTCCCACATTGGATCTTCAGTGAACACCTATTTTGTGGGCACCAAGAATCCCCTGTGGGAGCGGGCTTGCTCGCGAAGGCGGTCTCCCATTCAGGGAAAATCTCCATGACACAACACAAAGACCTGCTCATCGTCGGCGCCGGCATCCTCGGCCTGTCCCACGCTTACGCCGCCGCCAAGCGCGGCCTCAAGGTCAGCGTTTTCGAACGCACCGCCACGCCCCTCGGCGCCTCGGTGCGCAACTTCGGTCAGGCGCTGGTCACCGGCCAGCCACCCGGCCCGATGCTTGAACTGGCCAAGGCCAGCCGCGAGATCTGGGGCGACTGGGCGCAACTCGCCGGTCTGCAGATCAAGCGCAACGGCTCGTACCTGTTCGCCCGCAGCGAAGCCGAAGAGCAATTGCTCGAAGCCTTCTGCAACGGCCGCGCCGTGGAGCACGGTTACAACGTCGCCTTGCTGCGTGGCGCCGCCTTGCGCGATCTGTATCACGGCCAGTTCAGCCATCACCGCGCTGCGCTACACGGCATGGACGATCAACAGTTGTACTCGCGGGAAGCGATCCCGGCGCTGATTGACTATCTGCGCCGCGACCTCGGCGTCGAGTTTCACTTCAGCACGCTGGTGCGTGACGTCGAGCCAGGACGTCTGCACAGCACTGCCGGCAGTTTCACGGCGAAGCAAATCATCGTCTGCTCCGGCCACGATTATCAGACCCTGCTGGCCGAGCCGATTGCCACGCTCGGCCCGCAGATCTGCCGTCTGCAAATGCTCCGCGCCAAACCGCAGATCGAGCTGAATCTGCAACACGCCTTGCTCACCGGTTTGAGCTGCGTGCACTACGGCGCCTTCGCCGATTTGCCAGAAGCGGCGGCGGTGCAGGCACAGATCCTGCGCGAACAACCGCACCTGCACGACAACGGCATTCACCTGCTGATCAGCCCGACGCCGTATGGCGAGCTGATCATCGGCGACTCGCACCATTACGGCAGCGATCCGTCGCCGTTCAACGCCGAGCAAGTGGACAACTGGATGCTCGAACTGGCCGAGCACACGCTGGGCTGCAAGGTGCAAGTGGTCGAGCGCTGGCAGGGCGTCTACGGTGCCCGTGGGCCGGGGCCGTTCTCATTCCTGCGCCCGGCACCGGGCTTGAGTGTGGCGCTGATGCACACCGGCGTCGGCATGAGCGTCGGTCCGGCACTGGCCGAGCGCAACGTGGCGCAATTGCTGGAGGAAATGTGATGGCGGGGCATGCGCAAGTCGTTGACCGGGTGTTTGCGCTGTATGAACGCTTTGGTGCCAGTGATTACATCGGCGAGCCGGTGTCGCAGATCGAACACATGTCTCAGGCAGCGCAGTTGGCGATGGCTGAAGGCTTTGATGATGAAGTGGTGCTCGCCGCGTTCTTCCACGACATCGGCCATTTGTGTGCCGAAGGTGCCGAGAACATGGGCGGTTATGGCGTGGTCAGCCATGAGCGGCTGGGCGCGGATTATTTGCGTGAGGCGGGATTCAGCGAGCGTATGGCGCGGCTGGTGGAATATCACGTGCAGGCCAAGCGCTATCTGACGCTACGTGAACCGGGGTATTTCGAGCAGTTGAGTGAGGCGAGTCGCCGGACGCTGGAATATCAGGGCGGGGTGATGAGCGAGGCTGAGGCGGATGCGTTTGAGCGCGATCCATTGTGTACCGTGAGTTTGCGCATGCGGCAGTGGGATGAGTTGGCCAAGGAGAGGGCGGTGCCGGTGATGGAGCTGGGAGTATTGAAGGAGAAGGCGTTGCGCCTGCTGGCGGCGTAATCCGTGTCACCGAGTCGCGCCATTCGCGAGCAAGCCCGCTCCCACATTCGACCGAGTTCCACCATAAGGAATGCGATCAAACTGTGGGAGCGGGCTTGCTCGCGAAGAGGCCAGATCAGGCGCTACAAATCTGCAGCCAGTAAATCAATCTGCTCCTGCCGCTCCGCCTGATTCAGCTTCGGATGCGGATTGAGCGAAGACCACTGCGGATGCGCCCGTGCCTTGTGCAACGCTTCAGGCAGCTTGCCTTCGCGCCAGGTCTTGTCCTGCGGGGTGGCGACCTGAACCGCTTCCATCGCCGCATGCCCGCGCTGATCGAGCGCCAGCAACAGTTGGCGCTGACGCAACGCCAACAGCCGCAGCACGCCGTCATCCACGGTCAATTCCCGCTGTCCCTTGATCTTGCCCAGCAAGCGGCTGCCATAACTGCGCGCGGTTTGCAGGACGCCGCCGGCAATCGCACCGGCCAATGCCGCCGCACCGAGGGTAATGCCGCCGACCAGCAGATCCACCCCAGCCCCGGCAGCGGCACCGGCCGCAATCCCGCCGCCCACCCGCACGCCGAGTTGCTTCAGGGTTTCCGGGTTGAACAGATCATCGCCCCAACGCCCATCGAGCAACGGCAGATCACTGGCCGCCGCATCCTGCGGGCGAAACGCATAGAGCTTGAGCAACGCTTCGACGCATTTCTGTTCACGCTGGCGCACGGCTTTGCGCAGTTCGCTGATCGCTTGCTGCTCCTGCTCGGCCTCGCTGACCACGCTGCGTCGGCACGCGGCGCAGTCGATCAGCAATTCGGCGATCAAACGCGCCGCACTTTGTTGGCGGGCGAGGCGCTGGGCCTGTTGATCGGCGATCAAGCGCTCCAGTTGCGGACGGGCGTTTTCCAGCAACAGCGCAAGGCTTTCGTACAGGCGCCGCTCGCCATCTTCCGGCGGCGCAACGCTGTCGAAGCGCACCAGCGCATGCAGGCCGAGCCGCGCCAACGCTTCGCGCCAGTCCGGCTCGCGATGGTTGGCGCTGCTGACGAAATTCAGCACCGGCAACAGCGGCTTGCCGCAACTGGCGAGCACTTCGAGTTCGTCACGATACTTGGCCAGCACCGGTTCGCGGGCGTCGATCACATACAGGCCGGCGTCGGAGGCGAGTAGCTGTCGCAGCACTTTCGCCTCCTGTTCGAAACGCTGACGCGCTTCGCTGCCGTCGAGAAACCGCGCCAGTCGCGCCGGGCCGTCGAGACGTTCGCCGGGGCGCTCCAGACGCTCAAGGAAATCCAGCAGGGCGATGGCGTCTTCCAGCCCGGGGGTGTCGTAGAGATCGAGCAACGGCTCGCCGTCCACCGACAACCGCGCACCCTCGACATGTCGAGTGGTGCTCGGGCGATGCGAGACTTCGCCGAAGCCGACGTCGCGGGTCAGGGTGCGCAGCAGCGAGGTCTTGCCGACGTTGGTGTGGCCGACCACCGCGAGTTTCAGCGGCGCTTTCCGGGCATCAGTCATGACCGCTCTCCAGCCAGTTCATCGGTGCGCAATCGGCGAACGGCAACTCCAGTTGTTGCAGCGCGACGTGCCAGTCGCCGAGGCGGGCACTGTCCAGCGCTTCGCCGGGCGGTGCTTGCAGCAGCCAGACCTGGGTGGCGCTGGCGTTGCGCGCCAGTTCGGCGATCAGCGCGAGGCTGCCGCGATCCGGCGAGCGCCGAGGATCGCAGGCGATCAGCAGGCGCGCCGGAGGGAAACGGCTGAGCTGTTCGAGCAGTTTGTGCCGCGATTCGCGGCTGTCGAGGATTCCGGCGTTGCTCACGGTTTTCGGCAGGGCCGGTGGCCACGGGCGCTGATCGTCGAGTTCGATGGCCACCAGCAAAGCGCCGTCGCTGGCGTGTTCGCTGACGCTGCTTTCAACTCGATGCAACTGCGCAGGCGCGGCGTCGTTGATGCCGAGGCGTTCGCTGGTCGGCATCAGCCGTTCACGCAACTGGGCGTAACCGGGCAGGTTCAGGTCCAGCGTCAGCGCGGCTTTGCCGCGACTCCAGCGCCAGAAACACAACAGCGCCAGCAGCAGACGCGGCAGCACGCCGTAGACCACCAGCACGCCGACCAGCCAGGTTGCCCAGGCCTGTCGCGCGCTTTCGATATCCAGCGCTGCGCCGCCGCTGGCGCGGATCATCTCCACGGTCGGCACGTTGAAGCCGAGCAGTGCCGGCAGCGCGCCGAGGGCTTGGGTCAGGTTGATAAAGGTGTCGGCGCCGAGAATGGTGGTTTCCCAGACGAAACCGTAGCGCCGGGTCGCCATCAGTGTCAGCAGCAACAGCAGCGCGCTGAGCATCGCCAGCAACCACAGGCCATTGACCAAAGTGCCGAGCGCCCAGCGATTGAGTTTCCTGCGCTGCAACATCAGCAGCAGGGCCGGCGCGAGTTGCGCGGCTTTGGCATCGCGGGCGAGTTTTTCGCTGAGCCATAGCCACAAGCGCCCGAGGGTGGCGCCGTGTTCACCGGCAAAGATCAGCCCCAGCGCCCAGCTCAGCAGCAGAATCAGGTTCAGCCCGAGCAGGCTGCCCAGAGCCCAGAACACATTGACCGGCGTCTGGCTCAGTGCGGCGAAGGCCAGCCCGGCGCCGCTCAGCAGCGCGAAAATGACCAGCAGCACCAGCGCCAGACGCGCGCCTTGCAGCCAGTGCTTGAGTGCTGCGCTCAGCCCGTCGCGCTCGGCCAGCCACAAGGCGCGGCGTTGAATACGGCCCGGCAGATCGCCGCCGGCCGCGCGGGCCAGTCGATTGACTTCCAGATCCTCCAGGGGACCTGCGTGTTCTTCGCGCAGGCGGATGGTTTCGGTCAGCCAGAGGTTTTGCAGTGGAGTCAGTTCAGTCACGCGCCATTCCGTTGCTCGATTGAGCAGTGAGCATAACCGCTGTGGCGCTTATCGGGTCAAGCGAGGCTCTGGTATCCTCGCCGGCATGACTAAATCACTCCCCCTCAGCCTGATCGCAGCCCTCGGTGAAAACCGCGTGATCGGCGTCGACAACAGCATGCCCTGGCACCTGCCGGGGGACTTCAAATACTTCAAGGCCACGACCCTCGGCAAGCCGATCATCATGGGCCGCAAGACCTGGGATTCCCTCGGCCGTCCGCTGCCGGGGCGCTTGAACATCGTGGTCAGCCGTCAGCCGGATCTGCTGCTGGAAGGGGCAGAGGTGTATCCGTCGCTGGAAGCCGCGGTGGTTCGCGCCGAGGAATGGGCGAAAGCGCAGGGCGTCGATGAATTGATGTTGATTGGCGGCGCGCAGTTGTATGCGCAAGGGCTGGCGCAGGCGGATCGTCTGTACCTGACCCGAGTGGCGCTGAGTCCGGAGGGTGATGCGTGGTTTCCCGAGTTCGATCCGAACCAGTGGAGACTGGTGTCGAATGTGCCGAATCCGGCTGAGGGCGACAAGCCCGCGTACAGCTTCGAAGTCTGGGAAAAGGCTTGAATTGTGGTGAGGGGATTTATCCCCGATGGGCTGCGTAGCAGCCCCAAGAGCATGGGGTCGCTGCGCGACCCATCGGGGATAAATCCCCTCGCCACAAGTGTTGCTGTCAGGCCTGTGCCAGCTCCGCATGCTCATCCGCATCCAGCAGTGCTTTATCGGTCTGCTGCATCACTTGGCTGGTAATCGCACCGGCGGTGATCGAACCACTCACGTTCAACGCCGTACGACCCATGTCGATCAGCGGCTCCACCGAAATCAGCAGCGCCACCAGTGACACCGGCAAGCCCATCGCCGGCAGCACGATCAGCGCAGCAAACGTCGCGCCACCGCCAACACCGGCCACACCGGCGGAGCTCAGGGTCACAATCGCCACCAGCGTCGCGATCCACAGCGGGTCCAGCGGGTTGATGCCGACGGTTGGCGCAACCATCACCGCCAACATCGCCGGGTACAGACCGGCGCAACCGTTCTGGCCGATGGTCGCACCAAACGAGGCGGCGAAACTGGCGATCGACTGCGGAATGCCCAGGCGACGGGTCTGCGCTTCGATGCTCAGCGGAATGCTCGCCGCGCTGGAGCGGCTGGTGAACGCGAACGTCAGCACCGGCCAGATCTTGCGGAAGAACCGCAGCGGGTTGATCCCGGCCACCGACACCAGCAGGCCATGCACCACGAACATCAGGCCCAGACCGAGGTACGAGACCACCACGAAACTGCCGAGCTTGATGATGTCCTGCAGGTTGGAACCGGCGACCACTTTGGTCATCAGCGCCAGCACGCCGTACGGGGTGAGCTTCATCACCAGACGCACCAGACGCATCACCCAGGCTTGCAGGGTGTCGATGGCGTTGATCACTTTCTGACCTTTTTCGACATCATCCTTGAGCAGTTGCAGCGCCGCGACCCCGAGGAACGCGGCGAAGATCACCACACTGATGATCGAGGTCGGCTTGGCCCGGGCCAGGTCGGCGAACGGGTTCTGCGGAATGAACGACAGCAGCAGCTGCGGCACATTCAGGTCGGCAACCTTGCCGGCGTAGTCGGTCTGAATGGTTTGCAGACGGGCCATTTCCTGAGTGCCGGCGACCAGACCTTCGGCGGTGAGGCCGAACAGGTTGGTCAGACCGATACCGATCAGCGCCGCAATCGCGGTGGTGAACAGCAGCGTGCCGATGGTCAGGAAGCTGATCTTGCCCAGCGACGAGGCGTTGTGCAGACGCGCGACCGCGCTGAGGATCGAGGCGAACACCAGCGGGATCACGATCATTTGCAGCAACTGCACGTAGCCGTTGCCGACCAGATCGAACCAGCCGATCGAGGTTTTCAGTACCGGGTTGCCGGCACCGTAAACGGTGTGCAGGGCGACGCCGAACGCCACGCCGAGCACCAGCGCGAGCAGGACTTTTTTCGCCAGGCTCCACGTAGTGTGGCGGGTTTGCGCCAGACCGAAGAGCAGGGCGAGGAACACCAGCAGATTGAGGATCAGCGGCAGATTCATGAAGACTCCGATAAGACTTGTGCCAGTCGCCTTCTTGGGCAACTGCGAACCGGCAAGCCTAACAGTTTGATTTCCAATGAATTAATACCGAAATCGCAGGTCGTCCGTCGTTTTTGGAATAAGCGCCTGTCGCTCTCGGCAATGCAGCTGGCGTTGAGGAGACGTAAGCGGTCGCTGACAGACGAGGATTGTCACACTTATTTGTTAGCGTCGATGTCTTTCAGTCAGGGAGAAAACGCCGATGAAGTTCGCACCGAAAATGCTCGCTGTGGTTCTTGGATTGGGCTTGGCCGCTCACGCATTCGCCACCGATCTGAAGCACTGGCCGGCGGATCAGGCCAAGGCACTGGACGCGATGATCGCGGCCAACGCCAACAAGGGTAACTACGCGGTGTTCGACATGGACAACACCAGCTACCGCTATGACCTCGAAGAGTCCTTGTTGCCGTTCATGGAGAACAAGGGGCTGATCACCCGCGAGACGCTTGATCCCTCCCTGAAACTGATGCCGTTCAAGGACACCGCTGACCATAAGGAAAGCCTGTTCAGCTATTACTATCGCCTGTGCGAAGTCGACGACATGGTCTGCTACCCATGGGTGGCGCAGGTGTTCTCTGGCTTTACCCTCAAGGAACTCAAAGGCTACGTCGATGAGCTGATGGCCTCGGGCAAACCGGTGCCGACCACTTATTACGATGGTGACGTGGTCAAGAACCTTGAGGTGCAGCCACCCAAAGTCTTTACCGGTCAGGCCGAGCTGTACAACAAACTGATGGAGAACGGGATTGAGGTTTACGTGATGACCGCCGCCTCCGAAGAACTGGTGCGCATGGTCGCGGCTGATCCGAAGTACGGCTACAACGTCAAACCGCAGAACGTGATCGGCGTGAGCACATTGTTGAAGAACCGCGAAACCGGCGAGCTGACCACCGCGCGCAAACAGATCACTGCCGGCAAGTATGACGAGAAAGCCAACCTCGGCCTCGAACTGACCCCGTACCTGTGGACCCCGGCGACCTGGATGGCCGGCAAGCACGCGGCGATCCTGACCTACATCGACGAGTGGAAAAAACCGGTACTGGTGGGCGGCGATACCCCGACCAGCGACGGTTACATGTTGTTCCACAGTGTTGACGTGGCCAAGGGCGGCATCCACTTGTGGGTCAACCGCAAAGACAAATACATGACCCAGCTCAACGGCATGATGACCAAGAACGCGGCAGCGCAGGCCAAGGAAGGGTTGCCGGTGACGGCGGACAAAAACTGGGTGATCGTGAAGCCAGAAGAAATTCAGTAAGACCCAATTCTGTGTTGGAGCGCAGATTCCAGAATCACTGACAGTCCCCTGTGGGAGCGGGCTTGCTCGCGAAGAGGGAGTGTCAGGCGAGAGGTTTTTTGACCGGTAGACCGCTTTCGCGAGCAAGCCCGCTCCCACCGTTTTGATCTTCTGTGTCTGGGATATTTTGGTCGGGCAAAAAAATGCCCCGCACTTGGCGGGGCATTTTTATTCGGCGGCTAAAACTTACAGCCCGTCGAGCATCGCCTTGTTGCGCACCGCACCCTTGTCGGCGCTGGTCGCCAGCAGGGCGTAGGCCTTCAGGGCAGTGGTCACTTTGCGTGGACGCTGCTCGACCGGTTTCCAGCCTTTCTTGTCCTGTTCGACCCGGCGCGCAGCCAGTTCTTCATCGCTGACCAACAGGTTGATCGAGCGGTTCGGGATGTCGATCAGCACTTTGTCGCCGTCCTGCACCAGACCGATCGCGCCACCGGCCGCAGCCTCTGGCGAAGCGTGGCCGATCGACAGGCCGGAAGTACCGCCAGAGAAGCGACCGTCGGTGAGCAGCGCACAGGCTTTGCCCAGACCTTTGGACTTCAGGTACGAGGTCGGGTAGAGCATTTCCTGCATGCCCGGGCCGCCTTTCGGGCCTTCGTAGCGAATGATGACGATGTCGCCTTCCTTCACTTCGTCGGCGAGGATGCCGCGCACGGCGCTGTCCTGGCTTTCGAAGATCTTCGCATTGCCTTCGAAGACGTGGATCGACTCATCGACGCCGGCGGTTTTCACCACGCAGCCGTCGAGGGCGATGTTGCCGTACAGCACGGCCAGGCCGCCTTCTTTCGAGTAGGCGTGTTCAAAGCTGCGGATGCAGCCGTTTTCACGGTCGTCATCGAGGGTTTCCCAACGAGTCGACTGGCTGAACGCGGTCTGGGTCGGGATGCCTGCCGGGCCGGCCTTGAAGAAGTGGTGCACGGCTTCATCGTCGGTCTGGGTGATGTCCCACTTGGCGATGGCTTCTTCCATGCTGCGGCTGTGCACGGTCGGCAGGTCGGTGTGCAGCAGACCGCCACGGGCCAGCGAACCAAGGATGCTGAAGATGCCGCCAGCGCGGTGCACGTCTTCCATGTGGTACTTCTGGATGTTCGGCGCCACTTTGCACAGTTGCGGCACGCTGCGTGAGAGACGGTCGATGTCGCGCAGGTCGAAATCGATCTCGGCTTCCTGAGCCGCAGCCAGCAAGTGCAGGATGGTGTTGGTCGAACCGCCCATGGCGATGTCGAGCATCATCGCGTTCTCGAACGCCTTGAAGTTGGCGATGTTGCGCGGCAGCACCGACTCGTCGTTCTCGCCGTAGTAACGCTTGCACAGCTCGACGATGGTACGACCAGCCTGCAGGAACAGTTGTTCGCGGTCGCTGTGGGTCGCGAGGGTCGAACCGTTGCCCGGCAATGCGAGACCGAGGGCTTCGGTCAGGCAGTTCATCGAGTTGGCGGTGAACATGCCGGAGCACGAACCGCAGGTCGGGCAGGCGCTGCGCTCGTACTCGGCAACCTTCTCGTCAGAAGCGCTGGAGTCGGCGGCGATCACCATGGCGTCGACGAGGTCGAGACCGTGGGCAGCGAGTTTGGTCTTGCCGGCTTCCATCGGGCCGCCGGAAACGAAGATCACCGGAATGTTCAGGCGCAGGGCGGCCATCAGCATGCCCGGGGTGATCTTGTCGCAGTTGGAGATGCAGACGATGGCGTCGGCGCAGTGGGCGTTGACCATGTACTCGACGGAGTCGGCGATGATCTCGCGGCTCGGCAGCGAATACAGCATGCCGTCGTGACCCATGGCGATGCCGTCGTCCACGGCGATGGTGTTGAATTCTTTCGCGACGCCACCGGCGCGTTCGATTTCCCGGGCAACCAGTTGACCGAGGTCCTTGAGGTGCACGTGGCCCGGCACGAACTGGGTGAAGGAGTTGGCAATGGCGATGATCGGCTTCTTGAAGTCGTCATCTTTCATCCCGGTGGCGCGCCACAGTGCGCGGGCGCCGGCCATGTTGCGGCCGTGGGTGGATGTTTTCGAGCGGTAATCTGGCATGGAGCACTCCGGGCGGCTAATCAGGTATCAAAAGGGAGTGAGCTTCTATTGACGTCTGGAACACTCAGAAATGGCCGTGTGTCCTGGATGTTGCCGATGACTTTGCGGGATCGCCGCTTGCCTCAGCCTGAGCTCATAAACCCGCCGGGGGATGAATGGCGATGAATCAGCCGATTCTACACCGCTGGCGTCTGGAGGGAATGGCGCAAAGCGTTGTTCCAGCGCCGACGGTGCGTGTGGCATGACGACCGGCAGGCTCAATCGCTGCCAGAGGGCGTGATGGCGCTGGTTTCGATGACTCTGGCGCGGTGGCTGATCCGCTTGTTCAACGCCAGTGCGATGCAGCTGAGCAGGATAAAACAGTAGCCGAGGGTGGCTTGCAGGTTGCTTGGGCTCAGGCTGATCAGGGCGCTGATCAGGCCGCCACAGATGAAAATGATCGTGCTGCCTGCGGAGGCCGAGGTGCCGGCATTTTCCGGGAACAGGCTCATGGCCCGCGAAGTGGCAGCAGGGCGCGCGATGGTCGTACCGGCGGTGCAGATCAGCATCGGGATCAGCACCGTGGCCACCGAGAGCGCCAGGTGCCTGGCCATGAACAGTATCACCAGCCCCGCCAGCAGGATCAGGCTCAGCCCGACCACCATTTGCTGCCCGGGCGAAATGCGCCGGCTCAGCAGCGTGGCGACGATGCCGCCAGCGACATACGCCGCGCCGTAGATCAGCAGGATCAGCGAGAAGTCATAGGCTGACAGCTGCAATTGATCCATGAAAATCAGCGGCGAAATGACAATGAACGAGAAGTGGCAGGCGAATGCGAAAGCCGAGATCAGCCAGTAGCCAACGAAGTCGAAGTCCCCCAGCACCCGTCGGTAAGCCTTGAGAAAATGGATCGGTGTATCTCTGACAGCGGGCCGACTGTTGTCCAGAAACACCCAGGCTTTGAGCAACACCACAGCCGCCAGTGCGATGAACAGCCAGAAGCTGCCGCGCCAGCCCAGGGTCGCCTGCAGAAAGGTCCCGGCCAGCGGCGATACCGAGATGAAGATCCCGGTGGCGGTCACCATCAGGATCCGCAGGCGATCGCGCTGTTCGCCCTCGAACAGGTCCTGCACCAGTGCCTGTGACAGGACGAAACAGCCGCAGCCGATGGCCTGCACGATGCGAAAGGTCATGAACAGTCTGTAGTCACTGGTCATGACGCAGCCGATGGCGCCGACGATCGAGACAGCCATGCCGGCGAGCAACAAGCCCTTGCGCCCGATGACGTCGGACAACGGCCCGATCAGCAGTTGGGCAAAGGCGATGCCCACCGCGAACAGGCTGATCGACAGGGCGATGTCGGCCGGGGTGCTGGCGAAGTGTTCGGCCAGCGCCGGGAACGACGGCAGCAGGACGTCCAGCGGAAACACTCCCAGCAGCACCATGGCCAACAGCAGACTGACCGCCCCGCGTCGTTGTCGGGTCGTTACCACCGTTCTTCCTTCAAGCATCGATCAGTCCTGCCTTGGCGAAAAGTTTGCGGTTGTTGGGGTGCGCGAAGAATCCGGCCCTTTCGAGTGCAGCAAGCGTAGCCGTGGCTCCGGATCTGGCACGCTGGCGGCTGGCCTGTTCGTTGGTCAGGTCATCGAGAATCTCCTTGATTGCGCCTTCGCCAATGCCGGCGCGGCGCAGGCTCTGATGTAGCCATTGCTCGTCGACTTCGAAGAAGGTCGCCAGGGTCTCCAGCAAGGTTCTGGCCGCGAAGGCGCGCTGACGGCTGTTCAGGGTCAGCCAGAGGTAGTGAAAGACTTCGGAAAAAAACCGACTGTGCCGGGCTTCGTCAGCGAGGTGGTCGCGCAACATGTCACTCACGCTGGTCACCAGCGTCTCCCGGCACACATCCAGCAGCTCCCGGGCGATGATGGTTTCCGAGACGAAACCGAGCAGAAACCATGCCAGCGGGCGTTTGCTCTCCGGTGTTCGGGCGATCTGACCGGTCAGGCGGGTAATGCGCAGGGGCATCTGCGGTCGGCCGGTGAAACCATGCAGTTCGGCGATCTGTTCGGCCAGACGATGAGAGAACAGCGCGTGATAACCCTCGTCGGTATAGAGCTGCAGCGCGGCGGTTTTCATCCGTGAAGGAATGTAGGCAGGTAACTCGCCGTGGACGATGGTTTCCACGGCGCGGTTGACGATGCGGTGTTCAAGCAGCGTGGTGTAGTCGAGGAAGTGCACCAGGTGATTGGCCGCCAGTCGATGCATGACCCTGCTGCCTGCGGCTTCGATGGCCGGGTGGGACAGGTACGGCAGGAAGGCCGGCGGAAACCAGAAGCGGGTCTGCAGTTGTAACTGCAGGTCTGCCGGCAACTGGTAGTCGTGCCGGCTGGTACGCACCGAAGCGCGGTTGTCCCAATCGCCAAGCGTGAAGCGAAGCATCCAGGACTCAGGTGTTTCGGGCTGTTCCGCGGTTGGCACGTTCATGTACGCGTCTCCTGCAACAGGTCACGCATTTCCTGACACATCGCCTGACCGTCGCTGGCGCCGCAGCCGACAAAGAACAACGGTTGTTCAGCGCTGCCTTCGAGTTTGAGCAGGGCTTCGACCTGCCGATCGGCAAACGCGCCGGTCAGCCACGTTCCCAGGCCCAGCGCCGTGGCCACCAGTTGAAAGGTCTGCGACAGGTGACCCGCTTCGACGAACGCCATGCGATAGGCGCGCGAGTGTTCATACTTCCACCAGAGCTTGTCGAAGCGGGCGGTGATGAACAGACCCAGCGGCAGGTTATTGATGAAATGCTGGCCCGCCAGCAAATGGCCGAGCGCGGGTTCGGGCAAGGGATTGACCCGGCTGAGCGCGTGTTCTGCCGGGTGATAGGCATAGATGCCGGGTTCCAGGCCCTCGATATTGCGAGCCAGGAGAAACCCTTCACAGGCGTTCAACCCGCCACCCGAAGGACTGCTGCGACGGGCGCCCAGGCCCTCGGCGATACTCTCGTCGCGATCATGGTCGCGGTGGCGAAGAAAACCCAGCGAGAGATACATCAGTGTGCCGACGTCACCGAGGGTGATTGATGCGCCAGTAAAGGAGCGGCAGGTTTTTCTCAGGCGCAGGACATTGCCAAGACTGGCAACGGTCAGGGCGAAGGAGGCGGGGAGGGCGATTCGGGGTTCGTCCTGTTGTATCGGACGATCTTGCGCGGGTGCCGGTGTGGTCAGCACGGCGCTGCAATGGTTCAGGTATTGCCTGGACCACTCATGAATATTCTGGGGTATCTGTTCGCAGGGAATGTTCTGGGTGCCGATATGATAAATCTTCGACAATTCATCCCACCCCCATGGCGGGCTGTCTATTTTTGCAACGGTTAATATGCCCGCATTCAGAAGTTGTGAGTCTATTATGTTGCGTCTGTCGAATTGCTCCGGATTATTGATAAGTTGTGCAAGTCGACAGGAATAAGTCAGGTCCAGCTCATGCTGAGTATGGTCTTTATAATTCCAGACTATTTGTCCGGGTGTGCGCGGCAATATGAATAAGTAAGGATTGATGTGCATGTTATATAGATCGCTCTGGAAAGGGTCGAAAGAACGCTGGGGTGCCGGCACTCCCCAGCGTTCTGGCTCACTTAGCGGGCTTTAGGCGCAACCAGGAAGGCCAGGTTTGCGATCTTGTTGGTTTCCAGAGTAATTGC
The DNA here is from genome assembly GCF_020515535.1 of Pseudomonas sp. MWU16-30322. Lineage (NCBI taxonomy): Bacteria > Pseudomonadati > Pseudomonadota > Gammaproteobacteria > Pseudomonadales > Pseudomonadaceae > Pseudomonas > Pseudomonas sp. MWU16-30322. The sequence continues at coordinate 129,728 of NZ_JAIWYL010000008.1, forward strand.
TTTCATAAGTATGAACTCCTTGTTCATTGAGAGTGAATGTCACCGTCGTGGTGACAACTTAATAATAGGTTGTAATGAATTATTGGCAAGCGATACTTGGGTAGGAAATTTCTATTAATTTTGTCGGAGCGGGCATGCTGCAAGGGCGGGCTTGTAAGTTTTAATTCTTGAAATTTAATGCGCAGGGAAATGTCCTGCGTACATGTAGGAAGTTGGTTGTAGGAAAAAGCCAAGGAATTCGACGACATTGCATCGCCGTAAGCAAACGGGAAGCCCGCAGGCTCCCCGTTTCATGGCCAATCAGCTGTTCGGCAGCAGACGGCAGGTGATGCTCTTGATATAGCGGGTCTCGGCGATGGCCGGGTGTACCGGGTGATCCGGGCCTTGACCACCACGTTCCAGCAACTGGATGTTGCGGTCCAGGTGACGGGCGCTGGTCAGCAGGATGTTCTGCAGATCATCTTCCGGCAGGTGCATGGAGCACGAAGCGCTGACCAGAATGCCGTCCTTGGTGAGCAGGCGCATGGCTTGCTCGTTCAAGCGACGGTAGGCGCCTTCACCGTTTTTCATGTCTTTCTTGCGTTTGATGAACGCTGGCGGGTCGGCAACGATCACGTCGAAACGTTCTTCGCTGGCCTTGAGTTCTTTCAAGGCTTCGAAGACGTCGCCTTCGATGCAGGTCATCTTGTCGGCGAAGCCGTTCAGTGCAGCGTTACGCTCAACGCCGTCAAGGGCGAAGCCGGATGCGTCGACGCAAAACACTTCGCTGGCGCCGAATGCCGCAGCCTGCACGCCCCAGCCACCGATGTAGCTATAGAGGTCGAGCACGCGTTTGCCTTTGGCATAGGGGGCCAGGCGGGCGCGGTTCATGCGGTGGTCGTAGAACCAGCCGGTTTTCTGGCCGCCGATCACCGGCGCTTCAAACTTCACGCCGTTCTCTTCCAGCGCAACCCACTCCGGCACCAGACCGAACACGGTTTCGACGTAGCGGTTGAGGCCTTCGGCGTCACGGGCGGCGGAGTCGTTCTTGAACAGGATGCCGCTTGGCTTGAGCACTTGGGTCAGTGCAGCGATCACGTCATCCTTGTGCGCTTCCATGGTTGCCGAGGCAATCTGCACCACGAGGATGTCGCCGAAACGGTCGACCACCAGACCCGGCAGCAGGTCGGAATCGCCGTACACCAGGCGGTAGAACGGCTTGTCGAACAGGCGCTCGCGCAGCGACAGGGCCACGTTCAGACGATGCACCAGCAGCGATTTGTCCAGAGGCAGCTTGATGTCGCGCGACAACAGGCGAGCGCAGATCAGGTTGTTCGGGCTCATCGCGACGATGCCCAGCGGCTTGCCGCCGGCGGCTTCGAGGATCGCCTGATCGCCGGCCTTGAAGCCGTGCAGTGGCGTGGCGGCCACATCGATTTCGTTGCTGTAGACCCACAAGTGGCCGTTGCGCAGGCGACGGTCGGCGTTGGCTTTGAGGCGCAGGCTAGGCAGGGACATGACGTCGCTCCGGAAAAAAGAGCGGGAGTATACCGTGTTGATGCGTGTGCAGGTTCAGCGCTGGACATGTGGCGAGGGAGCTTGCTCCCGCCGGGCTGCGAAGCGGCCCCAATTCATGCAACTCGATTCATCGGGAAGAACCGGTTGGCAGGGCTTGCGACTGCTGCGCAGCCGAGCGGGAGCAAGCTCCCTCGCCACAGAGGCGCGTCAGGCAGAGAGCGCGTCGATCAACTCACGGTTGAACGCCGGAATATCGTCCGGCTGACGGCTGCTGATCAGGTGGCCGTCCTTGACCACTTCCTTGTCGACCCAGTTGGCCCCGGCATTCACCAGATCATCCTTGAGCGTCTTGTAGCTGGTCAGGGTCTTGCCGTTGACCAGCCCGGCGGAAATCAGCAGCCAGCTGCCGTGGCAGATCACCGCGATCGGTTTGCCAGCGGAGGCGCCGGTCTTGACCAGATGCTGGGCATCCTGGTCGATGCGGATGGTGTCGGAGTTCTGTACGCCGCCCGGCAGGACGATCGCGTCGTACTGCTCGCTGCTGGCGCCTTGAAAGGTCTGGTCGACCTTGAAGTCATCTGCCGGTTTGTCGTGGTTCCAGCCTTTGACCTTGCCGGCCTCGGCCGAAAGGATGTCGACCTGGGCGCCGGCCTGCTCCAGTGCTTGCTTGGGCCCGGTCAGTTCGACCTGTTCGAAACCGTCTGTTACCAAAATGGCGACACGCTTGCCGCTGAGGGAATTAGCCATGATTAAGCTCCTGAGTCTGCGGGAAATTGCCGCCGAGCCGGTGCTTGAGTGTCCGGTCGGCCTTACAAAGTCCGAAGCCTGAGCGGGAATGAAAGTTCCTGACAAATGCCCACTGGTGTGTCGTCGTGCGGTTTTTAGAGGTTAGAATCGCCGCCTGTCCCAGAGTGTGTACTTATGTCCCAAGAGCTGACCACCGAACAGATTCAACAATCCCTGCAAGGCATCAGTGTGCCGGCGCAGCCGCAGATCATGGTGGATCTGCAAATGGAGCAGTACATGCCCGACCCGGACCTGGAGGTGATCGCCAAGCTGATCTCCCAGGACCCAGGCCTGTCCGGCTCGCTGCTGAAAATCGTCAACTCGCCGTATTACGGCCTGAGCAACAAGATCACCTCGATCCAGCGTGCGGTGAACCTATTGGGCAGCCGCTCGATCATCAACCTGATCAACGCGCAGTCGATCAAGGGCGAGATGAACGACGACACCATCGTCACCCTCAACCGTTTCTGGGACACCGCTCAGGACGTGGCGATGACCTGCCTGACCCTGGCCAAGCGCATCGGCACCCAGGCCGGTGATGAAGCCTATGCCTTGGGTCTGTTCCATGACTGTGGCGTGCCGTTGATGCTGCAGCGCTTCCCCAATTACATGTCGGTGCTGGAAAAGGCCTATGCCAATGCCAGCGCCGAGTGCCGGGTGGTGGACACCGAAAACAGCGAGTTCAACACCAACCACGCCGTGGTCGGTTATTACACTGCCAAGTCGTGGCGCCTGCCGGAGCACGTCAGCGCGGCGATTGCCAATCACCACAACGCCTTGGCGATCTTCAGCGACGAGTCGTCACGCAACAGCCAGCTGAAAAACCTGCTGGCGATCCTGAAGATGGCCGAGCACATCTGCGCGTCTTACCGGGTGCTGGGCAATCAGACCGAAGACTTCGAATGGAACGCTGTCGGGCCGCTGGTGCTCGATTACGTCGGCCTGTCGGATTACGACTTCGAAACCCTCAAACAAACGATCCGCGACCTCGGCGCGCATTGATTCGAGGACACCATGCCTGAACTGCCGGAAGTCGAAACCACCCGCCGGGGTATTGCCCCGCACCTTGAAGGCCAGCGCGTCAGCCGGGTGATCGTGCGTGACCGCCGGCTGCGCTGGCCGATCCCTGAAGACCTCGATGTGCGCCTGTCCGGGCAGCGCATCGTGCTGGTCGAGCGGCGGGCCAAGTACCTGTTGATCAATGCCGAGGTCGGCACGCTGATCAGTCACCTGGGCATGTCGGGCAACCTGCGGTTGGTGGAGGTCGGGTTGCCGGCGCTCAAGCACGAGCACGTCGATATCGAGCTGGAATCCGGTCTGGCGCTGCGCTACACCGATCCACGCCGTTTCGGCGCGATGCTGTGGAGTACCGACCCGCTCAATCACGAACTGCTGATTCGCCTCGGGCCAGAGCCGTTGACCGATCTGTTCGACGGCGAGCGCCTGTTCCAGCTGTCGCGCGGGCGTTCGATGGCGGTCAAGCCGTTCATCATGGACAACGCTGTCGTGGTCGGCGTCGGCAACATTTACGCGACCGAAGCGCTGTTCGCTGCCGGGATCGATCCGCGCCGCGAAGCCAAAAGCATCTCCCGGGCGCGTTATCTGAAGCTGGCGATCGAGATCAAACGGATTCTCGCTGCGGCCATCGAGCGCGGCGGCACCACGTTGCGGGACTTCATCGGCGGCGACGGGCAGCCCGGCTACTTCCAGCAGGAACTGTTTGTCTATGGTCGCGGCGGTGAGCACTGCAAGGTCTGCGGCACCGGCCTGCGCGAAGTGAAGCTGGGTCAACGGGCCAGTGTGTTCTGTCCGCGTTGCCAGACCTGAGGCAAAAAGCTGAAAAAGTCCTACGGTCTATAGTGAGTTGTCTCACTGTTCAGCCCGAAGGATCGTGCCATGAAGTCCTTGCAAGTCCTGTTTGCAGCACTGCTGCTGTGTTCCAGCCTGGCCGTTCAGGCCACGGAAAACGGCAGCGGTGATCCGCGCTACACCATCCAGAACCCTCCCGCCTACGCCATGATCGGCGATTTGCTGATTGCCCGACCTTTATTGGTGGTGGCAACGGTGCTGGGTGCGGGGGTGTTTGTGGTGTCATTGCCGTTTACCGCGCTGGGTGGCGGGGTGGGCGATGCGGGACAGGCGCTGGTGGTGGATCCGGCGAAAGCGGCGTTTGTGCGCTGTTTGGGGTGTACAGGGGAGGGGTTTGAGCAGCGTGAGTGAGCTGATCCGGGTTTTTCGGTGTGGCTGATGGCCCTTTCGCGAGCAAGCCCGCTCCCACCATTGAAATGCATTCCAACTGTGGGAGCTGGCTTGCTCGCGAAGAGGCCCGAAAGAGCGCTACAAAATTGCCGGATCAGGCCTTGCCGGTGATCTTGCGGTACTTCTCCATCAACTGTTCTTCAGTCTCCGGATGCGCCTCGTCCAGTGGAATGCAATCCACCGGGCAGACCTGCTGGCACTGCGGTTCGTCGTAGTGGCCGACGCACTGGGTGCACAGGTTCGGGTCGATCACATAGATCTCTTCGCCTTGGGAAATGGCGGCGTTCGGGCACTCGGGTTCGCAGACGTCGCAGTTGATGCAATCGTCGGTGATGATCAGGGACATGCTAACTCCAGCCGGGGCGGCAGGCCCGGGCGCTATAAATCAATGCGCGCAATTGTGCCGCATTGGCGAGCGCAGTGCACGCGGCTGCGATCAAGGGCTGAAATCAAAAGCCAAGATCGCAGCCTGCGGCAGTTCCTACTTTTTAAAGCGTAGCGTCAGGGCATCGGCCACGGCCGGGTGCACGAACTTGCTGATATCGCCGCCCAGCGCGGCGATTTCCCGCACCAGCGTCGAGGAAATGAACGAATAACGCTCGGACGGGGTGAGAAACAGGCTCTCGACGTCCGGGGCCAGTTGGCGGTTCATGTTGGCCAGCTGGAATTCGTATTCGAAGTCCGACACAGCACGCAGGCCACGCAGGAACACATTGGCGTTCTGCTCCTTGGCGAAATGCGCCAGCAGCGTCGAGAAGCCGACCACTTCGACGTTGGGCAGGTGTTTGGTGACCTCGCGAGCCAGCTCAACCCGTTGTTCCAGCGGGAACAGCGGATTTTTCTTCGGGCTGGCGGCGACCGCAATGATCACGTGATCGAACAGGCGCGAGGCGCGTTCGACCAGATCGCCATGCCCTTTGGTAATAGGGTCGAAGGTACCTGGGTACAACACTCGGTTCATCGCGTCGTCCTGGCGGGAGTCCGTTGGGGAGTCGGATGGTATCGCAGCCGTCCCGGTCGGCCAAGTCGCCTGTTGGGTAAGAAAGCACTATAGACGACGCGATAAACCGGTTTTTTCACGGATTTCTCAGCCGATCAGCGAGGGACGTCGCCAATTGTGCAGTCAGCCCATACACCGACAATTGCGGGTTGGCGCCAATGCTGGTGGGGAACAGCGAGCCGTCGTGAATCGACAGATTGCTCAGTTGATGATGCCGGCCGAGGCTGTCGGTGACCGCGTTTTTCGGCTCTTCGCCCATCGCACAACCGCCCATCACGTGGGCACTGCCCAGGCGCGTGCGGTACAGCTCAAGGCTCAAACTGTCGATCAAAGTGCGGGCTTCGGCCAGGGTTTTCACGTAGCGCGCATCGGCGTGCATCGGCATCACGGCTTTGGCGCCGCCGGCAAACTGGATCTCGGCCATGCTGTGAAAGGCGCGGCGCAAGCCTTCCCAGGCGTAAGGCGAGACTTGATAGTCGAGCACTGGCGAACCGTCACCGCGCAATTCGACGCTGCCACCGGGGCTGTCCGGGTGGAAACCGTCGCGCAGCAACGCGAGCATCGCGTGGGTGTGCGGCAGGTCGGCCATGTGTTCGGCGTTCTGCTGGCCGAAGCCGCCGAGCAAGGTCGCGGCCAGTGCCGGTTGCAGCGGTGGCACTTCGAGTTTGTAGCCCATTGGCCCACTGGTGCCGTCCTTCCACTGGAAATGATCCGAGTAGATCGACTGCGGCGCGCCGTAGAACGGGTTGATCACTTCGTCGAAACGCCCGGCGGACATGTTCACCAGATGCAGGAAGGTGCGTTTGCCGAGGCGCTGATGCGGGTCTGGCGCGTCCGAACGCAGCAGCAGGGCCGGGCTGTTGATGCCGCCACCGGCCAGCACGTAATGCCGCGCCTTGACTGTGATGGTGTGGCCGGTCGGCGCGACGCAGCGCTCGTCCATCGCCACGCATTGCAGGCCGGTGATCTTGTCGCCGCTGATCAACAGCTTTTCCGCACGGGCCAGGTACAGCAGCTCGCCACCCTTTTCCAGCGTCGCCGGGATGGTGGTGACCATCATCGACTGCTTGGCGTTGGTCGGGCAGCCCATGCCGCAATAGCCAAGGTTCCAGCAGCCACGGACGTTGCGCGGGATCACGTGCCAGCTGTAGCCGAGTTGCTCGCAGCCCTTGCGGATCACGTCGTTGTTGGCGTTGGGCGGCACCATCCATGGCGCGACGCCGAGGCGCTGCTCCATTTTTTCGAACCACGGCGCCATCTCGGCCGGGCTGTGGCCTTTGATGTTGTGCTCCTTGGCCCAGTGCTCGAGGGTCGGCTCGGGCGTGCGGAAACTCGAGGTCCAGTTGATCAGCGTGGTGCCACCGACGGCACGACCCTGGAGGATGGTAATCGCGCCGTCCTTGCTCATGCGGCCGATGCCTTCCTGATAGAGGCTGCTGTAGGCTTGGTCTTCGAGCATCTTGAAGTCGGAACTGGTCTTGAGCGGGCCTTCTTCGATCAGCAGCACTTTGTAGCCGGCGGCGCTGAGGATCTCCGCCGTGGTGCCACCACCGGCACCGCTGCCGATGATCGCCACGTCGGCTTCCAGCGTCAGGTCACCGGTCAGTTGTGCGCCGTTGTAGGTTTTCCAGCCACGGGCGAGGCCTTCGCGGAACGGGTCGGGTACGGGCATGGATCAGGTTCTCTTGTTTTTGTTGTTCTTGCGGGCCTCTTCGCGAGCAAGCCCGCTCCCACAGGGGAATCGCATTGCAAATGTGGGGGCGAGCCTGCTCGCGAAGGGCGCGACTCGGTTTCAAACAGCAGGCGGGCCGGGGTAGCCGCAATGGCCCCAGGACTCGGCGCGGGTGTACCAGGCCATCATCACCATCTGCTGCAATGAGCTGTGGCCCATGCGCAGCAGGCTCAATGAACTGTTCTGCCAGCGCTCGAGGAAGTGGCGCAGCGCCTCGGGACTGGCGTTTTCCCAACTGCCCCAAATGCCCGTGAGCGGGCCACGCGTGACCGCCATGCCGAGCACATCGAACAATTGCCGGGTGAGCTTGAGCATTTCCGGCGACAGGTGATCGAGGCTGTAGTCCAGCGACTTCAGGGTGCCATCCACCGCACCGGGCATTTTCTCGGCGGCCACGGCGCCTTCGAGCATCACCGGAATCAGTGCGCGCAGAAACAGCAGGTCGCCGTCGCGCAAAGTGACGAAGCCATTGGCCGCGACACTCGATGAACAGCCACTGAGGCTGGCGCCGAGGCCGGCGGTGGCGAGAAACGCCGTGGCGCCGAGGCTGAACTTCAGCAGGCCACGGCGCGACAGGGCGGGTGTTTCGGTCAGGCTTGGGTGCATTGTTGTTATTACCCGGCGGTGACGACGATTAGCGGATGAACAGCTTCTGGATCAGTTTCTGAATCGATTTGCCGTAGGGCGGATAAATCAGCTTCGCTGCATTGAAGCGCTGTTTGATCAGCACACCCTTGGCCTTGCTGAAGGTCAGGAAGCCTTCGTGGCCGTGGTAATGGCCCATGCCCGATGGGCCGATGCCGCCGAACGGCATGTCGTCCTGCGCCACGTGCAGCAGGGTGTCGTTCAGGCACACGCCGCCGGAGTGGGTTTCGTGCAGCACGCGATTCTGCTCGCGCTTGTCGTAGCCAAAGTAGTAAAGCGCCAGAGGACGCGGGCGCTGATTGATGTAGGCAAACGCCTGATCCAGATCCTGATACGGCACGATCGGCAGCAGCGGGCCGAAGATTTCGTCCTGCATCACGGTCATCTCGTCAGTGACATTGAGCAGCAGGCTGTGCGGCATACGCCGGCCCTGGCCTTGTTCGAACAGCGGGATCAGCAGCGCGCCCTTGCTCGTGGCGTCGCTGACATAACCGTTGAGCCGGGCCAGTTGGCGCTCGTTGATGATCGCGGTGTAGTCCGGGTTGTCGGCGAGGGTTGGATAGAAATTGTTCACCACCTGACGATAGGCTTCGACGAACGCGCCGACGCGGTCTTGCGGCACCAGCACGTAATCGGGGGCGACGCAGGTCTGCCCGGCATTCAGGGTTTTACCGAAGGCGATGCGTTCGGCGGCGTCCTTGAGCGGCACGTCGCGAGAGACGATGGCCGGGGACTTGCCGCCCAGTTCGAGGGTCACCGGAGTCAGGTTTTCCGCCGCAGCGCGCATCACGTGTTTGCCGATGCTGGTGGCGCCGGTGAACAGCAGGTGATCAAAACGCAGGCGGGAGAACGCCACGCCAATATCGGCCTCGCCAAGCACCACGCAGACCAGATCTTCGGGGAAAATCCGTCCCAGCAGGGTCTTGAGCAACTGGCCGGTGGCCGGGGTCGATTCGCTGAGCTTGAGCATCACCCGGTTACCCGCCGCGAGTGCGCCGACCAGTGGACCGATGGCCAGATACAACGGGTAGTTCCACGGGACGATGATGCCGACCACGCCAAGCGGCTGGTACACGACTTTCGCCGACGCCGGCTGAAAGGCCATACCGACTTTGCGCCGCGACGACTTCATCCAGCCTTTGAGATGGCGGCTGGCGTAATGGATGCCGTGCAGGCTGGGCATCAATTCGGCGAGCAGGGTTTCATCGGCGCTGCGATGACTGAAATCCGCGCTGATGGCCTCGACCAGCGCCTGCCGCTCGTTGCTGAGCAACTCACGCAACGCCTTGAGCCACTGCTGGCGCTGATCTGCCGGCGGCATCGGGTTGGCAGCATAGGCGGCGCGCTGTGCCGCGAACAGCCGATCCAGCTCTTCCAGGGGCTGTTGCAGCGTTTGCAGATAAGCAATGTCGGCAGTCATCGTCGGCTCCGGATTTATTGTAGTGATGACGTTCTAGAGTCTATGCTCTAGAAAGTCAAATGACTTCCCGACACAGCTTTGTTTTATCCCATTCCGGTTAGGTCGTAAGATGCTCCTCACCGCACTCTGAATTAAAGCTCAAGCCATGGCCCCACGAATAAAAACCAGCGAGCGCATCGTGCAGAACAGCCTCGAACTGTTCAATCAGCAGGGCGAGCGCAGCATCAGCACCAATCACATCGCCGCCCACATGGAGATTTCTCCGGGCAATCTGTACTACCACTTCCCGAACAAGCAGGCGATCATCGCCGTGCTGTTCAGTGAGTACGAGACGCTTGTGGACAGCTTTCTGCGCCCGCCGCAGGGGCGTGCCGCCACCGTCGAAGACAAGCGCTATTACCTCAAGGAGCTGCTGTCGGCGATGTGGGGCTACCGCTTTCTGCATCGGGATCTCGAGCACCTGCTCGACAGCGATCCGGACCTGGCCGCGCGCTACCGGCGTTTTTCCCAGCGCTGCGTGATCCAGGGCATGGCGATCTACGAGGGCTTCGTCGCCGCCGGCATCCTCAAGATGGATCGGGTGCAGATCGAATCCCTGACGATCAATGCCTGGATCATCCTCACCTCGTGGGTGCGCTTTCTGTGCACCACCCGGGAAAACTCCAACCACCTCAGCGAACAGGCCATCAAGCGTGGCGTGTATCAGGTGCTGGTGCTGGAAGCCGGATTCGTCACTGATCAGGCGCGCGAAGAGGTGAATGCCTTGTTCGACGAGTTCTACGTGCCGCTGGCCCAGGCCCTCGAGGAAGGGCGGTAAACCATTTCGAAGTCGCTCACAGGAGTCCGTTATGCCGATTGCGCAACTGCTCAGCCCGAATGCACTGGATGCCCGCAAGGAGCAGCCGGGGCTGGTGATTCTCGATTGCCGTTTTGCCCTCGAAGACCCGGACTACGGGCAGCGCAGCTATGCCGAAGGGCACATCGCCGGCGCCCGCTTCGCCGACCTTGAGCGTGACCTCAGCGGCAAGGCGATCAAAGGCGTCACCGGACGTCACCCGCTGCCTGAGCCGGCGGCGCTGATCGAGCGTCTGCAGGCGTGGGGCATCAATGCCGACAGCGATGTGGTTTTGTACGACGACGGCCCCGGTGCCTATGCGGCTCGGGCCTGGTGGTTGCTGGCGTGGCTGGGCAAGCGCGACGGCGTGTTCATTCTCGACGGCGGGCTCAAGGCCTGGCACGCGGCGGGTCTGCCGCTGAGCCTGGATGCGCCATCGGTCACCCGGGGCAACTTCAGCGGGCAGCCGGACATGAACCTGCTGCTGAGTGCCGAGCAATTGCAGCAACGCCTCGGTCAGCCAAGCCTGACCCTGATCGACGCCCGGGCCTTGCCGCGTTTCAAGGGTGAGGTGGAGCCGATTGACCCGATTGCTGGGCACATTCCCGGCGCGCAATGCGCAGCGTTTACCGAAAACCTTGGCAGCGACGGGCGATTCCTGCCGGCGGAGCAGCTCAAGCGGCGCTTTGCCGCGAAACTCGGCGAGCGTTCACCTGCGGAACTGGTCGCCTATTGCGGCTCCGGGGTGACGGCGTGTCACAACCTGTTTGCGTTGTGCCTGGCGGGGTATCCGCTGGGTTCGCTGTATGCCGGGTCGTGGAGTGAGTGGATCAACGAGCCTTCTCGCGGGATTGCCACCGGCGAATAACGTCACCATCCCCCCAATGTGGGAGCGGGCTTGCTCGCGAAAGCGGTGTATCAGCAGGCATCATTGTCGACTGAAACACCGCTTTCGCGAGCAAGCCCGCTCCCACAGGGGTTAATCGCCGCTAACAGGTTGTCGGGCACTGCGATACGCCGCCGGCCCCACGCCATACACCTGCTTGAACTGCCGGCTCAGATGACTCTGGTCGGCAAAGCCCAACTGCATGGCGACTTCCACCGGCAGGCAACCGTGCTGCAATAAACCCCGGGCCGTGGCGATGCGCTGCTGCATCAGCCAGGTGTGCGGTGGCATGCCGGTGGCGCGGCGGAATACCCGGGCGAAGTGGAAGGGCGACAGATTCACTGCGGCCGCCAGCTCTTCCAGCGCCGGCGGCGCAGCGAGTTGCGCATGCAGCAACTCCTTGGCCATCACCACCGCGCGGTGTTCCTTGCCCGGTTTACCGTTGATCTGCACCGCCGCGTGCCGCTGCAACAGCAGCATCATCATCTCGCGCCATACCGTTTGCTGTTGCAGCGCGGTGGCGGGGCTTTCCAGCAAGCGATGCAGCTGACAGAAACCGTTGACCAGATCCGGGTCGCGATACAGCGTCGCGCCAAACGCCGGCATCGGTGCGGTGGGCAGTTCCAGTTCTTCGAGCAGTGAAACGATCTTTCCGGTATCGGGATAAAACGCCCGGTACAGCCAGCCGTCCTCGGTGCCCTTGTGCCCGGTGTGCAATTCGTCCGGGTTGATCAGCACCAGGGTGCCGCTGCCAGCCAGGTGTTCGGCACCGCGATAGCGATAACGCTGGGCGCCGGCCATGATCATGCCGATCACATAACCCTCGTGGACGTGCGGGGCGAAGCGATGCTCGATGTAACGCGCCGACAGCAACTCGACCCCGGCCAGTGGCGCGGTCTGCCAGAAACGGATCGACTCGCCCTGGTCGCTCATGAGGTCACACGGGCCAACCATTGCGGGATGCGCCGTTCCAGGTAGTAACCGGGCTGGCGCAACGTGCCATCGACAAACCCGACATGCCCACCCTTGGCCTGCAGCTCGAACTGCGTGGTGGCGGACAGCTCTTCGGCCGTCGGCAGGCTGTGGGGGAATACGAACGGATCGTCAGCGGCTTGAATGATCAGGGTCGGGGTGCGGATCTCGCCGAGAAAGTAGCGACTCGACGCCCGGCGATAGTAATCCTCGGCATCGGTAAAACCGTGCAGCGGCGCAGTGACCCGGCCGTCGAAGTCCCAGAAAGTCCGCATGTTCTCCAGTGAACCGAGCGCCGCCAGAGCCGCCAGGCCATCCTCGCGCCCGTCGTGCTGGAACTGCCGTTGCTTGTTCTTGATGTAGGCGACCATCTCGCGCATGAAATGCGCCTGATAGACCTTGGAGAAGCCCTGACCGATCCGGTCCGCACACTGATCAAGGCGAAACGGCACCGACACCGCCACCGCACCGAGCACGCCGCTGTCGCTGCCGGTCTCGCCGAGATGCTTGAGCAACACGTTGCCGCCGAGGGAATAACCGACCGCATACAGCGGCGCCAGCGGGCGTTTGGCGCGCAAGTGTTGGATGGCTTCGGCGAGGTCTTCGCTGGCACCGGAGTGGTAGCTGCGCGGCAGCAGATTGGGTTCGCCGGAGCAGCCACGCCAGTTCAGCGCGACACTGGCCCAGCCTTGTGCGGCGAGGGCGGCCTGAATTCCGGCGACGTAGGGCGAATTGGAAGAACCGGTCAACCCGTGCAATACCAGCACCAGCGGCGCGTCGGCGCTGTGCGGACCATGCCAGTCGAGGTCGAGGAAGTCCCCGTCGTCCAGCCACAGGCGTTCGCGCTGGCGATCGAGGTGGACGGTTTTGCGCCACAGCGGCCCCCACAAGGTTTGCAGGTGCGGATTGCCGAGGCCGAAGGCGGGGGTGAAGCGTTCAGTTTCCAGAGTGCACACACCTTTTGTGGCGAGGGAGCTTGCTCCCGCTGGGGCGCGAAGCGGCCCTTTTTTGGGACTGCTGCGCAGTCCAGCGGGAGCAAGCTCCCTCGCCACAGGGTTGTTCAATACGTTTAGTTGACTGCCATACGTTGCCACAACGCGTAGTACACCCGCCCGGATTTCTGCTCGCGGTGCAGGCGCCAGTTGCCCGGCAGGCCCAGCGTCGAAGGCGCGGTCTCGCTTTCAGTGTAGATCCACGAATCCGGCGCCAGCCATTGGCGTTCTTCCAGCAGGGTGCAGACCGCAGGCAGCAGGTTCTGGTTGAACGGTGGATCGAGAAATACCAGATCGAACGGCGTGGCGACCTGGGTTTCCAGGTAGCGCAGGGCGTCGGCAGTCTGCACCTGGCCGTTGGTGCAGCGCAGGGTGCCAAGGTGTTCCTTCAGGCTCGATACCGCAACGTTGCTGGCATCCAGCGCCTGGCCCATGGCCGCGCCGCGGGACAATGCCTCCAGAAACAGCGCGCCGCTGCCGGCGAACGGATCCAGCACCTTGGCCCCGGCCACATACGGCGCGAGCCAGTTGAACAGGGTTTCGCGCACGCGGTCCGGTGTCGGGCGCAGGCCGGGGGCATCGGGGAAGCTCAGTTTGCGGCTGCGCCATTCGCCGCCGATGATGCGCAGCTGGTTCACACCGTTGTGGACGTTCTGCGCAGGTTTTTTAGGGCGAGTAGCCATTAATGCTCCGGAACCCCGAGCGGTTGCTCGGCAGGTTTATCAGATGGGGCCGGTAACGGCTTTTGCGGCACGGTCGGGCCAGCGCTGACGATGACCAGCTTGTCCGTGCTCAGGTGTTTGTTCATCGCGTCTTTGACCTGCTCGACTGTCAGGCTCTGGGACTGACGCATGAAGTCTTCCAGATAGCTCAGCGGCAGATTATAGAAACCCATGGCGCCCAGCTGGCCGACGATATCGGCGTTGCTCGCGGTGGACAGCGGGAAGCTGCCGGCCAGTTCGCGTTTGGCATCATCGAGTTCTTTCTGGGTCGGGCCGGTCTTCAGGTAATCGGCGAGCACGTCCTGCACCAGTTTCAGGGTGCCTTCGCTCATTTCCGCACGGGTCTGCAGATTGATCATGAACGGGCCGCGAGCCTGCATCGGGCTGAAACCCGAGTAGACGCCGTAGGTCAGGCCGCGCTTCTCGCGCACTTCGCTCATCAGACGGGTACCGAAACCGCCGCCACCGAGGATCTGGTTGCCCATCGACAGCGCCGCGTAATCCGGGTCGTCACGGTCGATGCCCAGTTGCGCGAGCAACAGGTTGGTCTGCTTCGACGGAAACTCGATGTGATTGATGCTGGCTTTCGGTTCCTGCGGCTGAGCGATCTTCGCCAGTGCCGGGCCTTTCGGCAGGGCAGAGGAGACCTGATTGGCAATCGCCTCGGCCTCGGCGCGAGACAAGTCACCGACCAGTGCGATCACCACGTTACCGGCCGCGTAGGCCTTGGCGTGGAATTCACGCAGTTGCGCCAGGGTGATCTTCGGCACGCTCTGCGCATTACCGTCGCTGGAGTGCGCATACGGGTGGTCGCCGTACAAACGCTTCATCAGCTCGAGGCTGGCGAGTTTGCCGGGGTTCTGTTTCTGGTATTCGAAACCGGCGAGCATCTGGTTCTTGATGCGCGCGAAGGAATCGGCCGGGAAGGTCGGTTTGCCGACCACCTCGGAGAACAGCTTCAGCGCCGGCTCGCGCTTGTCGGCGGCACTCAGACTGCGCAGCGAAGCCAGCGCCATGTCCTTGTAGGCGCCGTTGCCGAAATCCGCCCCGAGGCTTTCGAAGCCCTGGGCGATGGCGCCAACGTCCTTGCCCGCCACGCCCTCGTTGAGCATGGCGTTGGTCAGGATTGCCAGGCCCGGCGCATTGCCGTCCTGGCTGCTGCCCGCGGCGAAGATCAGGCGCATGTCGAACATCGGCAGCTCATGGGCTTCGACGAACAGCACCTTGGCGCCTTCGGCGGTATTCCAGCTCTGCACGTCGAGCTTGCGGCTGGCCGGGGCCTTGCCATCGAGTTCGGCCAGCGATTGCAGCTTCTGGCTGGACTTGGCGTTGTCCAGTGCTTCACTGGCGTCGGTTTTAACGCCGGGCATCAGATAGAACGCGGCAGAGCCGATCACAGCGATGGCGATCAGGCCGAGCAACAGGCGTGGGGTTTTACGCTCACTCATGAGTCGTCTCCAGTGGCAGGACATGGGCGACGCTGAGACGTTCGCGGGTGAAATACAGCTTGGCGGCGTTCTGGATGTCTTGCGGGGTCACGCTTTCCAGATCGGCGAGTTCGGTGTCCATCAACTTCCACGACAGACCGACCGTTTCCAGTTGGCCGATGGCGGTGGCCTGACTGGTGATCGAATCACGTTCGAACACCAGGCCGGCGATCACTTGCGCCCGCACGCGCTCGAGTTCTTCGGCGGACGGTGCGGTGGTTTTCAACTGGTCCAGGAGTTTCCACAGACCGGCTTCAGCTTGCGCCATGGTCTTGTCCTTCTGCGTGTTCGGCGTCGCCGACAGGGTGAACAGGCTGTCGCCACGGGTGTAGGCGTCGTAGCTCGACGAACCGCCGGAGACCAGCTCTTCGCCGCGCTCCAGTTGCGTCGGGATGCGCCCGCTGTAGCCGCCGTCGAGCAACGCCGAGATCAGGCGCAGGGCGTTGACCGAGCGCTTGTCTTCAGCGGTGGCGATGCTGGGCACGTTGAAACCGAGCATCAGGCTGGGCAGTTGAGTCTGCACGTGCAGGGTGATCTGGCGCTCACCCGGCTCGGCCAGTTCCAGCGGTTTCTTCGCTGGCGGCACGTCGCGCTTGGCAATCGGCCCGAAATAGCGCTGGGCGAGGGTCTTCACCTCATCAGGGGTGACGTCGCCGACCACCACCAGCGTGGCGTTGTTCGGCACATACCAGGACTGATACCAGTGCCGCAGCTCTTCGACCTTCATCCGATCGAGGTCGGCCATCCAGCCGATGGTCGGCGTGTGGTAGCCACTGGCCGGGTAAGCCATCGCCTTGTAGCGCTCGTAAGCCTTGGACATCGGCTTGTCGTCGGTGCGCAGGCGACGCTCTTCCTTGATGACTTCGATTTCCTTGGCGAACTCGTCAGCCGGCAGGCGCAGATGGGCCATGCGGTCGGCTTCCAGTTCGAAGGCCACGCCCAGACGGTCGCGGGCCAGCACCTGGTAATACGCGGTGAAATCGTCGCTGGTGAAGGCGTTTTCTTCGGCGCCCAGATCGCGCAGGATCAACGAGGCTTCGCCGGGGCCGACTTTCTCGCTGCCCTTGAACATCATGTGCTCAAGCGCGTGGGACAGGCCGGTCTGGCCCGGGGTTTCGTAGCTGGAACCGACCTTGTACCAGACCTGCGACACCACCACCGGCGCGCGATGGTCTTCGCGCACGACGACCTTCAGGCCGTTGTCGAGGGTGAATTCGTGGGTCGGTTGCGGGTCGGCCGCCAGGGCCGAAAGGGGCAGGCAGACTGTGCTGAGCAGCAGGCCTGCAGCGCGGCGGGCTAGAGCATTCATTCGTTTTTTAACCTGTTGGGCTGCCCGCTTGGTCTTAGCGTCGGCGGGCGAGAGGGTGCTAGGATACTGATCCGTTTTACCGGCGACCACGCCTATCAGGTTTTCAGGCCTGAACCGGCTGTATGGGTTTGCGGCAGAAAGCTGCGGTTTATCGACTAGACTTCGCTTTTTCGCCGATTTTGCCGGTTTAGTCCTTCGTTTATACGATTCTTTGAGGTGCCGCTGGCGCCTCGACAAAATGTTGCGCGTGAACAAGCTGGATGAAACACAGTCTGTTCTGCATCGAATATTTATTTGCCGGGGCGCCCTTATGGCGCGTCGCTACCGTGAGATAGCCGTCCTCCATGTTTGGTTCCAACGACGACAAGAAGACCCCAGCTGCGGCTGGCGAGAAGAAAAGCCTGTTCGGATGGCTGCGTAAGAAACCGCAGGAACCCGTCGTCGAACAGCCGCCCGTGATTCCTGAGCCAGCCCCGGCGCCAGTCATAGAAGCAGAGCCGGCGCCGATCGTTCTGCCGATTGCCGAGCCGGTGCTGCAACCGGTCGAGCCCGAGCCAGAACCTGAAACCCCGGTGGCGGCCGAGCTGCCACTGACCCCGGCGACCGAGCCGTGGCTGACCTTGCCGGTGGCGGAAGAACCGGTGGCCTTGGTCGAAGAGGCCGCGCCGCATGTGACGCCGCCGATTCCGGCGCCGGCAGCGTTCGTTCCTGAAGTTGCTCCGGCGCCAGTGGTTGAGCCGGTTGTCGAGCCTGCGCCGGTTGTTGCCGAGCCGGTGGCCCCGGTGTTCGTTGCCCCTGTTTCGCCGGTCGTTCAGCAGCCCGAGCCTGCACCTGCACCTGCACCGGTCGTCGCTGCTCCGGTTGTGCCGGTGGAAGTGGTTGCTGAAACGCCAGTCGAAGCCCCGCGCAGCGAAGAAACCAAAGTCGGCTTCTTCGCCCGCCTCAAGCAAGGCCTGTCGAAAACCAGCGCCAGCATCGGCGAGGGCATGGCCAGCCTGTTTCTCGGCCGTAAAACCATCGATGACGACCTGCTCGATGAGCTGGAAACCCGCCTGCTGACCGCCGATGTCGGTGTCGAAGCCACCACGCAGATCATCCAGCGCCTGACCCAGAAGGTCGCCCGCAAAGAATTGGCCGACGCCGACGCGCTGTACAAGTCGTTGCAGGCCGAGCTGGCGGCGATGCTCAAGCCGGTCGAGCAGCCGCTGAAAATTGCCTCGCAGCACAAGCCGTTCGTGATTCTGGTGGTCGGCGTCAATGGCGCTGGCAAGACCACCACCATCGGCAAACTGGCGAAGAAGCTGCAACTGGAAGGCAAGAAAGTCATGCTCGCCGCCGGTGACACCTTCCGCGCCGCTGCCGTTGAGCAGCTGCAGGTCTGGGGCGAGCGCAACAAGATCCCGGTGATCGCCCAGCACACCGGCGCCGACTCTGCGTCGGTGATCTTCGACGCCGTGCAGGCCGCCAAGGCCCGTGGCATCGACGTGCTGATCGCCGACACCGCCGGTCGTCTGCACACCAAAGACAACCTGATGGAAGAGCTGAAGAAAGTTCGCCGGGTAATCGGCAAGCTCGACGCCGACGCGCCGCACGAAGTGCTGCTGGTGCTCGACGCCGGCACCGGTCAGAACGCGATCAACCAGGCCAAGCAATTCAACCAGACCGTCGAACTGACCGGCCTGGCGCTGACCAAGCTGGACGGTACCGCCAAGGGCGGGGTGATTTTCGCCCTGGCCAAGCAGTTTGGTTTGCCGATCCGCTACATCGGCGTCGGTGAAGGCATCGACGATCTGCGTACCTTTGAAGCCGAACCCTTTGTCCAGGCACTGTTTGCCGAGCGGGAGCGTTCATGATTCGTTTCGAACAGGTCGGTAAACGCTACCCGAACGGTCACGTCGGCTTGCATGAGCTGAGCTTTCGAGTCCGTCGTGGCGAGTTTCTGTTTGTCACCGGTCACTCCGGTGCCGGTAAGTCCACGCTGTTGCGCCTGTTGCTGGCGATGGAGCGTCCGACCAGCGGCAAACTGCTGCTGGCCGGGCAGGATCTGAGCACCATCAGCAACGCGCAGATTCCGTTCCTGCGTCGGCAGATCGGCGTGGTGTTCCAGAATCACCAGTTGCTGTTTGATCGCACGGTGTTCAACAACGTCGCGCTGCCGCTGCAGATTCTCGGCCTGTCCAAGGCCGAAATCGCCAAGCGCGTCGATTCGGCGCTGGAGCGCGTGGCGCTGTCGGATAAAACCGATCTGTACCCGGGCGACCTGTCCACCGGTCAGCAACAGCGCGTCGGCATCGCTCGCGCCATCGTGCACCGTCCGGCCCTGCTGCTGGCGGACGAACCGACCGGTAACCTCGACCCGCGTCTGGCGGCCGAGATCATGGGCGTGTTCGAAGACATCAACCGGCTGGGCACCAGCGTGCTGATCGCCAGTCACGATCTGGCCCTGATTGCGCGTATGCGCCACCGCATGCTGACCTTGCAGCGCGGCCGATTGATCGGCGACGGGGAGGCCGGCGTATGAGTGCGACACGCAGTCCGAAGGTTTCCGAGCGCGTGGCCCCGAAAGCCGCCGACCCGCAGCCGCCGAAGAAGAAAAAACACGACGATGACGACGGCCCGGACTTTTCCACGCTGTTGCGTTCGTGGATCGAAAGTCACCGCGCCAGCCTGCTCGACAGCCTGCGTCGCCTCGGCAAGCAGCCGATCGGCAGCTTTTTCACCTGCATGGTGATGGCCGTGGCGTTGAGCCTGCCGATGGGCCTGTCGCTGCTGATCAACAACGTCGAGCGTCTCGGCGGTTCGTGGCAGCGTGCGGCGCAGATTTCGCTGTACCTGCAGCTGGATGCCACGCCCGCGCAGGGTGAGGCGTTGCGCGAGCAGATCAAAGGCATGCCCGGCGTTGCTGATGCCGAATATGTCGGCCGTGATCAGGCGCTGGAGGAGTTCCAGCAGCAGTCCGGTCTGGGCGAGGCCCTGCGCGAGCTGCCGGAAAACCCGCTGCCGGGCGTGGTGCTGGTGACCCCGAAGGAAGTCGACAAGCCGACGCTGGAAGCATTAAGACAAAAACTTTCCGAGCTGCCGAAGGTACAACAGGCGCAACTTGATCTAGTCTGGGTCGAGCGTCTGGCCGCTATCCTCAAGCTCGGTGATCGTTTTGTCTTCGGTCTGACAGTGCTACTGGTTTCTGCATTACTTTTGGTGATAGGCAATACCATTCGTCTTCATATTGAAAACCGCCGCACAGAGATAGAAGTGATTAAACTCGTCGGCGGCACTGACAGCTATGTGCGTCGTCCCTTTCTTTATATGGGCGCGTTGTATGGCTTCGGTGCGGGTGTTCTGTCCTGGGGAGTGCTGGCGTTCGGCCTCAACTGGCTGAACGACGCGGTGGTTGGACTGGCCGGTTTGTACGGCAGTGATTTCGCGCTGGCCGGAGTGCCAGTTGCCGACGGTCTGTCGCTCTTGCTTGGCGCGGTGCTGTTGGGTTATATCGGTGCATGGATTGCAGTCGCACGTCATCTCAGGGAGCTGGCGCCGAAGTAGAATCTTTTTTGCGCGTGATTGACCTCGCGGTTTTTTTGGGAACTTGTACTTGAATTCCCGGTCAATTTTTCGCAGTGCCGAGAGGCACGAGTATGTAAGTGGGAGGTTTTTTCGCATGACCAATTCTTTGCAACCTGCGTATGCGTTGGTTCCGGGTGCGAACCTGGAAGCCTATGTGCACACCGTCAACAGCATTCCATTGCTGACGCCGGAGCAGGAGCGTGAACTGGCCGAGAGTCTCTACTATGAGCAGGATTTGGGGGCGGCTCGGCAGATGGTGCTCGCCCACCTGCGTTTTGTCGTACACATTGCCCGTAGCTATTCCGGCTACGGTCTGGCTCAGGCTGACCTGATCCAGGAAGGCAACGTCGGCCTGATGAAGGCCGTGAAGCGCTTCAACCCGGAAATGGGTGTGCGTCTGGTGTCGTTCGCCGTGCACTGGATCAAGGCGGAAATTCACGAGTTCATCCTGCGCAACTGGCGCATTGTGAAAGTCGCGACCACCAAGGCCCAGCGCAAGCTGTTCTTCAACCTGCGCAGCCAGAAGAAACGTCTGGCGTGGCTGAACAACGAGGAAGTCCACCGTGTGGCGGAAAGCCTCGGCGTCGAACCACGTGAAGTGCGCGAGATGGAAAGTCGTCTGACCGGTCATGACATGGCCTTCGATCCGGCTGCTGAAGCCGATGACGACAGTGCTTTCCAGTCGCCGGCCAACTACCTTGAAGACCACCGGTACGACCCGGCGCGTCAACTGGAAGATGCCGACTGGAGCGACAACTCCAACCACAACCTGCACGAAGCGCTGGAAGTGCTGGATGAACGTAGCCGCGACATCCTCTACCAGCGCTGGCTGGCAGAAGAAAAAGCCACGCTGCACGACCTGGCGCAGAAGTACAACGTGTCGGCCGAGCGAATCCGTCAGCTCGAGAAGAGCGCGATGAACAAGCTCAAGTTGTCGATCGCCGCATAACCGGCGCCTCGGCAAACAAAAAACGCCCCGATCAGCGATGATCGGGGCGTTTTCGTTTCTGGCTCAACACAAATTCCTGTAGGAGTGAGCCTGCTCGCGAATGCGGTTTATCAGTGACATCAATGCAAGCTGACACACCGCTTTCGCGAGCAAGCCCGCTCCCACAGTGATTGATGGTGTCTGAATAATTGAATGTGGTTATTCGGCCCAAGGCGCCCGGCGCGAATCGTTGAGCCCCAGCAGATAGCTGGTCCCGCCCAACTGGCTCATCTGCTGCCGAATCCACCCGGCCCGGCGTGACACATAAGCCGTAGGATGGCTGGCGCTCCACACTCGCGGGTTGGGCAGC
Organism: Pseudomonas sp. MWU16-30322; assembly: GCF_020515535.1. Classification (NCBI taxonomy): domain Bacteria; kingdom Pseudomonadati; phylum Pseudomonadota; class Gammaproteobacteria; order Pseudomonadales; family Pseudomonadaceae; genus Pseudomonas; species Pseudomonas sp. MWU16-30322. The sequence continues at coordinate 151,132 of NZ_JAIWYL010000008.1, forward strand.
ACCGCCGCCAGATAGCTCGCCTGCTGCCGCGATAACGACTTGGCGCTCACGCCAAAGTGATGGCGTGCCGCCGCTTCGGCACCAAACACCCCGTCGTCCCACTCGACGCTGTTCAGATAAACCTCAAGAATCCTCTGCTTGGGCCAGAACACCTCGATCAATGCGGTAAACCACGCCTCCAGGCCTTTGCGCAGATAACTGCGGCCCGACCACAGAAACAGGTTCTTGGAGACTTGCTGGCTCAAAGTGCTGGCGCCGCGAATCGAACCGCCGAGCTCGTTGTGGGCCAATGCAGCCTGGATCGCGCCGAAGTCAAAACCCCAGTGCTCGGGAAATTTCTGGTCTTCGCCGGCCATGACCGCGACCTTGAGGTCGTCGGAGATCTCGTCCCACGGCTTCCAAGTGCGTTGCAGGTCAATCGGCTCGCCGTCGACCCAGGATTCGATCTTGCGCTCGACCATCAGCGCCGTGCCCGGCGGTGGCACGAAGCGAAACAGCAACACCAGCAATACACTGCCGCCCGCGAACCAGAGCAGGGCCTTCGTGAGACGACGCAAAAGTGAACGCAGCATAGAGATGGCTTGGCCGAACCGATAGAGCGGGCCATTATACAGACCCTGCCGAACGAGTCTGACTGGAGTTCCACATGCTGCGTGGCTTTCTGATGCTGGCCGCTTTCTTTGGTTTTACCGGTGTGGGCCTGGGCGCCTTCGCCGCTCATGGCCTGAAAAGCCGCCTGACCCCCGAGTATCTGGCGATTTTCCACACCGGCGTGACCTATCAACTGGTGCACACCCTGGCGCTGTTCGGCGTTGCGCTGCTGGCCACGCAGATTCAGGGACGTCTGGTGACCTGGGCCGGTATCTCGTTCGCCATCGGCATCCTGTTGTTCTCCGGCAGTCTGTATGTGCTGACCACCACCGGCATCAGCAAGCTCGGCATCATCACCCCGTTCGGTGGCCTGGCGTTTCTGCTCGGCTGGCTGTGCCTTGGACTGGCCGCCTGGCGCCTGCAGTAACCGCTTGACGCTTGGTGCTGACCTTTAGGTCATGATCGGGCTAGAATGCCACCCCCTAAAAATGATGGCGGCCTGGCGCATGCGCATTCAGTTGAACGGCGAATCCCTTGAACTGCCCGACGGTGAAACCGTTGCGGCCCTGATCACCCGCCTGGAACTGACCGGACGCCGGGTGGCAGTCGAACTCAATCTGGACATCGTTCCACGCAGCCAGCATGCCGAGACCGTTCTCAACGACGGCGACAACGTCGAAGTGGTGCACGCCATCGGCGGCGGCTAGCCGCCGGGTCCGCAAGGGCACAGAATTCTGCAAGACCCTCACCCTTAAAGAGGATTCCCCATGAGCATCGTTCGTAGCGACAAGCCTTTCGTTCTGGCCGGTCGTACTTACCAGTCGCGTTTGCTGGTCGGTACCGGCAAGTACCGTGACATGGAAGAAACCCGTCAGGCCATCGAAGCCTCGGGTGCCGAGATCGTCACCTTCGCCGTGCGCCGCACTAATCTGGGCCAGATCGAAGGCGAGCCGAACCTGCTCGACGTGCTGTCGCCGGATCGCTACACCTTTTTGCCGAACACCGCCGGTTGCTACGACGCTATCGAAGCCGTGCGCACCTGCCGGCTGGCCCGTGAGCTGCTCGATGGTCACAACCTGGTGAAGCTGGAAGTGCTGGCCGACCAGAAAACCCTGTTCCCCAACGTGATCGAAACCCTCAAGGCCGCAGAAACGCTGGTCAAGGAAGGCTTCGACGTGATGGTTTACACCAGTGATGACCCGATCATCGCCCGGCAACTGGCGGAAATCGGCTGCATCGCGGTCATGCCGCTGGCCGGTCTGATCGGTTCCGGTCTGGGGATCTGCAACCCGTACAACCTGCAGATCATCCTCGAAGAAGCGAAAATTCCGGTGCTGGTGGATGCCGGTGTCGGTACCGCTTCCGACGCTACCATCGCCATGGAGCTGGGCTGTGACGCGGTGCTGATGAACTCGGCCATCGCCCACGCCCAGCAACCGGTGATGATGGCCCAAGCCATGCAACACGCGATCGTCGCGGGCCGCCTGGCCTACCTCGCCGGCCGCATGCCGAAAAAACTCTATGCCAGCGCCTCTTCGCCGCTGGATGGTCTGATCAAGTAAGAGCCATTGATGACTGAATCGAACGACACGCCTCTCCAGACGGAAGAGGGCGACGAGCGCCAACACCGCCGCATCAAGAGTTTCGTGATGCGCGCCGGGCGCATGACCGAAGGCCAGCAACGTGGTCTGGATCAGGGCGCGCCGCTGTACGTGCTGCCGCTGGCCGACGCGCCGGTGGATTACGATCAGGTGTTCGGCCGCTCGGCGCCGCGCTCGCTGGAGATCGGTTTCGGCATGGGCCACTCGCTGCTGGAAATGGCCGCGGCGGCGCCGGATCAGGACTTCATCGGTGTGGAAGTGCACCGTCCGGGTGTCGGCGCGCTGCTCAACGGCGTGCTGACTCAGGGCCTGACCAACCTGCGGGTCTACGATTGCGACGCGATCGAAGTGCTCAACCGCTGCATCGCCGACAACATCCTCGATCGCCTGATGCTGTTCTTCCCGGATCCATGGCACAAGAGCCGTCACCACAAGCGTCGTATCGTTCAGGCGTCCTTCGCCGAACTGGTGCGCAGCAAGCTGAAGGTTGGCGGCATCCTGCACATGGCCACCGACTGGGAACCGTACGCCGAGTACATGCTGGAAGTGATGAACGTCGCCCCGGGCTACCGCAACCTCGCCGAAGACGGCAAATGCGTACCGCGCCCGGCCGAACGGCCGATCACCAAGTTCGAACGCCGCGGCGAACGTCTTGGGCATGGCGTGTGGGATCTGAAGTTCGAGAAAATCTCCTAAGCATCACGCAAAACCCAATGTGGGAGCGGGCTTGCTCGCGAAGGCTGTGGATCATTCAACGTTGATGTTGACTGATCCGACGCCTTCGCGAGCAAGCCCGCTCCCACAGTTGTTTTGTGTGCTCAGAAATTACAGGGTGGAAAGAAATCGAGCCGGCACCTGTTCTGTAAGCCAGACACCGTTTTCGGCCTGATAGAACTTGAAGCCCTGTTCTTCCATTTGTCGTGCGGCGACTTTCAAAATCACCACGGTACCGTAGCGCTGCCCGACCGCCGTAGCGGTGTCGATGTCTTGGGAAAGGTGCACGTGATGGCGTGATCCCGGGATCAGGCCTTGTTCTTTGATTGACTCAAGAAAGCGCGTCGCCGTGCCGTGATACAGCATTTGCGGGGGCTGTTTCTGCTCAAACTGCAGATCCACGCTTTTCGTTGAATGGCCCTGAACCGCACGAATCAGTTGGCCGTCCTCGGAAATCGAGAAGCGCTTTTTGTCGCTACTTGTAACGACTGCTTCAATCAGTTCGCGATCCAGTTTACGACCGTCACCCATAGCGCCGCTGATCAGTGCGTCGATATTCGCCCAGCCTTCAGAATCCAGCGTCAGACCAACCGCCTGAGGTTCATGGCGCAACACGAAGCTGAGAAATTTGCTTGTCTCGTCCAACAGTTTTTTGCTCATGAACGTCCCTGTCATTGCGATCAACTGTGGGAGCGGGCTTGCTCGCGAAAGCGGTGGATCATTCAACGTTGATGTTGACTGACCCGACGCCTTCGCGAGCAAGCCCGCTCCCACAGTTGTTTTGGGGTATTTGCAGAATCAGCGGCGGTCGGCGACTACGCCAATAAGGACGAGGACCACCAGCAGCACCGGCGCCAGGCTGTAGTTGTTGAACTGGCTCAGGCCCTTGACCACCCACGGTGTGGCGTAGATCAGTGCGGCGCCGCTGCCGATCACGCACAGCAGGGCCATCAGCGGTACGCGCAGGGCGCCGGCGATGCTGCCAAGGCGTTGTTCGACCCAGCCTTTGAAGTCGGCGCCGAACAGCACCAGCAGGCAGCCCACCAGCGCCAGGGCGATTTCCGAGAGGTTGCTGCGGCTCCAGCGGGACACGGTGGCGAGCAGATCGAGTATCAAATCCATGCGGTTTTCCTTGGGGCGGCCGTTAGGGCTCAGCTCAGAAATTTCTGCAGCAAATCGTTGAGAAACAGTTGTCCGCGCTCGGTGGCCGCCAGACGTGACGGTTCGACCTGCATCAGGCCGCTTTGTTCGGCCTCGCGGCGGTGTTCGGCGAGACTTTCCAGCGGCAGGCCGGTGCGCTCGGGATACAGGTGTGATTCCACCCCGGCCGTCAGGCGCAAAGCGTTCATCAGGAACTCGAACGGCATCTCGTCGTTGCTCAGGGCTTTCTCGCCGGCCTGGAAGCTCTTGGCTGGGTTGAGATAGTCCTTCGGCAGGCGTGTCTTCCAGGTGCGGACGATGCGCCCGTCCGGGTGGCTGAGCTTGCCGTGGGCGCCAGCACCGATGCCGATGAAGTCGCCGAAACTCCAGTAATTGAGGTTATGCCGCGCCGGGCGCCCAGGCTGCGCGTAGGCCGAGACTTCGTATTGCGCGTAACCGTGCGCGGCCAGCAGCGCTTGCCCGGCTTCCTGAATGTCCCACAGCGTGTCGTCTTCCGGCAGCACCGGTGGCTGGTTCCAGAACACCGTGTTCGGCTCCAGTGTCAGCTGATACCAGGAGATGTGCGTCGGTTTCAGTTCGATGGCCTGGCGCAGATCGCTCAAGGCATCGTCCAGCGACTGATCCGGCAAGCCGTGCATCAAGTCGAGGTTGAAGTTATCGAAGCCGGCCTGGCGCGCCATTCCCGCCGCGCGTACCGCTTCGTCACCGTTGTGGATACGCCCGAGCGCTTCGAGTTTCTGCTGCTGGAAGCTCTGGATGCCGATCGACAGGCGATTGATCCCCAGTTTGCGATACGCAACGAACTTCTCTTGCTCGAAGGTGCCGGGATTGGCTTCCAGGGTGATCTCGATGTCGTGGGCGAACGGGATGCGCTGCTCGACGCCTTTGAGCAAGCGCCCGAGCGCTTCGGCGCTGAACAGACTCGGCGTACCGCCACCGAAGAAGATCGAGTTGATCTGACGGCCGTACACCGCGTGCAGATCCTGATCGAGATCGGCCAGCAACGCGTCGACGTATTCCTGCTCCGGCAGCACCGGGCTGGCGGTGTGCGAGTTGAAATCGCAATACGGGCATTTGCGCACACACCACGGGATGTGGATGTACAGCGCCAGGGGCGGCAGCGTTGGCAGCGGCGCCCGCGGCGAAGAGGCGGCGCCGCCGATGATCAGCGACGACGCGGAGGGGGTATCGGTCATTTCAGGCCCAGACGCTGGCGCAGCAGATCCATTGCACGGGCGCGGTGGCTGATCCGGTTCTTGTCTGCCGGGCTCAGCTCGGCGCTGGACAGGTCACGCTCCGGCACCCAGAACAGCGGGTCGTAGCCGAAACCGTGCTCGCCGCTGGCGGCGGTCAGGATGCGTCCGTGCCACAGACCTTCGCAGAGAATCGGCAATGGATCATCGGCGTGACGCACCAGTGCCAGCACGCAGACGAACTGCGCGCCGCTCTCGGCTTCCGGCACATCTTTGAGGGCGTCGAGCAGTTTGGCGTTGTTCGCCGCATCGCCCTTGCCGTCGGCATACCGCGCCGAGTAGATGCCCGGTGCACCGCCGAGGAAATCCACCGCCAGACCGGAATCATCGGCCAGCGCCGGTAGACCGGAGATGCGTGCGGCATTGCGCGCCTTGAGGATCGCGTTCTCGACGAACGACAGGCCGGTTTCTTCCGGCTCGACCTTGCTCCATTCGCCGATCGAGCGCAGTTGCACCGAATCGCCGAGCATGGCCTGGAGTTCCTTGAGTTTGCCGGCGTTATGGCTGGCCAGTACGAGCTGCTTGATGTTCATCATTCGCCGGGAAAGAGTTCTTGGTTGAAATTGATGGTGTTGATCTTGTCGCCCGTCTGCACCTTGATTTCAAAGGTGCGGGTTTCCTGTTGTTCCACCGGGTACTGGGCGATGTAGTAGATCGCGCCCTGTTCGGTGACCTGGCGGAAGTTCAGCGGCACGCTTTGGCTGGTCAGGTCTTTGACCGTACCGGTGACGTTGGCGCTCAGCGGTTTGCCGTCCTTGATCACCGAGACGTTGATCACGCCCTGAGTCTTGCTGCGGATCAGTTCGGCCGCTTTGGCGATGTCCGGCTGCAGGTAGGTGGAGTTGAAGGTGTTGTAGTGCACCGTCACGTCGCCGAAGGTTTCCTGGCGCTCACTTTTGATGATGTCCGCTGCCATGGCGCTGGCGCTCAGGCAGGCGGTCAGTAACAACAGGGCTAGACGACCCATGATCGTTCTCCTCGAAATGTCGTGGTTCAGACCGCGACCCGATGATCTGCAAGCACCGGGCTGCTGACGCGGTAGATACCGATCTCACCTAACAGATTAGGCCATAGCTTACTGGCCCACCCGTGACGGTGCTGTTGATCCACGGCAAGCCGATCAATGACCTTCGCATCACGTTCGCGACAAAGTTCTTCAAAATCTTCGAAGGTGCAGAAGTGAATGTTCGGCGTGTTGTACCAGGTGTACGGCAGAAACTCGGAGACCGGCATCCGGCCCTTGCTTGCCAGATACCAGCGGCAGCGCCAGTGACCGAAGTTGGGGAAGGTGATGATGCACTGACGACCGACCCGCAGCATCTCGTCGAGGATCTTGTCCGGGTAATGCACGGCTTGCAGGGCCTGGGTCATGACGACGATGTCGAAACTGTTGCTGGCGAAGTTGCCCAGCCCCTTGTCCAGGTCCTGCTCGATGACGTTGATGCCCTTGGCCACGCACTCGGCGATGTTGTCGGCGTCGTTTTCCAGGCCGTAACCGGTGACGTTCTTGTTGTCGCGCAGCCAGGTCAGCAGTTCGCCGTCGCCGCAACCGAGGTCGAGCACGCGGCTGCCGGCGGGGATCCATTCCTGGATGATTTCCAGATCAGCTCTCATGGCTTGTTCACACCGTAATTCGGTTCATGTAATTGCCGAACGCCTGCAGATAGCGCGGGATCGGAATCAGGAAGGCGTCGTGGCCCTGTGGCGCGTCGATTTCCAGGTAGCTGACGTCTTTGCGTGCCGCCATCAGCGCGTCCACCAGTTCTCGCGAGCGGGCCGGGGAGAAGCGCCAGTCGGTGGTGAACGACATCACGCAGAACTTGGCGGTGGCGTTTTCGAAAGTTTTCGCCAGGTTATCGTCGAAGTTCGCCGCCGGATCGAAGTAGTCCAGCGCCTTGGTCATCAACAGATAGGTATTGGCGTCGAAACGCCCGGAAAACTCTTCACCCTGATAGCGCAGGTAGCTTTCGACCTGGAACTCGACGCTGTGGAAGTCGTAGTTGAGCTTTTCGCTCTTCAGGCCACGGCCGAATTTCTCGCCCATCGAGTCGTCGGACAGGTAGGTGATGTGCCCGACCATCCGCGCCAGCATCAGCCCGCGCTTGGGGATCACGCCCGCTTCCTGGAACGAACCGCCGTGGAACTCCGGGTCGGTAAGGATTGCCTGGCGCGCCACTTCGTTGAAGGCGATGTTCTGCGCCGACAGCTTGGGGGCCGAGGCGATGGCCAGGCAGTGGCGCACGCGATCCGGGTAAGTGATGGTCCATTGCAACGCCTGCATGCCGCCGAGGCTGCCGCCGATGACGGCGGCGAACTGACGAATGCCGAGCAGGTCAGCCAGACGCGCCTGACTGTGCACCCAGTCTTCGACGGTGAGCACCGGGAAATCTGCGCCGAATGGCTTGCCAGTCTCCGGGTTGATACTGCTCGGGCCGGTGGAGCCGTTGCAGCCGCCTAGATTGTTCAGGCTGACCACGAAGAACTTATTGGTGTCGATCGGTTTGCCCGGGCCGATGCAGCTGTCCCACCAACCGGGCTTGCGGTCGTCGGGGCTGTGATAGCCGGCAGCGTGATGATGACCAGACAAGGCGTGGCAGATCAGCACGGCGTTGCTCGCCTGTGCGTTCAGCGTGCCGTAGGTTTCGTAGATCAGGTCGTAGGCAGGCAGCGAACGGCCACAGGCCAGAGCCAGAGGTTCACTGAAATGCGCCGTTTGCGGCGTCACCAGACCAACAGAATCGGGGGGAAAGGCAGCTGGCATCGACCCTGCTCTCGTTGAAATGAGGCGTAAGTCTAAAGACCGGGGGGGTTAGCGGCAAGCAACGATGGGGCCTGTTTGTTCGCTTTGGACCGAGGTGCGGCCATTCGCGAGCAAGCCCGCTCCCACAGGGGAATGCGATCTCCTGTGGGAGCGGGCTTGCTCGCGAATGGAGCGACTCGGTGGATCAGGCTGGACGCGTCAGATCAGGCAACTCCGGCAGCTTCTTCGGCGCACAGATCTTCACCCGTTTCTGCCGGTTCAACTCGCCGCTGAGCAAACTGACCTGGCTCTTGGAAACCCCAAACGCCTTGGCCAGAAAGCCCATCAGATACGCATTGGCCTTGCCCTCGACCGGCGGCGCGGTGAGGCGGATCTTCAGGCGGTCACCGTGCAGCCCGGCGAAATCATCGCTGCGGGCTGCCGGTTGCAGATGACATTCGAGGATCAGATCGTCGCCGTCCCAGCGAAACCAGCTCACATCAGCAGGCGCAGGATGTCCGGCATCATGGTCATCGCCGCCAGATTGTTGATCACCAGCATGTCGATCAGCTTCAGCGCCAAGAAGGCGAAAATCGGCGACAGGTCGAGACCGCCGAGGTTCGGCAGGATGCGGCGGAACGGTGCCAGCGCCGGCTCGCAGATCTGGTTCACCAGTTCAGCGCCCGGGTTGTGGCTGCCCGGGGCGACCCACGACAGGATCACGCTGATAATCAGGGCGAAGAAGAAAATCTTCAGGAACAGCGCGGTAACGCCGATGATCGACCAGATAAACAGTTGCAGCGGGTTGCCGGTGGTGCCGTAGGTCAGCAGCAGGGTCAGGGCCATCAGCGCCAGTTGCACCAGAATCGCCAGCACCAGCGACGACATGTCGAGGCCGAAGATGCTCGGGATGATCCGGCGCAGTGGCTTGAGCAGTGGCTGGGTAGCCTTGACCACGAACTGGCACAGCGGGTTGTAGAAGTTCGCGCGCACCAGTTGCAGGACGAAGCGCAGCAGCACGATCAGCAGGTACAGACTGCCGAGGGTTTGCAGCACGTAAACCGCTGCAGTGTTCAATCCAATCATGTAAGGCTCCTTATTTGCCCAGTTGTTCGGCCATTTCGGCCGAGCGGTGCGCGGCGGCGCCGAGTGCTTTTTCCACCAGGGCTTCGAAGCCGTTAGCCTGGAATGATTTGATCGCGGCCTCAGTGGTGCCATTTGGCGAGGTCACGCGGCGGCGCAGTTCGGCAGCGTCGACATCGCTGGATACCGCCATGTGCGCGGCGCCCAGAGCCGTTTGCAGGGTCAGTTGCTCGGCGATTTCCTTTGGCAGGCCGAGTTTGACGCCAGCGGCGGTCATCGCTTCGATCAGCAGGAAGAAGTACGCCGGGCCGGAACCGGAGACGGCGGTCACCGCATCGAGTTGCTGTTCTTCATTCAGCCACAGCGCGATACCCACGGCGGACAGCAGCTCTTCAGCCTGCTGACGCTGCTCGGCGGTCACTTCGCTGGTGGCGTACAGGCCGCTGACGCCCTGACGCAGCAGCGCCGGGGTGTTCGGCATGCAGCGCACGATCGGCTGCTCGCCGAGCCATGCGGTCATGCTCGCGCAAGTGATGCCGGCGGCGATCGACACCACCAGTTGCTGCGGTTTCAGGCTTGGGCGGATGGCTTCGCACACGGCTTTCATCGCCTGTGGCTTGACCGCCAGCACGATCACGTCGACGCCATCGATGGCCTGGGCGTTGTCGGCGAAGGTTTCGATGCCGTGTTCGGCGCTGACGCGCGTTCGGGTCTCTTCGCCCGGATCGCTGGCGCGGATGTGGCTGGCTTGCAGACCCTTGGCCCGCAGGCCGCCGATCAGGCTGGCGGCCATGTTGCCGGCACCGATAAAGGCAATGCGTGTGTTGCTCATGTCAGGTCCTTTTTCAGATGGCTGTCGGTCATTGCTGACCGTAATCTCTGGCGCCAAACAGCGCGGTACCGATCCGCACCCACGTGGCGCCTTGGGCGATGGCCGACTCGAGGTCGTGGCTCATGCCCATGGAAAGTGTGTCGAGCGGCAGATTCAGGCTGGTCTGCAAACGTTGCACGGCAGCAAAAGCGGCATCCTGTTCGGCGCGATCTTCGGTCGGCTCGGGAATCGCCATCAGCCCGCGCAGTTTCAGCCGGGGCAGGGCGCTGATGGCCTCGGCCAGCGCCGGCAGGTCGGCCGGGGTGCAGCCTGACTTGCTGGCTTCACCACTGACGTTGACCTGAATGCAGATGTTCAGCGGCGGCAGCTCGGCCGGGCGCTGTTCGGACAGGCGTTGGGCGATTTTCAGGCGATCCACGGAGTGCACCCAGTCGAAATGCTCGGCGATGGCGCGAGTCTTGTTCGATTGAATGGGGCCGATGAAGTGCCAGATCAAGGGCAGGTCGGCCAGTTCGAGCTGTTTGCCCAGGGCTTCCTGCAGATAGTTCTCGCCAAAGTCACGCAGGCCGGCGGCGTAGGCTTCACGCAGGTCTTGCGCCGGTTTGGTCTTGCTCACGGCCAGCAACTGGATGCTGTGTTCATCGCGGTTTGCAGCTTTAGCCGCTGCCTGGATACGCGAACTAACCTGAAGAATGTTGTCTGCTATCGTGGACATCAAGAGGCGCCGGCGGTCTGAAGGTTCGCGGCATTCTACTGGAATTGAGGGACGCTATGGATATCACTGAACTGCTGGCGTTCAGCGCCAAACAGGGCGCTTCCGACCTGCACCTGTCGGCCGGTCTGCCGCCGATGATCCGCGTCGATGGCGATGTGCGGCGGATCAATCTGCCGGCGCTGGATCACAAACAAGTGCACGAATTGATCTACGACATCATGAATGACACCCAGCGGGTCGACTTCGAGAAACACCTGGAAACGGATTTCTCGTTCGAAGTCCCCGGTGTCGCGCGCTTTCGGGTCAATGCGTTCAATCAGAACCGTGGCGCTGGCGCGGTGTTTCGCACCATTCCCTCGAAAGTGTTGAGCATGGAAGACCTCGGCATGGGCGATGTCTTTCGCAAGATCACCGATGCCCCGCGCGGGCTGGTGCTGGTGACCGGGCCGACCGGCTCCGGCAAGTCGACCACGCTGGCGGCGATGATCGACTACCTCAACACCCATCGCCATCACCACATTCTCACCATCGAAGACCCGATCGAGTTCGTCCACGAATCGCGCAAATGCCTGATCAATCAGCGCGAAGTCCATCGCGATACCCGCAGCTTCGCCACGGCGTTGCGCTCGGCGCTGCGCGAAGACCCGGATGTGATTCTGGTGGGCGAGATGCGCGACCTGGAAACCATTCGCCTGGCCCTGACCGCTGCCGAGACCGGGCATCTGGTGTTCGGCACGCTGCACACGACGTCAGCCGCCAAGACCATCGACCGTATTGTCGATGTGTTCCCGGGCGACGAGAAGTCCATGGTGCGTTCGATGCTGTCCGAGTCATTGCTGGCGGTGGTGTCGCAGACCCTGATCAAGAAGATCGGCGGTGGACGGGTGGCGGCGCACGAGATCATGCTGGGAACGTCGGCAATCCGGAACCTGATCCGCGAGGACAAGGTGGCGCAGATGTATTCGGCGATTCAGACCGGCGGATCGTTGGGGATGCAGACACTTGACATGTGCCTGAAGGAGCTGGTGACCAAGGGCCTGATCAGCCGCGAGCATGCGCGGGAGAAGGCGCGTACGCCGGATAATTTCTGAGAGAGGCTTGTGTTGCTTTCACTGGCCTCTTCGCGAACAAGCCCGCTCCCACATTGGAATGCATTTCCATGTGGGAGCGGGCTTGCTCGCGAAGGGGTCAGTACTGCTTGAACAGATTCTGGATCAGTCAGCTCAGCGCTGAACCACACGCATCTGCTTGCCAGCCGGTTCTTTCGGCAATACACGCTTGGCAACCACGTAATGCTGTTCCCAATAAGGCTTGTTCAGCGTATCGATGCTCACCGCTTTGCCACGGCGTGGGGCGTGGATGAAGCGGTCGTTGCCCAGGTAGATGGCAACGTGGTTGACCCGACGGCTCTTGATGTTGAAGAAAATCAGGTCGCCCGGTTTCAGATCCTTGCGTTCGACTTTCTCGCCATGACCGCTGGCCATCGCGTTGGACGTACGTGGCAGGTCGAAGGTCGCGTCGTTGAACGCATATTTCACCAGACCACTGCAATCGAACCCTTTACTTGGGCTGCTGCCGCCCCAACGATAAGGAGTACCAAGGACGTTCACCGCACGGCTCAGGACGTTGCTGCTTTCCTTGTTGGCCATCGGTGGCACCAGCTTGCCGTGATGCTTGCTGGCGAGCGTGGTGTGTTTCGTTTGTTTGCTGCTCTTGCTCGAAGGAGCCGAAGCATGGGATTTAGGGGTGAAACCGTTAACGTTGGGAAGACGTTGCTCACGATTGGTGGCGTGGGCGGCCAGTGGCATTAATAGGCAAATAGTTAGCCATGTCTTGAAAAATGGTCGCATTAGGCGTGGCTCTTATGTGGTAGCGCGCAACTTTATAACAGCTTTTTCGTCCCTTCCGAGGCCGTTGGTCGATTCCATCTGAGGGCAACGGAACCAAACAAGCGGCAAATGGACGCAATTGTCGGACAGAAGTCCGGTGCTATAAGGCTTTGACGGACGACACGGTAACATTTGCCGTACGTCGGCCACATGTAAAAAAGTCACAAAGAATTAAAGAAAATTTATCTATTGGGTGAATCGAGGTCTTCATGAACCGCTATCAGCAGGTTGCTGCACCGCAGGATACGCACAGCAAAATCATCGGGTATCTGCTGTGGATTTTTGGTTTCACCGGCGCGCACCGCTTCTATTACGGCAAGCCGGTGACCGGGACGATCTGGTTCTTCACCTTCGGTCTGCTGGGCATTGGCTGGCTGATCGACGTGTTTCTGATCCCGGCAATGGATCGCGAGGCGGATCTGCGTTTCACCGCAGGACCGATCGAATACAACGTGGCGTGGATTCTGCTGACCTTCCTGGGCGTATTCGGCGTGCACCGGATGTACCAGGGCAAGTGGATCAGCGGCTTGCTGTATCTGCTGACCGGCGGGTTGTTCTTTGTCGGCGTGTTGTATGACTTCTGGACCCTGAATGATCAGGTGTCGGTGCGCAACGCGCAGAACAGAGGCGCCTTCCAGTAATTGTGGCGAGGGAGCTTGCTCCCGCTGGGCCGCGAAGCGGCCCCTCTCTTGATCCAAAAGAAGGTCTGCTGCGCAGCCCGGCGGGAGCAAGCTCCCTCGCCACAGAGTTACGCCTGGTGGCTGATTCGCCCGTCCACCAGCGTATAGCGCACCACACTTGGCAAACTATGCCCAAGGAACGGGCAGTTCTCGCCCTTCGACAGCCAGCCTTCACCGGCCACGGTGGACGCCTTCGGGTCGAACAGCACGATATCCGCCGCACCGCCCACCGCCAGTTTGCCCGCCGGCAGACGCAGCGCATCCGCAGGCCCGGCACTCAGGCGCGCCAGCAGGGTCGGCAGGTCCAGCAAGCCATCCTCAACCAGCGTCATCGCCAGCGGCAGCAGCAATTCAACACTGCTGATGCCCGGCTCGGTCGCGCCGAACGGTGCCAGTTTGGCGTCGCGCTCATGCGGTTGGTGATGGCTGGAAATCGCCGAAATGACCCCGGATTTCACCGCTTCGCGCAGGCCATCGCGGTCGGCGCGGGTGCGCAGCGGCGGTTGCACGTGATACAGGCTGCTGAAGTCGATCAGCGCTTCATCGGTGAGGATCAGCTGATACAGGGCGACATCTGCGGTGACCTTCAAGCCACGGGCCTGCGCCTGGGCGATCAGGGCCACACCGCGCGCGCTGGTCAGTTGGCTGAAGTGCGCGCGCACGCCGGTCTGCTCGACCAGCAGCAGATCGCGAGCGAGGGCCACGGTTTCCGCGGTTTCCGGAATCCCCGGCAGACCGAGGAAACTGGCGACCGGGCCTTCATGGGCCAGACCGCCATCCGCCAGATCGTGATCCTGCGAATTGAAAATCACCGTCAGGTCGAAGGTGGCTGCGTACTCCAGCGCCCGGCACAGGGTGCGGGTGTTGCGGAAGCTCTCCAGACCGTTGCCGAACGCCACACAACCGGCGTCGCGCAGCGCCACCAGTTCAGCCAGTTGCTCGCCGTCCAGGCCTTTGCTCAGTGCGCCAATCGGGAACACCTTGGTGTTGCCGGCCTCGCGGGCGCGGTCAAGGATCAGTTCGGCCACGGCCGAAGTGTCGAGCACCGGTTTGGTCTTCGGTGGGCAGCACAGGCTGGTCACGCCGCCGGCCGCAGCGGCGCGGGTTTCGCTGGCGATGCTGCCTTTGCGGCTGTAACCCGGTTCGCGCAGGGCGACGTTCAGGTCGACCAGCCCCGGTGCGGCGACCAGCCCGCTGGCGTCGATGGTTTCTACTGCGGTGAAACCGGCCGGTGCGGCGCCGAGGGCGACGATCTTGCAGGCTTCAACGTGGATGTCGGTGATTTGATCCATGCCGCTGCTTGGATCGATGACGCGGGCGCCGAGAATGCTGAGCTTCACTGGGCGTTCTCCTGCTCGAATTGACGTTGCGCTGTTTGCCCGCTCATGGCCATCGACAGCACGGCCATGCGGATGGCGATGCCGTAGGTGACTTGATTGAGGATCACCGAGTGCGGGCCGTCGGCCACTGCGGACTCGATCTCTACCCCACGGTTGATCGGCCCCGGGTGCATGACGATGCAATCGGGTTTGGCCCCGGCCAGACGCGCGGTGGTCAGGCCGAACAGGCGGTAGAACTCGCCTTCGCTCGGCAGCAGGCCGCCGGTCATGCGCTCACGCTGCAGGCGCAGCATGATCACCACGTCGACGTCCTTCAGGCCTTCGTTCATGTCGGTATAGACCTTGACGCCGTACTGCTCGATGCCGATCGGCAGCAGGGTCTTCGGCGCGATCACGCGGATGTCCGGGCAGCCGAGGGTCTTCAGGGCGAGCATGTTCGAGCGCGCCACTCGCGAGTGCAGGATGTCGCCGACGATCGCCACCGAGAGGTTTTCGAAACCGCCCTTGTGCCGACGGATGGTGAGCATGTCGAGCATGCCCTGGGTCGGGTGGGCGTGACGGCCGTCGCCGCCGTTGATGATCGCTACTTGCGGGCAGACGTGTTCGGCGATGAAGTGTGCGGCGCCGGAGTCACCGTGGCGCACGACGAACATGTCGGCAGCCATCGCTTCGAGGTTGCGCAGGGTGTCGAGCAGGGTTTCACCTTTACTGGCCGAGGAGGTCGACACGTTCAGGGTGATCACGTCCGCCGACAGCCGCTGGGCCGCCAGTTCGAAGGTGGTGCGGGTGCGGGTGGAGTTTTCGAAGAACACGTTGCACACGGTCTTGCCGCGCAGCAACGGGACCTTCTTCACCGCCCGGGCACCGACTTCGAGGAACGAGTCGGCAGTGTCGAGGATTTCCGTCAGCAACTCGCGGCGCAGGCCGTCGAGCGAGAGGAAGTGGCGCAGCTGGCCCTGATCATTGAGCTGCAGCGGGCGCTTGGTATCTAGAGGCGTCATCGCGAGGGGGACTCTCAATAAGGGCGGGTTAAGGATTCAGGTCTTGCAGTTCGAGCGTCAGCGGCTCCGGGCCGGACAGCTTGACGCGCTCGTTGGCGGCCAGCGACAGGGTCGCGCCGACCACGTTCGGGCGGATCGGCAGTTCGCCAGCGTCCAGGTCGAGCAGGCAGACCAGGGTCACGCTGGCCGGGCGGCCGTAGTCGAACAATTCGTTCATGGCGGCGCGGATGGTCCGGCCGCTCATCAGTACGTCATCGATCAGCACCAGATGCTGGCCTTCGATCTCGAAGGGCAGGGCCGACGGGCGCACCTGTGGGTGCAGGCCGTTCTGGCTGAAGTCGTCGCGGTAGAAGGAAACATCCAGCGTGCCCAGTGGCGCGTCGCTGGCCAATTCCTTGAGCAGGGCCTGCGCGACCCAGATGCCACCGGTGCGGATGCCGATGTAACGCGGTTCGCGGATATCACGCTGTGCCAGGTGCGCCTTGAGGCGGATCGCCATCTGGCTGATCAGATCGGCGGGATTGGGCAGGCTCATGGTTGCTCCTTCTTGGGGCCGAGCCGGGTCCTTGGACGCGGCTCGGGTCGTAGCTCAAAAGAAAAGCGCCGAAGCGCTTGTCAGGATTCAAACAATGCAGTGTTTTCGTCGAGCCAGCCTTGCAGCAGCAGGGCGGCGGCGATGGCGTCCACCGGGTTGTCGCGGTAACTGCCTTTCTGCCCGCCACGCACCAGTCGCTCACCCTTGGCTTCGAAGGTGGTCAGACGTTCGTCGTGGGTATAGAAGGGCACATTGAAGCGGCCATTGAGGCGCCGGGCGAATTTCTCCGCGCGCAGGCACATCTCGCTCGGCGTGCCGTCCATGTTCAGCGGCAGGCCGACCACCACGGCGTCGGGTTTCCATTCCTTGAACAGCGCTTCGACCTGATTCCAGTCGGGCACGCCGTTCTGCGCTTTCAGGGTGCACAGCTCGCGGGCCTGGCCGGTAATCACCTGGCCGACCGCAACGCCGATCTGTTTGGTGCCGTAGTCGAAGCCGAGAATCAGGCGCAGGGCCATCAGGCGTGCCCCGCCTGGCTGGTCAGCAGGCTGAGGTTGATCCCCAGGTGCCGGGCCGCTGCCTCAAGCCGCAGTTCGCTGCTGGTGTTGAACAGGATGTCGGCGTCGTACGGGCAGGTCAGCCAGGCGTTGTCGGCCAGTTCGGCCTCCAGTTGCCCGGCTTCCCAACCGGCATAGCCGAGGGCAATCAGGCTTTTCGCCGGGCCCACACCGTCGGCGATGGCGAACAGCACGTCCTGGGAGGTGGACAGCGCCAGATTACCGTCCAGCTCGACGGTGGCCTGAAAGGTCTTGCCCGCCGGGTGCAGGACGAAACCGCGATCGGTCTGCACCGGGCCACCAATGAAGATCGGCACATGCTGGCACAGCGCTGGCGGATCGATGTCCGGGCGCAATTGCTCGAGGATGTCAGCCAGATTCAGCTCTTGCGGTCGATTGACCACCAGCCCCATGGCGCCATTGGCCGTGTGCTCGACGATGTAGGTCAAGGTGTGGGCAAAGTTCGGGTCGGCCATGTGTGGCATGGCGATCAGGAAGTGATGCTTGAGGTAGCTGGGGCTGACGTTTTTCATGAGCGATAGTGTGGCGTTCAAGGGGCGAACTGACAAGCTGGGGATGCGTTGCGAATGGTCTTCCCGCCCACTGTGGCGAGGGAGCTTGCTCCCGCTCGGCTGCGCAGCAGTCGTAAAAACTGATATCTCGGTGTATCTGATAAATGCAGGGGGCCGCTTCGCAGCCCAGCGGGAGCAAGCTCCCTCGCCACAAAAGCCCTTATGCCGGCGGTCAGTTGCTGGAAAGCTTGTCGCCCCGGGCAAATTTCCAGGTGCGGATGATTTCCAGTCGGTCGATATCCGACAGATCGCCGGTAAACGGCGCAAACGGTGCCGCCAGTCGGACGATGCGCTGCGCCGCCTGATCCAGCAGCGGCTGGCCGGAGGATTCCAGCACCAGCACTTCATACAGCGAGCCGTCGCGGTTGATCGAGACCATCAGCCGCAGGTTGCCGTAGATCTGCTTGCGCCGCGCTTCTTCCGGGTAATTGAGGTTGCCGATGCGCTCGACCTTCTTGCGCCAGTCGTCCTTGTACCAGGCGCCCTTGTCGCGCATGGTCGAGGCGGCGCTCAAACGGTGAATGCGCGGGCGCTTGGCGTACAGCTGCTGTTCGTTGGCCAGTTCCGCTTCGAGGCTGGCGATGTCGCTGGACAGCTGCGAGCTGTCGAACGTCGGCGCGTTGACCGCAGGTTTGGTCTCGGTCCTGGTTTCTTCTTTCTTGGTCGGCGCCTTTTGCTGTTTCGGCGCCACCGTCGTCACTGCAGCCTTGGGCGCGGCTTCGCGCACTTCCGGTTTGGCGGCCGGGGGCGGGGTGACCTTCTTGACCTGATTGTCCTGGAACGGCGCGACCTCGGTGGTCTTGGGAATCGCCTTCTTGTCCAGGGTGCCGCTGCCTTCCTGGTTTTCCTGAGCGAGGAAATCAGCCTTTTTCGGCTTGGTTTCGCTCTTGAAGGTGGCAAGGGTGATTTCCAGGGTTTTACTGATCTGCTTGGGCTCGACCATGGTAAAGCCGACACCGAGCAGCAGCGCCAAATGAATCAGCGCCGCGAGAAACAGGGTAAATCCGAGGCGATCGGCCGGGCGCACGCCACGATGGGCGAGTTCTGCGGGCAGATCGGACGGGAGGGTCATGACAAGAAAACCAACATCGCGTTTTTCAGAGGCTGCGCATGATAACGCAATGTTGGTTTCACGCCTTGGGCTTCACGCTTCAAGCGACAAGCTGCATGTGACACACGTCAAGCTTGCGGCTTTTTGCCGGCGGCTTGCAGCTTCTTGTCGATCGCGTCCATCAGCAGGCCGCCGATGTCGGTACCGAAAGCGTTGTCGATTTCGCGGATGCAGGTCGGGCTGGTGACGTTGATTTCGGTGAGGTTTTCACCGATCACGTCCAGACCGACGAACAGCAGGCCTTTCTCGCGCAGAGTCGGTCCGACCTGAGCGGCGATCCAGCGATCCTTGTCGGTCAGCGGCCGCGCTTCGCCACGACCACCGGCCGCGAGGTTGCCACGGGTTTCGCCTTGGGCCGGAATCCGCGCCAGGCAGTAATCCACTGGCTCGCCGTCGATCATCAGGATGCGCTTGTCACCATCCTTGATCGCCGGCAGGTAGGCCTGGCCCATGATCTGCTGGTTGCCGAGGGCGGTCAGGGTTTCGAGGATCACCGACAGGTTCGGATCGCCCGCGCGGTGGCGGAAAATCGAAGTGCCACCCATGCCGTCCAGCGGCTTGAGGATCACGTCACCGTGCTTGGCGGCGAATTCGCGCAGCACATCGGCGCGGCGGCTGACCACGGTTGGCGGGGTGCACTGCGGGAACAGCGTGGCGAACAGTTTTTCGTTGCAGTCGCGCAGGCTCTGCGGCTTGTTGACCACCAGCACGCCGGCGGTTTCCGCCTGTTCCAGCAGGTAGGTGGAGTAGACGAACTCCATGTCGAACGGCGGATCCTTGCGCATCAGGATCACGTCCAGATCGCTCAGCAGGTTGTCCTGCTCGGCGTCCAGTTCGAACCATTTTTCCGGGTTGGCGAAGACTTTCAGCGGCTTCATGCGCGCCCGCGCCTGACCTTCGGCCTGATACAGGTCGCGCTGCTCCATGTAGAACAGTTCCCAGCCACGTTTCTGCGCGGCCAGCAGCATGGCCAGCGAGCTATCCTTTTTATAGGAAATGCTGGCGATAGGGTCCATGACAATCCCGACGCGAACGCTCATTGGGTTTTCCTCGAAAATTGGCTACCGGATCGGTATTGAAAAAGTGCCGCCAGAGTGGCGCCGGGCGGGTTTTCGGTCAAGGAAAAACCCGTCGATAGATTGCATCTGGAGACTGTGCTAAAAAGGCTGGCATATCGTGCTGGCCCTTGAGCATCAAGGGTTTCCAGCCATTACTCATTGCAAAACGGACAATTTGATTCGCAAAGGCGACGGTAGAGCCCCCTTATGGAACAGCAGTCCAGCGCCTTGAAGGTCATGGTGATCGATGACTCGAAAACGATTCGTCGCACCGCCGAAACACTGTTGAAAAATGTGGGCTGCGAAGTCATCACGGCGATTGATGGTTTTGACGCTTTGGCGAAGATCGCCGACCACCACCCCGGGATCATTTTTGTCGACATCATGATGCCGCGTCTGGATGGTTATCAGACCTGCGCTTTAATCAAGAACAACAGTGCGTTCAAGGCCACGCCGGTGATCATGCTGTCGTCGCGTGACGGGCTGTTCGACAAGGCCAAGGGGCGGATTGTCGGTTCTGATCAATTTTTGACCAAGCCTTTCAGCAAGGAAGAACTGCTCGACGCGATTCAGGCCCACGTTCCGGGCTTTGCCGCCGTTTTGCCGCAGTAAGACACGTACAGTGACGCTCGGCCAGCGGGCCGGATGTCGACAAGAAAAATGGGGAAGACCATGGCACGTATCCTGATCGTCGATGATTCGCCGACTGAAATGTACAAACTCACCGGCATGCTCGAAAAGCACGGCCATGAAGTGCTCAAGGCCGAAAACGGCGCCGACGGCGTGGCCCTGGCCCGTCAGGAAAAGCCCGACGCGGTCTTGATGGACATCGTCATGCCCGGCCTCAATGGCTTCCAGGCCACCCGGCAACTGACCAAGGATGCCGAGACCAGCCATATTCCGGTGATCATCATCACCACCAAGGATCAGGAAACCGACAAGGTCTGGGGTACTCGCCAGGGCGCGAAGGATTACCTGACCAAACCGGTCGAAGAAGACACCCTGATCAAGACCCTGAACAACGTATTGGCCGGTTGATCGCGCCGCCATGAACCAGTCGCTGACCGCGTTCGAACTGCTGTGGCAGATCGACCAGCGCTGCCGCCTGCTGGCGGCGGACCTGCCGTCGCAAGCCGGTCGTCAGGATCGCTGGAGCGGCATCGGCTTTCGCCTCGGCGAGCACTGGTACGTGACGCCGATGGGCGAAGTCAGCGAAGTGCTGCACGAACCGCGCTGCACTCAGTTGCCCGGGGTCAAGCCGTGGGTCAAAGGGGTGGCTAACCTGCGTGGGCGCTTGCTGCCGATCATGGACCTGTGCGGCTTCTTCGGCCATGAGCTGTCGCCGCTGCGCAAACAGCGGCGGGTGCTGGTAGTGGAGCATCAGGACGTGTTCGCCGGGCTGCTGGTTGATGAGGTGTTCGGCCTGCAGCACTTCGAGCAGGACAGCTTCGAGCCGATCTCGATCAGCAAGCGCCAGGGTTCCAAGGCGGAGTTCGTCAAAGGCTATTTCCGGCGCGAGCAGAACTGGCGGGTGTTCAGCCTGTTTGCACTGGCCAAGTCGCCGGTGTTCATGAGCGTCGCGATATAGCCGTAACAACAAAGATCCCTTGTAGGAGTGAGCCTGCTCGCGGTTCAGGCACCGCGGTGTATCAAATACACCGCGTTATCGTTCAATCGCGAGCAGGCTCACTCCTACAGGTTCTACGGGTGAGCTTCAAACAGGCGAGGACCGATGACAAAAGCAAAAACAGGCAAATCGGCGGAAGGGTCGCGCAGTCGTTCGCAGATCATTGTGCTGTTCATCGCACTGATCGTGTTCATCATGCTGCTGTTCGCCAACTTCGCCTACCTCAACACCCAGGCCAACTACGACAAGCAGTACATTGGCCACGCCGGTGAGCTGCGCGTGCTGTCGCAGCGGATTGCCAAGAACGCCACTGAAGCCGCCGCCGGCAAGGCCGCCGCGTTCAAGTTGCTGAGCGATGCGCGCAACGATTTCGCCCAGCGCTGGGGTTACTTGAAGAAGGGCGATCCGGCCACCGGCCTGCCACCCGCGCCGGCCAGCGTGCGCCCGGAAATGCGCGCGGTGCAGCTGGACTGGGAACGCCTGCTGAAAAATACCGATGCGATTCTCTCCAGCGAACAGACCGTGCTCTCGCTGCATCAAGTCGCCGCGACGCTGGCCGAAACCGTGCCGCAGTTGCAGATCGAATACGAAAAAGTCGTCGAGATCCTTCTGCAACGCGGCGCCCCGGCAGCGCAAGTGGCGATGGCCCAGCGCCAATCGCTGCTCGCTGAACGCATTCTCGGCGCGGTCAACACCGTGCTGGCCGGTGACGAAAACTCGCAGCAGGCTGCCGACGCTTTTGGCCGCGATGCCACCCGTTTCGGCCAAGTCCTCAACGGCATGTTGCAGGGCAACCCGACCCTGAAAATCAGCCAGGTTGAAGACCGTGATGCCCGTGCGCGGCTGAGTGAAATTTCCGAGCTGTTCCAGTTCGTCTCCGGCTCCGTGGATGAAATCCTCGAAACCTCACCGGAGCTGTTCAAGGTCCGGGAGTCGGCGAGCAACATTTTCAGCCTGTCGCAGACCCTGCTCGACGAAGCCTCGCACCTCGCTACCGGTTTCGAAAACCTTGCCGGCGGGCGCAGCACCGACACCATCGGCGGCTACGTGCTGGGCTTGCTGGCGCTGGCCTCGATCATCCTGATCGGCATGGTCATGGTCCGTGAAACCAATCGCCAGTTGCGCGAGACCGCCGAGAAGAACGAACGCAACCAGAACGCGATCATGCGCCTGCTCGACGAGATCGAAGACCTCGCCGACGGCGACCTGACCGTGACCGCCTCGGTGACCGAAGACTTCACCGGGACCATCGCCGATTCGATCAACTACTCGGTCGATCAACTGCGCGATCTGGTCGCGACCATCAACCTCACCGCCGGCCAAGTCGCCGCCGCCGTGCAGGAAACCCAGGCCACCGCCATGCACCTGGCCCAGGCCTCGGAACATCAGGCGCAGCAGATCTCCGAAGCCTCGACCGCGATCAGCGACATGGCCCAGTCAATCGATCAGGTCTCGGCCAACGCCGCTGAATCATCGGCGGTGGCCGAGCGTTCGGTGGAAATCGCCAACAAGGGCAACGAGGTGGTGCACAACACCATCCACGGCATGGACAACATCCGCGAGCAGATCCAGGACACCGCCAAGCGCATCAAGCGCCTGGGCGAGTCGTCGCAGGAAATCGGCGACATCGTCAGCCTGATCGACGACATTGCCGACCAGACCAACATCCTCGCGCTCAACGCGGCGATTCAGGCCTCGATGGCCGGAGATGCCGGACGCGGTTTTGCCGTGGTCGCCGACGAAGTGCAGCGGCTGGCCGAGCGCTCGTCCGCGGCCACCCGGCAGATCGAAACGCTGGTGCGGGCGATTCAGGCTGACACCAACGAAGCGGTGATTTCCATGGAGCAGACCACCACCGAAGTGGTGCGCGGCGCGCGACTGGCGCAGGATGCCGGAGTGGCGCTGGAAGAAATCGAAGGCGTATCGAAGACCCTTGCCGCGCTGATTCAAAGCATCTCCAATGCGGCGCAGCAGCAGACCTCGTCGGCCGGGCAGATTTCCATGACGATGAACGTGATCCAGCAGATCACCACGCAGACGTCATCCGGCTCGACCGCCACCGCCGAGAGCATCGGCAATCTGGCGAAGATGGCCAGTCAGCTGCGTCGTTCGGTATCCGGTTTCACCTTGCCGTCGGCGTCCGCGACGGACAAGGCGTGAGTGGAGTGGTTATGGGTGACCGGCACGACTACGTGGCCCTCGAATGGGTCAAGGGTGAAATTGCCGAAACGCTGAGGCAGGCGCATCAGGCGATTGAAGCCGTGCTCGATGACCCGCAGGCCTCACCGGGGCTGGACGAGTGTCTGACGTATATTCATCAGGTGCACGGCAGCCTGCAGATGGTCGAGTTCTACGGCGCCGCTTTGCTCGCCGAAGAGATGGAGCATCTGGTCGAAGCCTTGCAGCAGGAGCGCGTCAGCCATCGTGACGAAGCCCTGCACCTGCTGCTGCAAGCCCTCGGGCAATTGCCGATCTACCTCGATCGCGTGCAGAGCGCCCGCCGCGACCTGCCGCTGGTGGTGCTGCCGCTGATCAACGATTTGCGCAGTGCACGCGGCGACAGCCTGCTCTCGGAAACCAGCCTGTTCAGCCCGCCCTTGCCTGACTTGCCGCCGTTGAGCGCACAAGCCTTGGCCGCGCTGGAGCCTCCCGACCTGCCCAATGTGCTGCGCAAATTGCGCCAGATGCTGCAAATGGCGCTGGTCGGTTTGCTGCGCGAGCAGGATGACCAGACCCACCTCGAATACCTGGCGAAAGTCTTCCAGCGCCTCGAAGCGCTGAGCTTTGACGCGCCGTTAAGTCCGCTGTGGCAGGTCGCTTCAGCCCTGGTCGAAGGCATGCGCGAAGGTGCCATCGCCAACAGTCCGGCGTTGCGCAGCCTGTTCAAGGACGCCGACAAGGAGCTCAAGCGCCTGCTCGAACAGGGCATGCGCGGCCTCAATCAGCCGCCCCCGCCGGAGCTGCTGAAAAGCCTGCTGTTCTATATTGCCAAAGCCGAACATCCCACCGGGCAGATGCTGACCATGAAAGATCGCTACTCCCTGGACGACGCGTTGCCCGACAGCGCGATGGTCGACGAAGAACGCGCGCGTCTGGCCGGTCCCGACCGCGATGCGATGCGCTCGGTGCTGGCGGCATTGTGCGAAGAACTGGTGCGGGTCAAGGAACGCCTCGACCTGTTCGTGCGCAGCGACCGTCAGCACACCTCCGATCTGGAGAGTCTGCTGGCGCCGCTGCGGCAGATCGCCGACACCCTCGCGGTGCTCGGTTTCGGCCAGCCGCGCAAAGTCATCATCGATCAACTGGCGGTGGTACTCGGCCTCGTTCAGGGCCAGCGCGAACCGAACGACGCGACCCTGATGGACGTGGCCGGCGCGCTGCTTTACGTCGAAGCCAACCTCGCCGGAATGGTCGGCACCGTAGAGCCGGAAAGCCCCGAAGACGCGCGCCTGCCGACCACTGATCTGACGCAGATCCATCAGATCGTGATCAAGGAAGCACGCATCTGCCTGCAACAGGCCAAGGACATGATCGTCGACTACATCGACGCCGACTGGGATCGCCAGCAACTGCAACCGCTGCCGGAACTGCTGACCCAGGTGCGCGGCGCGCTGGCGATGATTCCTCTGAGCCGCGCGGCGAGTCTGGTCGAGGCCTGCAACAGCTTCATTCGCGAACACTTGCTGCTGGATCCGCACGAGCCGGGCTGGCAGCAACTGGATCACCTCGCCGACGTCATCACCAGCCTCGAGTATTACCTCGAGCGCCTGAGCGACGACCCGCAGGCACCGAATGAACAACTGCTGGATGTCGCACAGAAAAGCCTCGCCAGCCTCGGTTTCTTTCCACATGAGCAGCACGTGCCGGTGCTCGACGATGTACTCAGCCCCAGCGAAGCGCTGGTGATGCAGGACCTGCAGGCACTGGATGACCCCGAGACCGTGAAGTCGCTGGCCGAGGTGCTGGCCAGCCCGGTGTCGGCGGTCAACCCGCCGGCCTTGATCACCCCCGGCAACCTGATGCCACCGCCCGCCGACGAAGAACCGGTGGACGATGAACTGCGCGAAGTGTTCCTCGAAGAGACCGACGAGGTGCTTGAGGTTCTGCACGAATACCTGCCGCGCTGGTCGGCCGACACCCATGACCGCGCCGCACTGACTGAATTGCGTCGGGCCTTTCACACCTTGAAGGGCAGCGGGCGCATGGTTCGCGCGTTGATCCTTGGCGAGCTGGCGTGGGCCGTGGAAAACCTGCTCAACCGCGTGCTGGAACACAGCGTAGAACCCGGCGCGCAGGTGCAGCAGTTGCTCACCGACACGGTGTTGCTGCTGCCGGAACTGATCAGCGAATTTGCCACGCACCGCCAGCGTCAGCGCAGCGATGTCGATCAACTGGCGGCCCGTGCGCATGCGCTGGCCAAAGGTGTCGAGCCGCTGGCGGCCGAAGACGTCGATGATGTGGCGGCCCTCGATCCGCTGTTGCTGGAGATTTTCCGCAACGAGGCCGAAACCCACCTCGCCAGCCTCAACCGCTTCCTCGATCAGGCCGCCGAGCATGTGCCGCTGCCGGCCAGCGACGAATTGCAACGCGCCTTGCACACGCTCAAGGGCAGTGCGTCGATGGCCGGCGTGTTGCCGATTGCCGAACTGGCGGCGCCGCTGGATAAGTTGGCGCGCGAGTTCAAGGCGCATCAGTTGCCGCTGGATCTCGATGAAGTGGAATTGCTCCTCGAAGCCGAAGGCCTGTTCCGCGTCGGTCTGCGCCAGCTCAAGCACGATCCGCTGGCGCCGATTGTCGGTGCGCAGTCGCTGATCAAACGCACCGAAACGCTGCTCGCCGAACGTCTGGAAGCGATCCTCAGCGCACCGAATACCGGTCTGCGGATCAAGCGCGATGCGCAACTGATCAACAACTTCCTCGCCCAGGGCATGGACATCCTGCTCGACGCCGAAAGCCTGTTGCAGCGTTGGCAACAACACCCCGGCGAACGTCAGGAACTCAGCGCGCTGCTGGACGAACTGACGACCCTTGGCGAAGGCGCGCACCTCGCCGATCTGCTGCCGGTGGACGTGTTGTGCGAAGCCTTGCTCGACCTCTATGGCGCCGTCGAAGAAAGCAGCCTGGCGGTCAGCGACAGGTTTTTCCAGGAGGCGCAGAACGCCCACGAAGCGTTGATCAACATGCTCGACGAACTGGCTGCAGGCCAGGAAATCACTCCACAGCCGCAGCGCGTCCGCGCCTTGCACGAACTGCTCGATGAAAGCCTCGATCCGACGGCGATGGGGCTGATTCGCAGCGACGGCAGCCGCACCTTGAGCATCAGCGAACTGGGCGCCGCGACCGCCGAACTCGCCCACACCCATGCCGAGACCGCACCGGACGACGAGATCGTTGAAATCTTCCTCGAAGAAGCGGTGGATATTCTCGACAGTGCCGGTCAGGCCTTGCAGCGTTGGGTGAGCGACCCGGACAACGCTGCGCCGCTGTCGTCGTTGCAGCGCGATTTGCACACCCTCAAGGGCGGCGCGCGGATGGCCGAAGTCGACGCCATCGGCGATCTGGCCCATGAGCTGGAAAGTCTCTACGAAGGTCTGGTAGATCGTCGCCACAGCTACAGTGAGCTGCTCGGACGCTTGCTGCACAAGAGCCACGACCGCTTGGCGCAGTTGCTCGAACAGTTGCAAAACCATCAGGCGCTGACCCCGGCGCAAGACCTGATCGAAGCGATCCGCCAGTTCCGCCAGGGCCAGGCCGGCAGTGCCGAAACGGCGCAGCCGACGGCTGAACACGACAGCGCGGCGCATGATCCGGAGCTGCTGGAAATCTTCCTCGAAGAAGGTTTCGACATCATTGAAAGCTCCGGCGCGGCGCTGCTGCGCTGGCAGGCCGAACCCGGCAATCGCCAGGAAGTGGAAACCCTGCTGCGCGATCTGCACACCCTCAAGGGCGGTGCGCGGATGGTCGAGATCGGCCCGATCGGTGACCTCGCCCATGAGCTCGAATACCTTTACGAAAGCCTCGCCACCGGCGTGCTGCAACCGTCCGCCGAACTGTTCGCGCTGGTGCAGCGCGGGCATGACCGGCTGGCGCAAATGCTTGATGGCGTGCGCGCCGGGCAGCCATGCCCACCGGCGGATCGGCTGATCAACGCGATCCAGAATTTCAGCCACCCGGTGACCCCTGACACGCCGCCGCTGCTGCCGATTCCAACCAAGACCGAGCCTGCGTCACCCGCCGCTGATGCCGGCGCGGACATGGTCAAGGTCTCCGCCGAACTGCTCGATGAGCTGGTCAACCTGGCTGGGGAAACCTCGATTTTCCGTGGGCGTATCGAGCAGCAAGTCAGCGATGCGCAAACCGCGCTGAACGAGATGGAAACCACCATCGAGCGCATGCGCGATCAGCTTCGCCGGCTCGACACCGAAACCCAGGGGCGGATTCTCAGCCGTCAGCAAGTCGATGCCGAACGCCTCGGCTACGAAGAATTCGATCCGCTGGAAATGGACCGTCATTCGCAGTTGCAGCAACTGTCGCGGGCGCTGTTCGAATCTGCCTCCGACTTGCTCGATCTCAAGGAAACCCTCGACCGCCGCAACCACGACGCCGAGAACCTGTTACAGCAACAGGGACGGATCAACACCGAGTTGCAGGAAGGCCTGATGCGTACGCGCATGGTGCCGTTTGAACGCATGCTGCCGCGCCTGAAACGCATCGTGCGTCAGGTCGCCGAAGAGCTGAACAAAGACGTCGCGTTCATCATCGGCAACGCCGAAGGCGAGATGGATCGCAACGTGCTGGAGCGCATGGCCGCGCCGCTGGAGCACATGCTGCGCAACGCCGTCGACCATGGACTGGAGTCGGCCGAAGTGCGGCTGGCGGCGGGCAAACCGGCGCAGGGTACGATCACCCTCGACCTGACCCGCGAGGGTGGCGACATCGTTTTCGATATTCGTGACGATGGTGCCGGGGTGCCGCTGGACGCGGTGCGGCGCAAGGCGATCAAGCGCGGCCTGCTGGCACCGGACGCCGAGATCAGCGACCGCGACGTGCTGCAATTCATCCTGCAGCCGGGCTTCTCCACGGCGGAAAAGATCACCCAGATTTCCGGGCGCGGCGTTGGCATGGACGTGGTTCATGAGGAAGTCCGCCAGCTCGGCGGCACCATGAGCATCGATTCGGTGCCGGGGCAGGGCGTGCACTTCCGCATTCGTCTGCCGTTCACCGTGTCGGTCAACCGCGCGCTGATGGTGCAGTGCGGCGAGGATCAATACGCGATTCCGCTGAACACCATCGAAGGCATCGTCCGCGTGTTGCCGAATGATCTGGAAGGGCACTACCGCAACGATCCGCCGAGCTATCACTACGCCGGTCAGCGCTACGAGTTGTGCTATCTGGGCGAGCTGCTGAAAACCGCGCCACGGCCGAAACTGCTCGGCCAGAGCCTGCCGTTGCCGGTGCTGCTGGTGCAGTGCAATGACCGGCACATCGCGGTGCAGGTCGATGCGATGGCTGGCACCCGCGAGATCGTGGTCAAGAGCCTCGGCCCGCAGTTCGCGGCAGTGCAGGGCGTGTCCGGGGCGACGATTCTCGGCGATGGCCGGGTGGTGCTGATTCTTGATTTGCTCGCACCGATCCGCGCGATGCAGGCGCGGGTTGCGCAGCGTCCGGCGCAGGCGGAAATCGACAGCGAACCGCAGAAGCCACTGCTGGTGCTGGTGGTCGATGACTCGGTGACCGTGCGCAAGGTCACCAGCCGTTTACTCGAACGCCACGGCATGAATGTGCTGACCGCCAAGGACGGTGTCGACGCCATGTTGCTGCTCGAAGAACACATGCCTGACCTGATGCTGCTCGACATCGAAATGCCGCGCATGGACGGCTTCGAAGTCGCCACCCAGGTACGCAATGACGAACGCCTGCAACACCTGCCGATCATCATGATCACCTCGCGCACCGGGCAGAAACACCGCGACCGCGCGATGGCCATCGGCGTCAACGACTACCTCGGCAAGCCGTATCAGGAATCGGTGCTGCTCGAAAGCATTGCCCACTGGAGCAAGAAACATGCATGAGCGCCGCCACAACGCGCGCACCAGCCAACTCACCGGCCTGCTGCTGCCGCTGGCCGACCGCAACCTGATCCTGCCCAACGTCGCCGTTGCCGAACTGATCGACTACCAGGCCAGCGCCTTCGACCTCGACACACCGCCGTGGTATCTGGGGCGGGTGAGCTGGCGCGAACGGCAGATTCCGCTACTGAGTTTCGAGTCAGCCTGCGGGCAGAAAATCGTCATCGGCGAACGCGCGCGGATCGTCATCCTCAACGCACTTGGCGGCTTGCCACAGCTGAAATTCATTGCGCTGCTGGTGCAGGGGATCCCGCGTTCGTACAAGCTCGACAGTCAGTTGAGTTATGTCGATGTGCCGTTGTGTGCGCTGGAACAGGCAGCGGTGCAGGTGGGGGAGCAGGTAGCCAAGGTGCCGGATTTGTTGGGGTTGGAACAGTTGTTGGTGGAGGCTGGGCTGGTTCACTGATCCAGAGTTTGTGGTGATCTTGCTGGCCTCTTCGCGAGCAAGCTCGCTCCCACATTGGAACTTCAGTGAACACAGATTTTGGACACGACACACATCCCCTGTGGGAGCGAGCTTGCTCGCGAAGGCGCCAGTCGCTTCACTCTGATCCGACAGACAAACCCTCAATTTCTACAGCGCAATAAACACCATTCAGCACAGCTGTTTAAAGACACCCAAGGTTACGGTCAGCAGCCTACAAATCCTTGCGCCGCTGCCTACGCATGCACCAGAATCCGCCGGCTTGTGCGCCTTGGGCAGGCTGCGTAACTTGATCCCGTCACTGATTTCCAGTGATCGAGCTTAGCGGCTCGGCTAGTCCCTACGGTTGCACATGTCTCATCCAGTCAGGCATTCGCCTGCACTTGATGGTGGCTGTGCGCATGGCACCTTCGGGTGCGCCGGGTTTTTGGTGACTACCGGTCCGCTAACTTGCGCATAGCCGCCACCCTTTTGCTTAGCGGCGAAAGGATTGCGGCCTCACCGAGGTTAGTCACCATGTTCAAACCAACACCAAACCCGCCGTCCACAGACACGGCGTCCCCCTACGAAGCCCCCGAATCAAAGAAATTCCACGAAGCCGCCGAACGCGCCCTCGACCATTACCTCGGCCCGCCAAAACCCGACCTCATGGCCACGCCCTACACCCCCAACACGCTGTACATGGCCAACCCCGACGCCGACAGCGAATCCCTGCTGGCCGACGCCAGTGAATCCCTCGGCTCGGCCACGGTCATGCTCAACAATCATGCGGCGCTGGTTGAAGGCTCGCACCGCAAGACGTTGCAGGGTATTGCTCAGGTGGTGATGGTGGCGGAAATGGCGGTCAATCGGGTGTTGGACAAGCTGGTGCCAACTGGCTGAGTCATGCGGTGATAGCACTGGCCCCTTCGCGAGCAAGCCCGCTCCCACAGGGGGATCTCCAGTGGATGCAGATGTTGTGTACGACAAAGATCCCCCTGTGGGAGCGGGCTTGCTCGCGAATGCGTCAGCGAACGTTACGCTCAGCGTAATGATTCACCACCGCGCTTGATTGATGCGCCCCGCTCACACGCCTACCTTGGCTCCACGACAGCGAACCCCGTGGAGTGAGCATGACAACAACAATTTCCCCCGACTCGCGCTGGACGCGGCGGCGTGACGAGAAGCAGCGGCGTCTCGACAAGGTGCGCGGGCTGGCCGACGGTGTGGTGTTGCCCAGCGACAAGATCGTCGCGGCGCTTGAAGCGCTGATCCATCCCGGCGACCGGGTGGTGCTGGAGGGCAATAACCAGAAGCAGGCGGATTTCCTTTCCCGTTCGCTGGCCAAAGCCGATCCGGAAAAGCTGCATGATCTGCACATGATCATGCCCAGCGTCGGTCGCTCCGAGCATCTGGATCTGTTCGAACGCGGCATCGCCCGCAAGCTCGATTTCTCCTTCGCCGGCACCCAAAGCCTGCGCATCAGCCAGTTGCTCGAAGACGGCCTGCTGGAAATCGGCGCGATTCACACCTACATCGAACTCTACGCCCGGCTGGTGGTGGACCTGATCCCCAACGTCGTGCTCTCGGCCGGGTTCATGGCCGACCGCGCCGGCAATATCTACACCGGCCCCAGCACCGAAGACACCCCGGCACTGATCGAACCGGCCGCGTTCAGCGACGGCATCGTCATTGTCCAGGTCAACCAGTTGGTCGATGACGTCAGCGAACTGCCGCGCGTCGACATCCCGGCCTCATGGGTGGATTTCGTGGTGGTGGCCGACAAGCCGTTCTACATCGAGCCGCTGTTCACCCGCGACCCACGGCACATCAAACCGGTGCACGTGTTGATGGCGATGATGGCGATCCGTGGGATCTACGAAAAACACAACGTGCAGTCGCTCAACCACGGCATCGGTTTCAACACCGCCGCGATCGAATTGATTCTGCCGACCTACGGCGAATCCCTCGGCCTCAAAGGCAAGATCTGCCGCAACTGGACGCTCAACCCGCACCCGACGCTGATCCCGGCGATCGAGAGCGGCTGGGTCGAGAGCGTGCATTGCTTCGGTACTGAACTGGGCATGGAAAACTACATCGCCGCGCGCCCGGACGTGTTCTTCACCGGGCGCGACGGCTCGCTGCGTTCCAACCGGATGTTCTGCCAACTGGCGGGGCAGTACGCGGTGGATCTGTTTATCGGCGCAACATTGCAGGTCGATGGCGACGGGCATTCCTCGACCGTGACCCGTGGCCGCCTCGCCGGTTTCGGCGGTGCGCCGAACATGGGCCACGACCCGCGCGGTCGCCGTCACGGCACCCCGGCGTGGCTCGACATGCGCCACGACGACGCGCCGCAACCGATGCTCGAACGCGGCAAGAAACTTGTGGTGCAAATGGTCGAGACCTTCCAGGAGGGCGGCAAACCGACCTTCGTCGAAACCCTCGACGCGGTGGAAGTGGCGAAGAAAAGCGGTATGCCGCTGGCGCCGATCATGATCTACGGCGACGACGTCACCCACCTGCTTACCGAAGAGGGCATCGCCTACCTGTACAAGGCGCGCTCGCTGGAAGAGCGCCAGGCGATGATCGCAGCGGTGGCCGGCGTGACCGCCATCGGTCTGCGCCACAACCCGAAAGACACCGAACGCATGCGCCGCGAAGGCCTGATTGCCTTGCCCGAAGACCTCGGCATCCGCCGCACCGACGCCACCCGCGAACTGCTGGCGGCGAAAAGCGTGGCCGATCTGGTCGAGTGGTCCGGCGGTTTGTACAACCCGCCCGCCAAATTCAGGAGCTGGTAATGCACGCACTCAATCTGCAAGCGAAACCCCTGAGCCTCAGCGAACGCCTGGCCGATCTGGCGGTGGATGCGCTGATCGACGAAGCCGATCTGTCGCCGAAACCGGCGCTGGTCGACCGGCGTGGCAATGGCGCGCACAGCGATCTGCACTTGGGCCTGATGCACGCTTCGGCGTTGTCGTTATGGCCGGCGTTCAAGGAAATGGCTGAAGCGGCGGTGGACATCGGCGAAGTCGATTCAACGTTGCGCGAAGCGATTGGTCGGATCGGCCGTGAAGGCGAGCAAGCCATGCTCACGACCACCAACGGCGTGAACACTCATCGCGGGGCGATCTGGGCCTTGGGGTTGTTGATCACCGCCGTGGCACTGGAACCTAAATCCAGCGGCGCCAGTGCCGTCGCCGTACGCGCTGCGCGATTGGCTTTAATCGATGACCGCCACGCACCGCGCCCACTCAGCCACGGCGCGCAAGTTGCCCTGCGCTACGGCGCACGCGGTGCCCGCGAAGAAGCGCAACTCGGCTTTCCGTCCGTGCTGCAACGTGGCCTGCCGCAACTCAAGCGCAGCCGCGCCAACGGCCACGGCGAACAGAACGCCCGGCTCGATGCGCTGCTGGCGATCATGACCGATCTGGCCGACACCTGCGTGCTCTACCGCGCCGGTGAACAGGGCCTGCACGCTATGCAACAAGGTGCGCAAGCGGTGCTTGACGCTGGTGGCAGCGCCAGCCTCACCGGGCGTCGTCGCCTGCACGAACTGGATCAACAACTCATCGCATTGAATGCCTCGCCCGGTGGCGCCGCCGACTTGCTCGCCGCCACGCTGCTGCTCGACCGTATCGAGCGCGACGGCATCCTTCAGGGAGCGTTTTGATGGAAACCTTATCCTTTGAATTCCCCGCCGGGCAGCCGCCACGCGGGCGGGCGCTGGTCGGTTGTGTCGGCTCGGGCGATCTGGAAGTGCTGATCGAACCGGGGCTGGCCGGCAAGCTGACGATCAATGTGCAGACCTCGGTCAACGGTGCGCAGCAGCGCTGGCAGCACCTGTTCGCGCGGATGTTCGACGGCACCACGCCACCGGCAATGGCCATCGATATCCACGATTTCGGCGCCACGCCGGGTGTGGTGCGTCTGCGTCTGGAACAAGGTTTCGAGGAGATCGGCCATGACTGACAGCGCAGCGTTGCTCAACAAACACAGCTTCGTCGAACTCGGCGCACGGCAACGGGCGAAAGCCTTGCTCGATGCCGGGACCTTCCGCGAATTGCTCGACCCGTTTCAACGGGTCATGTCGCCGTGGCTCGAACGCCAGGGCGTGGTGCCGCAAGCCGATGACGGCGTAGTAATCGCCAAGGGCAGCCTCGACGGTTTGCCGGTGGTGATCGCCGCCATCGAAGGCGCGTTTCAGGGCGGCAGCCTCGGCGAAGTCGGCGGGGCGAAGATTGCCGGCGCGCTGGAACTGGCCGCCGAAGACAACCGCAAAGGCATCCCGACTCGCGCCGTGTTGCTGCTGGAAACCGGCGGCGTGCGTTTGCAGGAAGCCAACCTCGGGCTGGCGGCGATTGCCGATATTCACGCGGCGATTGTCGATTTGCAGCAGTACCAACCGGTGGTCGGCGTGGTCGCGGGCAGCGTCGGCTGTTTCGGCGGCATGTCGATTGCCGCCGCGCTGTGCAGCTATTTGCTGGTGACCCAGGAAGCACGCCTCGGCCTCAACGGCCCGCAAGTGATCGAGCAGGAGGCCGGGATCGAAGAATACGACTCCCGCGACCGGCCCTTCATCTGGAGCCTGACCGGTGGCGAACAGCGTTTCGCCAGTGCTCTGGTGGATCGTTATGTCGCCGATGATGTGGCGCAGATTCGCCAGCAGGTGGGCGAGTTGTTGCAACAAGGCTTGCCAACCCAGCCACGCAGTCAGCGCGCCGATTGGTTCCTGCAACGCCTGAACCGTTTGGACACCGCCAAGCAAATCGAACCGTCGGTGGTTCGCGATCTGTATCAAGGAGAGCGCTCATGAGTGGTTATTCCGTGCGCGGTTTGAACTGGTTCAATGCCCTGAGCGCTGGTGCGAAAACGGTCGAAGGTTTGCCGCCATCGTTGAAGGTCGCCGACGGCGAACTTGGGCGGTTTATCGCGGTGGTCGCTGACCCGGACAACCGTTTCCCACGGGCTCGCAACGGTGAAGTTGGCTTGCTCGAAGGCTGGGGTCTGGCCAAAGCTGTGGATGACGTGATCACGGCAGATCGCGACGAAGCGCAGAAGCGCCCGATCATCGCCATCGTCGATGTTCCGAGCCAGGCTTACGGTCGTCGCGAAGAAGCCCTCGGCATTCATCAGGCCCTGGCCGGTGCGGCGGACAGCTATGCCCGCGCCCGTTTGGCCGGGCATCCGGTGATTGCGCTGCTGGTGGGCAAGGCCATGTCCGGAGCGTTTCTCGCCCACGGTTATCAGGCCAACCGTTTGATTGCCCTGCGCGATCCGGGGGTGATGGTGCATGCGATGGGCAAGGCTTCGGCGGCGCGGGTGACGCTGCGCAGTGTCGAGGAACTGGAAGCGCTGGCCGCCAGCGTGCCGCCGATGGCCTATGACATCGACAGCTACGCCAGCCTCGGTTTGCTCTGGGAGACTTTTTCGGTGCAGCAGATCGAGCAGCCGACGGCGGAGGATCTGGCGCGGGTGACCGAGTGCCTGAAACAGGCCATCGGCGATATCTCCAGCACTGACTTGAGCAATCGTCTCGGCGCAAAAAATCGCCAAGCCTCCAGCCGCGTGCGCGAACTGTTGAGGGCGCAGTGGTGAACATGCCACTGGCCCACGACCTGCTGTGGGGCATGACCCCGGCGCAGCTACCGGCGGATGCGCCGCAGTGGGCAATCGAGTCGTTGGCTACCGGGCAACCGGTGGTCGTGCGGCGCGCGGTGAGCGCGGAAGGTTGGGTCGCGGTGGGCATTCGCGGTGTGTTGCGTGAGCAGCGGCTAGCGGCGTTTATGGCGCTCGATTCGATTGCCTGTCGGGTCAGCCCCGAAGCGCTTAGTCATGTCGATTGCGCGCGCGATCTGCCAGTGATGCAGGCCCTCAAACAACTGCGGCCAATGCTCGATGACTGCGGTTGGGTCTGGGGCATCAGTGGCAGTGTCGGGTTTGAGTTGGCCAGTGGTTTTACCGCGATGCACGCGGCCAGTGACCTCGATCTGATTCTGCGGACACCGCAACTGATCACGCGTAATCAGGCACGCAAACTGGTCGCGGTTTTTGATCAAGCCGTGTGCCGGGTCGACATGCAATTGCAGACGCCGTTCGGTGCAGTCGCGTTGCGCGAATGGGCCAGCGGGTCTGCACGGGTGCTGCTGAAAAACGCCCATCAAGCCTGTCTGGTCGCTGATCCATGGAACCCGCAGGAGCAGGCAGCGTGAGCAGCCTGTTGGTGTTCCCCGGCCAGGGCGCGCAGCAACCGGGCATGCTCCAGCGTTTGCCTCGGGAAGCGTTGATCGAGGCCAGCGACGTGCTCGGTGAAGATGTCGCGCTGCTCGATTCTGCCGATGCGTTGCGCAGCACCCGGGCGGTTCAGCTGTGCCTGTTGATCGCCGGGGTCGCTGCTTCACGACAATTGCTGCAGGACGGACTCACGGCGGATTACGTCGCCGGCCTGTCCATCGGTGCGTACCCGGCAGCGGTGGTCGCCGGGGCGCTGAGCTTCAGCGACGCGTTGCATCTGGTCAGCCTGCGTGGCGAGTTGATGC
This sequence comes from Pseudomonas sp. MWU16-30322, assembly GCF_020515535.1. Lineage (NCBI taxonomy): Bacteria > Pseudomonadati > Pseudomonadota > Gammaproteobacteria > Pseudomonadales > Pseudomonadaceae > Pseudomonas > Pseudomonas sp. MWU16-30322. The sequence continues at coordinate 187,266 of NZ_JAIWYL010000008.1, forward strand.
AGCAGGCTTATCCACAAGGCTTTGGCATGACCGCAATCATCGGCCTGCAATTATCCACCGTCGAAACGCTGCTGGCGCAGGTACACAGCGCGGAGTCGCCGGTGTACCTGGCCAACATCAACGCCGATAACCAGGTGGTGATTGCCGGCAGCGAGCAGGCCATGCAAGCGGTGGCCGAACTGGCGCGCAGTCGTGGTGCCGGTCTGGCGAAACGCCTGGCGGTGAGTATGCCGTCGCACTGCCCGCTGCTGGAGGCACCGGCGCAAACCCTCGCCGAAGTCTTTGCCAAGGTTGCACTGAAGACCCCGAAAATCGCTTACCTGAGTGGCAGCCGCGCGCGTCCGCTGATCAAGCCTGAAGCCCTGCGCGACGACCTCGCTTTCAACATGTGCCGCGTGGTGGACTGGCGCGGCACCGTGCAAAGCGCTTACGAGCGCGGCGTACGTTTACAAATCGAACTGCCGCCCGGTGCGGTGCTGACCGGGCTGGCGCGCCGGGTGTTTGAATCGGGCACGGTCACTGCCTTCGACAGTGCGCGTCTGGACACCTTGCAGGCGCTGTTGCGAGAGGAGGGTGGCCGCCGACCATAAACCGCCGCGACTCAGGCTTCGAACAACAAAAACAACATTCGACGATGCACTTTGAGGACTACAACAATGATTATTTACGGTGTGGCGCTGTTGGCGATCTGTACGCTGGCAGGGGTGATCATGGGTGACATGCTCGGCGTGTTGCTGGGCGTCAAATCCAACGTCGGCGGGGTCGGCATCGCCATGATCCTGTTGATCTGCGCGCGGTTGTGGATGCAGAAGCGCGGCGGCATGACCAAGGATTGCGAAATGGGCGTCGGCTTCTGGGGCGCGATGTACATTCCGGTGGTGGTGGCGATGGCCGCGCAACAGAACGTCGTCACCGCCCTGCACGGCGGCCCGGTGGCGGTGCTCGCGGCAATCGGTTCGGTAGTGGTCTGTGGCTGCACGATTGCCTTGATCAGCCGCACCCACAAGGGCGAACCGTTGCCCGACGAACCGGTGGAAGTCACTCCGGTCGGCACCCCGGTAGGAGGTCGCTGACATGTGGGATCTCATTGAAAATGGTCTGGAACACAACGGCCTGATCACCGCATTCGCTTTCGTCGGCGTGATCATGTGGGTCTCGGTGATTCTCTCGAAACGCCTGACCTTCGGGCGCATTCACGGCTCGGCGATTGCCATCGTCATCGGTCTGGTGTTGGCCTGGGTCGGCGGCACCCTGACTGGCGGTCAGAAAGGCCTGGCGGATCTGACGCTGTTCTCCGGCATCGGCCTGATGGGCGGGGCGATGCTGCGTGATTTCGCAATTGTCGCCACGGCGTTCGAAGTGCAGGCGACCGAGGCGAAGAAGGCCGGGTTGATCGGCGTGATTGCGCTGCTGCTCGGTACGATCCTGCCGTTCATCGTCGGCGCGTGTATGGCTTGGGCCTTCGGCTATCGCGATGCGGTAAGCATGACCACCATCGGCGCGGGCGCGGTGACCTATATCGTCGGCCCGGTGACCGGCGCGGCGATTGGCGCGACCTCGGATGTGATGGCGCTGTCGATTGCCACCGGATTGATCAAGGCGATTCTGGTGATGGTCGGCACGCCGGTCGCAGCGCGCTGGATGGGCCTGGATAACCCACGTTCGGCGATGGTGTTCGGCGGCTTGGCCGGTACGGTGAGCGGGGTAACCGCGGGGCTGGCGGCGACGGATCGGCGCTTGGTGCCTTATGGGGCGTTGACCGCTACGTTCCACACTGGGCTTGGCTGTTTGCTGGGGCCTTCGCTGCTGTTCTTCATTGTTCGCGGTATTGTTGGCTAGATACGGAATTTGAGTTGTCTGGGCTGACGCTTTCGCGAGCAAGCCCGCTCCCACATTTGGAATGCGTTCCCCTGTGGGAGCGGGCTTGCTCGCGAAGGGCGCGACTCGGTCTCAAGTCTGGCGATTGGCATACATCCGACACTCCGCCAGCAACGCCAGCAGATTCGGATCGCGCTCCTTGGCCTTGAGAAACACCACGCCAATGTGCTGCTGCAGGCGGTACTTCTCCTGCAACGGAATCAGCTTCACGCGGTTCTCGTACACCGCTGCAATCCTTCCCGGCAGCAACGCATAACCGACCCCCGAGCTGACCATGCTCAGCAGGGTGAAGATGTCGTTGACCTGCATCGCCACCTTCGGCTCGAACCCCGCCTGCTTGAACACCCGAATGCCGTCCTGATGGGTGGCGAAGCCTTGGGTCAGGGTGATGAAGGTTTCGTCGCGCACTTCCGCCAGATCGACCTCCTGACGCTGGGCGAATCTTGAATCTGCCGGCGTGGCGAGGAAAATGTCGTCGGAGAACAGCGGGATCTGCTCGCAGTCCGGATCGCTGACCGTGTCATCCAGCGACACCAGGATCGCGTCGACTTCCATGTTCTTCAGCTTGTAGAGCAGGTCGATGTTCGAGCCGAGGATCAGGTCGATGTTGAGTTCGCTGCGGCGGATCTTCAGGCCCATGATCAGTTGCGGTACGGTTTTCACCGTCAGCGAATACAACGAGCCGAGTTTGAAGCGTTCAGCGGAGAATCCGGCAGCCTCGCGGGTCAGGCGTACGCTTTCGACCACGTCCTGGATCAGCTTCTGCGCGCGCTCTTCGAGCACGTAAGCGCTTTCCAGTGGCGTCAGGTTGCGGCCTTCGTGCTTGAACAGCGGGCAGCGCAGGGCGCTTTCCAGCGAATGGATCGCCCGGTGCACGCTGACATTGCTGGTCTGCAGCTCGGCAGCGGCGCGCGCCAGATTGCCGGTGCGCATGAAGGCGAGGAACACCTCGAGTTTTTTCAGGGTCAATTCTTCGTCGATCAGCATGGCGCGGACTCTTTTTTATGTCGGCCGATTGTGCCCGGAAGAGCAAAAGATCGCAGCCTGGCTTTGAACAGAAACATTGCGCTTTTACGCTCAAGGCCCGAGCCTTGCGCGCTGCGGTGACGAATAACGAGGTGAGTGACACATGTATCACGGAGAAAAACTCAACGCCTGGACGCACTTGGTCGGGGCAGTGGCAGCGTTTATCGGCGGCGTGTGGATGCTGGTGATTGCCAGCCTCGACGGCAGTCCGTGGAAAATTGTCAGCGTGGCGATCTACGCCTTTACCTTGCTGGTGCTCTACAGCGCCTCGACCGTGTACCACAGCGTGCGCGGGCGCAAGAAAGCGATCATGCAGAAGGTCGATCACTTTTCGATCTACCTGTTGATCGCCGGCAGCTACACGCCGTTTTGTCTGGTGACCCTGCGCGGGCCGTGGGGCTGGACGCTGTTCGGGATTGTCTGGGGGCTAGCGCTGATCGGCATCTTGCAGGAGATCAAGCCACGCTCGGAGGCGCGGATCCTGTCGATCGTGATCTATGCGGTGATGGGCTGGATCGTGCTGGTGGCGGTCAAGCCGTTGATCGCGGCGCTGGGTACGACAGGGTTTGCCTGGCTGGCGTCGGGCGGGGTGCTGTACACCGTGGGCATCATCTTTTTTGCCCTCGATCACCGGTTGCGGCATGCGCACGGGATCTGGCATCTGTTTGTGATCGCCGGGAGTCTGCTGCACTTTGTGGCGATTCTGTTTTATGTCCTCTGAACGCCCCGCCATCCCCTGTAGGAGTGAGCCTGCTCGCGATGGCGTCAAGTCAACCAACATCTTTGTTGAATGACACACCGCATTCGCGAGCAAGCCCGCTCCCACAGTGGATTTGCAGTGAACACAAATGCCGTGTACACCCAAGAACTACTGTGGGAGCGGGCTTGCTCGCGAAGAGGCCCTAGAAGTCACCCCAAAGCTGCTGGGCTACCGCCAGCGCCACCACCGGCGCGGTCTCGGTACGCAACACGCGCGGCCCAAGGCGTGCCGCGTGAAAACCATTGCCCTTGGCCTGCTCAACCTCGGCATCCGACAAGCCACCCTCCGGCCCGATCAGGAACGCCAGTGTCGCCGGTTTGGCATGGCTCACCAGCGGCTCGGCCACCGGGTGCAGCACCAGTTTCAATTCGGCCTGGGCCTGCTTCAGCCAGTCGGCCAGCAGCAGCGGCGGGTGAATCACCGGCACCCGCGAACGACCGCACTGCTCGCAGGCGCTGATCGCCACCTGACGCCAGTGCACCAGGCGTTTGTCGGCGCGTTCGTCCTTCAGGCGCACTTCGCAGCGGTCGCTGAAGATCGGGGTGATTTCGCTCACGCCCAACTCGGTGGCTTTCTGGATCGCCCAGTCCATCCGCTCGCCCCGGGACAGGCCCTGACCGAGGTGGATCTGCAACGGCGATTCGATCTGGCCGGGCAGTTGCTCGTCGATCTGCACGACGACGCGTTTCTTGCCGACTTCCACCAGCGAGCCGCGAAACTCATGGCCGGAACCGTCGAACAACTGCACCGCATCGCCCTCGGCCATGCGCAGCACGCGGCTGATGTAATGCGCCTGGGCTTCCGGCAGTTCGTGTTCGCCGGTGCTCAGGGGGGCGTCGATAAAGAAGCGGGACAGTCTCATTTCGGGTCTCTGGAAAGATGTGAATCAGTTGGAACGGTGTCGACTTCATTCGCGAGCAAGCCCGCTCCCACAGGGAAATGCATTCCAAATGTGGGAGCGGGCTTGCTCGCGAAAGCGGCAGCCCAGGCACCACAATCTTGAACAATTCAAATCAGCCCGGATCGCGGAACCCCGGGTGGAAATCCTTCGGCACGGCCATGCTGACGCTGTCACGGGTGGCGATGTCGATGCCTTCGCTGGCGACTTCGGCGAGGAAGTCGATCTGCTCCGGGGTGATCACGTACGGCGGCAGGAAATACACCACGCTGCCCAGCGGACGCAGCAGCGCGCCGCGCTCCAGCGCATGCTGGAACACCTTCAGGCCGCGTCGCTCCTGCCAAGGGTAGGCCTCTTTCGTGGCTTTATCCTTGACCATCTCGATGGCCAGCACCATGCCGGTCTGGCGCACTTCCGAGACGTTCGGGTGATCGACCAGATGCGCAGTGGCCGAGGCCATGCGCCGGGCCAGGGCCTGGTTGTTCTCGATGACGTTGTCCTGCTCGAATATGTCCAGCGTCGCCAGCGCCGCCGCACAGGCCAGCGGGTTGCCGGTGTAGCTGTGCGAGTGGAGGAAGGCGCGCAGGGTCGGGTAGTCGTCGTAGAACGCGCTGTAGACCTCGTCGGTGGTCAGGCACGCCGCCAGCGGCAGGTAGCCGCCGGTCAGGGCCTTGGACAGGCAGAGGAAGTCCGGGCGAATGCCGGCCTGTTCACAGGCAAACATGGTGCCGGTGCGGCCGAAACCGACGGCGATTTCGTCGAGGATCAGGTGCACGCCATAGCGGTCGCAGGCTTCGCGCAGCAGCTTGAGGTACACCGGGTGGTACATGCGCATGCCGCCGGCGCCCTGAATCAACGGCTCGACGATCACGGCCGCGACGCTGTCATGGTTTTCGGCCAGCGTCTGTTCCATCGCCGCAAACATGTTGCGTGAATGTTCTTCCCAGCTCATGCCCTGCGGGCGCAGGTAGCAATCCGGGCTTGGCACCTTGATGGTGTCCATCAGCAGCGCTTTGTAGGTTTCGGTGAACAGCGGCACGTCGCCGACCGCCATCGCCGCCATGGTCTCACCGTGGTAGCTGTTGGTCAGGGTGACGAAGCGTTTCTTGTTCGGCTGGCCGCGATTGAGCCAGTAGTGAAAGCTCATTTTCAGCGAGACTTCGATGCAGGACGAACCGTTATCGGCGTAGAACACCCGGTTCAGGCCTTCGGGCGTCATCTTCACCAGACGCTCGGACAGCTCGATCACCGGCTGGTGGCTGAAACCGGCGAGGATCACGTGTTCCAGCTGATCGACCTGATCCTTGATGCGCTGGTTGATCCGCGGATTGGCGTGGCCGAACACGTTGACCCACCAGGAGCTGACGGCATCGAGGTAGCGCTTGCCTTCGAAATCTTCGAGCCAGACGCCTTCACCGCGTTTGATCGGGATCAGCGGCAGCTGTTCGTGGTCTTTCATCTGGGTGCAGGGATGCCACAGCACCGCGAGGTCGCGTTGCATCCACTGGTTATTCAGGCCCATTTACAGTCTCCTCGAGGCGGCTCGCGTCAGGCGCGGGCAAACAATCGCGCAAGCCTATGCAATGCATCGCGCCGGGACAACCCATTGTGTGGATTGAGCTACTTTGTATGGGCTGACAGAGGACGCAGATGGCGTTGTCATTGCCTGCCAAAAAACACTCGAGAGCCAGCAAGGAATCCCCTTTAATCTTTCCTTAACTCATCTGTTCAAGACTCTTGATCGCATTTCTCGATATTTCAAAGCAAAATTTTCCGCTTTAATTCGATAGATAACTCGCTAGTCTTGGTTCGCAGTTCTCACAGGATTTGGGCAATGCAGCTACGTAACTCTGCTTCTCGCTATGGTTGGGTCAGCATCTTCATGCACTGGGGCGTGGCGCTGGCGGTCTTCGGACTGTTCGCGTTGGGTCTGTGGATGGTGGGGCTGGATTACTACAGCAGCTGGCGCAAAGACGCGCCGGATCTGCACAAGAGCATCGGTCTGGTGTTGCTGGGCGTGATGGTGTTGCGGGTGCTCTGGCGCTTTGTCAGCCCGCCGCCGCCAACGCTGCAGAGCTACAGCCGCATGACCCGCATCGGCGCCAAATTCGGCCACGGGTTTCTGTACCTCGCGCTGTTCGCCGTGATGATTGCCGGTTACCTGATTTCCACCGCAGACGGTGTCGGGATCCCGGTGTTTGGCCTGTTTGAAGTTCCTGCACTGGTTTCCGGACTACCGGATCAGGCAGATACCGCTGGGGTGATTCATCTCTGGCTGGCGTGGGCGCTGGTAATTTTTTCCGGTCTCCATGCGTTGGCAGCATTGAAGCACCACTTTATCGATCGTGATGCGACCCTGACGCGAATGCTCGGTCGCAAAGCCTGAAATTCAACCTCGACTCAAAGGAAAAGAAAGCATGTTGAAAAAGACTCTGGCCGCTCTGGCAATCGGTTCTGCCGTACTGTCCGCGAACGTGATGGCTGCTGATTACACTGTCGACAAGGAAGGCCAGCACGCTTTCGTCGACTTCAAGATCAGCCACCTGGGCTACAGCTACATCACCGGTACCTTCAAGGACATCGACGGCAAGTTCAGCTTTGACGCCGCCAAGCCTGAAGACAGCAAAATCGAATTCAACGTGAAAACCGCCAGCGTGTTCACCAACCACGCCGAGCGCGACAAGCACATCTCCAGCAAAGACTTCCTGGACGTGGGCAAATACGCTGACGCCAAATTCGTCTCCACCAGCGTCAAATCCACCGGCAAGAACGCCGAGGGCAAAGACACTGCTGACGTGACCGGCGACCTGACCTTGCACGGCGTGACCAAGCCAATCGTGGTCAAGGCTGTGTTCCTGGGCGAAGGCAAGGATCCATGGGGCGGCTACCGTGCCGGCTTTGAAGGCACCACCAGCATCAAGCGCTCTGATTTCGGCAAGATGATGGATCTGGGTCCACAGTCCGACAACGTCGATCTGTACATCTCGTTCGAAGGTGTGAAAGCGAAGTAATTTTCGCCGCCATGCAAAAACGCCCCCGGTCGCAAGGCCGGGGGCGTTTTTTATTGTCCTTCACAACACTGATCTCACCGCAGATCCACTGTGGGAGCGGGCTTGCTCGCGGATGCGGCGGGCCAGTCGATACTTCCGTTACAGACAGACTGCATTCGCGAGCAAGCCCGCTCCCACAAGTGATGTGGTGATTCAGGGATATTGGCTTGCTCATGAAAAATGCCCCGGCTCTTGCGAGCCGGGGCATTTTTCATTGCTGCGATAACTCAGCGATTGCGGGTCAGCAGTGCTGGTTTCTCGCCGCGCGGACGGGTCGGCAGTTGATCGAGCTGCTCAGGCGTCGGGAAGCGGTCGGCTTTCGATTCCTTGTGCATGATCTTCGGCCCGTTGCTGCGCGGGTTCTGCACGGCTGGCTCGGTACGTGGCTGATCGTCGCGAGCCGGGCGGCGGTTGCGCGACGAGGACTCGTCACGACGGCCCTGGCCATCACGCGGCGCGCCGTTGCGCGGGCCGTTGCGTTTGGCCGGCGGGGTGCCGGTGCTCGAACCGTTGCTGTTGCGCGGACCGTTCTGGCGACCTTGCGGCTGCCCGCCACGAGGGGCGCCAGCGCCTGCACCTTGTGCCGGCGCACCCGGACGACGGCCACGGCCACCGGCAGGGGCGGCTTTCGGCACGTAATCCACGCGGTTACCGAAGTTATCGATATCGTCGTCGAGGAACTCGTCCGGTGCACGATCAGCCGCCGCACGTGGTGGCTGGCTCGGACGCTGTTCGCGGGCCGGGGTGCCTTCACGTGGTTTCTGCTGACGGGCAGGGCGCTCGCCGCGTTCGCCGGCCGGTTTTTCCTTGCCCTTGTCTTTGCCTTTGTCCTTGCGACCGCCGCCACCACCGCCGCCATTCGGACCGTCGCCACGCGGGCCACGGGCGTTGCGCGGGTTGCGCATGTCCGGACGCTCGCGCACTTCAGGCTTCTCGGCCTCGATGGTGCTGGCATCGAAGCCCATCAGGTCGCCGTCGGCGATTTTCTGCTTGGTCATGCGTTCGATGCTTTTCAGCAGTTTTTCTTCGTCCGGGGCCACCAGCGAGATCGCCTCGCCCGAACGACCGGCACGGCCAGTACGGCCGATACGGTGCACGTAGTCTTCATCGACGTTCGGCAGTTCGAAGTTGACCACGTGTGGCAACTGGTCGATGTCCAGACCGCGCGCGGCGATGTCGGTCGCTACCAGAATGCGCACTTCACCGGCCTTGAAGTCGGCCAGGGCTTTGGTGCGGGCGTTCTGGCTCTTGTTGCCGTGGATCGCCACAGCCGGCAGGCCGTGTTTGTCCAGGTACTCGGCCAGACGGTTGGCGCCGTGTTTGGTACGGGTGAACACCAGTACCTGTTCCCAGGCGCCGGCGGTGATCAGGTGCGCCAGCAGGGCACGCTTGTGGCTGGCCGGCAGACGGAACACGCGTTGTTCGATGCGCTCGACCGTGGTGTTCGGCGGTGTCACTTCGATGCGTTCCGGGTTGTGCAGCAGCTTGCCGGCAAGATCGGTGATGTCTTTGGAGAATGTCGCCGAGAACAGCAGGTTCTGACGCTTGGCCGGCAGACGCGCGAGGACTTTCTTCACGTCGTGGACGAAGCCCATGTCGAGCATGCGGTCGGCTTCGTCGAGGACGAGGATTTCGACGTGGGACAGATCGACGCTGCCTTGGCCTGCGAGGTCGAGCAGACGACCCGGGCAGGCGACGAGTACGTCAACGCCACGGGACATGGCCTGGACTTGCGGGTTCATGCCGACGCCGCCGAAGATGCAGGCGCTGACGAATTTCAGGTCACGGGCGTAGATCTTGAAGCTCTCGTGTACCTGGGCCGCGAGTTCGCGGGTCGGGGTCAGGACCAGAACGCGCGGTTGGCGCGGGCCATGACGCTGGGATTTGTCCGGGTGACCGTTGGGGAACAACCGCTCCAGGATCGGAAGGGCGAAACCGCCGGTTTTACCGGTACCTGTCTGTGCCGCAACCATCAGGTCGCGACCTTGCAACACGGCGGGAATGGCCCGCTGTTGCACCGGAGTAGGCTCGGTATAGCCCGCATCTTCGATGGCACGGACTAAAGCCTCGGAGAGACCGAGGGAAGCAAAGGACATGAGTAATCCTGTTTTAGTTAGGGCTTGGCCCAATGGGAGTCTTGCCTGGCGCGAATCACGTTTAAGAGGACGCAATCCCGTCCGGTCCTGCTGCGGTTCCGAAGGCACGTCAGGAGCGCTCGCGCGGGCTGAAAGCTGCGCTGTAGCGGGTCGAGAGGCCTGTTACGGTTCCGGGCGTCCGGGCGTGAGCCTGGCGGGAACGCCGGAGTATAACAGAGCAATCACTGCGCGCTGCTTTCCTGCTGCTCAACGGTTTTGCGGCTGGCCGAGGCGTTGCTCAGCGGAGCGGCGTCGACCGGGGCTGCGCCGTAGCGTGCGCTGAGCTCGGCGTAGGCCGGTTCACGCTTGAAACGCTTGAGTTCGGCACCGAAACGCGCCACCAGCAGATCCATCCCGGCATTGCGTCGAACGGCCAGATATTGGCTCTGACGGCTGATGATCGTCGGGTTTTCGCTGATCTGATCGCGAATATTCAGCTGATCGAGCAAATGCTGACCGACGCGGCGATCGGTGATCAGCAAGTCGATGCGTCCGCGCAGCAGTTTGCCGAAGTTGGCCTCGTGGGTCGGTGCCGGCTCGCGGGTGAACAGTGGCGACTGGCTGAAATCGGCGCTGTACAGATAGCCCGGCGAAGTGCCGATCGTCAGGCCTTTGAGTTCTTCGAGCTTGCTGAAGGGGTGTGGCCGGTCGTTGGCATAGAACATCACGAACTCGACGTCCGACAACGGTTCACTCGGATAGAGCAGGGTGGCGTCGCGCTCGTCGCTGTGAAAGATATCCAGCGCGCCGTCAGCCTGGCCGGTCTCGAGCATCGACAGGCAGCGTTTCCACGGCAGGAACTGCCATTCGACTTCGATTCCCAAACGCTTGAACACGATGGCGGTGGTTTCGTAGTCCAGCCCGAGGTTCTTGCCGTCCTCCTCATACACGTAAGGAGCCCACGGCTCGGTGACAATACGCAACTTCTCGCCCCGAGCGGCAAAGCTCAGGCAAGCAAAAACCAGTACCGTGAATAGTTGCGCGATCAAAGGCATGACTTGAGATTACGACGAGAAACGCGAAAGAGCCAGAAAGTGCCTGCACAAGCTCTAATTCGGGGATTCAAAAGCAAAAGATCGCAGCCTTCGGCAGCTCCTGCATGGGTATTGATTACACCCGTAGGAGCTGCCGAAGGCTGCGATCTTTTGATCTTGCTTGTTGCTTTCAGCTTGAAGCTTGCAGCTGTTTCAACGCGGCAACTTCAGGTTATTCCAGATCGCCAGACTAGGTTCAGCCTGGTTCATGGAATAGAAGTGCAGCCCCGGTGCGCCACCCTGCAGCAGGCGTTCGCACATTTCGCTGACAACTTGCTCGCCGAAGCGCTGAATGCTTTGGCTGTCATCGCCGTAGGCTTCCAGTTGCTTGCGGATCCAGCGCGGGATTTCCGCACCGCAGGCATCGGAGAAGCGCGCGAGTTTGCTGTAGTTGGTGATCGGCATGATCCCCGGTACCACCGGAATATCCACGCCCAGTGCCTGCAAACGATCGACGAAGTAGAAGTAGCTGTCGGCGTTGAAGAAGTACTGGGTGATCGCGCTGTCGGCGCCGGCGCGGGCCTTGCGCACGAAGTTGGCGAGATCGTCTTCGTAATTGCGCGCTTGCGGATGCATCTCCGGGTAAGCGGCAACTTCGATGTGGAAATGATCGCCGGTTTCTTCACGAATGAATTCAACCAGTTCATTGGCGTGACGCAGCTCACCGCTGGTCATGCCCATGCCGGACGGCAGGTCGCCGCGCAGGGCAACGATGCGCTTGATACCGGCAGCCTTGTATTCGTTCAGCAGGCCGCGCAGGTCGTCCTTGCTGTCGCCGACGCACGACAGGTGCGGTGCGGCCGGTACTTTGACTTCGCTTTCCAGCTGCAGAACGGTGTTGAGGGTGCGATCACGGGTCGAACCACCAGCGCCATAGGTGCAGGAGAAAAAATCGGGATTGTAGGTTGCCAACTGACGGGCAACGTTGAGCAGCTTTTCATGCCCAGCATCGGTCTTGGTCGGGAAGAACTCGAAGCTGTAGCGACGGTCTTGGGACATGGGAAATACCCTTGGAAACACGAAGCCTGTGAGGCTTGCACCGCCCATGTGGGAGCGGGCTTGCTCGCGAAAGCGGCGGGTCAGGCAACATCAATGCTGAATGACAGACCGCTTTCGCGAGCAAGCCCGCTCCCACAGGGAGAGCAGGCCGCCGCGTCAATCAGTAGCGGTAAGCGTGCGGCTTGAACGGGCCTTCGACGGTGACGCCGATGTAGTCAGCCTGTTGCTTGGTCAGTTGAGTAACCACGCCGCCGAAGCCGCGAACCATTTCCAGGGCCACTTCTTCGTCGAGTTTCTTCGGCAGTACTTCAACGGTCAGACGCTTGGCTTTCTCGGCTGGCGACAGGTCGGCGTACTTCTGGCCGAACAGGAAGATCTGTGCCAGTACCTGGTTGGCGAACGAACCGTCCATGATGCGGCTCGGGTGACCGGTGGCGTTGCCCAGGTTCACCAGACGGCCTTCGGCCAGCAGGATCAGGTAGTCGTCGTTCTGTGCGTCGAAAGCGCCCGGGCCGGTACGGTGGATCTTGTGTACCTGTGGCTTCACTTCTTCCCATGCCCAGTTCTTGCGCATGAAAGCGGTGTCGATTTCGTTGTCGAAGTGACCGATGTTGCAGACAACAGCGCGCTTCTTCAGGGCTTTGAGCATGTTCGCGTCGCAAACATTGACGTTACCGGTGGTGGTCACGATCAGGTCGATCTTGCCCAGCAGCGCTTTGTCGATGCTTGCTTCGGTGCCGTCGTTGATACCGTCGATGAACGGCGAAACCAGTTCGAAACCGTCCATGCAGGCCTGCATGGCGCAGATCGGGTCAACTTCGGAAACCTTGACGATCATGCCTTCCTGACGCAGCGACTGAGCAGAGCCCTTGCCCACGTCACCGTAACCGATGACCAGCGCTTGCTTGCCGGACAGCAGGTGGTCGGTACCGCGCTTGATCGCATCGTTCAGGCTGTGACGGCAGCCATACTTGTTGTCGTTCTTGGACTTGGTCACCGAGTCGTTGACGTTGATCGCCGGGATCTTCAGCTCGCCCTTGGCCAGCATGTCCAGCAGGCGGTGAACGCCGGTGGTGGTTTCTTCGGTCACGCCGTGAACGCGGTCCAGCACCTGTGGGTACTTGTCGTGCAGCAGCTGAGTCAGGTCGCCGCCGTCGTCGAGGATCATGTTGGCGTCCCATGGCTGGCCATCCTTCAGGATGGTCTGCTCCAGGCACCACTCGTACTCTTCTTCAGTCTCGCCTTTCCAGGCGAAAACCGGGATGCCGGCGGCAGCGATGGACGCAGCGGCCTGATCCTGAGTCGAGAAAATGTTGCAGGACGACCAGCGTACTTCGGCACCCAGGGCAACCAGGGTTTCGATCAGAACGGCAGTCTGAATGGTCATGTGGATGCAGCCGAGGATTTTCGCGCCCTTGAGCGGCTGCTCGGAGGCGTACTTGCGGCGCAGACCCATCAGGGCCGGCATTTCCGATTCGGCGATGATGGTTTCGCGACGGCCCCAGGCGGCCAGGGACATATCGGCAACTTTGTAATCGTTAAAATCTGCAGGCGTGATAACAGCGCTCATGAAGAGCCTCCATTCGTAATGTATGCGAATGGGCGCCGTTGTGCGTTTAGTGTCCGGCCGTGGCCAGTCAACGCCCCATCCGAGCCTGACAGGTTGATCCTGCTGCAGCGCCCCTCGGACAGGTGGCGGGAAAACGGTAGCAGGTGAACGTTACCGTTTTGAAACGGGGGCGATTATAGCCGTCTAGACTGATCTTCCAAAGGGTTTCTGTCGGCCAAATGAAGATCGCTAATAGCGACCATAGTAGAAGGCTCATGGAGCATGACCGTCCGGTCTGCCAAGATGGCGCCATCTTTCGGCAAACGCTCAGGAGTGAACATGAATTTCCACACCCGCAAATGGGTAAAACCCGAAGACCTCAACCCCAATGGCACCCTGTTCGGCGGCAGCCTGCTGCGCTGGATCGACGAAGAAGCGGCGATCTACGCCATCGTCCAGTTGGGCAATCAGCGCGTGGTGACCAAGTACATTTCCGAGATCAACTTCGTCAGCGCCTCGCGCCAGGGCGACATCATCGAGCTGGGCATCACCGCCACCGAGTTCGGCCGCACCTCGATCACCCTGACCTGCGAAGTGCGTAACAAGATCACCCGCAAGAGCATCCTCACGGTCGAGAAGATGGTCTTCGTCAACCTTGGCGAGGATGGCCTGCCGGCCCCGCACGGGCGCACTGAAATCAAGTATGTGAAAGATCAGTCCAAGGAAGATGAACTCGTAACCAAGTGACATCGGCGGCGCGCCCTTCGCGAGCAAGCCCGCTCCCACAGGGTTGACACTGAACCTGTAGGAGCTGCCGCAGGCTGCGATCTTTTGATCTTGCTTTACATAAACAAAGTCAAAAGATCGCAGCCTGCGGCAGCTCCTACAGGGGCATGCGTAAAATCGGGGATTTGCGTGGCGCATACAGAACGTATTCCAGGCAAGAACGGTCGTAGCTAAAAGCCCCCACCCGGTTCCCACGCCATGACCACGCCTACAGACGGCAAGACCCCCAACCTCTCGACCGATGAACAACACGAAGTCGAGAAAAACCAGCCGCCCCGCGCGGCGGTTCTGCATGAAATCATCCGCACTCAAGGCGATCAGGAACTGGAGCGCAGCATCGCCGCGCTGTGGTGGTCGGCGCTCGCCGCCGGGCTGACCATGGGCCTGTCGCTGATGGGCATGGGCCTGCTCAATTCGCGCCTGCCCGAGGGCGAGGAATTCAAGGTGATCGCCAGTTTCGGCTACTGCGCGGGGTTCCTCGCGGTGATCCTCGCCCGCCAGCAACTGTTCACCGAAAACACCCTGACCGCCGTCCTCCCGGTGATGAGCAAACCGACCCTGGCCAATTTCGGCCGGCTGATCCGCCTGTGGGGCGTGGTCCTGTTCGGTAATTTGTGCGGGACGATTCTGGTGGCGTACGTGATGCTCGAGCTGCCGATCTTCGACGCCAAGACCGATCACGCCTTCCTTGAAATCGGCCGCAAGGTCATGGAAAACCACGCCAGCCAAATGTTCGCCAAGGGCATCGTTTCCGGCTGGATGATCGCCACCATGGTCTGGATGATCCCGTCCATGGAGAGCGCGAAGATGTGGATCATCATCCTCATCACCTACCTGATGGCGCTGGGCGATTTCACCCATATCGTGGTCGGTTCGGCGGAAGTGTCGTATCTGGTGTTTGCCGGCGAGCTGCCGTGGAGTGATTTCTGGATGGTGTTTGCCGGGCCGACGCTGGCGGGGAACATCATCGGCGGCAGTTTCATCTTCGCCCTGATCAGCCATGCGCAGATCCGCAGCGAGAGCGGCGCGCCGAAAGAAACTGGCAAAGAGTCTGCGGATCAGGCCAAGAAGCCCGATCCGCAGCAGATCAGAAAATGATCAGTGATGCGCGGGCTCGGCCGCTGTGGCCGGCTCGTCACGGGTGGCGTGCTTGACCAGTTTGCCGATGGTCAGACCCTGCAACAGGATCGACGACAGCACCACGATGTAGGTGATGCTCAGCAGCAGATCGCGCTCCGGGCCCAGCGGCAGGGCCAGCGCCAGTGCCACCGAGACACCACCGCGCAAACCGCCCCAGGTCAGGATGCGGATGGTGCCGCGCGGCACTGTGCGCCAACGGCGTAGTAGAACGATGGCCGGGGCCACGGTGAGCAGGCGCGACAGCAGAATCGCCAGCGCCAGCAGACTGGCCGCCGCCACGTGCGCCCAGTTGAACGGCAGCAGCAACAGCTCCATGCCGATCAGCGCGAACAGCAGAGCGTTGAGCATGTCATCGAGCAGCTCCCAGAAGCCGTCGAGGTACTTGCGGGTCATGTCGTTCATCGCCAGGTTGCGCCCCAGGTTACCGATGATCAGACCGGCGACCACCATCGCAATCGGCGCCGAGACGTGCAGCTCGGTGGCCATCGCCGAACCGCCGATCACCAGCGCCAGGGTCAGCATCACGGTGATCTGATGCTGCTGGACGCTTTTGATCATCCTGTACACCCCATAACCGATCAGCCCGCCGAACAACACGCCGCCAATGGCTTCGTGAACGAACAGCATCGCCGTGGCGCTGATCGTCGGTGTTTCACCCAATTGGGCGATACCCAGCAGCACGGTGAACACCACCACCGCCGTGCCGTCGTTGAACAGCGACTCGCCGACGATGGTGGTTTTCAGCGGCTTCGAAGCGTTGGCGGTGCGCAGGACGCCGAGCACCGCAATCGGGTCGGTCGGCGAAATCAGCGCGCCGAACAACAGGCAGTAGAGGAAGCTCACGTGCCAGCCGAACAGGGCAAAAATGTAATAGGCGAGGCTACCGATCACGACGGTCGCAATCAGCACGCCGAAAGTGGCCAGCAGGCCGATCGGCCAGCGATAGCTGCGCAGGTCGTTCAGGTTGACGTGCAGGGCGCCGGCGAACAGCAGAAACGACAGCATCCAGTTCATCAGCAGATCGCCGAAGTCGATCTGGCCGATCAGTTGCTGCACGCGTTCTTCGAGGCCGGGATAGCCGAGCAGGCTCAGGCCTTGCAGCAACAGGGAGAACATCAGCGCGGTGACCATCACGCCGATGGTCGGCGGCAGGCCGATGAAGCGGTAGTTGACGAAGGTGAGAAGGGTGGTGAGGCAGATGAATGCGGCTACGAGTTCAAGCATCCGGGCTCCTTTGGATGGGGGGTGGAAAGACAGCGCCCCGATTCTTCGGCGCAAAGGTTGGATGGGCTGATTCGGGGTGGGGACACAACTATGTCCCCTCGGTTGGTCGGCCGCGCACATTGGTGTAGGGTCAACAATAAAAATCAAGGAGTGGAACGTGCTGGCGACAGTTCTGGTGTTGATGGCGGCGCTGTTGCATGCGACGTGGAATACGCTGATCAAGTTCAGCGCCGAACGGCTGCTGGTGGTGGCGTGCATGGACACGGTGGCGCTGCTGTTTGTCGCCCTCGCATTTCCATTCATCAGCCTGCCGCCGGCGGAAATCTGGCCGTGGATTCTGGCTTCGGCGGCGTTCGAGTTGCTGTATCGCTATTTGCTGATTCAAGCCTATCGGGTCGGCGACCTCGGGTTGGTCTATCCGCTGATGCGCGGCTTGTCGCCGCTGGTGGTGCTGGCGTTGACCCTGATCTTCGCCGGCGAAGTGCTTACGGCGCAGCAGATCTTCGGGATCATGCTGATTCCGCTGGGCATGGCCTGCCTGCTCTGGCAGGGCGGCGGCGGCAAACATCTGCCGTGGTCGATGCTGCCGGTGGTGGCGCTGATCGGGTTGTGCATTGGCTGCTACACCTACATCGATGGCCAGGCCTTGCGGCGCTGGTCGCATCCACTGGATTACCTGGTCTGGGTCACGTTGCTCAGCGCCTGGCCGTTTCCGTTGCTGGCATGGGTGGCGAAACGCCCGGCATTTCTGTTGTTCTGGCGCGAGCAGTGGAAGTTGGGGCTGGCGGTCGGGTTCTGCGTGTTGTTCAGCTACGCTCTGGTGCTGTGGGCGATGCAGTTGGGCTCGATTGCCGAAGCGGCGGCGTTGCGCGAGATCAGCGTGATTCTGGTGGTGCTGTTCGGCATGCGTTACCTGAAAGAACCTTTCGGCAGACCGCGGCTCTTAGCCTGTGGGCTGGTGCTGATCGGCATGCTGGTGATGAAGTTCTGACCGCCCGCAATTCTCTATCACTCGAAGAAGGACGGCTTTATGACGGTGGCTCTGTGGTGCGTATTGATCGCGATTTTCCTGCCGTATGTGTGCACGATCGTGGCCAAGGCCAGCGGCGGTTTCAGGCTTCAGGACAACCATGATCCCCGGGACTTTCTCGAAAGTCTGAACGGCGTGGCCCGACGGGCGCATGCGGCGCAGTTGAACAGTTTCGAGGTGATGCCGGCGTTTGCGGCAGCGGTGATCGTTGCGCATCTGGTGGGCACGGCGCAGTTGGTGACGGTGAATGTGCTGGCGGTGATGTTCATCACCAGTCGCCTGCTGTACATCATCTGCTACCTGGCGGACTGGGCGATTCTGCGGTCGCTGGTGTGGTTTGTCGGGATGGGGCTGATTGCTGCGTTCTTCTTTGTGTCTGTCTGAATCTCGGGTGTTGCTGCTGGCCTCTTCGCGGGCAAGCCCGCTCCCACAGGTATCAATGGCGAGCACAAATCCTGTGTACACCAAAGAACCCTGTGGGAGCGGGCTTGCCCGCGAAGGCGATAGATCAGGCGCCGAGGCGCTTAAGGTTTGTCCTTCACCGTATCGGCGACTTGCGGCACTTGCGGCAACGCCGCACCTTTAGGCCAGAGCATCCAGATCTGTCCCTGCTGCTTCATGTCCCCGGCTAACTGCCCGGCCGCGTCGCCCGTGCCCCAGAACAGGTCCGCGCGCACCTCGCCGGCAATCGCGCCGCCAGTGTCCTGCGCCGCGACCGGGCGAACCAAAGCGGTGCCATCCGGGCGGGTGGTCGACAGCCACAGCAGGCTGCCCAACGGAATCACCTTGCGATCCACCGCTGCGCTGTAGCCGGCGGTCAGCGGCACATTGAGCGAGCCGCGCGGACCTTCGTTGCTGTCCGGGTTACGGGTGAAGAACACGTAGCTCGGGTTGCTGCCCAGCAGTTCCGGGATGCGCGACGGGTTGGCCTTGGCCCAGTTGCTGATCGCGCTCATGGTCACGTCTTCTTTCTTCAACTCGCCCTGTTCCACCAGCCAGCGGCCGATCGGTCGGTACGGGTGGCCGTTCTGGTCGGCGTAGGCGATGCGCAGTTGCTTGCCATCCGGCGTCTGAATCCGCCCCGAGCCCTGGATCTGCAAAAACTGCAGGTTCATCGGGTCGGTGAGGTACGCCACCACCGGCGCTTTTACGCCTTTGGATTCAATGGTCGCCGCGTCGTCGTAAGGCTTGAGCACCCGACCTTCAAGGCGGCCGCGCAAGCGCTTGCCCTTGAGTTCCGGATAAATACTGTCCAGCGAGACGATGATCATGTCTTCCGGCACGCCATACACCGGCACGTTGGCTACGTCGGTGGGCGTCAGGCCGCCGGGGTAGACCGGTTCGTAGTAACCGGTTATCAGACCGTTGGGGTTGTCATGCTCGGCGCGCAGGCCGAACACATCGAGGTTCTGCTTGAGGAACGCGCGGATCTCGTTGGCGCTCGGCGGCACGTTGGCCGCTGCGGCGCAGGTGCCGCCCCAGACCGGGTCGGCCTTGAGTCGGGTGCAGGCGCTGCGCCACGAGCCGAAACCGGCCACCAGATCGCTGTCGGACACCGCCGGCAGGGCTTCCCAGGTGGTGCTGGAATAAGTGGCCAAGGCGTGGGTTTTCGGTTTGGCATTGTCGCCGCCCGTACAGCCGGCAAGGATTGCCAGCAGCGGCAGGGTTGCGATCAGTGGGTGACGCCAGGCCTTGAAACGGCTGTTCATGGAGTGATTCCTGTGCCGGTTGCCCAAGTGCTCCATGCGCTCGGGCAACCCGTATTTTTAATAGGGCTATTGGTGTTTGTCGGCGACGCGAGGATACTGGCCGCCGAATTCCGTGACTTGAAGCCACCATGACTCTTAAAAGAATTTCTGTTGTATTGCTGGCCTGTCTGACCTTGTCCGCCTGTGGCGGTGTCGATCCGAATTCTCCGCTGGGGCAACGCAAAGCGATCTTCAAGCAGATGCTCAAGACCGGCGAAGACCTGGGCGGCATGTTGCGCGGACGCATTCCGTTCGACGGGCCGAAATTCACCGAGGGTGCAGTGAAGCTCGACGCGCTGTCCCATGAGCCGTGGAAGCATTTCCCGCAGGTGCGTGAGGAAGATCACACCAGCGCCAAGGACGATGTCTGGTCGCGTCAGGCACGCTTTCAGGAACTGGCCCGCAACCTTGAGGCCGCCACCGGTGAGCTGGTGACCGCCAGCAAGGTTCAGCCGTACAAGGCCAGTAACCTCGGGCCGGCGGTGCAGAAGGTTGAAGATGCCTGCAGCGCTTGCCATAAAGAGTTTCGGGATCATTGATTGTCTGAGACTGCTGGAAAACTGTGGCGAGGGAGCTTGCTCCCGCTGGGCCGCGAAGCGGCCCCAACCCCATTCAATCGCGCTGTAACAGACTCAACTCGATTGAATGGGTTTACGACGGCTGCGCCGCCGAGCGGGAGCAAGCTCCCTCGCCACAGGACATCGCCTTCAATACGGGTTACTTGTCGATCTGGTCCAGCGCGTCCTGCAGTTCTTTGCGCGACTCGGCGAGCTTGTTCTTGCGCTTGTCGATCTTCTCCGGATCGCCTTTCTTCATCGCCTTGTCGAGATCAGCCTGGCGCTTGCTCACTTCGTGCTTGGCTTCCAGCACCTTGTTTTCGCGTTCTTTCTTCAGGCCGGCATCGGTGCAGTTCTTCGTCACTTCATCCAGGGCGGTTTGCAGGCCGGCCTGCTGATCGGTGTTGCCCCGGGACTTGGCCTGTTCGAGCTGATTGATGATGCCCTGCTTCTTGGCGGCGCAACCGGTCAGGCCCGGTGCATCTTCGTCGGCCATCACAGGCGCGGCCAGGACGCCACAGAGAGTCAGCAAGGCGAGCGGTGCAAGAAATTTCATAAAAGCTCCATGTGCAAAGGCAGTCGGGTTGGGGGCACTGCGCTGTTTGAGCGTCTGACGGCCCTTGGGTTCCCGGCTGGCGGGGGATTGCGTGATCAGAAACCGTCGATTCCGGCGGCGCGTAATGTTTCACTCAGGGCCAGCACCTGCGGGTCGCGGAAGAATGCGCTCAATTGCGCCGCGCGGCCCGGGCCGATTCCGGCTTGTGCCTGCCATTGTTCGGTGTCGCGTTGCGCCAGCGCCTGCCACGAGTCGGCCAGTCGGGCCTGACCTGTCGGCGGCATGCCCAACGCTTTGAGCCACTGGGCGAACGGCCGTTGCCGGGCGCTGTGAAAGCTGTTGATCAGGCGTGCGCTGCTGCGTTCGCCGAAGCCGGCAATGTTAGCAAGCTCTGGCTCATCAAGGGTTAACCAATCCAGCAGGTTGTTCAGGCGGCCTGTTTCCAGAAGTTTCTCCCAGGTGCCGCGCCCGACATTCTGCAGCGCCAGTCCTTGTTTGCCACTGAGCCAGGTCAGTCGAGCGAGAAACTGGCTTTTGCATTCCGGCGTCGGTTGCCAGCAGCTCAGGGCATGAAAGTCGCGGGCGTCGGGGATCTCCAGATCGACGCGTTCGACACTGCGCAGCACCACACTGTCGAGTCGCGGAATGGTCAGTCCGGCCAGGCTGATGGCAACCTGATCGCCGGGACGAATGTCCAGTTCCTGCCAGCGCTTCAGCGAGCTGACGCTGACACGTTTGATCTGACGGTCATCGAGGGCAACGGGCTTCAGTTCCAGAACGGGGCTGATACGCCCGGTGCGACCGACTTTGAAATTGACTTTGCGCACCTGTGCCAAGGCCAGCGCGAACGGATATTTCCAGGCGATGGCCCAGTAGGGCGAGCGCGCCTGCCAGCGTTCGGCGGGAGGCCTCTGGCTTTGGCGCAGAACGATCCCGTCCGTGGCGAACGGCAGGGGTGAGCGATACCAGTGTTCGCGCCATGTCTGAGCCTCGGCGAAATGGCTGATCGGCTGGCTGTAAGGTGCGGTCGTGGCGAAGCCCAATGTCGCCAGCATGGAAATTCGATCCGGCAGTTCGATCGGCCCTTGCGGCCAGTCCCAGACGAACAGGCCGACCCCGGCCGCTTGTTCGGCACTCAAGGTTTTGCGCGCCATAAGGCCGGCAACGGTCGCACGGGCGTTGACGCTGCCGGAACTGGCCTGAACATGCTTGTCCAGGCGCCAATAGAGTTCGCCCTGGACCAGCAGATCCACCGGGCGTGTCAAGCGTTGGGGAATGGCGCTGATCTTCTGCGCGGAAGGAGTCCA
This sequence comes from Pseudomonas sp. MWU16-30322, assembly GCF_020515535.1. Taxonomy (NCBI): domain Bacteria; kingdom Pseudomonadati; phylum Pseudomonadota; class Gammaproteobacteria; order Pseudomonadales; family Pseudomonadaceae; genus Pseudomonas; species Pseudomonas sp. MWU16-30322. Next base: position 208,943 of record NZ_JAIWYL010000008.1, read on the forward strand.
ATCATGACCGTTGACTCCGTCGCCACGACTGATCGCCTGCCGCAAGACGCCACCGCTATAGATCAGCGTCACGGCAACGCCATCCACTTTGGGTTGTACCCAGACATCCTTTCGATCCCGCAGCCAGGTTTCAATGGCCGATGCCTCGTGAATCTTGTCCAGGCCAGTGTGGGCGATCGGATGCGCGACGGAGCCTGATGCTGTGCGCAAAGGGGCGGGCGCCGAGTGCCGCGCGAAGCACTGGCGCCATTCGATGAGTCGCAAGCGCGATTGATCGTAGAGCTCGTCGGCAATCAGCGAGCGGCCTTCGCGGTGGTAGGCGTCGTCCCATTGATCGATCTGCTTTTGCAGGGCCGAGACTTCAATTTGCGCCTTGCTGGCTGACCAGTCCGGGCAGGCTGCGTAAGCGATCAGATGGGTGAAGCTCAGTAGAAGCGTTGAAAGCAGGCGCAGCGTGACAAGCATTTTGAGCGTCCTTGCTCAGGGGCAATGCTTGAAGGCTAGGTGAGGATTCAGAGACGCACCGGGTGGGTGTTTTGCATGGTGTTTCCATGCTCAAACTCGGGTTGCCGGGACTGGCCTCTTCGCGGGCAAGCCCGCTCCCACAGGGTTCTTGATTGATATTGGAATGGTATTTCAGGCATGAAAAAGCCCCGCAGGGCGCGAACCGTGCGGGGCTTTTTGTGCAGCCGGGAAGGCTTACAGACCAGCGGCAGAACGCAGAGCGTCGGCGCGGTCGGTTTTTTCCCAGGTGAAGGTGGTGAAGGTGTCTTCGCCAACCGTCTTGGTCTGCGGAGCACGACCGAAGTGGCCGTAGGCTGCAGTTTCCTTGTACATCGGGTGCAGCAGATCGAGCATGGTGGTGATCGCGTATGGACGCAGGTCGAACACTTCACGCACCAGTTTGATGATCTTGTCATCGCTGATCTTGCCGGTACCGAAGGTGTTCAGCGAGATCGAAGTCGGTTGAGCGACACCGATGGCGTAGGACACCTGGATCTCGCAACGCTCGGCCAGGCCGGCCGCGACGATGTTCTTGGCAACGTAACGGCCAGCGTAGGCAGCCGAACGGTCAACCTTCGATGGATCTTTACCGGAGAACGCGCCACCGCCGTGACGGGCCATGCCGCCGTAGCTGTCGACGATGATCTTGCGACCGGTCAGACCGCAGTCACCTACCGGGCCGCCAATGATGAACTGGCCGGTCGGGTTGATGTGGAACTGGGTGTCCTTGCTCAGCAGTTCGGCAGGCAGTACGTGCTTGACGATCAGCTCCATCACGCCTTCGCGCAGGTCTTTGTACGACACTTCAGGGTTGTGCTGGGTCGACAGTACAACGGCGTCGATACCGACCACCTTGCCGCCTTCGTAACGGCAGGTCACTTGCGACTTGGCGTCCGGACGCAGCCACGGCAGCAGACCCGATTTGCGGGCTTCGGCCTGACGCTGCACCAGCTGGTGCGAGAAGGTGATCGGCGCCGGCATCAAAACGTCGGTCTCGTTGCTGGCGTAGCCGAACATCAGGCCCTGGTCGCCGGCGCCCTGATCTTCAGGCTTGGCACGGTCAACACCCTGGTTGATGTCTGGGGACTGCTTGCCGATGATGTTCATCACGCCGCAGGTAGCGCCGTCGAAGCCGACTTCGGAGCTGGTGTAGCCGATGTCGCAGATCACGTCACGAACGATCTGCTCCAGGTCGACCCAGGCGCTGGTGGTCACTTCACCGGCGACGATGGCTACGCCGGTCTTGACCAGGGTTTCCACGGCAACGCGTGCGTGTTTGTCCTGGGCGATAATGGCGTCCAGCACCGCATCGGAAATCTGGTCGGCGATTTTGTCCGGATGCCCTTCGGACACGGACTCGGAGGTGAAGAGGGAGTATTCGCTCATCTCGATGTTTTCCTGAATTTACCGATGGTGAGTGTCGCCAGCCGGTCGCTGAAAGTGGCGAACCTGGATCTGGAAACCATTACGTAAGCCTACATAGAGGCTGTCCCCGGGAACGAGTCCCGCAGCGGTGGCCCAACGGGCCAAATCGTCCTGTTCAAACCCCAACCACAGATCACCGCAGGCCTCCCTGGCCCAACTCTGGTTGTGGCTACATAACTCTGTCACGAGCAGGCTACCGCCCGGTTGCAGCAGGCCGGCCATGTGCTTGAGCGCTTCGGCCGGCGCGGCGAAATGGTGCAACACCATGTTCAGTACCACGCAATCGGCCTGAAGGCTGGAGCCATTCAATGCATCGGCCAATTGCAGGCTGACGTTAGCCAGCTGTTCACGTTCACATACCTGACGCGCCAGTTCGAGCATCGCCGGGCTGTTGTCCAGCGCGGTTACGGTGCCGAAGCGACGGGCCAGTTCCGGCAGAAAAGCACCATCGCCGGGGCCGACTTCAATGGCCGTGGCAGCACCATTGAAGTTCAGTTTGTCGAGCAGGGCCAGCACGCTGTCGCGGTACTGCGGCAGGCCTGCGATCAAGTCTTGCTGGGCGCGAAATTTCTCTGCGACCCGAGCGAAAAATTCCTGGCTGGCCGCTTCACGTTGCCCGTGAACCTGGGCGATACGCGCTTGCACGTCCTCTGGCAGCGCCAGGTTGTCGACTTCTTCTAACAACGCTGCGTGCAGTTTACCGCCCAGCAATTCGGTGTGAGGCAGGGCGCGACGATAGAAAATCGCGTTGCCTTCGCGGCGCGTTGCCACCAGATCGGCCTGGGCCAGAACCTTCAGGTGATGGCTCATGCCGGACTGACCGATACCGAAAATCTGCGCCAGCTCCAGTACACCGAACGAATCGTTGGCCAGCGCGCGCAGTACATTCAGGCGCAGCGGGTCGCCACCGGCCTTGCACAGGGCCGCCAGCTCGTCGCAGTCGTCATGGCGAATGGAAGGCACGCGTAAGTTCATAGGGCCAGCAGTCTAGTGACGGCGGGAAATCGCCGCAAGGGCAATATCAAAAAGTTTTGATATTGCACGATAGATGGCACTTCTCACTGGCTGGTTAGCTCTACAAACGAACAGCGGAAAGGTTTCACCAGGCGAATCCACTGTTAACCATGGGAAAAACGCCTCCGTATGACTATCTGTCATTGCCCCGAGGCGCTCCGGTGAGGGAAAATGCCCTCCTTTTTTCCGTTTCAATTATTCACACCCAGGAGATCAGCGATGCCTAGCCGTCGTGAGCGTGCCAACGCCATTCGTGCCCTCAGCATGGATGCCGTGCAAAAAGCCAACAGCGGCCATCCCGGTGCCCCCATGGGTATGGCAGATATCGCCGAAGTACTTTGGCGCGACTACCTCAAGCACAACCCGAGCAACCCGTCGTTCGCCGACCGTGACCGCTTCGTGCTGTCCAACGGCCACGGCTCGATGTTGATCTACTCGCTGCTGCACCTGACCGGTTACGACCTGTCGATCGACGACCTCAAGCAGTTCCGTCAGCTGCACAGCCGCACCCCGGGTCACCCGGAATTCGGCTACACCCCGGGCGTCGAGACCACCACCGGCCCGCTGGGTCAGGGTCTGGCCAACGCTGTGGGTTTTGCCCTGGCAGAAAAAGTGCTGGCCGCGCAGTTCAACCGTCCTGGCCACGACATCGTGGATCACCACACCTACGTGTTCCTCGGTGATGGCTGCATGATGGAAGGCATTTCCCACGAAGTCGCTTCCCTGGCCGGTACCCTGGGCCTGGGCAAGCTGATCGCCTTCTACGATGACAACGGCATCTCCATCGACGGCGAAGTCGAGGGCTGGTTCACCGACGACACCCCGAAGCGTTTCGAAGCCTACAACTGGCAGGTGATCCGCAACGTCGACGGTCACGATCCGGAAGAGATCAAGACCGCCATCGAAACCGCGCGCAAGAGCCCGCTGCCGACCCTGATCTGCTGCAAGACCACCATCGGTTTCGGTTCGCCGAACAAGCAGGGCAAGGAAGATTGCCACGGCGCGCCACTGGGCGACGCCGAAATCGCCCTGACCCGCAAGGCGCTGAACTGGAACTACGGCCCGTTCGAAATCCCGGCCGACATCTATGCCGAGTGGGATGCCAAGGAAAAAGGTCGCGCCGCCGAAGCCGAGTGGGATCAGCGTTTCGCTGCTTACTCCGCGGCGTTCCCGACCGAAGCCAACGAGCTGATTCGTCGTCTGAGCGGCGAACTGCCGGCTGACTTCGCTGAAAAAGCCTCGGCCTACATCGCTGAAGTGGCTGCCAAGGGCGAAACCATCGCCAGCCGTAAAGCCAGCCAGAACACCCTGAACGCGTTCGGCCCGCTGCTGCCGGAACTGCTCGGCGGTTCGGCTGACCTGGCCGGTTCCAACCTGACCCTGTGGAAAGGTTGCAAAGGCGTCAGCGCTGAAGACGCCAGCGGCAACTACATGTACTACGGCGTGCGCGAATTCGGCATGACCGCGATCATGAACGGCGTGTCCCTGCACGGCGGCCTGGTGCCTTACGGCGCGACCTTCCTGATGTTCATGGAATACGCGCGCAACGCAGTGCGCATGTCGGCGCTGATGAAGAAGCGTGTGATTCACGTCTACACCCACGACTCCATCGGTCTGGGCGAAGACGGCCCGACGCACCAGCCGATCGAGCAACTGACCAGCCTGCGTACCACACCGAACCTCGACACCTGGCGTCCAGCCGACGCCGTGGAATCGGCGGTGGCCTGGAAAAACGCTCTGGAACGTAAAGACGGCCCATCGGCGCTGATCTTCTCGCGTCAGAACCTGCAGCACCAGGAACGCGATGCCGGCCAGATCGCCGACATCAGCCGCGGTGGCTACGTATTGAAGGACTGCGCAGGCGAGCCTGAGCTGATCCTGATCTCCACCGGTTCGGAAGTCGGCCTGGCCGTTCAGGCCTACGACAAGCTGACCGAGCAGGGCCGCAAGGTGCGCGTGGTTTCCATGCCTTGCACCAGCGTGTTCGACGCTCAGGACGCTGGCTACAAGCAATCGGTTCTGCCGCTGCAGGTCAGCGCCCGTATCGCGATCGAAGCGGCTCACGCCGACTTCTGGTTCAAGTATGTGGGTCTGGAAGGTCGCGTGATCGGCATGACCACCTACGGCGAATCGGCTCCGGCTTCGGCACTGTTCGAAGAGTTCGGCTTCACCCTGGAAAACATCCTGGGTCAGGCTGAAGAACTGCTGGAAGACTAAGTCCGACAGTTGTGTTGTCCGGGCTGACGCCATCGCGAGCAGGCTCACTCCTACAGGGTTGTACGTTGCCCATGTAGGAGTGAGCCTGCTCGCGATAGCGTCGATTCAGACAATAAAGAGCTTTCTGATTCACCACGGTAATCGAGAACCCCATGCCTCAACCGCGTCCCTACAAAGTTGCACTCAACGGCTACGGCCGGATTGGTCGTTGCGTCTTGCGTGCATTGTTTGAGCGAGGGGCGAAGGCAGGGTTTGAAATTGTCGCGATCAACGATCTGGCGGACATGGCCAGCATCGAATACCTGACACGCTTCGACTCCACCCACGGCCGCTTTCCCGGCGAAGTGCGAGTAGAAGGCGATTGTCTGCATATTAATGGCGACTGCGTGAAGGTCTTGCGCAGTGCCACCCCCGAAGGCATCGATTGGGCCGCTCTTGGCGTCGATCTGGTGCTGGAGTGCTCTGGCGCCTATCACACCCGTGAAGACGGCCAGCGTTTCCTCGACGCCGGCGCGCCACGCGTGCTGTTCTCGCAGCCGATGGCCAGCGAGGCGGATGTCGACGCCACCATCGTCTACGGCGTCAATCAGGATTGCCTGACCGGCGCCGAACTGCTGGTGTCCAACGCCTCCTGCACCACCAACTGCGGCGTGCCGCTGTTGCGTCTGCTGGACAAGGCGATTGGCCTGGATTACGTGTCGATCACCACGATTCACTCGGCGATGAACGATCAGCCGGTGATCGACGCCTATCACCACGAAGACCTGCGCCGCACCCGTTCGGCGTTCCAGTCGGTGATCCCGGTGTCCACCGGTCTGGCGCGTGGCATCGAGCGCCTGCTGCCGGAACTTGCCGGGCGAATTCAGGCCAAAGCCGTACGCGTGCCGACGGTTAACGTGTCCTGCCTCGACATCACGATGCAGACCGCCACCGCGACCGACGCGAACGAGGTCAACCGGATCCTGCGCGAGGCCGCCACCAATGGCCCGCTCAAAGGTCTGCTGGCCTACACCGAGTTGCCGCATGCCAGCTGTGATTTCAACCATGACCCACATTCGGCCATCGTCGATGCCAGTCAGACCCGTGTTTCCGGCCCGAAGCTGGTGAACATCCTGGCCTGGTTCGACAACGAATGGGGTTTTGCCAACCGAATGCTGGACGTTGCAGAACACTATCTGCAAACAGCGATTTCAAAAAAACCTGCTCTCTAAGAACAGCTACTCAGGAAGTGCGACCCATGACCGTGTTGAAGATGTCCGACCTCGATCTGCAAGGTAAGCGCGTATTGATCCGCGAAGACCTCAACGTCCCAGTCAAGGACGGTGTTGTCACCAGCGATGCGCGTATCCTGGCTTCGCTGCCGACCATCAAGCTGGCCCTGGAAAAAGGCGCGGCGGTGATGGTGTGTTCGCACCTGGGCCGTCCGACCGAAGGCGAGTTCTCCGCCGAGAACAGCCTCAAGCCAGTCGCCGACTACCTGAGCAAGGCCCTGGGCCGCGAAGTGCCGCTGGTGGCCGATTACCTGGGCGGCGTTGACGTCAAGGCCGGCGACATCGTGCTGTTCGAAAACGTACGCTTCAACAAGGGCGAGAAAAAGAACGCCGACGACCTGGCCCAGCAATACGCCGCCCTGTGCGACGTGTTCGTGATGGACGCCTTCGGCACCGCGCACCGCGCCGAGGGTTCGACCCACGGCGTGGCCAAGTTCGCCAAAGTCGCCGCTGCCGGCCCGCTGCTGGCCGCTGAGCTGGACGCACTGGGCAAGGCGCTGGGCGCACCGGCCAAGCCAATGGCTGCGATCGTTGCCGGCTCCAAGGTGTCGACCAAACTTGACGTACTCAACAGCCTGAGCCAGATCTGCGATCAACTGATCGTCGGTGGCGGCATCGCCAACACCTTCCTCGCTGCCGCCGGTCACCCGGTCGGCAAGTCGCTGTACGAGCCGGACCTGCTGGACACCGCACGCGCCATCGCCGCCAAGGTCAGCGTGCCGCTGCCGGTGGACGTGGTCGTCGCCAAGGAATTCGCGGAAAGCGCCGAAGCCACCGTCAAGCTGATCGCTGACGTGGCTGCTGACGACATGATTCTGGACATCGGCCCGCAGACCGCGGCCAACTTCGCCGAACTGCTGAAATCGTCGAAAACCATCCTGTGGAACGGCCCGGTCGGCGTGTTCGAATTCGACCAGTTCGGCAACGGCACCAAAATGCTGGCCCAGGCCATCGCTGACAGCGCGGCGTTCTCCATTGCCGGCGGTGGCGACACCCTGGCGGCCATCGATAAATATGGCGTGGCTGAGCAAATCTCCTACATTTCCACCGGTGGTGGCGCGTTCCTCGAATTCGTCGAAGGCAAGGTGCTGCCGGCCGTTGAAGTTCTGGAAAGCCGGGCCAAGGCCTGAGGCCGCCCGTTTGGCCAGGCAAAGGAGTGGTTACATGGTCAAGTCGTTAGTGCTGTTGTTGCTGACCGGTACATTGGCGGCCTGCGGGAGTAACCCTAAGGCCGAGGCGACACCTGCGCCGGATGCGGTGCAGAAAGGCTGCTACCAGGCCGACTGGCAGGCCGAAACCAACCCGGTGCTGAACAAGCGCTCGGGGCCGGACGGCCTGGACAAGTACGAGACGCAAACCCCGGCCAAGGAACATGGTTGTCCTTGACCGGTCTGACTCTTTAACTCAGGACTGGCGGCGTGCGCCGTCAGTCGAGGAACACGGATGAAAGGCTTGATCGCCATTGCGGCGTTGGCATTGTTGGGCGGTTGCGCGCAGATGAATCTGTTTCAGTCGTCCGCCCCTGCTGACAACTGGACGACATGGACCTGCGACAGCCAGGCCAAAGTGCTGTGGCGCTACACCGATGCCAGCCAGAAGGAAGTCGATGTTCGACTGGGCGGCGGCGATCAGGTCTATCGCCTGAAAGAAGAACCGGGCGCCTCGGGCGTGCTGTACAGCGACGGCATGCTGGCGTTTCACGTCAAGGGTGATGAAGGCCTTGTGTACTGGGTCGCCACCAATGACCTGATCGGTCGCGGCTGCAAGGCGCAGTAATTGACACACCGCAGGCCCATTGTAGGAGTGAGCCTGCTCGCGATAGCGGTATGACAGTCGCTGCAGTACTGGCTGCAGGATTGCTTTCGCGAGCAGGCTCGCTCCTACAGGGGATCTGTGCAGTTCTCAGGATTTTGCTTTATCGAATCACCAGACCGGGCTTCGACCCCCGATCTGCAATCACTTGAATAGCCGCCGCCGCTCCGGCAGGCTGGCACGATTAACGACCCTCAACCGGGAGAGACACACACAATGGCACTTATCAGCATGCGCCAGATGCTGGACCACGCAGCCGAGTTCGGCTACGGCGTTCCAGCCTTCAACGTCAACAACCTTGAGCAGATGCGCGCCATCATGGAAGCCGCTGACAAGACTGACTCCCCGGTGATCGTCCAGGCTTCGGCCGGCGCTCGCAAATACGCCGGCGCGCCATTCCTGCGTCACCTGATCCTGGCCGCGATCGAAGAATTCCCGCACATCCCGGTGTGCATGCACCAGGACCACGGCACCAGCCCTGACGTCTGCCAGCGCTCGATTCAACTGGGCTTCAGCTCGGTGATGATGGACGGCTCCCTCGGCGAAGACGGCAAGACCCCGACCGACTACGAATACAACGTCCGCGTGACCCAGCAGACCGTGGCCATGGCTCACGCCTGCGGCGTTTCGGTTGAAGGCGAGCTGGGCTGCCTGGGTTCGCTGGAAACTGGCATGGCCGGTGAAGAAGACGGCATCGGCGCTGAAGGCGTTCTGGATCACAGCCAGATGCTGACCGACCCGGAAGAAGCCGCTGATTTCGTCAAGAAGACTCAGGTCGATGCCCTGGCTATCGCCATCGGCACCAGCCACGGCGCCTACAAGTTCACCAAGCCACCTACCGGCGACGTACTGGCGATCGACCGCATCAAGGAAATCCACAAACGCATCCCGAACACCCACCTGGTGATGCACGGTTCCTCTTCGGTTCCGCAAGAGTGGCTGGCGATCATCAACCAGTACGGCGGCGACATCAAAGAAACCTACGGCGTACCGGTTGAAGAAATCGTCGAAGGCATCAAGTACGGCGTACGCAAGGTCAACATCGACACCGACCTGCGCCTGGCATCCACCGGCGCCATGCGTCGCCTGATGGCCACCAACCCGAGCGAATTCGACCCACGTAAATTCTTCGGCGCGACCGTGACGGCGATGCGTGACGTGTGTATCGCTCGTTATGAAGCGTTCGGTACTGCCGGTAATGCTTCGAAGATCAAGCCGATCTCGCTGGAAGCGATGTTCCAGCGTTATCTGAAAGGTGAGTTGAACGCGAAGGTTAACTAAGCCTTAGCTTGAACCGCTGATACAAGAAACCCGCCGAGAGGCGGGTTTTTTATGGGCGTAATTAAACAAATTTGGGGTTGAGGGATTCGTAGGGGAGGCTGGATCTGTGTCTAGCGGGTGTGGTGTTGATCTGGTCATGTTTCGTCTCCGGTAAATGGAGCCGACACCGGATCGCTACTAAACGAAGGGGTGGTAGCTGAACGCAGGTTAGTAGACCGGGGAGACGCGACCGGCGCGCCCGAAGGCGCCCTGCGCACAAGCCGGCGGATTCTGGCGTAGCCATAGGTATCCACGCAAGTTGTTGTAGGCATCGGGAAGTAACCGCCGAGCGATCTAAACAACACCGTTTAAAGGATGTCCGACTGGCAATAAACAACACTGTGGCGAGGGAGCTTGCTCCCGCTGGACTGCGCAGCAGGCCTTGCTTTTTTAGGGCCGCTGCGCGCCCCAGCGGGAGCAAGCTCCCTCGCCACAGGGATTTGTGCCAATGAAGCGTTATTTATCGTGATCAATATCCAGCTTGGTAAATGTCACCTGCCCACCCTCACTGGTATACCCGGTGTTGTCCTGCACATACACGCCGGCCTTGAAGTACAGCGGCTTATTCCGCCAGGTTGCGCTGATCTGTGAATCCCACTGGTAACCCGCTGCGCTCACGCCGAGCGCACCGCCGGGACTGAGGTGGATGAGGTAGTTGAATTCGTTGTCCAGCTTGATACCGGTCGCCAGGGTGATGACACGGCTTTCGTCATCGTCCGGGTGCATGCGGACCTTGATCACCAGGTTGCCGGTCTGGGTCTTTTCCTTGTACTGGTATTCGAGTTTGACCATCGGCTTCTGGCTTTCATAGGCGTGGATCTGGCCGATGACGATCTTGCCGGAGCTGGGCACCTTGTTCACCGCGAGGGTCGCGCGCAGGGTGTTGTCGGCGTCCGGGTAGTACCAGTTGCGCAGGGTGCCGTTGCTGAAGGTTTCGCGCAGTTCGGTGCGCGGGTAGATGGCGTTTTCGGTTTTTGACCCGGTGACCGGGGACCAGAAAAACAGCGTGCCGGTGTCGGAATGGAAGTACTGATCCTTGAAGCCATTCACCAGTTTGGAGGTTTCGACGGTGTACGGCGGATTGCCGACGGGAACGCTGAGGTTCCAGGTTGCGAGATCGATCATGTCGGTTCTTCCACTCAATTCATCCTGAACGCGAGTGCCAGAAGCTCTAGCCCGCGCCTTTTCGGGCGGCAGTTATAAGCGTAGAGGAGTTTTTTGTTAACGCCCGTTTGGCAGATGATTGGCGTCAACATCCTGTCGAAATGCCATGTGTGCCGGTTTCCGCGGGCTGCAGGGGTGACCGTTAGTCGGTAAGTCGCCGCTTTGGCTAAATGATGGCGGCGTGACAGCTTCTGCTTTCACAGATCCGCGACTAGAGTGATGGCTCAGTAACTGTACGGTTTTCCCAAGAACCGGCCGATAGTCCGACAAGAGATGTCCCGACAAGAGAAGCAGCATGGAATGCGCGCAACCCCAGCCAGGTGAAGGCAGCTCTGTCCTTTTGATCGTTGATGATTACCCTGAAAACCTGATCAGCATGCGCGCGTTGCTGCAGCGTCAGGATTGGCACGTCATGACCGCCGCCTCCGGCTTCGAGGCACTCAATCTGCTGCTCGAACACGACGTCGACCTGGTGCTGCTGGATGTGCAGATGCCGGGCATGGACGGCTTTGAAGTCGCGCGATTGATGCGCGGCAGCCAGCGCACACGCCTCACGCCGATCATTTTCCTCACCGCCAACGAACAGTCCCAGGACGCCGTGATCAAGGGCTACGCCAGTGGTGCGGTGGATTATCTGTTCAAGCCGTTCGATCCGCAGATCCTCAAACCGAAAGTCCACGCGTTGCTCGAACACCAGCGCAACCGCCGCGCCTTGCAGCGCCTGAGTCATGATCTGGAGGTCGCGCGGGCCTTCAATGCCTCGGTGCTGGATAACGCGGCGGAAGGCATTCTGGTACTCGGCGAGGACGGCTTGATCCGCTTCGCCAATCCGGCGATTTCGCGACTGCTGAATGCGCCGGTGAAAGAGCTGGCGGGCAAAGAGTTTCTCGATTACCTGCAGAAACCGCACATCCCGCTGTGGGCCGATTCCGAGTTGTTGGCTGGCTATAAGCGCGGTGAGACCCTGCGTCTGCACGATGCGTTGTTGCGCACGGCGCCGGGGCAGCAGGTGCCGGTGGCGTTGTCCTGCGCGCCGCTGCCCGCCGAGCAGCGGGCGATGGTGGTGACGGTGCTGGACATGTCGGTGGTGCGTCACCTGCATCAGCAGCTGGAATTTCAAGCGGTCACCGATCCGTTGACCGGTCTGCTCAATCGCCGGGGCTTTTATCAGACGGTGGAAAACCTGCTGCTGCGCGGTGAACGCAGCGACAGCAGTTGGGTGCTGTTGTACCTCGACCTCGATGGTTTCAAGCGGGTCAACGATTCCCTCGGCCACGATGCCGGCGACCGAGTGCTGCGCTGGGTCTCCGAGCAGTTGAAAGCCTGTTTGCGACCGTTCGACATTCTGGCGCGCATGGGCGGTGATGAGTTCACTGCGCTGCTCGATCTGGAATTCCCCGAGCAAGCGGCGAAGATTGCCGAAAAACTCATCGAACGGGTGTCGATCTGTCAGCAAATCGAAGGACTGGACATCGCCCTCGGCGCGAGTATCGGCATCGCCACTTACCCGGACTGCGGTTCTAACCTCGACGGCTTGCTGCGCGCCTCGGACATCGCCATGTATGAGGCGAAGCGCGCCGGGCGTCAGCAATATCGCTTTTATGATCACGAAATGAACGGCCGCGCCCGCTCGCGGCTGATGCTCGAAGAGAGCGTGCGCAATGCCATCGAGAGCCGTGATTTCAATCTGGTGTATCAGCCACAGGTCGCGATCGACAGCGGGCAGATCCGCGGTTTCGAGGCGTTGCTGCGCTGGCAGCATCCGAGCGTCGGCGATGTGCCGCCGGGGTTGTTCCTGCCGTTGCTGGAAGAGGCGCGGCTGATCAGTCGGCTCGGCAGCTGGATCTATCATCGCGGCGCCGGCCAGCGTAAAGCCTGGGAAACCCTGTTCGCCGAGGATCTGGTGCTTGGCGTGAGTTTGAGCAACACCCAGTTCGGGCTGCCGAACCTGGTCACCGAGTTACGCCAGGTGCTGGAGCGGCACTCGCTGCAGCCGCGGCAACTGGAGGTGGAAATCACCGAAGACGCGCTGATGCACAACCCCGACGAGACCCGCAAACAGCTGCGCCTGCTGCGTAATCTCGGGGTGCGCGTGGCGCTGGATGATTTTGGTTCGGGACCGTGTTCGCTGGCGCATCTGCGAGATCTGGAACTGGACACGCTCAAGCTCGATCGACACCTGATTGCGCGGCTGCCGGATTCGACGCGCGACGCGGCGCTGGTCAGCAACGTGATCAATCTGTGCAAGCAGTACGGTTTGCTGGTGATCGCCGAAGGCGTGGAAACCATCGAACAGTACCAATGGCTGCAAGCGCATGGCTGCGAATATGTGCAGGGTTTCCTGGTGGCGCGCCCGCTGACCTCCGAAGACGCCGCCAGCTTCGCCGAGCCCTTCGACTGGGGCGCGCTGCCGGTTTGAATTCGCTACACTGGCGCTCTTTTCGAACCGTGTTGCCGTGTCCATGACTGCGTTGAAATACCTCCAGGCCTACCCCGCGCAATTGCAGGATCAGGTGCGCCAACTGATCGCCGAACAGCGTCTGGGTGACTACCTGAGCCAACGCTATCCGGGGCGTCACGACGTGCAGAGCGACAAGGCGCTGTACAGCTACGCGCTGGACCTGAAGCAGGAATACCTGCGCAACGCGCCGGCCATCGACAAGGTGCTGTTCGACAACCGCCTCGACCTGACGCACCGCGCGCTGGGCCTGCACACCACGGTCTCAAGGGTGCAGGGCGGCAAGCTCAAGGCCAAGAAAGAGATTCGCATCGCCTCGTTGTTCAAGGAGGCAGCGCCCGAGTTCCTGAAGATGATCGTCGTGCATGAACTGGCGCACTTCAAGGAATCGGATCACAACAAGGCCTTCTATAAATTGTGCGAGCACATGCTGCCGGGGTATCACCAGGTCGAGTTCGATCTGCGGGTGTACCTGACGTGGCGGGATCTGCAATAGCCGTTAACAAGGAGCGTGTGGATGGACGTCAGCAAGACCAAAAGCAGTTTTTACCGGCGCCTGTACGTGGCCTACCTGATCGACAGCGGCCTGGCCCCAAGCGTCCCGGCGCTGACCGAAGTGACCGGCATGCCCCGGCGCACGGCGCAGGACACGATCGCCGCGCTGGCGGATCTGGATATCGTCTGTGAATTCGAGCAGGAAGAGGGCGCGCGCAACCATGCCGGGCGCTATCGGATTCGCGAGTGGGGGGCGATTGATCGCGGGTGGATCGAGCGTAATCTGCGGCAGATCAAGGCTGTGCTGGAGTATCCCTGAGTTTCGCAGTGCCTGAGCTGACGCCTTCGCGAGCAGGCCCGCTCCCACAGTAGACCGAGTTCCTTCAGATGGAATGCGATCAAAATGTGGGAGCGGGCTTGCTCGCGAAGGGGCCCTCAAGGACGACGCATGCCTATGTGCGGAATGTCATCCTCCAGATACTCCTCACCCGCCACGACAAACCCGTACCTGCCGTAATACCCCTGCAAATGCGCCTGCGCCGACAGATAGATCGGCACCTGCGGCCAATGCTTCTCGGCCTGTTTCAGTGCGTGTTCCATCATCACATGCCCCAGCCCTTTGCCACGGCCCTGCGGCGCAATGATCACGCGGCCGATCACCACGTCACCGCCCTGGGATTCGGGATCCAGCAGGCGTAGATAGGCCATCAACTGATCATTTTCCCAACCCATGAGGTGATGGGTGTCGCCGTCCAGATCCTGGCCGTCGAGGTCCGGGTAGGCGCATTTCTGTTCGACCACGAACACCTCCGAGCGCAGCTTCAACAGCGCGTACAGCTGCTCTTTGCCCAGATCGCTGTGATGCTTGCAGATCCACTCGATTGTCATCTTCCAACTCCTTGAACTCCGTCGCCCGATACTAAGCGCACAGGCCCTGGATGTCTGTATGGCGGAAGAGTCTGTGACAAAGGTCAAAATGCCATCATTCCTTTCTCGCGGCGGCGGCTGCTTTGTGTAATCTGCTGGAAAGCGCTGTGCACTGGCTTCAATGAGCTAATGTTAGGGCCTGGGTTTCGCCGGTAAGGGGCCTTGGGGTTTTGACTGAAAACACGCCGGGCAACTCGCCCGCTAAGGATTTTCAAGCATGCCGCGACTGCATCGAGCCTTTGCGTTGGTCGGATTGCTCTTGCTGGCCCAAACCGCCGCAGCGGACAAGTTGCGGCTGGTGTTTGATATCTGGCCACCGTTTACCGACGACACGCTGGTCAACGGCGGCCTGGCCACCGACATCGTCAGCACTGCGCTGGCCCGGGCCGGTTATGCCAGCGACTACGAGCAGGTGCCGTGGGCGCGGGCGCTGCTGGGGGTTGGCGAGGGGCGCTACGACGTTCTGGTCAACGCCTGGTACAACGACGAACGCACCAAACTCGGCCAGTTCTCTGGCGAATACCTGCTCAATCGCATCCGCTTTCTCAAGCGCAAAGACACGCCGCTGGACTACAGCAACCTGGAGCAACTGCACACCTATCCGGTGGCGGTGGTGCGCGGCTATGCCTACTCGCAGGCGTTCGATGCGGATACCGCGCTCGAGAAAGTCCCTGTGCATAACTTCGCCATGGCCGTGCGCATGCTCGCGGCGGATCGGGTCAAGCTGACCCTGGAAGATGAATACGTCGCGCGTTATTACCTGGCCCGCGAATCACCGAAAGTGCGCAACGCCGTGGAGTTTCTGCCCAAGCCGTTGAGCGAGAACAGCCTGCACATTCTGGTGAGCCTGAAGAACCCTGAGCATGAACAGATTGTGGCCGGGTTTGATAAGGCGATTGCGGCGATGAAGGCGGATGGGAGTTATGACAAGTTGCTGCGTCAGCATGGGATGTAGGGGTTGATCCGGAAATGGCTGTGTGGCTGATGGCCCTTTCGCGAGCAAGCCCGCTCCCACATTTGGAATGCGTTCTCCTGTGGGAGCGGGCTTGCTCGCGAAGAGGCCCTGACAAACACCGCAAAACTCAGGCTTCGCTGGTGTCCTTGATCAAATGCGCCGCCAACGTCCGCAACGGCCCCAGCTGCCGGCAGATCAACGCCAGTTGGGTCTGCACCAGTCGCTGCCCTTCATCGATCTCGTCCGGCATCTGCTCCAGCTCGTTGGCCAGTGCTTCCTCTTCGTCACTCTGAATCGCCACTGGTTGCTTGTTCGCCAAGCCTTGGGCGATGTCGTCGATGCTCGCGGCCAGTTTCACCCCGGCACCGTCGATCAGCTGTTCGCGCACGTCCGCCGGTAGCTGCGTTTCGCGATGCGCGCCGAGTCCGGACAAGTAACTGAGCAGGGTGTGTGACAGCACCAGGAAACGGAAGCCGACATCCGCCTCCTTCCGGAAATGCCCCGGCTCCATCAGCATGTTGGCCAAGGTGGTCGACAGCGCCGCATCGGCGTTGTGCGCGTTGCGTCGGGCCAGGCGATAGGCGAGGTCGTCACTCTTGCCAGCGGCGTATTGCTGCATGATCTGGCGCAGATAGATGCTGTTGCAGGTCAGGGTGTTGGCCAGCACTTTATTCAGGCGTCGACCCTGCCAGTCCGGCAGGAACAGGAACACCGTCAGGCCGGCGATCAGGCTGCCGAGCAGGGTATCGAACAGGCGCGGCAGGAACAGCCCGTAGCCATCGCCGATCTGGTTGAAGCAGAACAGCACCATGATCGTGATCGCGGCGGTCGCCACCGTGTAGCGCGTGGTGCGGTTGGTAAAGAACACCACCCCGGCGGCGATCGCGAAGCACGACTGCACCAGCGGGCTGGGGAACAGATCGAACAGCGCCCAGGCCACGGTCAGGCCGATGGCGGTGCCGAGAATCCGTTGACCGAGTTTGCGCCGGGTTGCGCCGTAGTTCGGCTGGCAGACGAACAGGGTGGTGAGGATAATCCAGTAGCCCTGCGACGGGTGAATCAGGTGCACCATGCCGTAGCCAATACTCAGCGCCAGCGGCAGGCGCAGGGCATGGCGGAACAGCAGGGAAGTCGGTGTCAGTTGCGTGCGCAGACGAATCCACACGTCCTTGAGGTTGCGCGGCGAGCGGTCGAGCAGGCTGCTGTCGGTGGCGTCCGCCAAGGCATCCGGGTTGCTCGCGTCGCTGAGTAAACGGTCGAGGGTGCCGAGGTTGGCCGCCAGTGCACGCAGCGAACGCAGGAGGCCGCGCCACGCCGGATTGCTCTGGATGCGCAGGTGTTCAAGGGAGGCATCGAGGTCCGTCAGGGCTTCGGCAAAACTGGCGTCGTAGACGAACGGCTGGCGCATCTGGATCGATTCGGCCAATGCGCGGCAGGCCTTGCCCTGCTGGCGCAACAAACGCTGGCAGCGGAACAGCACGTCGCTGTGGAAGAACGCATCGGCCAGCGCGTTGTACGGATAGTGCGAAGAGCTGGCGCGTTCGTGGATGTCCTGGGCGAGGAAGTACAGCTTCAGATAACGGCTGACTTTCGAGCCCGGACGGCCGTTGCCGACCCGGTGCAGAATGATTTCCTTGGCGCTGTTCAGCGCTGCCACCACTCGACCGTTCTGCTGCGCCAGTTCCAGCCGTCGCCCCTCGACGTCCAGTTGGCGGATCGGCTCGAACAACGAGGCTTTCAGCTTCAGGTAGAAACCGAGTTCACGGAACAGCCGCGCCAGACTCTGCTGCACCGGCTGGTTGGAAAACATCGCCTGCCACAGCACCGAGAGCAGGCCGTACCACGCGGCACCCGCCACCAGCAGCATCGGCTCGTGCCAGAAATCGGTGACCGCGCCGCCGCGCTGATCCACGCCGATCATGGTATAGACCGACAGAATCAACGTCGCCGAGGCGATCGCCCCGTAACGCTCGCCGAGCGCGCCGAGCATGGTCAGGCCGAAGCTGGCCAGTGCCAGAGCAATGGCAAATACGATGGGGTAGGGGAAGAGCAGTTCCACCGACAGCGCGGCGATACTGAAACACACCAGTGTGACCGCCAGTGCGTTGAGGCGGCCCTGCCAGCTGTCGTCGGTCTCGGCCAGGGCGCTGGCGATAATCCCCAGGAACAACGGGATCAACAGGCCCATTTCATCCTGATACCAACACAGCGCCATGCTGCCGGTCAGGGCGATGAACACCCGCACGCTGTAGCTGAATTTATCCAGCGCCCACAGGCGCCGCAAAGACTGACGAAACGAGGTCGAGGACATGAAGTGCGAAGGCCTTCCGAGGCGATGCCGCTAAATTGAGCCAGTAATGACGCCGACGCAATGGCGCCGATCACATCTGACAGCAAAAAGTGTTCCTTACTGCATCACTCATAACAACTGTGGGAGGGGGCTTGCTCCCGAAAGCGGTGTGTCATTCAACATGTATGTCGACTGATCCAGCGCATTCGCGAGCAAGCCCGCTCCCACAGTTTTTGATTTGTGTTGGATCAGACGTACTGCGCAGCCGCGTAACCCGAGGCCCAGGCCCACTGGAAGTTGAAGCCACCCAGATGCCCGGTGACGTCGAGCACTTCACCGATGAAATACAGGCCAGGGCTTTTCAGCGATTCCATGGTCTTGGACGACACTTCGCGAGTATCGACGCCACCCAGCGTGACTTCGGCGGTGCGGTAGCCTTCGGTGCCGGCCGGGACGACTTTCCAGCTGCCGAGTTTGTCGGCGATCTGCGCCAGTTCGGCGTGGGTGTACTGCTTCATCGGTTTGGAAACGAACCAGTTGTCCGCCAGCAGATTGGCCATCTTCTTGGTGAAGATCTCGCCGAGCAGGGTTTTCAGTTCGCTGTTCGGACGCTCGGCCACTTGCTGCTGCAGCCATGCGGCGGTGTCGTGATCCGGCAGCAGGTTGATCTCCACGGTGTCGCCCGGCTCCCAGAACGACGAGATCTGCAGAATCGCCGGGCCACTGAGGCCACGGTGAGTGAACAGAATGTTCTCGCGAAAGCTCTGCTCGTTGCAGCTGACCAGACAATCCACCGAAGTACCGGACAGCTCGGTGCACAGTTCCTTGAGCTGATCGGTGATGGTGAACGGCACCAGCCCGGCGCGGGTCGGCAGCAGTTCATGGCCGAACTGTTTGGCCACCTGATAACCGAAGCCTGTAGCGCCCAGCGTCGGGATCGACAGCCCGCCGGTGGCAATCACTAGCGACTGGCACTGGAGCTGGCCGAGGGTGGTGTCGAGCAGGTAACCGTTCTCGACTTTCTCGATGGTCTGGATCGAGGTGTCCAGGTGCAGCTCGACGCCGACCTGATCGCACTCGTCGAGCAGCATGCCGAGGATGTCGCTGGATTTGTTATCGCAGAACAACTGGCCGAGTTTCTTCTCGTGGTACGGCACGCCGTGCTTGGCGACCATGCCGATGAAATCCCACTGGGTGTAGCGCGCCAGTGCCGATTTGCAGAAATGCGGATTGTGCGAGAGGAAATTGCTCGGCTCGGTGTACATGTTGGTGAAATTGCAGCGGCCACCACCGGACATCAGGATTTTCTTGCCGGCCTTGTTCGCGTGGTCGAGCAGCAATACCTGACGCCCACGCCCGGCGGCGGTCAGTGCACACATCAACCCTGCGGCGCCAGCGCCAATGATCACGACTTCGGTAGAGCGCAAAACGGTGTCCTCTTGGTGGGTCGCTACAAAACAAACTGTGGGAGCGGCCTTGCTCGCGAAAGCGGTGTGTCATTCAACATGATGTCGACTGACAGATTGCATTCGCGAGCAAGCCCGCTCCCACAGGGGATCTTCTTTGGGTGGAAGATCGTTTACAAAACCCGCACGCGCAGCGAACGGCCCTTGATCTTGCCGTTGTTCAAGCGCTGCAGCGCCTGCATGACCACGGTGCGTTCAACGGCCACGTACGACTGGAAGTCGAAGATCGCGATCTTGCCGACCTGCGCGCCCGGGATGCCGGCGTCGCCGGTCAGTGCGCCGAGGATGTCGCCCGGACGCACTTTGTCTTTACGCCCGCCGGCGATGCACAGCGTGCTCATCGGTGGCTGCAGCGGGGCGCCGCCCTGGGACTTGAGGTTGTCGACCTGATCCCAGTTCAGCGGAGCTTTCTGCAGCTGTTCGATGGCTTGCGCGCGATGCGCTTCGGACGGCGCAACGAGGCTGACCGCGATGCCTTTCTCGCCGGCACGACCGGTACGGCCAACGCGGTGAATGTGGATTTCCGAGTCACGGGCCAACTCGACGTTGATCACCATGTCCAGCGCATCGATGTCCAGACCACGGGCGGCCACGTCGGTGGCAACCAGGACCGACGTACTGCGGTTGGCGAACATCGCCAGCACCTGGTCGCGGTCACGCTGTTCCAGATCGCCATGCAGGCCGACGGCGGAGATGCCTTTGGAGGTCAGGTGATCGACGGTTTCCTGCACCTGCTGCTTGGTGAAGCAGAACGCCACGCAGGAGTCCGGGCGGAAGTGGTGCAGGACTTTGGTCACTGCGCTCATGCGCTCTTCCGGAGAAATTTCGTAGAAGCGCTGTTCGATCTGCGTGTCGTCATGGAACGCTTCGGCTTTCACCGTTTGCGGATCGCGCATGAATTTCGACGCCAGTTGCTTGATGCCCACCGGGTACGTGGCGGAGAACAGCAGGGTCTGACGGCGTGCCGGAGTCTTTTCGATGATGTCTTCGATGGCGTCGTAGAAGCCCATGTCGAGCATGCGGTCGGCTTCGTCGAGGATCAGCGTGTTCAGACCGTCGAGCACCAGCGAACCCTTGCGCAGGTGCTGCTGGATACGTCCCGGGGTACCGACGATGATGTGCGCGCCGTGCTCCAGCGAAGCGATCTGCGGGCCGAACGACACGCCGCCGCACAGGGTCAGGACCTTGATGTTGTCCTCGGCACGGGCCAGACGCCGGACTTCCTTGGCGACCTGGTCGGCCAGCTCACGGGTCGGGCAGATCACCAGCGCCTGGCAACCGAAGTAGCGCGGGTTGATCGGGTTGAGCAGGCCGATGCCGAACGCGGCGGTCTTGCCGCTGCCGGTCTTGGCCTGGGCGATCAGGTCCATCCCCTTGAGGATCACCGGCAAGCTCTGCGCCTGGATCGGCGTCATCTGGGCATAACCGAGGGATTCGAGGTTAGCCAGCATGGCGGCGGACAGCGGCAGAGTATTAAAAGCGGTGGCGATGGTGGTCACGGGACTGGCCTGCAAAACAAAATGTCGCGCAGTGTAGCAGCCCCGTGCCACTTTCCTCGAAAGTTCTGGACGAACAGTGCCTGAATCTCATGGAAAGAGATCAACTGTGGCGAGGGAGCTTGCTCCCGCTGGGGCGCGAAGCGGCCCCGCTCTTCAACTCAAAAAGCGGGGGCCTGCTGCGCAGTCCAGCGGGAGCAAGCTCCCTCGCCACAAAGGCCTTCGCTGTTTGGTCAGTGTTCGATGTGTTCATCCGGATGTTCATCCGGGCGTTTGACCCGGCGGCCGTCTTCTTTCGACAGTTGCGAGAAGATCGTCGCCGCCAGCATCGCCATCACTCCGACCGTGACAAACGTCAGCTGGAACGCGCCCAACACGGTTTCGACACCGTCGTTGCCGATCTCCGCCGTAAACCCGCCAAGCAACGCACCGGCACAGGCCACCCCCAGACTCAGCGACAGTTGCGCCACCACCGACAGCAAGCTGTTGCCGCTGCTGGCGCTGGCGTCGTCGAGGTCGATCAGGGTCACGGTGTTCATCGCGGTGAACTGCAGCGAGTTGATTGCGCCGAGAATCGCCAGCAGGCACAGCAACAGCCAATAAGGCGTCTGCTCACTGACCAGGCCCATGCTCGCCAGCATGATCCCCAGCGCCAGGGTGTTGCCGGTGAGCACGATGCGATAGCCAAGACGTTCGATCAGCGGTCGCGCCACCCACTTGGCGATCATTGCCGCCGCCGCCAGTGGCAGCATGCTCATCCCGGCTTGCGCCGGTGAATAACCCAGCGCCACTTGCAGCAGCAACGGCACCAGAAACGGCAGGGCACCGCTGCCCAGACGGGCGAACAGGTTGCCGATGATTCCGACCGCAAAGGTCCGGGTCTTGAACAGCGATGGCGAGAACAGTGGATTTTCGACACGCCCGGCACGCAACCAGTAAGCCGCCAGACAGGCCAGCCCGCCGAACAGCAGCAACATCACCCGCAGGTGCGGCAAGTGCAGTTCGCCCAGGCCTTCCATGGCGATGGTGATCAGAATCATCGCCGCGCCGAACAGCAGGAAACCGAGGCTATCGAAACGCGTGCGCTCGGTGCCGCGCAGGTCGGGAATGAATTTCCACACCGCGTAGCAACCGATGAGGCCGACCGGCAGGTTGATCAGAAAGATCCAGTGCCACGTCAGGTATTGCACCATCCAGCCGCCCATGGTCGGGCCAATCAGCGGGCCGAGCAGACCGGGAATGGTGATGAACCCCATGATCCGCACCAGTTCCGAACGCGGGTAGGCGCGCAGCACCACCAGCCGCCCGACGGGCAACATCAGCGCACCACCGAGGCCCTGAATGACCCGCGCGCCGACCAGCATGGTCAGGCTGCTGGATAACGCGCAGAGCAGTGAGCCGAAACTGAACAGCAGGATCGCGCCGAAGAAGATTTTCTTGGTGCCGAAGCGGTCGGCGATCCAGCCCGAGGCCGGAATCAGCAAGGCCACGGTGAGCATGTAGGCGATGACCACGCCTTGCATGCGCAACGGGTTTTCGGCCAGATCCTTGGCCATGGCCGGCAGGGCGGTGTTGAGGATGGTCCCGTCGAGGGACTGCATGAAGAACGCAATGGCGACGACCCACGGCAACCAGCGGGCGGTAATGGCGTCGAGAGGCGGGCGTGTGGGCATGGAACCTCTTGTGGGTTATTGATCCGAATGCTTGTCCTGGCTTGAAGCTTTTGTGGCGAGGGAGCTTGCTCCCGCTCGGCTGCGCAGCAGCCGTAAATTCAGCCAACCCGGTATTACAGGAACACCGAGTTGACAGGTTTTGGGGGCGCTTCGCACCCCAGCGGGAGCAAGCTCCCTCGCCACAGTGTTATAGCGTTAGCGTGAGTCGGCTCACCAGCGCCCCCGGCAGCAGTGCCGACGACGTATTGCGCTGGCTGTACGTGCTCGCCGACAGCAGCAACTCACGCTCGGCGGTCAACGCTTCCAGCTGCGAACCCAGCAGGTTGTAGGCGCTGTCGTCGAAACGCATGGTGCTGACCGGCGCCTGAATCTCGCCGTTCTCGACCCAGAAAGTTGCGAAGCGGGTCATGCCGGTCAGGCGCGCCGCCGGTTGATCCGAGAAGTTCAGGTACCACAGGTTGCTGATGTACAACCCGGTGCCCAACTGCTTGAGAATCTCTGCCTGTGACAGATCACCGGCCGCCATGTTCAGTGCGCTCGGCGATTCGCCGCCGCTGGCACCGTTGGCGGTCAGGCCGTATTCGGCGGCACTGCGTGAACCGACCAATTGATCACCGGCCTTGCCTTCGACGATCAGCCGCAGATCGCTGCGCGGATAACCCTCGGCGGAAAACGCCGGACTCAACGATTCGCTGACTTTCTCATCCAGCGATACCAGTGGACTGAACGTCTGATCGCCGACATACAGCTTCTGCAGCGGGCTGCTCTTGCTGGCAATCGACTGCGCCGAGAAACCGCCCCAACTGAGCATGCCCATGATTTCTTCCAGCGCGGCCGGCGCCAGATAAGCGCGGTATTGCCCCGGTGCCAGAGTACGTAGCGGGCGACCGAGGAACGCCAGTTGCTCGCGGGCCTGCTGGAAGCGTCGGGCGAAGCCTTCGCTGCTCCAGTCGTGCCCGGCGTAGCTGGCCTTTACCGCTTCGCCATTTTCGTGGAACAGGCTGAAGTCGAAGTTGAAGCTGTTGGCCTGATGCCAGCCGAACGCTCCCGAGGAACTGGCGAAACCACGACTGATCGGGCCGGCAGCATAGAAACCGACCAGATCCAGACCTTCAGCAGCGGTGCAGATTTCCTCGACCACCTGCTCGGTGTCCGGCAACGGGTGTTCCTGCACGTTGTTGCTCTGCCAGCCGTTGTGGTTGAGCAGCAGGTACGGATCCTGCGGCAGCAGCGGCAGGGTTTCGCGCAGTTGCTGCAGGCCTTCGGCGAGGCGTTGCAGATCGGCTTCCTGATCACCGGACAGGGTGATGTGCAGGTCAGCGTGGCGGCCGTCGTTGATCAGCTTCAGCCCGACGTCGGCTTGCTGCACCTGGCCGGCCTGACGCACCTTGGCGTGGTTGAAACGGACGAACGCCGACGATTCGGCGGCATAGCTGAGCGTGAACTGTTCCGGCTCGCGCACACTGTCGCGCAGCCAATTGACGATGACCTTGAAGGCGTCGGACTGACTCTTCGAAATGCTCATCAGGCGTCTCCCCCAAACACATCAACGTTGCTGAATACGCAGGCCGGCGAAGCGTGGCCGACGCGGATCACCTGGTTCGGCTCGCCCTTGCCGCAGTTTGGCGTGCCCAGCACCCTACGGGTGCCGGCGTCGCCGACCGCGCGCAGACTCTTCCAGAAGTGCGCGGATATGCCCCGGTAGTTCGGATTTTTCACCACACCTTTAAGTTCACCGTTCTCGATCAACTGACCCCACTCGCAACCGAACTGGAATTTGTTGCGCGCGTCGTCAATCGACCACGAACGGTTGGTGCTCATCAGAATGCCATGCTCGATACTGCTGATCAGTTGCGTCAGCGACTGATCGCCCGGCTCGATGTTGAGGTTGGCCATGCGGTCAATCGGCGGCCGGTTCCAGCCGCAGGCGCGGCTGTTGGCAACGCCGTCGAGACCGGCGCGGAACTGCGACAGCGCGCCGCCCAGTGGCCGTAGCAGCAAGCCTTCGCGAATCAGGAATTGTTTGCTGGCCTTGCTGCCGTCGTCATCGTGGCCGTAGCTGGCGAGCTCTTCGGGAATGTCTGGATCGAAGGTCACGTTGAGCAGCTTCGAGCCATATTGCAGGCTGCCGAAGTCACTGGTTTTGACGAAGCTGGTGCCGGCGTAGTTGCGCTCGTCACCGAGGATGCGGTCCAGCTCCAGCGGATGACCGATGGACTCGTGGATCTGCAGCATCATCTGGTCCGGCATCAGCAACAGATCGCGCGGGCCTTGCGGGGTGTTCGGCGCGAGCAGCAGTTGCAGGGCCTGATCGGCCACTTTCGGGCCGGCGCCGACCAGGCCGCAACGGCTGATCACGTCCGCGCCGCCCTGCTGGCCGAAGTTCTCGCGGCCGAGGGAGCGGGTCTGGCTGTCGTTGCCGTCGTAGGCGGTGACATCCAGGCTCGGATAGACGAAGCGCTGGGCCTGGCGCAATTCGGCACCGGCGCTGCTCAGGTAGATCTGTTCGACATGGGTGATGCCGATGCTCGCTTCCCAATTCACCAGGCGCTCATCCTTTGGCACCGAGGCGGATTCCGCGCCGAGCAGCTCGAAGCATTCGCTCAGGGACGGGAAGGGTTGCTCGAGATTGGGCGAAAAGTAATCAGCGCGGTCGCTCGACACTGGCTGGTCGCGCAGGTCGAGCAGGGCGTGCGGCTTGAGCCGCCGGGCCTGCTGCTCGGCGCGTGCAAGGGCGGCTTGCAGGCCTTGCTGCGACAGGTCGTTGGTCGCCGCGTAGGCTTCAACGCCGTTGACGCGCACAGTGAGCATCGCCCCTTCGTCGCGGCTCAGGCTTGGTGGCTCGGCGACGTTCTTGCGCACCGACAGGTACTGGCCGGACTCGCGTACATACCGCAGGGAAAAAAACTCGGCGCCCGTGCGCAAGGCAGCGAAGCGCTGCTTGAGCTGGGGGTGGAAATCGAACATTCGGGAACCTCCTTGTTATGGAGTTGCGGGGTGAAGCGATTCGGCGGGGAGGGGTGAAACGGTTGCGCGAGGTCTAGAGTAGGCCTGCGTGGGGGTAGGATCAAGTGAAGAGGGGGTGTAGGAGGATTTACTGTGCAGCAGGGGAATTTGTGCTGAATGTGAGGGCCCCTTCGCGAGCAAGCTCGCTCCCACCTTTGAAATGCATTCCAATGTGGGAGCGAGCTTGTCTCCGGGCGGCGTTCCGACGAAGGCCGCGCCTCGGTATTACGTCTTACTGAGCAACAGGCGTGATATCACGCATCGGCTTGCCTTTCACCGGCGCATTGCCAGCGACGTAGTAGGCAGCGGTGCTACGCGGCAGTGGTTTGCGGCCACGGATCTTGTCGGCGATTTTCTCGGCCATCATGATCGTCGGCGCGTTCAGGTTGCCGGTGGTGATGATCGGCATGATCGAAGCATCGACCACACGCAGGCTCTGCATGCCGTGCACGCGACCTTCGCCATCCACTACGGCCATCTCGTCGGTGCCCATCTTGCACGAGCAGGACGGGTGGAACGCGGTTTCGGCGTGCTCGCGGATGAACTTGTCCAACTGCTCATCGGTTTGCACTTCGATGCCCGGGCTGATTTCGCGGCCACGGAAGGCGTCCAGTGCCGGCTGTTGCATGATTTCGCGGGTCAGGCGGATGCCGTCACGGAATTCCTGCCAGTCCTGCTCGGTGGCCATGTAGTTGAACAGGATGCTCGGGTGCTGGCGCGGATCCTTGGATTTGACCTGGATGCGGCCACGGCTCGGCGAACGCATGGAACCCATGTGCGCCTGGAAACCGTGCTCTTTCACACCGTTGCTGCCGTTGTAGTTAATCGCCACCGGCAGGAAGTGGTACTGGATGTTCGGCCATTCGAACTCTTCGCGAGTACGGATGAAACCGCCGGCTTCGAACTGGTTGCTGGCGCCGATACCGGTGCCGTTGAACAGCCACTCGGCACCGATGGCCGGCTGGTTGTACCAGAGCAGCGACGGGTACAGCGAGACCGGTTGGGTGCAAGCGTATTGCAGGTACAGCTCAAGGTGATCCTGCAGGTTCTCACCGACGCCCGGCAGGTCGTGGACCACCGGGATGTCGAGGCTTTCCAGCAGTTTGGCCGGGCCGACACCGGAGCGCTGCAGAATCTGTGGCGAAGCGATGGCGCCGGAGCACAGCAGGACTTCTTTGCGTGCTTTGGCTTCAACGCGTTCTTCCGCCGAACCGACCAGGTAACGTACGCCGACCGCACGCTTGCCTTCGAACAGAATCTTGTCTGTCAGGGCGTGGGTGACGATGGTCAGGGTCGAGCGCTTTTTGGCGACGTCGAGGTAGCCACGGGCGGTGGATGCACGACGGCCGTTCGGCGTCACGGTGCGGTCCATCGGGCCGAAGCCTTCCTGCTGGTAGCCGTTCAAGTCTTCGGTGCGCGGGTAACCGGCCTGCACGCCGGCTTCAACCATGGCGTGGAACAGCGGGTTGTTGCCCGCCTTCGGCGTGGTCACGCTGACCGGACCGTCGCCACCGTGGTAGTCGTTCGGGCCGATGTCGCGGGTTTCCGCTTTGCGGAAGTACGGCAGGCAGTCGAGGTAGGTCCAGTCTTCCAGACCTGGCAGTTTCGCCCAGTTGTCGTAGTCCATCGCGTTGCCACGGATGTAGCACATGCCGTTGATCAGCGAGGAACCGCCGAGGCCTTTGCCGCGACCGCATTCCATCCGGCGACCGTCCATGTGTGGCTCTGGATCGGTTTCGTACGCCCAGTTGTAGCGACGACCCTGCAGCGGGAACGCCAGCGCGGCCGGCATTTGCGTGCGGAAGTCGAAACGGTAGTCCGGGCCGCCTGCTTCGAGCAGCAGAACGGTGACGCCTTCGTCTTCAGTCAGACGGGTCGCCAGGGTGTTACCGGCCGAGCCGGCACCGATGATGATGTAATCGAATTCTTGGGACATTGAATGCACCCTCTTTAGATGTGGTCAGGTAGGACCTCGGCGAGTGCTGCGCACTCGAATCGCTGGCAAGCCAGCTCCCACAAGGATTGGGAGCTGCCACAGATTTGATGGACGACTCCAGACCTGTGGGAGCGGGCTTGCCCGCGAAGAGGCCCTCGCAGGCAATACAAGACTCGGGGCTTAGAACACCGAAACGTAATCGCCCAGCTCGACCTGTACCGATTTGATGCGTGTGTAGTTGGTCAGCGAGCTGATGCCGTTTTCGCGGCCCACGCCCGACTGCTTGTAACCGCCCACCGGCATTTTTGCGTCGGACTCGCCCCAGGCGTTGATCCAGCAGATACCGGCTTCCAGTTGATGAATTACGCGGTGCGCGCGGTTCAGGTCTTTGGTGACGATACCGGCGGCCAGGCCGAAGTCGGTGTCGTTGGCGCGGCGGATCACTTCTTCTTCGGTCTCGTAGGAGAGGATCGCCATCACCGGGCCAAAGATTTCTTCACGGACGATGGTCATCTCGTCGGTGCAATCGGTGAACACGGTCGGCGCGACGAAGGCGCCTTTGGCGAATTCGCCGTCGGTCAGACGCTCGCCGCCGCACAGGACGCGGGCACCTTCTTCTTTACCCTTGGCGATGTAGCCCAGCACGCTTTCCATGTGGGCGAAGCTGACCAGTGGGCCGAAGTTGGTGTTTTCGTCTTCCGGGTTGCCGATGCGGATACGCGCTACGCGCTCGACGATCTTGGCTTCGAAAGCGGCTTTCAGGTGGCTCGGTACGAATACGCGAGTACCGTTGGTGCAAACCTGACCGGAGCTGTAGAAGTTGGCCATCATCGCGGTGTCGGCGGCGCGATCGAGGTCGGCGTCGTCGCAGATGATCAGCGGCGACTTGCCGCCCAGTTCCATGGTCACGTCTTTCAGCGACGAAGCCGAAGCGCTGGCCATGACTTTCTTGCCGGTGTCGGTGCCGCCGGTGAAGGAGACTTTCTCGATGCGCGGGTGCTCGGTCAGCCAGGTGCCGACTTCACGGCCGCTACCGGTCAGTACGTTGAACACGCCGTTTGGCAGGCCGGCTTCGGTGTAGATCTCGGCCAGTTTCAGGGTGGTCAGCGAGGTGACTTCGCTTGGCTTGAAGATCATCGCGTTACCGGCCGCCAGGGCCGGTGCGGATTTCCACAGCGCGATCTGGATCGGGTAGTTCCACGCGCCGATACCGGCGACCACGCCCAGCGGCTCGCGACGGGTGTAGACGAAGGACGTGTCGCGCAGCGGGATCTGCTCGCCTTCGATCGCCGGCACCAGGCCTGCGTAGTATTCCAGCACGTCGGCGCCAGTGACGATGTCGACGTATTTGGTTTCGGAGTAAGCCTTGCCGGTGTCCAGGGTTTCCAGAGCCGCCAGTTCATCGTTGCGCTCGCGCAGGATGTCGACGGCGCGACGCAGGATGCGCGAACGCTCCATGGCGGTCATCGCAGCCCAGATTTTCTGGCCCTTTTCAGCGCTGACCACAGCGCGCTCGACGTCTTCCTTGGTCGCACGTTGCACTTGGGCGAGGACTTCACCGTTCGCCGGGTTGATGGCTTCGAAGGTGGCATCGCTGCCAGCGTCGGAGTACGCGCCATCGATGTAGAGTTTTTGCAGTTCGAAACGGGCCATAGTGTCCTCGCAAGTGCATTAGTGGTTGGCGTCGACCACCGCGCTGAAACTGCGGTGGCGGTTCAGGTGCCGAGCGTTTTCTGTGTGCTCTGGCTCACCTGCTTGGCCAATTGGAAATCCATGTATTCGTAAGCGATCTGTTGCGCCTGCGCCGTGTCGAAAGCGTCTCCCGACAGCGCGCCGCGCAACCACAAGCCGTCGATCAACGCTGCCAGTCCACGCGCTGCGCTGCGCGCCTCTTCGAGCGGCAACACACGGCGGAACTCGCAGCACAGGTTGGAATACAGACGGTGATCGTTGATCCGCTGCAACCTGTGCAAAGACGGCTGGTGCATGCTGGTGGCCCAGAAGGCCAGCCAGGTTTTCATTGCCGGGCCATTGACCTGGCTGGCGTCGAAGTTGCCTTCGATGATCACCTGCAGATGCGCCCGTGGGCTGCTGTCTGCCAGCGCCTGACGGCGCGCGGTGACGTTCTCGCTGAGGACGTTCATCAGATACCGCATCGTGGCGGCGATCAGGCCGTTCTTGTCCTGAAAGTAATGACTGATGATGCCATTCGAGACACCGGCCAAACGGGCGATCAGCGCAATGCTGGCGTCCCCCATTCCGACCTGATCGACCGCTTGCAACGTGGCTTCGATCAGTTGTTGGCGGCGGATGGGTTGCATACCGACCTTGGGCATCTTGCACATCTCCTTAGGCCTTCCGACGGGCGATAAACGCCTATCGGATTGAGGGCCAGTCTATTTTGTTTTGATTGAACGTTCAATCAACAAAGAATAAGATCTGCGACAAATCGTCGCTGCCTACAGATTTTTTCTGCTTGTAAATGGCGATAAAACGACATCCGAAAATGCTTGAAACCTGCGTGGGGCATGGCGCGGTTCGCTATTCGATGGACGTGTTGAAAGGGCAAGACGCTCGGGGCCAGGTTTCGGATGAACGTCCGCACTGCTTTGGCCACGAAAGCGATTCGCAACGCCATTTCGGCAGGTTCGGGCTTTTTTCGGGGTGTCTTTATATCACCCGCCGGTCGGCTGCCAACTAACCGATTGGTCGGGTTCCGTGTTGCCTTGTGTTCTTCTCTCGCACTGCCTGGAGCATTTGTGCCATGAGTTCTGCCTCTCTTATAAAGACCCCGCCCGAGAAGGTGACGGTCAACGGTTGGGTGTTTTACACCTCTACCGCGTTGATTCTGTTGTTGACCGCCATTCTGATCATCGCCCCGCAAGAGGCCGGCAGATTGTTGGGTATCGCTCAGGCCTGGTTGTCGCGCAGCTTCGGCTGGTACTACATGGTGGTGATCGCCGCCTACCTGGTGTTTGTGGTGGGCCTGGCGTTTTCCTCCTACGGCAAACTCAAACTGGGCAGCAAGGACGACACCCCGGATTTCAGTTACGGCGCCTGGGCGGGGATGCTGTTCTCGTCGGGTATCGGTATTTCGCTGCTGTACTTCGGCGCCTCCGAGCCGCTGGACCACTACTTCAATCCGCCGGAAGGCGCATCGGCCACCAACATGGCCGCGCGTCAAGCTGTACAGCTGACCTTCCTGCACTGGGGCCTGCACGGCTGGGCGATCTACGCACTGGTCGGTCTGGCCGTGGCGTACTTTGCCTACCGTCATAACCAGCCATTGGCCCTGCGCTCTGCGCTGTATCCACTGGTCGGCGAGCGTTGGGTCAAGGGCGCGGCCGGTCATGCGGTGGACGGCTTCGGTATGTTCGTGACCCTGCTGGGTCTGGTGACCAACTTGGGGATCGGTTCGCTGCAAGTGTCCTCCGGCCTGGAAAACCTGTTCGGCATGGAACACAGCAACACCAACCTGCTGATCGTGATCATCGTGATGAGCACCGTGGCGACCATCGCTGCCGTGTCCGGTGTGGAAAACGGCATCCGTCGTCTGTCCAACCTGAACATCGTGCTGTTCAGCGGTCTGCTGATTTTCGTCCTGCTGTTCGGCCCGACCCTGCACTTGCTTAACGGCTTTGTGCAGAACATCGGCGACTACCTCAACGGCGTGGTGCTGAAAACCTTCGACCTGTACGTCTATGAAGGCGACAGCGCCAAGTCGGACCGCTGGCTGGGCCTGTGGACCCTGTTCTACTGGGCGTGGTGGATTTCCTGGGCGCCATTCGTCGGCATGTTCATCGCGCGTATTTCCCGCGGTCGTACCGTGCGTGAACTGGTGGCCGGTGTGCTGCTGATCCCGCTGGGCTTCACCTTGGCCTGGTTGTCGATCTTCGGTAACTCGGCGCTGGATCTGGTGATGAACCAGGGGGCGGTGGAACTCGGCAAGACGGCGCTGGAACAGCCGTCGATGGCGATCTACCAGTTGCTGGAACACTACCCGGCGTCGAAAGTCGTTATCGGTGTGTCGATCTTCGTCGGTTTCGTGCTGTTCCTGACCCCGGCCGACTCCGGCGCGGTGATGATGGCCAACCTGTCCTGCAAGGGCGGTAACGTTGACGAAGATGCGCCGCACTGGCTGCGGATCTTCTGGTCGGTGGTGATCACGCTGGTGACCATCGGTCTGCTGTTCGCCGGTAACTTCGAAGCCATGCAAACCATGGTGGTGCTGGCCGGTCTGCCGTTCTCGGTGGTGCTGGTGTTCTTCATGTTCGGCCTGCACAAGGCGATGCGTCAGGACGTGCAGATCGAACAGGAGCAGGCGCAACTGGCCGAGCGCGGTCGTCGTGGCTTCAGCGAGCGTCTGACGCAGCTGGACCTGCAACCGAGCCAATCGGTGGTGCAGCGTTTCATGGACAAGCAGGTCAGCCCGGCGCTGGAAGACGCTGCCGCACAAATGCGTGCGCAGGGTCTGGAAGTGCAGACGCTGCTGGGCAAATCCAAGCGCTGCATGGGCGTGCGCGTCGAGATGGAAGAGGGCAACCCTTTCGTCTACGAAGTGAGCCTGGATGGTTATCTGGCGACCCCGACCGAATCGGCCCAGTCCGATGAAGCGCGCCAGCGTTACTATCGCGCCGAGGTGTACCTGCACAACGGCAGCCAGGATTACGACCTGATGGGCTTCACGCAGGATCAGATCACACGCGATGTGCTCGATCAGTTTGAAAGCCATCGGCAGCTCCTTGGCCGGGTGTATAGCTAAACCTTGAGTGAATGCGGCAAAGCTGTTGTGGCGAGGGAGCTTGCTCCCGCTGGGTTGCGAAGCGACCCCAAGAATTTGTGAGTGCTGCGCACTCAAGCGGGAGCAAGCTCCCTCGCCACAGTTGTCCGTGTTTCAGGTCAAATTTCTGTATAAACAAAAACGCCGCGATCCTCTCGCGGCGTTTTTGTGTCTGCGGGGTTCTTACCCCAGGTTCTTGCCCAGCAGCGCGTGATACAGCTCGCTGTCGCCAAGAATCCCCACCACATGGTTGTTGTCGTGCAGCACCAGTTTGTTGCCGGTCTGGTAGCGGATCTGCAACGCATCGCGCATGCCGATATTCGAATCCACCAGTGTCGGCTTGCGCTCCAGCGCTTCCACCGCTTGCCCCGGTGCCCAGTTCTGCAGGTTCAGCACCGAACCGTTCTGCCGCGCGCCTTTGATGGTGTTGCCTTCGGCCAGATCCAGCCACGAGTCGCCGCCCGGGTCGAGGCACACCGAACCGTTGATGCGTTTGCAGTTGTCCAGCGTGCGCATCAGGCTGCGGCCACACAGGACGTTGAGCGGGTTGGTGTGGGCAACGAAGGTGCGCACATAGTCGTCCGCCGGATTGAGCACGATTTCTTCCGGCACGCTGTACTGGATGATCCGGCCGTCCTTCATGATCGCGATGCGGCTACCCAGTTTGAGTGCCTCGTCGAGGTCGTGACTGACAAACACGATGGTCTTGCTCAGCTTGCGTTGCAGTTCCAGCAGTTCATCCTGCAGGCCCTGACGGATCAGCGGGTCGAGTGCCGAGAACGGTTCGTCCATCAGCAGAATGTCGGCGTCCATCGCCAGTGCCCGGGCCAGGCCCACACGCTGCTGCATGCCGCCGGAGAGTTCATCGGGTTTCTTGTTGCGCCACTGGGTCAGGCCCACCAACTCAAGCTTGTCGTCGACCAGCTTGCGCCGTTCCTTTTCCGGTCGGCCCTGCATTTCCAGACCGAAACTGATGTTCTCGCGCACGGTCAGCCACGGCATCAGGGCGAACTTCTGGAACACCATGGCGATGCGTTTGGTGCGCATCATCTTCAGTTCGGCCGGGGTGCAGGAGGCGATGTCGATCTGCTTGCCTTCGTGCTCGACGAACAGCTTGCCGCGACTCACGGTGTTGAGGCCGTTGATGCAGCGCAGCAGACTCGACTTGCCGGAGCCGGACAGGCCCATCAGCACGCAGATCTCGCCCTTGTTGATATCCAGCGTGGCTTTTTCCACACCGACGATCTGTCCGGTCTTTTTCAGGATCTCGTTACGCGTCATGCCCTGATCCAGCAGCTTGAGCGCCTCGCGTGGATCCTTGGAGAAGATTACGTCGACGTCTTCGAAGCGAATTATGCTCATGCGTCACCCCCTGCTTTGGCGTCGGGTTGTTTGCAGATACGGTCGAGCATGATCGCCAGCAGTACGATCGCCAGGCCTGCTTCGAAGCCCAGGGCGATATCAGCAGTGTTCAGTGCGTTGACCACCGGTTTGCCGAGTCCGTCGGCGCCCACCAGTGCCGCGATCACCACCATCGACAGCGACAGCATGATGCACTGGGTGATGCCGGCAGCGATGCTCGGCATGGCGTGAGGCAGTTCGATCCGTGAGAGCAATTGGCGACGCGAGCAGCCGAAGGCCTTGCCGGCGTCCATCAGTTCTTGCGGGACATCGCGGATGCCCAGGTAGGTCAGGCGGATCGGCGCAGCGATGGCGAACACCACCGTGGAGATCAGGCCCGGCACCACACCCAGCCCGAAGAGGGTCAGGGTAGGAATGAGGTAAACGAAGGTCGGTACGGTCTGCATCAGATCGAGTACCGGACGCATTAGTGTGTAGAACATCGGCTTGTGCGCGGCGACGATGCCCAACGGCACGCCGATGACCACGCAGACCAGGGTCGCGAACATGACCTGGGCGAGGGTTTCCATGGTTTCCTGCCAGTACCCCAGGTTGAGGATCAGCAGGAACGAGGCAATCACAAAAACAGTCAGCCCCCATTTGCGCTGGATGAAATGTGCGAGCAGGGCAATGAGGCCGATCAACACAAAAGGATTGAACCAGGTCAGCGCAAACGTCACGCCGTGGATCATCGTTTCCAGTGTCACGGCGATTGCGTCGAAGGTGCTGGCGCCGTGTTGCGTCAACCATTCAACGAAGCCCGCGATGTACTGGCCTAAAGGGATTTTCTGATCAATCAGCATGGTAGTGAACGTCCGCATGCAAGGAATAAACAGCCCGGGCGAGCGAACTCGCCCGGCGTAAGGCAATTACTGTGCGAGCTTGGCTTTCACGGCCTCCAGGCCTGGTTTACCGTCAATGGTGGTCACGCCAGCGAGCCAGGTATCGAGCACCTGTGGATTCTTTTTCAGCCAGGCCTTGGCGGCCGCGTCAGGCTTCATCTTGTCGTCGAGGATGTTGCCCATCAGTTCGCTTTCCATGTCGACGGTGAACTCCAGGTTTTTCAGCAACTGACCGACGTTGCTGCATTCGGTGCTGTAGCCCTTGCGAGTGTTGGTCGCCACGGTGGCAGCACCGAAATCGGGGCCGAAGAAGTCATCGCCGCCGGTCAGGTATTGAATCTTGAAGCGCTTGTTCATCGGGTGCGGCGCCCAGCCGAGGAAGACCACGGCGGTGTCGCGTTTCTGCGCGCGGTCGACCTGCGAGAGCATGCCCGCTTCGGACGACTCGACGACCTTGAAGCCGGCGGTTTTCAAACCGAAGGCGTCTTTGTCGATCATGCTCTGGATCAGGCGGTTGCCGTCGTTGCCAGGCTCGATGCCGTAGATCTTGCCATCGAGCTCTTTCTTGAATTTGGCGATGTCGGCAAAGTCATGCAGCCCTTTGTCATACAGCGCCTGCGGTACGGCGAGGGTGTACTTGGCGCCCTTGAGGTTGGTGCGCACGGTTTCCACGGTGCCGGCGTCACGGTAGGCCTTGATGTCGTTTTCCATGGTCGGCATCCAGTTACCGAGGAACACGTCCATGTTCTTGCCGTCGGCCAGCGACTTGTAGGTCACGGGCACGGAAATCATGGTGGTCTTGGTCTTGTAGCCGAGCGCATCGAGCACCACCGAGGTGGTGGCGGTGGTGGCGGTGATGTCGGTCCAGCCGACATCGGAGAAGTTCACGGTACTGCACTGAGCGGGTTCTGCAGCTTGAGCCAGTAACGGCAGACTCAGCATGGCGGCCAACAACAACGACGGGGAACCTTTCATGGATGGACTCCTTGGTGTTTTTTTTGGCAGTGTTCCGACTGGACCACCGCACTTATAGGTTGCGGTTGGATGGCGTTCTGGAGACAGCTCTACCACGGCGCCTTGCAATCGAGTCATAACGATCATGTACCAGTGAAAATCTGACGCCTACAGGGTGGGTCGTATCCAGTACAGGGATGGTCGCATCCAGTGTCAGTGACGTCGTTTACAGCTTTTTTCTGCCCCGTCTGGCCATCTGAACCGCATAAAAACGGCGAAAACACGGGAGAAAACCGGCACGGCGTTGGTGGGCATGAGTGCGTCGGTGTCAGACGCCGAGCGACTCGGCAAAAGCCTGATGATGCGGGCATTCCGGCGGATCGCAGCTTGAGCGTAGCAGCTCCGCCAGCGGGCGCTTAATGCCCGGGAACGGCATCCTCAGGAGCTCTGCAGCAATGGCTATCAGCGTTTTCGACCTGTTCAAGATCGGCATTGGCCCGTCCAGTTCTCACACCGTCGGGCCGATGCGCGCCGCCGCCCTGTTTGTCGAGTCGTTGCGCGACAAATTCCTGCTGGAGCAGGTACGGCGTATAGAGGTGCAACTGTTCGGTTCGCTGTCGGCCACCGGTATCGGGCACGGCAGCGACAACGCAGTGATCATGGGCCTGATGGGCGAGTGGCCGGACGCAATCGACCCGTCGCAGATCGGCCCACGGATTCAGGCGCTGCGTGAAACCCACACACTTCTGTTGGATGGGCGCTTGTCGGTGCCGTTTGTCTGGGCTCGCGACATGCGTCTGATCGACGAGAACCTGCCGTTCCACCCCAATGCGATGACCCTGATTGCCGAAGGCGATCACGGCGAGATTCATCGCGACACCTACTATTCGGTCGGTGGCGGTTTTGTCGTGGATCAAGCGCAGGCATCCAGCGGCGTGGTCGATCTGGATCGCACCGAATTGCCTTATGACTTTTCCAGCGCGGTGGAGCTGCTGGAGCTGTGCAAGCAGAACAACCTGCGCGTCGCCGAACTGATGATGGCCAACGAAAAGGTCTGGCGCAGCGAAGAGGAAATCCGTGCCGGGCTGATGAAGTTGTGGCGGGCGATGCAGGATTGCGTCGAGCAGGGCCTCAAGCACGAAGGCATTCTTCCTGGCGGTTTGAATGTGCGACGGCGCGCGGCCAAGCTGCATCGCAGCCTGCAGGAATTGAACAAACCCAACGTGATCGGCTCGACCCTCAGTGCCATGGAGTGGGTCAACCTGTTTGCCCTCGCGGTCAACGAAGAAAATGCTGCCGGCGGGCGCATGGTCACCGCACCGACCAATGGCGCAGCGGGGATCATCCCGGCGGTGTTGCACTACTTTATGAAATTCAGCGAAGCGGTCACCGACGCCAACGTGGTCGACTACTTCTTGGGCGCGGCGGCGGTGGGCATTCTGTGCAAAAAGAACGCCTCGATCTCCGGTGCCGAAGTCGGTTGCCAGGGCGAGGTCGGTTCGGCCTGCGCGATGGCGGCGGCGGGGCTGGCGGAGATTTTGGGCGCGACGCCGGAGCAACTGTGCAACGCGGCGGAAATCGGCCTGGAACACAACCTCGGCCTGACCTGCGATCCGGTGGGTGGGCTGGTGCAGGTGCCGTGCATCGAGCGCAACGCGATTGCCGCGGTGAAGGCGATCAACGCGGCGCAGATGGCCTTGCGTGGCGATGGTCAGCACTTCATCTCGCTGGACCGGGTGATCCGCACCATGCGTGATACCGGCGCGGATATGCATGACAAATATAAAGAGACATCGCGCGGTGGGTTGGCGGTCAGTGCGGTTGAGTGCTGAATCAGCAATACCGAGTGGAATTCTTCGCGAGCAAGCCCGCTCCCACAGGGGGGGAATGAGTGATGATTTAGCCGCGCTGGGTCAGGCCCATCTTCTTGCGGCCCTCAGCCGGGGTCAGCACCCGGGCGCCGAGGCGGCTGAGGATCTCGCTGGCGCGTTCGACCAGTTGGCCATTGGTTGCCAGCACACCCTTGTCCAGCCACAGGTTGTCCTCCAGCCCGACCCGCACGTTACCGCCGAGCAGTACCGCTTGCGCGGCCATCGGCATCTGCATCCGGCCGATGCCGAACCCGGCCCAGACCGCGTCGGCGGGCAGGTTGTCGACCATGGCTTTCATGGTGGTGGTGTCAGCCGGCGCGCCCCACGGGATGCCCAGGCACAGCTGGAATAACGGGTTGTCGAGCAAACCTTCCTTGATCAGCTGCTTGGCGAACCACAGGTGACCGGTGTCGAAAATCTCCAGCTCGGCCTTCACCCCCAGCTCGGTGATGCGCCTGGCGCCGGCGCGCAGTTGCGCCGGGGTCGAGACGTAAATGGTGTCGCCATCGCCGAAGTTCAGCGTGCCGCAATCGAGGGTGCAGATTTCCGGCAGCAGCTCTTCGACGTGGGCCAGACGGGTCAGCGGGCCGACCAGATCGGTGTTCGGGCCGAACTCCATCGGGTGCTCGCCGGCACCGATTTCCAGGTCGCCGCCCATGCCGGCGGTGAGGTTGACGATGATGTCGACGTCAGCCTCACGGATGCGCTCCATCACTTCGCGGTACAGCGCCACGTCGCGGCTGAACTTGCCGGTCTGCGGGTCGCGCACAT
The DNA here is from genome assembly GCF_020515535.1 of Pseudomonas sp. MWU16-30322. Taxonomy (NCBI): domain Bacteria; kingdom Pseudomonadati; phylum Pseudomonadota; class Gammaproteobacteria; order Pseudomonadales; family Pseudomonadaceae; genus Pseudomonas; species Pseudomonas sp. MWU16-30322. The sequence goes on from NZ_JAIWYL010000008.1 coordinate 246,991, forward strand.
GGCAGTGCACAACCGTGGCACCGGCCTTGGCGGCTTCCACGGCGGCGGCAGCGATCTGTTTCGGGGTGACCGGCACATGCGGGCTCTTGGCGGTCGTGTCGCCAGCACCGGTGAGTGCGCAGGTGATGATGACGTCGTGGTTCATGGTGCGGTTTCCTTCAGGCGTGATGGGTCTGTTCGCAGCCCTTTTTCAGGCTGCGAAGGATTGATTCGGGGTGCGTTATTGGCTGGTCAGTTGCAGGTTGTCAGCCGCCGGTTTGCCGTCGAAGGTGGTCACACCGTCGAGCCAGCGCTGCTTGTCTTCGGGGTGGTCCTTGAGCCATTGCCTGGCCGATTCGAAGGCGTCCTTGTGATCGAGCAGCGGCTGCATCATCCGGCTCTCTTCTTCGGCGGTGAACGTCAGGTTGCTCAGCAGGCGACCGACGTTCGGGCATTGTTCGGTGTATTTCGGCGCGGTGACGGTCCACACCGTGGCCATGCCTTCGTTCGGGCCGAGGGCGTCGTCGCTGCCGGTGAGGTAAGTCATTTTCACGTTGACGTTCATCGGGTGCGGCGCCCAGCCGAAGAACACCACGGCTTCCTTGCGGCGTACGGCGCGGTCGACGGCGGCGAGCATCCCGGCTTCGCTGGACTCGACCAGCTGGAACTTGCCGAGGCCGAACTGGTTTTTGGCGATCATCGCCTTGATCTGCGTGTTGGCGCCCGAGCCCGGTTCGATGCCGTAGATCTTGCCGCCCAGTTCCTTCTCGAATCTGGCGATGTCGGCGAAGGTTTTCAGGCCCTTGTCGGCCAGATAAGTCGGCACGGCGAGGGTCGCGCGGGCGTCCTTCAGGCTCGGGGCTTCGAGGACTTTGACCTGGTTGGCGTCGACGAACGGGGTGATGGTCTGGGTCATCAGCGGGTTCCAGTAACCGAGGAACAGGTCCAGCCGCTGATCGCGAATCCCGGCGAAGATGATTTGCTGGGAGGCGCTGGTTTGTTTGGTGTTGTAGCCGAGGCCATCGAGCAGCACCTGGGTCATGGCACTGGTGGCGATCACGTCGGTCCAGTTGACTACGCCCATGCGTACGTTCTGGCACGACGCAGGTTCGGCCGCCATGACACTGGCGCTCAAGAAAGCGGTACCGCTGAGTGCAAGAACGCAGCTGCTGATCAGTCGTTTCATGTCGGGTTCCTCGGCAGGTCATTATTGTGAGTTCCGGCGTCTGCGCGCCGGTGATGCCAAGTTACGCAGCTGGACGCCCTTGAAAGCGCACTGCGGCGACTGGCTCTTGCACTGTAGCGACCTGTGCGCTTGAACGCCGACGCCAAACGGCGTATCAACGATTCACGCTCCCCGCTAACCGAGTGCGCCCATGTCCCAGGATTTCTACTTTCTGCTGATGCCGGGGTTCTCCGCCATCGGCTTCATCTCTGCGATCGAACCGCTGCGGGTGGCCAACCGCTTTCGCGGCGAGTTGTACCGCTGGCATGTGCTCAGCGCCGATGGTGGGGCCGTGCTGGCGAGCAACGGCATGTCGGTCAATGCCGACGCGGCGCTGGAGCCGCTGAAAAAGGGCGCGACGCTGCTGGTGGTCGCCGGATTCGAACCGCTGAAGTTCGCCACGCCAACGCTGGAACACTGGCTGCGCCGGCTGGACAACGAAGGCGTGACCCTCGGCGCCATCGACACCGGCAGTTTCGTGCTCGCGGAGGCCGGCCTGCTCGACGGTCATCGCCTGACCCTGCACTGGGAAGCCATCGATGCGTTCAAAGAGTCTTATCCACAGCTCAGCGTGACCCAGGAGCTGTTCGAGATCGATCGCCGACGCATCACCTCGGCGGGCGGCACCGCCTCCATCGATTTGATGCTCGACCTGATCGCCCAGGCCCATGGCCCGCAACTGGCGATTCAGGTCAGCGAGCAGTTTGTATTGGGGCGGATTCGTCCGCGCAAAGACCACCAGCGCATGGAAGTCGCCACGCGCTACGGCATCAGCAACAAGAAACTGGTGCAAGTGATTGGCGAGATGGAACAGCACAGCGAACCACCGCTGACCACACTGCAACTGGCGGAATCGATCAAGGTGACGCGGCGACAGCTGGAGCGCTTGTTTCGGCTGCACCTGAACGACACGCCGAGCAATTTCTATCTGCGGTTGCGATTGGAAAAGGCCCGGCAGTTATTGCGCCAGACCGATATGAGCGTGCTGGAAGTCAGCATCGCCTGCGGGTTTGAATCGCCGTCGTATTTCACCCGCAGCTACCGGGCGAAGTTCGCACGCTGCCCTCGCGAAGACCGGCGTACTGCACAAGTCTGAACGGATGCACTCAAAACTAATGTGGGAGCGGGCTTGCTCGCGAATGCGGAGTGTCATTCAACACCATTGTCGACTGACAGATTGCATTCGCGAGCAAGCCCGCTCCCACATAGGTTTTATGTTGCCTGACAGGACGCTTACTTCTTCACCAACGCCGAACACGCCGCCTTGTAAGCCTCATGCTGATACTTGTTCAGCGTCCCCGGCAGCTCAAAGTTGTGCTTCTTGGCCTGCGCATTGATCGTCTGCGGCGACAACAACGTCACCTCACACCCGTCCAGCAGCTGAAACACACCCTCGATCTTGAACGTGGTCGGGCCACCGGCAAACTCACCCTTCTTGCTGCGCTTCTTGATCGCAATCCGGTCAATCGAATGCTCGCGTACAAACGACGCCACCTGCGCCGCGAAGCGTTTGACGTTGGCCGCCTCGTCATCATCGTCGAGGGCGATTTTCTTGGTGTTGAGCGCCACATGGCTCAGCGTTGCCCCGTCAAGGGAGGCCACGGCGATGATCGCTTCGCTGCCTTTGATTTCGATGCCGCAGATGTTCATGAGTGTCCCTTGATTGGCTATATGAGGTGCAGCTTACAGCGCAGATCCTCACTCCTGCCCAATCGACTCCAAAAACTCCGACCGTTCGTCACTCATCCGCGCCACACAGTCATTCTGCGCAATCTTGAACGCCTTGCTGCCTTCGGTGGCGGGGAATGCTTCCACGGCGCAATCGGCATCGCGGGTTTTCAGCCATTGTTGCTGGGCGGTTTTGAGTTTGGCGGTGATGTCGGCCAGTTGCGCGGCGTTTTTGCCGTAGGTGGCCTGCATGCGTTCGTTGAGGCTGGCGTAGTTGTCCTTGAGCAGGTCTTCGGCGGTGGTGCGGCTGTAGGTCGAGCATTCCAGGGTCTGGACGTCGTTTTCCACCGCGTCGCACGGGTTGTTGTCGGTGTCTTCGGCGGCGTGTACGCCGGTCGCAATCAGTGCCAAGGCCAGGAAGATCGATTTCATTGATGTCGCCGCTCTAATCCAGTGGTGTATCCAAGATGCGCCAGATTCTGGCTCAAGCTTGCGGGCTTGAACAGGTGGCTGGTCGGGTCGCCTGATGACGCTTTGTCGCGGATTGACGCTTTCGGCAATTCCCCTGTCGTTTTTGCACCCGGTCGCCCCGGCACCGAGGCATATGCTGGCCCCAAAGCGCCGGCAGACGATTCGGCGCATGAATCGCCAATAAGGGGACGCCTGATGAGCCCAGCCGAATTACACGCCGACAGCATCGTTATCGACGGTCTGATCATTGCCAAATGGAACCGCGAGCTGTTCGAAGACATGCGCAAGGGCGGTCTGACGGCGGCCAACTGCACTGTGTCGGTGTGGGAAGGCTTTCAGGCGACTGTGAACAATATCGCCGCCAGCCAGAAGCTGATCCGCGAAAACAGCGACCTGGTGATGCCGGTGCGCACCACCGCCGACATCCGTCGCGCCAAGGAACAGGGCAAGACCGGCATCCTCTTCGGCTTCCAGAATGCCCACGCGTTCGAAGACCAGATCGGCTATGTCGAGGTGTTCAAGCAGCTCGGCGTCGGCATCGTGCAGATGTGCTACAACACCCAGAACCTGGTGGGCACCGGGTGCTACGAGCGTGATGGCGGCCTGTCGGGCTTCGGTCGCGAAATCGTCGCCGAGATGAACCGCGTCGGCGTGATGTGCGACCTGTCCCACGTCGGCTCCAAGACGTCCGAAGAAGTCATCCTCGAATCGAAAAAACCGGTCTGCTATTCCCACTGCCTGCCGTCGGGTCTGAAAGAGCACCCGCGCAACAAGTCCGATGCTGAACTGAAGTTCATCGCCGACCACGGTGGTTTTGTCGGCGTGACCATGTTCGCGCCGTTCCTCGCCAAGGGCATCGATTCGACCATCGACGACTACGCCGAAGCCATCGAATACACCATGAACATTGTCGGCGAAGACGCCATCGGCATCGGCACCGACTTCACCCAGGGTCACGGCCAGGAGTTCTTTGAATACCTGACCCACGACAAGGGCTACGCCCGTCGACTGACCAGCTTCGGCAAGATCATCAACCCGCTGGGCATCCGCACTGTCGGCGAATTCCCGAACCTGACCGAAACCCTGCTCAAGCGCGGCCACTCCGAGCGCGTGGTGCGCAAGATCATGGGCGAAAACTGGGTCAATGTCCTAAAGGACGTCTGGGGCGAATGAATAACTCTGGAGCCTACTCCGCTCGCCGATAGCTGCGTCAGGTCCTCGCGCCAAACTCGCCGTACGTCCCGTACTGTCTCGCTTGTCGCTCCGGTCCTTCCTTGCTCTCGACGTGCTCGCTACGGCTCCAAAGTCATTCATACGGCTTTTTTATAAGAGCAAAGCAAAAGCTTTGCTCTGCACCGACCACGAATTTTTCTGGAGTTAAGTTTCCATGGCCAAGATCGCCCCGCAATTGCCAATCGAAGTCGACAGCGAGACCGGTGTCTGGACCTCCGACGCCCTGCCGATGCTCTATGTGCCACGGCATTTCTTCGTCAACAACCACATGGGTATCGAGGAAGTGCTGGGCGCCGAAGCCTATGCCGAAATCCTCTACAAGGCTGGCTACAAGTCCGCCTGGCACTGGTGTGAAAAAGAAGCCGAATGCCACGGCCTGGAAGGCGTCGCGGTGTTCGAACACTACATGAAACGCCTGTCGCAACGCGGCTGGGGCCTGTTCAAGATTCAGGACATCGACCTCGACAAAGGCACCGCCAGCGTCAAGCTCGAACACTCGGCATTCGTCTATGTGTACGGCAAGGTCGGGCGCAAGGTCGACTACATGTTCACCGGCTGGTTTGCCGGCGCCATGGATCAGATCCTCGCCGCACGCGGCAGCAAGATTCGTACGGTGGCCGAGCAAGTCTACGGTGGCTCCGAAGAAGGCCACGACGACGGCCTGTTCACCGTCAAGCCGTTGTAAGTCGAGGAACCCGCCATGGCTTTCGAAGCAATGTTCCAGCCGATCCAGATCGGCAAACTGACCATCCGCAACCGCGTGCTCAGCACCGCGCACGCCGAGGTCTACGCGACTGACGGCGGCATGACCACCGACCGCTACGTCAAATACTACGAAGAGAAGGCCAAGGGCGGCATCGGCCTGGCGATCTGTGGCGGTTCTTCCAGCGTGGCCATCGACAGCCCGCAAGGCTGGTGGAAATCGGTGAACCTGGCAGATGACCGGATCATCCCGCACTTCCAGAATCTGGCCGACGCCATGCACAAGCATGGCGCCAAGATCATGATCCAGATTACCCACATGGGCCGTCGCTCGCGCTGGGACGGCGAGCACTGGCCGACCCTGCTGTCGCCGTCGGGCATCCGCGAGCCGGTGCACCGTGCGACCTGCAAGACCATCGAGCCGGAAGAAATCTGGCGGGTGATCGGCAACTACGCCACTGCTGCGGCACGGGCCAAGGCCGGTGGCCTGGACGGCGTCGAATTGTCTGCCGTGCACCAGCACATGATCGACCAGTTCTGGAGCCCGCGCGTCAACAAGCGGACTGACGAGTGGGGCGGCAGCTTCGAGAACCGCATGCGTTTCGGCCTCGAAGTGATCAAGGCTGTGCGCAAGGCAGTCGGCGACGATTTTTGCGTCGGCATCCGTATCTGCGGTGACGAATTCCACCCTGACGGCCTGTCCCACGAGGACATGAAACAGATCGCCAAGTATTACGACGACACCGGCATGATCGATTTTATTGGTGTCGTGGGTTCAGGGTGCGACACCCACAACACCCTGGCCAACGTGATCCCCAACATGAGTTATCCACCGGAGCCGTTCCTGCACCTGGCGGCCGGGATCAAGGAAGTGGTGAAAGCACCGGTGCTGCACGCGCAGAACATCAAGGACCCGAACCAGGCCACGCGCATCCTTGAAGGTGGTTACGTCGACATGGTCGGCATGACCCGCGCGCACATCGCCGACCCGCACCTGATCGCCAAGATCAAGATGGGCCAGGTCGACCAGATCAAACAATGCGTCGGCGCCAACTACTGCATCGACCGTCAGTACCAGGGTCTGGACGTGCTGTGCATCCAGAACGCCGCGACGTCCCGTGAATACATGGGCGTGCCGCACATCATCGAGAAATCCACCGGGCCGAAACGCAAAGTGGTGGTGGTCGGTGCCGGCCCGGCCGGGATGGAAGCCGCGCGCGTGGCGGCCGAACGGGGCCACGACGTGACCCTGTTCGAGAAGAAAGAATTTATCGGCGGGCAGATCACTACCGCGTCGAAAGCGCCGCAGCGTGACCAGATCGCCGGCATCACCCGCTGGTTCCAGCTGGAGCTGGCGCGGCTGAAAGTCGACCTGCGTCTGGGTACAGCAGCCGATGCAGCAACCATCCTCGATCTGCGTCCGGACGTGGTGGTGCTGGCGGTCGGTGGGCATCCGTTCCTTGAGCAGAACGAACACTGGGGCGCCGCCGAAGGATTGGTGGTCAGCAGTTGGGACGTGCTCGACGGCAAGGTGGCGCCGGGCAAGAACGTGCTGGTCTACGACACCATTTGCGAGTTCACCGGCATGTCGGTCGCCGACTTCCTCGCCGACAAGGGCAGCCAGGTCGAGATCGTCACCGACGATATCAAGCCGGGTGTGGCCATTGGCGGAACATCGTTCCCGACCTACTACCGCAGCATGTACCCGAAAGAAGTGATCATGACCGGTGACATGATGCTGGAGAAGGTCTACCGCGAAGGCGACAAGCTGGTGGCGGTGCTGGAGAACGAATACACCGGCGCCAAAGAGGAGCGGGTGGTTGATCAGGTGGTGGTGGAAAACGGCGTGCGTCCGGATGAAGAGCTGTATTACGGACTCAAGGACGGTTCGCGCAACAAGGGGCAGATCGACATCGATGCCTTGTTCGCGATCAAGCCGCAGCCATCGTTGAGCAGCACCGGTGACGGCTACTTGCTGTTCCGTATCGGCGACTGCGTGGCGCAGCGTAATACCCACGCTGCGATCTACGACGCCCTGCGGTTGTGCAAAGACTTCTAAGGACTTGCACATGACCCCTGTAGGAGCGGGCTTGCTCGCGAATGCATTCTGTCAGTTCTGCATGAGTTGACTGATCCAGCGCTTTCGCGAGCAAGCCCGCTCCCACAGTAATGCAGACCGTGTTTCTCCAGGCTGTACTGGTGGGAGCTTCACCATGTTGAACACCCTTCTTCCAATCCTGTTGTTCGCCGCCCTGGGCCTTGGTGTCCTCGGCGCGTTGCGGCGGGTGGCCATGTGGCGTCGGGGCCGGGCCTCGAAGGTCGATCTGCTCGGCGGCCTGTTCGCCATGCCCAAGCGCTACATGGTCGACTTGCACCACGTGGTGGCGCGAGACAAATACATCGCCAACACCCACGTCGCCACGGCGGGCGGCGCGGTGGCGTCGATCGTGCTGGCGATTCTGGTGCACGGTTTCGGCCTGCATAACCGCATCCTCGGTTACGCGTTGCTGTTGATGACGGCGGTGATGTTCGTCGGGGCGATCTTCGTCTACCGGCGCCGGCTCAATCCGCCGGCACGCCTGTCGAAAGGCCCGTGGATGCGCCTGCCGAAAAGCCTGCTGGCGTTCTCCGCGTCGTTCTTCCTGGTGACCCTGCCGGTGGCCGGCATCCTCCCGGAGAACTTCGGCGGCTGGCTGATCGCGGCGATTCTCGGGCTCGGGGTTTTGTGGGGCGTGTCGGAATTGTTCTTCGGCATGACCTGGGGCGGGCCGATGAAGCACGCGTTCGCCGGCGCCTTGCACCTGGCCTGGCACCGTCGCGCCGAACGCTTTGGCGGCGGTCGTTCCACCGGTTTGAAGCCGCTGGACCTCAACGATCCATCCGCACCGCTGGGCGTGGAAAAACCCAAGGATTTCACCTGGAACCAGTTGCTCGGTTTTGACGCCTGCGTGCAGTGCGGCAAGTGCGAAGCGGCGTGCCCGGCCTTCGCTGCCGGCCAGCCGCTGAACCCGAAAAAGCTGATTCAGGACATGGTCGTCGGCCTCGCTGGCGGCACCGATGCCAACTTTGCCGGCAGCCCGTATCCGGGCAAGCCAATTGGCGAACACAGCGGCAATCCGCATCAACCGATTGTCAACGGTCTGGTCGATGCCGAGACCTTGTGGTCGTGCACCACCTGCCGCGCCTGCGTCGAGGAGTGCCCGATGATGATTGAGCACGTCGATGCCATCGTCGACATGCGCCGCCACCTGACGCTGGAAAAAGGCGCGACCCCGAACAAGGGCGCCGAAGTTCTCGAGAACCTGATCGCCACCGACAACCCCGGCGGTTTCGCCCCGGGCGGGCGGATGAACTGGGCGGCGGATCTGAATCTCAATCTGCTCAGCGAAAAGAAATCCACCGACGTGCTGTTCTGGGTCGGCGACGGTGCCTTCGACATGCGTAACCAGCGCACCTTGCGCGCGTTCGTCAAAGTGCTGAAAGCCGCGAAAATCGACTTCGCCGTACTCGGCCTGGAAGAGCGCGACAGCGGCGACGTGGCCCGTCGTCTGGGTGACGAAGCGACCTTTCAGTTGCTCGCCAAACGCAATATCCAGACCCTGGCCAAATACAGCTTCAACCGCATCGTCACCTGCGATCCACACAGCTTCCATGTGCTGAAAAACGAGTACGGCGCCTTCGACGGCAACTACCTCGTCCAGCACCACAGCACCTACATGGCGGAAATCATTCAGGCCGGTGCGCTGAACCTCGGTCAGCACAAAGGCAACAGCGTGACCTACCACGATCCGTGCTACCTCGGTCGCTACAACGGCGAGTACGAGGCACCGCGCGAAGTGCTGCGTGCCCTCGGCATCGAGGTCAAAGAGATGCAACGCTCCGGCTTCCGCTCGCGCTGCTGCGGCGGTGGTGGCGGCGCGCCGATCACTGATATTCCGGGCAAGCAGCGGATTCCCGACATGCGCATGGACGACATTCGCGAGACCGGCGCCGAGCTGGTGGCCGTGGGTTGTCCACAGTGCACGGCGATGCTGGAAGGCGTGGTCGAACCGCGTCCGCTGATCAAGGACATCGCCGAACTGGTGGCCGACGCGCTGCTTGAAGACGCCGCGCCAGGCAAGCCGACTGCACCGGCCAAACGTGAACCTGCGGAGGCCCACTGATGAGCGACATTATCCGCCGCGACCCACGCGCCGAATGGATTGCGCGTAACCGCCTGCACCCGTTGCACGCGGCGATGCAACCGGCGCAACACAGCTGGATGGGGCCTAACGGCGTCATCCGCAAGAACCTGCACGGCATCGGTTTCATCGGCCCCAACGGCATCAAGCGGATCGACCGCAGCGGCGCGCAACAGGGCGGGGCGGTCAAACGCTCGGCCACGGTTGAAGTGCAATTGCCGCTGCATCAGGTACCGGCCCCGGCGTTCTACATCAGCGTGGTGCCGGACATGGTCGGCGGTCGCTTGAGCAGCCACGACCGCGACTTGCTCGGCCTCGCTCATCAACTGGCCGGCAGCGACGGCGCGGTGTTGGCGGTGGTGTTTGGCGAACACAAAGAGAACACCTTCGCCACGGCCGGCGTTGATCGCTTGCTGGTACTGGAGGGCGACCAATTCAGCGGTTATGCCCCGGAGCAACGGGTGCAGGGCCTGCGGGCTGTGGATAACCAGTTCAACCCGCGTCACTGGCTGCTGCCGGACAGCCGCAGCTGTGGCGGTGAACTCGGTCGGCGTTTTGCCGCGGCACTGGGCGAACGCCCGGCGACGCGGGTGTGGCAGGTCAAGGATGAGCAATGCATCGGCCGTGCTGGTGCGGGCCTGCAAGATTTGGCGCGGCCGGTCGCACGCTTGATTCTGGCTTCCGCCGAATGCGCAGAACCGGTCAGCGAAACCCGTCACGAAGCCCTGCCAGTGGAGTTATCCACAACGATTGCGCGCAGCCTGTCGCGGATCGAGGATCTTGGCGCGGTGGCGGTGGACCCGGCGGCGATTCCGATGGCCGAGGCCGAATTCATTTTCTCCGGCGGCAACGGGGTCAAGGACTGGGCGCTGTTCCACCAGACCGCAGCGGCGCTCGGCGCCACCGAAGGCGCCTCGCGGGTCGCGGTGGACGACGGCTTCATGGCGCGTGATCGGCAGGTCGGTGCGTCCGGCACCTGGGTCACCGCACGGGTTTACGTGGCTGTGGGTATCTCCGGGGCGATCCAGCACCTGCAAGGCATCGGTGCCTGCGACAAGGTGGTGGCGATCAATCTCGACCCCGGTTGCGACATGATCAAACGCGCCGATCTTTCGGTGATTGGCGAAAGCGCAGAAATTCTTCAGGCGTTGATCGCGGCGGTAGCGGCTTACCGCAACGAAGCAAAGCGCGATGCGGCTTAAGGAACGGGTTATGAGCACAAAGATCATCAGTCTGGTTTCCATCGGTGCGCACCCGACGTCGGGCCGGCCACGCCGCGCCGAACAGGACGCCCGCGCCGTGGAACTGGGCCTGCAACTGGCTGGGGATAACCTGCAAGTGCTGCATGCCGGGGATGTCGCGGAACCGGCGCTGCGCGCCTATCTGGGCATGGGCCTGGAACAGCTGCATGTGCTGGAGCAACCCGCTGGCGCCGACGCCTTGCCGGCGCTGACCGCGTATCTGCGCGAGGCTGGCGCTCAGGTGGTGCTGACCGGCAGTCAGGCGGAAACCGGTGAGGGCTCGGGCATGTTGCCGTTCCTGCTCGCCGAAGGGCTGGGCTGGCCGCTGGTGGTGGGGCTGGCGCAGGTCGAGTCGATCACCGACGGTTCGGCGCTGGTGCTGCAAGCCTTGCCCCGTGGCCAGCGGCGGCGCTTGAAGGTGCGCCTGCCGTTTCTGGCGACTGTGGATAACGCCGCACCCAAGCCGCGGCAGAGTGCGTATGGCCCGGCGCAGCGTGGCGTGTTGAACGCCGAAGACGTGGAGGTGCTGGATGATGAATTGCTGGCGGTTGCCACGTTGCAACCGGCCAAGCCACGGCCGAAACGCCTGAAGGTGATCAAGGCCAAGAGCGGCGCTGACCGGATGAAAGCCGCGACGGCCAAGGCCAGTGGTGGCGGTGGGCAGGTGCTCAAAGGCGTGACCGCGCAGGCCGGGGCGGACGCGATTCTCAAACTTCTGATCGAAGAAGGCGTCGTCCGCTAGCCACAATCCTCCAGACAGTGAACACCCCCTGTGGGAGCGGGCTTGCTCGCGAAAGCGTCGTTTCAGCTGCATCAAAGTTGAATGACCCACCGCTTTCGCGAGCAAGCCCGCTCCCACATTGGTTAAGGGGGCAGCAGATCTCAGTGTGTTTACCCACAATCCCTGTTGGCGGATCTGTGGATAACGTGTTTGCCCATCCCTGCACCCCACGCCAATCAAGCCCTCCAGGCCTTAGCTCAAAAAACGACCAGCCTAAGTCACGGTTTTTCCGGGCTTTTTCTCCTGAATAACTTTGCAAGTTGCCCCCAATCTCTGTTGGCGCTTCTGTGGACAAGATGTTCGCTGTCCGCTGCAAGCCATATAAAACGTGGCCCGTAGAGATTTGGTCAATAAGTGATCAATTGGGCTATTCAGGCTGGTAATCCCTGCGAAAACCCCGATTTCACACAGCCCTCAGTGCTTTTCCACAGCATCCGCAAAGTTACCCCCGAAGTCTGTTGGCGCTTCTGTGGATAACGTGTTCGCCATCCTCTACAGGCCAAGTGAAACGTGGCTTGCAGGGTGTTGATTAAAAAACAGCCAATCCGGCGCGCAATCCGTCCTTCTGGATAAGTCACGATTTTTCTTCACAAATCAGTCAGTTATTTTTCCACTCATCCACAGTTACCCCCATTTGCTGTGGGTGGCTATGTGGATAAGTTGTTCGCCAAACCCTGCAGGCCCCGCCAGGCATAGTCCAAACAGCAATTGATCAGATTTCATACAGTTCTAAGGCGTTGCCTTGACTTCGATTCCTGCGCTGTCTTCACTGCAATGGCACAAGGACAGCCGTCACTTATCCACATCAGGTTCTGGGAGAACGCATGATGGATAGCCGCCCACACCGCCATCCCCCCTTGCCACGCAAGCGCACGTTACGTCGTGCGGCCAATCAACGCGCTCGTCTGTAGCGACCTCCTGCTTTAACCGCTGTGCTGTCGCCGGGTTTGCCCCGGAGGCCAGGTGCTCGTTCGCCCATTGATTGCAGGCAACCGCAGAGTTGCCCCATCAGCCTGAGAAAGGATCAGTCTCATGACACGCATCGCAACGCCCATCAGCGAGATCAAGGAACACTACGACGTCATTGTCATCGGCTCCGGTTATGGCGGCGGCATTGCTGCGTCACGCCTGTCCAGGGCGGGTAAGCAGGTGTGCCTGCTGGAGCGGGGCCGGGAGATCCAGCCCGGCGAATACCCCAACACGATGATTGCCGCGACCGAAGAATTGCAGGTGCACGACCCCGACGGCCATATCGGTTCGCGCACCGGACTGTTCGACCTGCATGTGAATGCGCAGCAGAACGTGGTGGTCGGTTGCGGCCTCGGCGGTACGTCGTTGATCAATGCCAACGTCGCGCTTGAACCCGAGCCCGGCGTGTTCGAGGACCCACGCTGGCCTCAAGCTGTGCGCGAACACCGCGACACCTTGCTCAAGGACGGTTACGCCCGCGCCCGGGAAATGCTCAAGCCCAATCCGTACCCGAACAACGCGCCGAACCTGCCCAAGCTCGACGCCAACAAAAAGTCTGCGGACTACCTCAAGCAGGGCGCGCATTTCTACAAGCCGCCGATCAACGTGACCTTCGACAAACTGCCGAACAACCTCAACCACGTCGGCGTCGAACAGCTGCCGTGCAATCAGTGCGGCGACTGTGTCTCGGGCTGTAACAACAAGGCCAAGAACACCACGCTGATGAACTATCTGCCGGACGCCTGGAACCACGGCGCGGAGATTTTCTGTCAGGCCGAGGTGCGCTATCTGGAGCGCGATGGCGATGGCTGGATCGTGCACTTCCAGTATCTCGACAGCGGTCGCGAGAAATTCGACGCGCCAACGTTGTTTGTGAAGGCCGATATCGTCGTGGTCTCCGCCGGCACTCTTGGTTCGACCGAGATTCTTCTGCGCTCGCGGGACAAGGGCCTGGTGATGTCCGGTCAGCTCGGCGAGAACATGAGCGGCAACGGCGACATCCTCGGCTTCGGCCATAACTGCGAGCAGACCATCAATGGCATCGGTTTCGGCGCGCACTCGGCCAAGGAGCTGCAGCCGGTTGGCCCGTGCATCACCTCGGTCATCGACATGCGCACCGAAGGTGACTGGCGCAGCCGCATGGTCATCGAGGAAGGTTCGATCCCCGGCGCCCTCGGCCGGCCGATGGTGCCGGCGATGGCCGGGTTTGCCGAGATGATCGGTGTGGCCACTGACGACAGTTTCAGCGGCAAGCTCGGCTACAAGGAACGCGAAGCCGAAAGCTTTCTGCGCGGCCCGTATTACGGCGCGCTGCACAACATGCAGACCTACCTGATCATGAGCCACGACAGCGGCCAGGGCCGGATGCTTCTCGACAACAAGGACCAGTTGCGTATCGACTGGCCGGGTGTCGGCGAGCAGGAAAACTTCAAGCTCGGCAACGAACGTCTGTACCAGAGCACCAAGGCGTTGGGCGGGGTCTGGGTGGAGAATCCGATCTGGACCCAACTGCTCAAGCACAGCATCGTCTCGGTGCATCCGCTGGGCGGTTGCGTGATGGGCGAGGACGCCGCGCAAGGCGTGGTCAATCACAAGGGCCAGGTGTTCAGCGGCGCCAACGGCACTGATGTCTACGCCAGCCTCTACGTGACCGATGGCGCGGTGATCCCGACCTCGCTGGCGGTCAATCCGCTGCTGACCATCTCCGCCGTGAGTGAACGCAACATGGGCCTGCTGGCCGCCGACCGTGGCTGGAAGATCGACTACACGCTGCCGTCGGCACCGCGCAAACAGGTGGCACCACCGACCCTCGGCGTGCAGTTCACCGAAACCATGAAGGGCTATTTTTCCCGGGCCTTCACCGCCGCGCAGAGCACCGATCTGAAAGTCTATGAAGCGGCGGCCAAACGCGGCGAGGCGGACAATTCGCCGATCGACTTCACCCTGACCATCACCGCCAACGACCTCAATCGGATGATCAAGGAGCCGGAACACGCCGCGACCATTGTCGGTACGGTGATCGCCCCGGCGCTGTCGCCGCAACCGCTGACCGCCAGCAATGGCGTGTTCAACCTGTTCGAGCAATTCGAGCAACAGGTCGACACGCGCCACATGAAATACGACATGAAACTGACCGCCGAGGACGGCAACGACTATTTCTTCAGCGCTTTCAAAACCGTGCCGGAAGACAACGGCGTGCTGAACATCTGGCACGACACCAGCACCTTGTATGTGACGCTGTATCGCGGGCCGGACAAGAGCGGCGAGGTGATCGGCTCCGGGGTGATGCATATTCATCCGACCGATTTCGCCAAGCAGATGACCACCATGAAAGTGCTCAACGCGCGCAACGAGCGTGAGCGCATCGAGGGCCTGGCACGCTTCGGCAAGTTCTTCGCCGGAATCCTCTGGGAGAGTTACGGCGGAGTGTTTGCCGGTGATGTCTACTTCAATCCCGACGCGCCGCCACGGTTGAAACGGCCGCTGGATGCGCCGACCCCGGCGGTGCATTTCTTCCCCACCGAGGACGGCGTCGAGCTGCGCCTGACCCGCTATCAGGCCGGCAGCAAAGGCCCGGTGATGCTGGTGCATGGCCTGGGCGTCGGTTCGAATATCTTTTCCACCGACACCATCCAGACCAACCTGCTGGAATACCTGTGCAAGCACGACTATGACGTGTGGCTGCTGGATTTCCGCGTGAGCATTCTGCTGCCAGCGAGCAAGAAAGAATGGAACGGCGATCAGATTGCCCAGTACGACTTCAAGGCTGCCATCGCGCAGATTCAGCGGGAGACCCAGGCCAAAGACGTGCAGTGCGTGGTGCATTGCTACGGCGCGACCACGTTCTTCATGTCGTTGCTGGCGGGGCTGCAGGGCGTGCGTTCGGTGGTCTGCTCGCAGATTGCCGCTGACACCGTGGTCGCCACGGCTACCGGGTTGAAAGCCGGTCTGCACCTGCCGGGGATGCTCGACGCCATCGGTATCAAGTCGATGACCGCTTACGCCGACAGCAAGGAGAACTGGTTCAACCGGCTCTACGACAAGGCCCTCAACGGCTACGCGCGGATTGAAGCACAGGGTTATTGCACCAATCCGGTGTGCCACCGCATCACCTTCATGTACGCCTCGCTGTACCGCCACGACACCCTCAACGAGACGCTGCATGACAACCTGCACGAACTGTTCGGCGAGTCGAACATCGAGACCTTCGAGCACCTGGCGCTGATCGTGCGCAAAGGGCATCTGGTGGATTTCAAGGGCAACGATGTGTACATGCCGCACTTCGACCGGCTGACCATGCCGATCTGTTTCATCAGCGGCGCGGAAAACCAGTGTTATCTGCCGGAAAGCACGCTCAAGACTTACCAGCGGTTTTGCGAGAAGCACGGACCGGAGCGCTACAGCCGGCATGTGGTGCCGGGCTATGGCCACATCGATTGCATGTTCGGCAAGAACGCGGTGGTCGATGTGTATCCGATCATCCTTGAACACCTGGAGAAAACGGCCCTCGGTTGAGGAAGTCTTCCTGTGGCGAGGGAGCTTGCTCCCGCTGGGCTGCGAAGCGGCCCCAAAATCTGAGCGTGCGGTTTTCCTGAAACACCGCATCTGCCGGGTTTACGACGGCTGCGCCGCCGAGCGGGAGCAAGCTCCCTCGCCACAAAAGCTCATCACACAGAGGGACTCTCCTAAGGTCTGCACAAGGAAATGGATGACATGGATACCTGTATCCGCTGGTTTCAACGCTTCATCTGGATCGGCATTGCAATGAACATGGTGTTCGCGATCCCAGCGCTGTTTGCGCCAGGGTTGCTGACATCGGTGGTCGGCCTGCCGCCGCAACTCTCCGACCCGTGGCTGGAAAACGCCGGGATGCTGCTGGTGGGCATCAGCGTGTTTTACATGCCGTCGGGCTTCAACGCGCCGCGCTATGTGGTGTATTCCTGGTTGTGCGTACTGACGCGGCTGATCGCCGTGGTGTTCTGGATTTACCTGATCAATACCAGCAGTCAGGGTTCGGTGTTCGTGCCGATGCTGATGGGCGATCTGAGCTTCTTTCTGATCCTCGGCATTCTGCTGTACCTGGGCACCACGCCCGAGCACCGGCCATGGGCATTGCTCTGCGATGGCTGGCGCGAGTGGCGCGCGGCCTGGGCGCGGCAATGGCAGAGCCACGCCTTCAAGGTCGGCACCTTGATCGTGGTGGCGCTACTAAGTTTCATCGGTTACGAAACCTGGTACCAGATGCTGCGCGTGGTGCCGGAGCAGGAATACGCCTCCGACGAAGACCACTACAAATACGCCGCCATCGGCTTGGGCATCGAAGCGCGGATCCCGTATTACCTGTTCGCCGTGCTGCCGCAGATGTGCCCGGAAAAAATGCCCAAACCCGGCGGCTGGGAAGTGTTCGGCTTCCTCTATGAAAACGGCAAGGACCTGCCGATCGGCATGGCCAAGCGACAAATCGGTTACCCGACCGTAGAGCCGAACTGCGCGCTGTGCCACACCGGCTCCTACCGGGCCAATGCCAGCGACGTCGCGGTCAATGTGCCGAGCGCGCCGGCCAACACCCTGCAACTGCAAGCCTTCCAGTGGTACGCCTACGATTGCGCCAGCGATCCGAAATTCACCACCGACGCGGTGATGGCGGCGATCAACAGCAAGTTCCAGCTGGGCTTTTTCGAGAAGCTCTACAACCGCTACCTGATCATCCCGATGGCCAAGAGCGCGCTGCTCAAACAGAAACAGGCCTATGCCTGGCAGAAGTTGCGGCCCGCTCAGGGGCCGGGTCGCACCGACACCTTCAACCCGACGAAAATGGTGGTGTTCGGCTTCCCGGATGACTCGACCATCGGCACCGTCGACCTGCCGCAAGTGTGGAACCAGAAACCGCGGGAATCGATGTACCTGCACTGGGACGGCAATAACAACAAGATCCACGAACGCAACTACGCCGCCGCTATGGCCGTGGGCGCGACCCCGGAATCGGTGCTGCCGCCGAGCTTCAACCGGGTGACCAACTGGCTGCTCGGGCACAAGCCGCCGGCGTGGCCGTGGGCGCTGGATCAAGCGAAAGTCGCGCAGGGCAAACCGATCTGGGAAGCCACTTGCGCCGGTTGCCATGACTTCGGGCGTGCCGACACCGGGCAGGTCACCACCAACATCGATCAGCTCGGTACCGATCCGCATCGGCTGGACTCGTTTACCACCGGTCTGGTGACGGCGTTCCACACCTTCAAGAAACCGCCGTTCGACTTCGGCGCGTATCGCAAGACCCAGAGCTACAGCAACACGCCGACTGACGGCATCTGGCTGCGCGCGCCGTATCTGCACAACGGTTCGGTACCGACCCTGTGGGATCTGTTGCAACCGCCGGAAAAACGTCCGGTGGTGTTCATCACCGGGTCCGACGTCTACGACCCGGTCAACGTCGGTTTCGTCACCAGCGGCGCCCAGGCCAAGGCCTCGGCGGACTTCAAATACGACACGCGGCTGGAGGGCAACCACAACAGCGGTCACCTGTATGGCACGACGCTGTCGGACGACGACAAGCGTGCGTTGATCGAATTCATGAAAACCCTGTGAGCCCTTACGGATAGAGGAATACGCCATGTCAGCGGTCGGTCATCTGAAACACGAATACGACAAGGTCAAAGTGCGCATTCACGGCTTGTTCACGCGCATGGAAATGGCCTGGATGAAGCTCATCAGCGAACTTGAACCGAAGGAGTTCGAGGCCATTATCAAGTTGCTACAGCGTGGTCACGATCAGGCGCAGTACGTGCTGAAAAACGGCGAGTTGCCGGGCGACGAGCCGAGCGTACCCTGGGAGCTGTCCCACGGTTTGTCGATCCTGCGCATCGGCAATGCCACGCCGTTGCCGCAGTCGAGCGATCAACTGCAAACCCGTGTGCTGAAGGACGGCAGCCTGCTCGGCTGTCGCAAGTGGGAGTTGCTCGACCTGCTGTGGAGCGAGGCTTTGCTCAAGTGGATTGAAAACCTGCGTCATCACGCGACCTTCGGCACTGACCCGGCGGTGGTGCAGATGGAGCGCGACGTGACCCTGGCGATTGCCGGCGACTGGGGCACCGGCCCCTTTGACAGTCATGCGCCGGCGGTTTCAGTCGCCAACCAGATGCAACTGGCGCAGGCCGATTTCACCATCCATCTGGGCGACGTCTACTACGCCGGCAGCCATTCGCAGGAAGACGTCGACATGGCCGGTTGGCCGATGGGCAGCCACGGCTCGTTCACCCTCAACTCCAACCACGAGATGTACAGCGGCGCCCACGGCTATTTCAAGGAACTGGCCAAGCGCTTTCCGGGGCAGCAGGGCACCAGTTATTTCGCCTTGATCAATGACGATTGGCTGGTGGTCGGCCTCGATTCGGCCTACGCCTCGGATGCGATGAACCTGTACATGGATGGCACGCTGAACGAGCCGCAGATCGTCTGGATGAAGGGCCTGCCGAAACGCAAAAAGATCATGGTGCTCAGCCATCATCAGGGCTTCGACATTTCCGGGCACAACAAGACCGCGCTGTATCAACCGGTGTGCGATGCCCTGGGGCGCGAGCCGGATTATTGGTACTGGGGACATCTGCACAACGGCATCGTCTACGCACAACAGGGCGGTTTGCATGCGCGCTGCGCCGGGCACGGGGCGATTCCCTATGGCAATGCCAGCGAGCTGGACGGGCATTCGCGGGTGTTGTGGTCGGAGACGCAGGATGCCAACGATCCGGCGTATCCGCTGCGGGTGTTGAATGGCTACGCGAAAATCAGGCTGGTGGGGGAGGATATTTTTGAGGAGTTTATTGGCGAGGATGGTTCGGTGAGGTGGTCATCCAAGTGACGCGGTGACTGGGCCGGCCTCTTCGCGAGCAAGCTCGCTCCCACAGGTGGAATGCATTCCAAATGTGGGAGCGGGCTTGCTCGCGAAGCTTTTGCCTTTGATCTTAGCCCTGAACCGGGACGCCTTTGAGGTACGGCGCAGGCTCGGCCCCAAGGTTGTTCAGCATCCGCTCGCTGTACCAGTCCACGAAGTTGACCACACCAAACTCATAGGTTTTGGAATACGGCCCCGGCTGATAAGCGGTGGAGTTGATCCCGCGCTGGTTCTCTTCAGCCAGACGCCGGTCCTGGTCGTTGGTCGCGTCCCACACCTGGCGCATGCGTTCGACGTCGTAATCCACGCCTTCGACCGCATCCTTGTGCACCAGCCATTTGGTGGTGACCATGGTTTCCTGGGCGCTGATCGGCCACACGGTGAACACGATGATGTGGTCGCCCATGCAGTGGTTCCACGAGTGCGGCAGGTGCAGGATGCGCATCGAGCCGAGGTCGGGGTTCTTGATCCGGCCCATCAGTTTGGCGCAGCCCTGTTTGCCGTCCAGGGTCATCGACACGGTGCCTTTGAGCAGCGGCATGCGCACGATACGGTTGCGCAGGCCGAAACTGGCGTGGGCGTAAGGGATCTTCTCGGCTTCCCACGCCGCGGCGGAGGCGGCGACGTGATCCTTGAACGCCTGATCGGCGCGCGGGTCGGTGACGTCGTCCCACTCCAGCAGGGTTTTCAGCAGTTCCGGGTGCGACGCGTTGCAGTGGTAGCACTCGCGGTTGTTTTCCAGTACCAGTTTCCAGTTGGCCTTTTCCATCAAGGTGGTGGTGATCGCCACCTTGGTGTTCTCCATGTCGTACGGTTCCATGTAGTGGTTCAGCGTCGACAGGAAGTCATCAATGGCCGGCGGATTCTCCGCCAGGCTGATGAAGATGTAGCCGCCGGCAGTCTTCACGTTCACCGGTTTGAGGCCGTACTGCTTCATGTCGAAGTCGGCGCCCATCTCGGTGCCGGCGAACAGCAGACGACCGTCCAGCTCATAGGTCCACTGGTGGTAGTGGCAGACCAGTTTGGCGACCTTGCCTTTTTCACTGGTGCACAGGCGCGAGCCACGGTGACGGCATACGTTATGGAAAGCATGCACCACACCTTCAGCGCCACGAATGACGATGATCGGGTTCTTGCCGACCTGCAGGGTCAGGTAGTTGCCCTTGGCCGGGATCTCGCAGGTCATGCCAGCGATCAACCACTCTTTCTGGAAGATCTCCTGCATGTCGATATCGAACAGGCGCTCATCGCTGTAGAACGGTTGCGGCAGGGAAAAGGTGCGCTCGCGCTCTTGCAGCATCTGTGCGGTGGCCTTGCGTGCGGGTTCCAGCGGATCGCCCAGGCTGATTTTTGCGGTGACGTCCATCGATGTATTCCTCAAGGCCATCTGCGTGGCCGCGAAAGTGGCTGATCAGGGTTGCTACGCAAGGTGTAAAGAATCTGTTTGATGTGAGGCGAGTGTGGGGCCGGCGCTGGGCGGAACCTTATCCATGGGCGACATGGTGCAATCTGTTCCCGACGCGCAACCCCCGGTGGTTGGGGGCTGGTCGCGATAAGCATGCCGATGTCGCGGATAGGTAAACGGACGGTTCACGCTATACGCAGAATCGCCACATGAAGGCCGACAGTCGGCCGTGGAGAACAGCATGTCCAACAGCTTCCTGAATCCGGTCACCACCCAGACCTGGGCCAATGGCCGACACATCGTCCGTTGCGTCAAAGTCATCCAGGAAACCTGGGACGTGCGCACCTTCTGTTTCATGGCCGACCAGCCGATCCTGTTCTTCTTCAAGCCCGGGCAGTTCGTGACCCTGGAGCTGGAAATCGACGGCCAGCCGATCATGCGTTCGTACACCATTTCCAGTTCGCCGTCGGTGCCTTACAGCTTCTCGGTAACCATCAAGCGCGTGCCGGGCGGCAAGGTTTCCAACTGGCTGCACGACACCCTGCATGAAGGCCAGGAGTTGGCGGTGCACGGGCCGGTCGGGCTGTTCAACGCGATCGACTTCCCGAGTCCGAAAGTGCTGTATCTCAGCGGCGGCGTGGGGATCACCCCTTGCATGTCGATGGCGCGCTGGTTCTACGATACCAACGCCAACGTCGACATGACCTTTATCCACAGCGCGCGCTCGCCGAAAGACATCATTTACCACCGCGAACTGGAGCACATGGCGTCGCGGATCGACAACTTCAGCCTGCACCTGATCTGCGAAAAACACGGGCTGGGCGAGCCATGGGCCGGCTATCGCGGCTACCTCAATCACAAGATGCTCGAACTGATGGTGCCGGACTTCCTCGAACGCGAAGTGTTCTGCTGCGGCCCGACGCCGTACATGACCGCGGTCAAGCGCTTGCTGGAAGCCGCCGGTTACGACATGTCGCGGTATCACGAGGAATCCTTCGGCGCCACGCCACCCGAGGCCCGTGCCGACGCGGTGGAACAAGCCGAACAGGCGGCCGAGGCACCGGAAATTGATGCGGCGGATCTGCATCAGGTCGAGTTCACCGCCTCCGGCAAAAGCATTCGCGTGGGCCCGGGCGAAACCGTGCACGCAGCCGCGGCCAAGCTTGGCCTGATGATCCCGAAAGCCTGCGGCATGGGGATCTGCGGCACGTGCAAGGTGCTCAAGCTCGGTGGCGAAGTGGAGATGGAGCACAACGGCGGGATAACCGAGGACGACGAGGCGGAAGGTTTCATCCTGTCGTGCTGCAGCGTGCCGAAGGGCGACGTGCGCATCGAGTTCTAAGGATCGATGCAAATCCCCTGTGGGAGCGGGCTTGCTCGCGAAAGCGTCGGATCAGTCGGCAAACGTGTTGAATGACACACCGCTTTCGCGAGCAAGCCCGCTCCCACAGGGGGATGTGTTTTCAATCGATGAACAGGTCGGGCATCAGGGTTGCGTCGCTGTCCGGCTCGAATCGGTATTGATCGAATTCGGTCACGCCGTTTTCTCGCAAAATCTCCTCATCAATCAACAGCCGACCGCTGATCTGCCGCCCGCTGCTGCTCAGGATCACATGCGCCGCATCCGCCATGATCGCTGGCGTGCGCGCATGCTTGAACGACTCTCTGTTGCCCAGCTGAAACTCGATCGCCGCCGTGGCAATCATGGTCTGCGGCCACAGCGAATTGACGCTGATCCCGTAATTGGCGAATTCCTCGCTCATGCCCACCGTCAGCATGCTCATGCCGTATTTGGTCACGGTGTAGGGGCTGTACTGGGCGAACCATTTGCTTGCCAGATTCAGCGGCGGCGACAGGTTGAGGATGTGTCCGGCGGATTTTTTCAGATAGGGCAGGGCGGCCTGGCTGCACAGCAGCACCGCGCGGGTGTTGATCTGGTGCATCAGGTCGAAGCGTTTGAGTTCGATGTGTTGCACACCGGTGAGCTTGATCGCCCCGGCGTTATTGATCAGCGCATCGATGCCGCCGAAATGCTCGTTGGCCTGGGCCAGCGCACTGCGCACCGCGTCTTCATCACGCACATCGACTTGCAGCGCCAATGCCTTGCCGCCCGCCGCTTCGACTTCTGCGGCGACGCTGTGGATGGTGCCGGGCAGTTTCGGATGAGCTTCGGCGCTCTTGGCCGCAATCACGATATTAGCCCCGTCCTTCGCGGCCCGCAGCGCAATCTCACGGCCGATGCCACGGCTGGCGCCGGTGATGAACAGGGTTTTGCCTTGTAGCGACATGCCGATGCTCCTGCTTGTTGTTATGTGAGCGGGGGGCTCGACAGACAATGTAGACCAAGCAGCTGGCGCGATAGGGGCGGCGAAGATGACTTGTGGTGAGGGGATTTATCCCCGATGGGTTGCGCAGCAGCCCCAAAACCTATGAACGCGATCTACCAGCAAGACCGCGTTTTCAGGATTTACGACTGCTGCGCAGCCGATCGGGGATAAATCCCCTCGCCACAGGGGATCAACTCGTTACAGGAGTTCATTTGCCAAGGAATCAGGCCGACATCACTTCGCGGATGTCACGAGCCAGTTCGCGTACGCGTTCTTCTTCGGTGTCCCACGAGCACATGAAGCGTGCGCCGCCCTTGCCGATGAAGGTGTAGAAACGCCAGTTTTTCGCGGTCAGCGCGGCGATGGCCGGTTCCGAGAGTTGCAGGAATACGCCGTTGGCCTGCACCGGGAACATCAGTTCCACGCCCGGAATGTCGCTGACCAGTTCGGCCAGCAGTTGTGCGCAGTGGTTGGCGTGGCGGGCGTATTTGAGCCAGGCGTCGTTTTCGAGGATGCCGACCCACGGTGCCGAGAGGAAGCGCATTTTCGACGCCAGTTGCCCGGCCTGTTTGCAGCGGTAGTCGAAGTCTTCGGCCAGTTTGTGGTTGAAGAACAGAATCGCTTCACCCACGGCCATGCCGTTTTTCGTGCCGCCGAAGCACAGCACGTCGACACCGGCCTTCCAGGTCAGATCGGCCGGCGAGCAGCCGAGGAAGGCGCAGGCGTTGGAGAAACGCGCGCCGTCCATGTGCAGGTGCAGGCCCAGTTCCTTGCAGGTGGCGCTGATGGCGCGGACTTCTTCCGGGGTGTAGACGCTGCCGACTTCAGTGGCCTGAGTCAGGGTCACGACGCGCGGTTTCGGGTAGTGGATGTCCTGCCGCTTGAGCGCGACTTCGCGAATCGACTGCGGGGTGATCTTGCCGTTTTCGGTGCCGGCGATCAGCAGTTTCGAGCCGTTGGAGAAGAATTCCGGTGCGCCGCATTCGTCGGTTTCGACGTGGGCGGTTTCCGAGCAGATCACGCTGTGGTAACTCTGGCACAGCGACGACAGCGCCAGCGAGTTGGCGGCGGTGCCGTTGAAGGCGAAAAACACTTCGCAGTCGGTTTCGAACAATTTGCGGAAATAGTCCGAAGCGCGTGCGGTCCATTCATCGTCGCCATAAGCGCGCTGGTGGCCGTGGTTGGCCTGTTCCATGGCAGCCCAGGCTTCAGGGCAGATACCGGAGTAGTTGTCGCTGGCGAATTGTTGGCTCTTGTCGGTCATGGCCGGCTTCCGTGGTCGAGACTCTTGTGAAGGCTCGTGGTCAATGATGGTGCGCACTTTACCGAAGATCTTCCGGGGAGCACACGGGATGTCGCTGTCAGAAAATTACCAGTTTGTTGCCCGATTATGCACGTGACTAAACGCGACGGCGCGCTGGATTTGCTCAAGTGGCTGGCGCTGCTGAGCATGCTGCTCGATCACCTGCGATATGTCGGGATCAGCGCCGATTGGCTGTATGTGCCGGGGCGTCTGGCGTTCCCGTGGTTCTGTCTGGCGATGGCGGCGAACCTTGCCCGGGCCGGTGCGCAGAAGACCGAGTGGCGCTATCTGGGCTGGTTGCTGCTGTTCAGCCTGATCAGCGAGATTCCCTACCGCTTGTACATTCCTGATCCCGACACCTTGAACGTGATGCCCACGCTGGCGCTCGGTTTGCTGGTGGCGCGAGGGTGGCAGGGTCGAACCTTACTATCGCGCCTGTTGGGCGTCGGTGCCTTGCTGCTGGCGGCGCTGTTTTCGCAGTGGCTGATGTTCGGCGTGTTTGGCGTGTTGCTGCCGCTGGCGCTGCTGTGGGTGATCCGTCGCCCCTGGTACTTCGGCCTGCTGCCGGGGCTGGTGTGTCTGGCGGGGAATCAGTGGCAGGTGCTGTATGAGGCGGCGGAGTTTGGCAACTACGTGGCGGTGTTCGGCATCGCGGCATGCCTGATTGCGCCAATGCTCGGGCTGTTCTTGTTGCGACACTTCAGATCTATCCATCCGCTGCCCATGCGCCGTTGGGCGTACGCGCTCTATCCCCTGCATTTCCTCTTGCTGCTCGCCATTCGCACGGCCTGCACATAACCCCGGTGGGAGCGGGCTTGCTCGCGAAAGCGTTGTATCAGACGGCATAGATGTCGACTGACACACCGCTTTCGCGAGCAAGCCCGCTCCCACAAGGGATCTGCGTGGATTCAATCGGTCATTTCCCGCCATGTCGTAAACGCACCTTTGTGTGGCGTCCGTAGGCATCTGGGCTGTCTGCGCCGGCCATACCATCGCATCAAAGGGCACCGTCGCAAGCCGCGTGCCTGACCAAGACAAAATGGCGCACTGCCGCCGCTGGGAGAGACGCGATGTTCAGCAAGCAAGACCAGATCCAGGGTTATGACGATGCACTGCTGACGGCGATGAATGCCGAGGAGCAGCGTCAGGAAGATCACATCGAGCTGATCGCGTCGGAAAACTACACCAGCAAACGCGTGATGGAAGCGCAAGGCAGCGGCCTGACCAACAAGTACGCCGAAGGCTATCCGGGCAAGCGCTACTACGGTGGCTGCGAGCATGTGGATAAAGTCGAAGCGCTGGCCATCGAGCGCGCCAAGCAGCTGTTCGGCGCCGATTACGCCAACGTCCAGCCGCACTCCGGTTCCTCGGCCAACAGCGCGGTGTACCTGGCGCTGATCCAGCCGGGCGACACCATTCTGGGCATGAGCCTGGCCCACGGCGGCCACCTGACCCACGGCGCGAAAGTGTCGTCCTCGGGCAAGCTGTACAACGCGGTGCAGTACGGGATCAACACCGATACCGGGCTGATCGATTACGACGAAGTCGAGCGTCTGGCCGTCGAGTGCAAGCCGAAGATGATCGTTGCCGGGTTCTCCGCCTACTCCAAGACCCTGGACTTCCCGCGTTTCCGGCAGATCGCCGACAAGGTCGGTGCGCTGCTGTTCGTCGACATGGCCCACGTCGCCGGCCTGGTCGCTGCTGGCCTGTACCCGAATCCGCTGCCGTACGCTGACGTGGTCACCACCACCACGCACAAGACCCTACGCGGTCCGCGTGGCGGGCTGATCCTGGCCAAGTCCAACGAAGAGATCGAGAAGAAGCTCAACGCCGCGGTATTCCCCGGTGCCCAGGGCGGCCCGCTGATGCACGTCATCGCCGGTAAAGCGGTGTGCTTCAAGGAAGCGCTGGAGCCTGGCTTCAAGGCTTATCAGCAGCAAGTGATCGACAACGCCAAGGCGATGGCCAGCGTGTTTATCAAACGTGGCTACGATGTAGTGTCGGGCGGCACCGACAACCACCTGTTCCTGGTCAGCCTGATCCGTCAGGGCCTGACCGGCAAGGATGCTGACGCCGCCCTTGGCCGTGCGCACATCACCGTCAACAAGAACGCCGTGCCGAACGATCCGCAATCGCCGTTCGTGACCTCGGGCCTGCGCATCGGCACCCCGGCCGTCACCACCCGCGGCTTCAAGGTCGCCCAGTGCGAAGTGCTGGCCGGCTGGATCTGCGACATCCTCGACAACCTCGGTGACGCCGACGTTGAAGCGAATGTGGCCAAGAACGTCGCGGCACTGTGCGCCGACTACCCGGTTTATCGCTGAGCGGTTTGGAGTAAATGACTATGCAACGCTATTCGGGCTTCGGCCTCTTCAAACACTCCCTCAGCCACCACGAAAACTGGCAGCGCATGTGGCGCACGCCGACGCCGAAGAAGGTCTACGACGTGGTCATCGTTGGCGGCGGCGGGCACGGTCTGGCGACCGCCTACTATCTGGCGAAAGAGCACGGCATCACCAACGTGGCCGTGGTCGAGAAAGGCTGGCTGGGCGGCGGTAACACCGCGCGCAACACCACCATCGTGCGCTCCAACTACCTGTGGGACGAGTCGGCGCACCTGTACGAACATGCGATGAAACTGTGGGAAGGCCTGTCGCAGGACCTGAACTACAACGTGATGTTCTCCCAGCGTGGCGTCTACAACCTGTGCCACACCCTGCAGGACATCCGTGATTCCGAGCGTCGGGTCAGCGCCAACCGCCTCAACGGCGTCGACGGCGAACTGCTCAATGCCAAGCAAGTGGCCGACGAGATTCCGTACCTCGACTGCTCGAAAAACACCCGTTACCCGGTAATGGGCGCGACTGTTCAGCGTCGCGGCGGCGTCGCCCGTCACGATGCCGTGGCCTGGGGCTTTGCCCGTGCCGCCGACGCCTTGGGCGTGGACTTGATCCAGCAGACCGAAGTCATCGGTTTCCGCAAGGAAAACGGCGTGTGCATCGGCGTTGAAACCAACAAGGGTTTCATCGGCGCCAAGCGCGTCGGCGTGGTCACCGCCGGTAACTCCGGGCACATGGCCAAGCTCGCCGGTTTCCGTCTGCCGATCGAATCCCACCCGCTGCAAGCGCTGGTGTCCGAGCCGATCAAACCGATTATCGACAGCGTGATCATGTCCAACGCCGTGCACGGTTACATCAGCCAGTCGGACAAGGGCGACCTGGTGATCGGCGCCGGTATCGACGGCTACAACGGCTACGGCCAGCGCGGTTCGTACCCGGTGATCGAACACACCATCCAGGCCATCGTCGAGATGTTCCCGGTGCTGTCGCGGGTGCGCATGAACCGCCAGTGGGGCGGCATCGTCGACACCACCCCGGACGCTTGCCCGATCATTTCGAAAACCCCGGTGCCGAACATGTTCTTCAACTGCGGTTGGGGCACCGGTGGCTTCAAGGCAACTCCCGGCTCGGGCAACGTGTTTGCCGCCAGCCTCGCCAAGGGTGAAATGCACCCGTTGGCTGCACCGTTTTCCATCGACCGTTTCCACAACGGCGCACTCATCGACGAACACGGCGCTGCTGCCGTCGCCCACTAACAGGAGAAATCCCCATGTTGCATATCTTCTGTCCTCACTGCGGCGAACTGCGCTCCGAAGAGGAATTCCATGCATCCGGTCAGGCGCACATCCCGCGTCCGCTGGATCCGAACGCCTGCACCGATGAAGAGTGGGGCGACTACATGTTCTTCCGCGACAACCCGCGCGGTCTGCACCACGAGCTGTGGGATCACGTCGCCGGTTGCCGCCAGTACTTCAACGTCACCCGCGACACCGTGACCTACGAGATTCTCGAAACCTACAAGATCGGCACCAAGCCGCAATTCACCGACAAGGCTGATACGGCGAAAACAGCCACGACGGCGCTGGGAGAGAAGGTATGAGCCAGACCAATCGCCTGTCCAACGGTGGACGGATCGACCGCAACAAAGTGCTGAGCTTTACCTTCAACGGTCAGAGCTACAAAGGCTTCGAGGGCGACTCGTTGGCCTCGGCACTGATCGCCAACGGCGTCGACATCATCGGTCGCAGCTTCAAGTATTCGCGTCCACGCGGGATCTTCGCCGCCGGTGCCGAAGAGCCGAACGCCGTGCTGCAGATCGGTGCCACCGAAGCCACGCAGATTCCCAACGTGCGCGCCACGCAACAGGCGCTGTACCAAGGCCTGGTCGCCACCAGCACCAACGGCTGGCCGAGCGTCAACAACGACATGATGGGGATTCTCGGCAAGGTCGGCGGCAAGCTGATGCCGCCGGGTTTCTACTACAAAACCTTCATGTACCCGCAATCGTTCTGGATGACCTACGAGAAGTACATTCGCAAGGCTGCCGGTTTGGGCCGTTCGCCGACCGAAGTCGATCCGGACACCTACGACTACATGAACCAGCACTGCGACGTGCTGATCGTCGGCGCCGGCCCTGCCGGTCTCGCCGCTGCCCTGGCGGCTGCGCGCAGCGGTGCGCGGGTAATCCTCGCTGATGAGCAGGAAGAGTTCGGCGGCAGCCTGCTTGATTCCCGCGAAAGCCTCGACGGCAAACCGGCGATGGAGTGGGTGGCCAGCGTCATCGCTGAACTCAAGGACACCCCGGACGTGCTGCTGTTGCCGCGCGCCACGGTCAACGGTTACCACGACCACAACTTCCTGACCATTCACGAACGCCTCACCGATCACCTCGGTGATCGTGCGCCAATCGGTCAGGTTCGTCAGCGCATCCACCGCGTCCGCGCCAAGCGTGTGGTGCTGGCGACCGGCGCCCACGAGCGTCCGCTGGTCTACGGCAACAACGACGTGCCGGGCAACATGCTTGCCGGTGCGGTCTCGACTTACGTACGCCGTTACGGCG
Source organism: Pseudomonas sp. MWU16-30322 (assembly GCF_020515535.1). Classification (NCBI taxonomy): domain Bacteria; kingdom Pseudomonadati; phylum Pseudomonadota; class Gammaproteobacteria; order Pseudomonadales; family Pseudomonadaceae; genus Pseudomonas; species Pseudomonas sp. MWU16-30322. The sequence continues at coordinate 276,261 of NZ_JAIWYL010000008.1, forward strand.
TGGCACCGGGCAAGAAGCTGGTGCTGAGCACCAACAACGATCACGCCTACCGCGTGGCGCTGGACTGGCTCGACGCCAGCCTGCAAGTGGTGGCCATCGCCGATGCGCGGAGCAATCCGCGGGGTGCGCTGGTGGAAGAAGCCCGCGCCAAAGGCATTCGCATCCTCACCGGCAGCGCCGTGATCGAGGCCCGTGGCAGCAAGCGCGTCACCGCTGCCCGCGTCGCTGCGATCGACGTCAAAGCGCACAGCGTGACCAGCCCGGGCGAATGGCTCGACTGCGACGTGATCGCCAGTTCCGGCGGTTACAGCCCGGTGGTTCACCTGGCTTCGCACCTCGGCGGCAAGCCGATCTGGCGTGAAGACATCCTCGGTTTCGTACCGGGCGAAGCACCGCAGAAGCGTGTGTGCGTCGGCGGCATCAACGGCGTTTACGGCCTCGGTGATTCGCTGGCCGATGGTTTCGAAGGGGGCGCTCGCGCTGCCAGTGAAGCCGGATTCGGGGTGGTCGAAGGCACGCTGCCCAAGGCCCTGAGCCGTCTCGAAGAAGCGACTTTGGCGCTGTTCCAGGTGCCGCATGAGAAGGGCACTGCGCGGGCACCGAAGCAATTCGTCGACCTGCAGAACGACGTCACCGCCGCCGCCATCGAACTGGCGACCCGCGAAGGTTTCGAGTCGGTCGAGCACGTCAAACGCTACACCGCGCTGGGTTTCGGCACCGATCAGGGCAAGCTCGGCAACGTCAACGGTCTGGCCATCGCCGCGCGTTCGCTGAACGTGACCATCCCGCAGATGGGCACCACGATGTTCCGTCCCAACTACACGCCGGTAACGTTCGGCGCCGTGGCCGGTCGTCACTGTGGGCACATTTTCGAACCGGTGCGCTACACCGCGCTGCATGCCTGGCATGTGAAGAACGGCGCCGAGTTTGAAGACGTCGGCCAGTGGAAACGTCCATGGTACTTCCCGAAAAACGGTGAAGACATGCACGCCGCGGTGAAGCGTGAATGCAAAGCCGTACGCGACAGCGTCGGCCTGCTCGACGCCTCGACCCTCGGCAAGATCGACATTCAAGGCCCGGATGCCCGCGAGTTTCTCAACCGCGTCTACACCAACGCCTGGACCAAGCTCGACGTGGGCAAGGCGCGTTACGGCCTGATGTGCAAAGAAGACGGCATGGTCTTCGACGACGGGGTAACGGCCTGCCTGGCCGACAACCATTTCGTCATGACCACCACCACCGGCGGCGCCGCGCGCGTCCTGCAATGGCTGGAGCTGTACCACCAGACCGAATGGCCGGAGATGAAGGTGTACTTCACTTCCGTCACCGACCACTGGGCGACCATGACCCTGTCCGGGCCGAACAGCCGCAAGCTGCTCAGCGCCGTGACCGACATCGATCTGAGCAACGAAGCGTTCCCGTTCATGACCTGGAAAGAAGGCCTGGTCGGCGGCGTGCCGGCGCGGGTGTTCCGCATCTCGTTCACCGGTGAGCTGTCGTACGAAGTCAACGTGCAGGCCGACTACGCGATGGGCGTGCTGGAGAAAATCGTCGAGGCCGGCAAGCAGTACAACCTGACGCCGTACGGCACTGAAACCATGCACGTCCTGCGCGCCGAGAAAGGTTTCATCATCGTCGGCCAGGACACCGACGGCTCGATGACCCCGGACGACCTGAACATGGGCTGGTGCGTCGGTCGTACCAAACCGTTCTCGTGGATCGGCCAGCGCGGCATGAACCGTGAAGACTGCGTGAAGGATCAGCGTAAACAACTGGTGGGCCTGAAGCCGATCGACCCGAACGTCTGGCTGCCGGAAGGTGCGCAACTGGTGTTCAACACCAAGCAGGCGATCCCGATGACCATGGTCGGCCACGTGACTTCCAGCTACGCGCACAACTCCCTCGGTTATTCGTTTGCCATGGGCGTGGTCAAAGGCGGTCTCAAGCGTATGGGCGAGCGGGTGTTTGCGCCGCTGGCCGATGGCAGCGTGATCGAGGCGGAGATTGTGTCTTCGGTGTTCTTCGATCCGAAGGGTGATCGGCAGAACATCTGATTGCTCGGGGGACGGTGGGGTGTCAGTGGGTGCGAGTCGTCTGATCGATTCGCGAGCAAGCCCGCTCCCACAGGTTCCGGGTCGTTAATGGAATTTGTGTCAGGCATCAGTCCCCTGTGGGAGCGGGCTTGCTCGCGAAGGCGGCAGTACAGCCACCACAAGGACCGGACCAACAGAATTGAGATAGGTGCTTTATGACCACAGCCAACGTGTACCAACAACGCCCGACCACCGGGGCCCGTGCCGAGTCGTCGCTGCACCATGCCGACCTCGCCAGCCTGGTCGGCAAGGGTCGCAAGAACGCCGGCGTCATCGTTCGTGAAAAGAAACTCCTCGGTCACCTGACCATTCGTGGCGATGGCCACGATGCAGCCTTCGCCGCCGGTGTGCACAAGGCCCTCGGCATCGAGTTGCCGGGAGCCCTGAGCGTGATCGTCAAAGGCGACACCAGCCTGCAATGGATGGGCCCGGACGAGTGGCTGCTGATCGTGCCAAGCGGCGAAGAGTTCGCCGCCGAGCAGAAACTGCGCGAAGCGCTGGGCGACCAGCATATCGCGATCGTCAACGTCAGCGGCGGCCAGCAAGTGCTCGAACTGAGCGGGCCGAACGTGCGTCAGGTGCTGATGAAATCCACCAGCTATGACGTGCACCCGAACAACTTCCCGGTCGGCAAAGCGGTGGGCACGGTGTTCGCCAAGTCGCAGCTGATGATCCGCCACACCGCCGAAGACACCTGGGAACTGCTGATCCGCCGCAGCTTCTCGGACTACTGGTGGTTGTGGCTGCAGGATGCTTCGGCCGAGTACGGGCTGAGCGTTCAGGCGTAACACTAAGTGGTTGCCGCGATTGCTTCTTGTGGCGAGGGAGCTTGCTCCCGCTCGGCTGCGAAGCAGTCGCAAAAACCTGCGAGCGCATTCTTTCTGAAAGAACGCGGTTGCTGATCTTGGGGTTGCTTCGCAACCCAGCGGGAGCAAGCTCCCTCGCCACAGAGTTCACTCTGCTCACAGATGTTGAAACAGGAGTCACCGCACCATGAGCCGCGCCCCAGACACATGGATTCTGACCGCCGACTGCCCCAGCGTGCTCGGCACGGTGGACGCGGTGACGCGTTTTCTGTTCGAGCAGGGTTGCTACGTCACCGAGCACCATTCGTTCGATGACCGGCTCTCGGGCCGTTTCTTCATTCGCGTGGAATTCCGTCAGCCTGACGGTTTCGACGAACAATCCTTCCGCGCCGGCCTTGCCGAGCGCGGTCAGGCGTTCGGCATGGTCTTCGAACTGACCGCGCCGAACTACCGGCCGAAAGTGGTGATCATGGTTTCCAAGGCCGATCACTGCCTCAACGACTTGCTCTACCGCCAGCGCATCGGCCAGTTGTCGATGGACGTCGCGGCGGTGGTGTCCAACCATCCGGATCTCAAGCCTTTGGCCGACTGGCACCAGATTCCCTACTACCATTTCCCCCTCGACCCCAACGACAAGCCGGCGCAGGAGCGTCAGGTGTGGCAGGTGATCGAAGAGTCCGGCGCCGAACTGGTGATCCTCGCCCGCTACATGCAGGTGCTGTCGCCGGAGCTGTGCCGCAAGCTCGATGGCAAGGCGATCAACATCCATCACTCGCTGCTGCCGGGGTTCAAGGGTGCCAAGCCGTATCACCAGGCCTACAACAAGGGCGTGAAGCTGGTCGGCGCGACAGCGCATTACATCAACAACGACCTCGATGAAGGGCCGATCATTGCCCAGGGCGTCGAGGCGGTGGATCACAGTCATTACCCCGAGGATCTGATTGCCAAGGGGCGCGATATCGAGGGCCTGACCCTGGCCCGGGCCGTTGGTTATCACATCGAAAGAAGGGTGTTTTTGAACGCCAACAGAACTGTCGTTCTTTAGAAGCTTTCGCGAGCAGGCTCGCTCCCACAGGGATTTGTGTTGAAACACAGCTCTCTGTCACACCAAAGATCATGTGGGAGCGGGCTTGCTCGCGAAGGGGCCATAACTGACAACGCAAGACCAACAAGCAATAACCCGAGCACTTAACGCGCTGCCTGCCTGGGCAACGCGGTTCCATAAAAACAACAGCGAGGTGAAAGCATGTCTGGCAATCGTGGTGTGGTGTATCTCGGCGCTGGCAAGGTCGAAGTGCAGAAAATCGACTATCCGAAAATGCAGGACCCGCGCGGCAGGAAGATCGAGCACGGTGTAATCCTGCGTGTGGTATCCACCAACATTTGTGGCTCCGACCAGCATATGGTGCGCGGCCGTACGACGGCGCAGACCGGTCTGGTGCTGGGTCATGAAATCACCGGCGAAGTGATCGAAAAGGGTTCCGACGTCGAGAACCTGAAAATCGGCGATCTGGTTTCCGTACCGTTCAACGTAGCTTGCGGGCGCTGCCGTTCCTGCAAGGAGCAACACACCGGTGTCTGCCTGACCGTTAACCCGGCCCGTGCCGGCGGTGCCTACGGTTACGTCGACATGGGCGACTGGACTGGCGGCCAGGCCGAGTACGTGCTGGTGCCGTACGCCGACTTCAACCTGCTGAAACTGCCGGATCGCGACAAGGCCATGGAGAAAATCCGCGACCTGACCTGCCTCTCCGACATCCTCCCGACCGGCTATCACGGTGCGGTGACGGCGGGCGTTGGCCCGGGCAGCACCGTTTATATCGCGGGCGCCGGCCCGGTCGGTCTGGCCGCGGCTGCCTCGGCGCGTCTGCTGGGCGCGGCGGTGGTGATCATCGGCGACGTCAACACCATCCGCCTGGCGCACGCCAAGGCTCAGGGTTTTGAAGTGGTCGACCTGTCCAAGGACACGCCGCTGCACGAGCAGATCGCCGAGCTGCTGGGCGAACCGGAAGTCGATTGCGCGGTGGACTGCGTGGGCTTCGAAGCCCGTGGTCACGGCCATGACGGGGTGAAATCCGAAGCCCCGGCCACCGTGCTCAACTCGCTGATGGGCGTGGTGCGTGTCGCCGGCAAGATCGGTATTCCGGGCCTCTACGTCACCGAGGATCCGGGTGCCGTGGACGCCGCCGCGAAAATGGGCAGCCTGAGCATCCGCTTCGGTCTGGGCTGGGCCAAATCCCACAGCTTCCACACCGGCCAGACCCCGGTGATGAAGTACAACCGCCAACTGATGCAGGCGATCATGTGGGACCGCATCAACATCGCCGAAGTGGTGGGCGTGCAAGTGATCAGCCTCGATCAGGCGCCGGAAGGTTACGGCGAGTTCGATGCCGGTGTGCCGAAGAAGTTTGTGATCGATCCGCATCGGTTGTTCAGTGCGGCGTAAGTAACAAAGGGCGACCCGCAGGTCGCCCTTCTTACGTCAAAAGATCAAAAGATCGCAGCCTTCGGCAGCTCCTACACTGATCCCTGTAGGAGCTGCCGAAGGCTGCGATCTTTTGATTTTTGCAATCAGAGGGCTGCCAAAGCGCCTTGGTAAAGCACCGGCCCGGTCGGTTGCCCGGTCGGCGAGCCACCCTTCGGCTCCAGACTCACCGCCAGCGCAATCGGCTGGCCGATCAAGACTTTCTGCGCCGCGCTCAATTCAACCTTGCCCTTGCCCCCCGCCGGAATCACCCCCAGCGAAATCGGCTTGCCATCCGCTGGAATCGCCCACAATTCCAGGCTGCGATCAGGCCCGACTGCCGCCAATGTCAGCGGCTCGACTTGCAGATAATCGGCATGCGCCTCGACCTTCAGTGCCGGCTGCGCGTCGGCGGTCAGCAGGGTGGCGCGGTAGCGGGCGTCATCGCGGTTGTACAGCGGGCCGAGGAATACCAGGATCACGATCGAACACAGCGCGGCGGTGACCCGTAGCCAGTTCCAGAACGGACGTTTTTCCGGGACGTGCAGCACTTGCGGTTCGATCCGCGCGGTGATGCCTTGCCACACCCGATCCGGCACCGGTTGCTCCGGCAGCGTTTCGGTAAGGCTGGCAAGGCTCTCCTGCCACTGCGCCAACTCGCTTCGCAGTGCTGCGTCATCCAGCAGCAATTGTTCAAAGCGCCTGCGCGCCGCCGCAGACATCAGGCCAATGGCGTAATCGGCAGCGAGGGCGCGGCGCAGGGCGGGGGTCTGGTAGTTCATGATTCAAGGCACCTGCGCAGACGCTCCATGCCTCGGCGAATCCACGACTTCACCGAGCCCAGCGGTGCGGCCAGCTGTTCGGCCAGTTCCGAGCAGGAAAGGCCCTGGAAGTAGGCGACGCTGATCGACTGGCGCTGCATGCCGTCGAGGGTGTCCAGGCAGCGATGCAGCGCGCTGGCTTCGCGGCTGCTGTTCAACAGGTCGTGGGCTGAAGGGCCATCGTCCGGCAGGGTGTCCTGTTCGAAGTCGGTCAGCGGCCGCTCGCGCTGTTTGCGTAATTGGTCGATGGCCTGATTGCGAGTGATGTTGATCATCCAGGTCAGCGGCGCCGACAAGTGGGCTTCGTAGCGCGAGGCGTTGTTCCAGATGCGGACGAAGCTTTCCTGCAGCACGTCCTCGGCCAGATCCGCCCGGCCGATGATGCGCAGGGCCACGCCGTGCAGACGCGGGCCAACGCTGCGATAGAGCGTTTCGAACGCAGTACGGTCACCCAGTGAGCACTGGGCCAGCAGCTGGCGCAACTGATCGGGGTCGGCGATGGAAATGACGGCTCTCCAGGCAATGAGCGGGCGACGAGGGCGGTGCTCGGGCTGTTCACAGGCTAGTTCAGGGACAGCGCTTGTGCCATTCATCTCGGGTTATCCGCGGTTTCACGTTTTATATACGTGGGCATGCTGAAAATGGATGCGCCGGCGAGGAACATGCTGGCTGAAACCCGGTCAAATCGGCAGTTTTGCCGCCCATTGAGGGGCGGTCACCACAGCGCAAGAGGATGTCTGAATGAAGATTTCACGCGGTATTGCCTTGGCTTCACTGATGACCCTTGCGGCTGGCCCGGTGTTCGCAGGGTTCAGTCTGGAAGACGTGACCAAAGCGGCTTCGAGCATGCAGGGTGGCAACGCTGCCACCGCCGCCGCGCCGACCTCGGAAACGGCTGGTTTGCTGAAAGCGGTCACCGATCTCGGTGTTACGCCGCAGCAAGCCGTCGGTGGCACCAGCGCCATGCTTGGCCTGGCCAAGAACCAATTGAGCAGCACCGATTATTCGCAGTTGGCCAAAGAAGTGCCGGGCATCGACAAACTGTCGGGCGGTAGCGGCAACCTGGCGGCGTTGAGCGGGTTGCTCGGCTCGTCGGGCAAATCCGCCGGGCTGGAAAACGCGCTGGGTAACGTCAAGAACACCAGCGACCTGAACAATGCCTTCGGTGCGTTGGGCATGGACAGCGGCATGGTCGGTCAGTTTGCCCCGGTGCTGCTCAAGTACCTGGGTGATCAAGGCGTCGGCGGCCCACTGCTGCAGAGCCTGGGCAGTATCTGGGGCGCCGGTACCGGTAGCTGATTCAGGCGCGCTCGCCGCGCAGTTGGCTGATGCGCTGATCCTTCTCGGTCCAGAGCTGGTTGACCCAGTTCTGGACCTGCTGGCGAAACAGCGGATCGTTCTCGTAATCGCCCTGCGACAGCGCCGGGTCGAGTTCGCGGGTCTGGATGTCGACGATCACCCGCGGCACGCTGCCGCTGATCAAATCCCAGAATCCCGGGATCTTCTGCTGTGGATACACCACGGTCACGTCGAGCAGCGCGTCCAGCTGTTCGCCCATCGCCGCCAGAACAAATGCCACGCCACCCGCCTTGGGTTTGAGCAGGTGCTTGAACGGTGACTGCTGCTGCGCGCTTTTCGCCGCGGTGTAGCGAGTACCTTCCAGATAATTCACCACCGTTACCGGCTGGCGCTTGAACAGCTCGCAGGCCTGTCGGGTGATTTCCAGATCCTTGCCCGCCAGCTCCGGGTGCCTGGCGAGGAACGCCTTGCTGTAGCGCTTCATGAACGGGTAATCCAGCGCCCACCACGCCAGACCGAGGAACGGTACCCAGATCAGCTCTTTCTTGAGGAAGAACTTGAAGAACGGCGTGCGCCGGTTGAGGGTCTGGATCAGCGCCGGAATGTCGACCCACGACTGGTGGTTGCTGACCACCAGATACGAGGTGTCACCACGCAGGTTGTCACCGCCGCGAATGTCCCATTGAGTGGGGATGCACAGGCGAAAGATCAGCTTGTCGATTTCCGCCCAGGTCTCGGCAATCCACATCACCGCCCACGAGGCGTAATCGCGCCAGCGCCCCGGCGCAATAAATTTGAGCAGGGCAAAGACCAGCAACGGCCCGATCAGAATCAGGGTGTTGAGCAACAGCAGCAGGGTGACGAAACAGCCGGTGAGCAGGCGGCGCATAAGCAACTCTATGAAGGCGGATGGGCGCGCCATGATAAGTGGCTTCGGGTGAGAGGCCAAATCGATGGTGACGAATGTTTCACTTTTGGCTGGCTATGCTGGAGCTGATTACTGTGCTGGCAGGGCTGGCCTCTTCGCGAGCAAGCCCGCTCCCACAGTGGATGTTCAGTGTGCATGCCATCTTCAACAGATCCCCGATCCCCTGTGGGAGCGGGCTTGCTCGCGAAGGCGGATTCAGGGCGAACGAATTGCCCAATGGCTGTCTAAAATCTCGCGTCTGACGCCCTCATTTTCCAAGGAAGCCCTCTACGTGAAATCCCTCCTTGCACTGTTTGCCCTCGTCGCCCTGCCGGTCATGGCCGCCGAGCCGACCCTGTACGGGCGTTACGAATACATCGCGCTGCCGGAAATCGGTGGTGAGGTGCTCAAGGCCAAGATGGACACCGGCGCGCTGACCGCTTCGCTGTCGGCCAAGGACATCGAGACCTTCACCCGCGATGGCGAAGACTGGGTGCGTTTTCGCCTCGCTACCAAGGATGCCGATAACAAGGTCTACGAGCACAAGGTCGCGCGGATCAGCAAGATCAAGAGTCGCTCCGACGAGGACGATGAAGATCGCGACGTCACCGAAGTCGCCAAGCGTCCGGTGGTCGATCTGGAGCTGTGCCTGGGCAACGTCAAGCGCACCGTTGAGGTCAACCTGACCGACCGCAGTCACTTCAACTATCCACTGCTGATCGGCGCCAAGGCCCTGCGCGAGTTCGGCGCGGCAGTGAACCCGGCACGGCGTTTCACTGCCGACAAGCCGGACTGCTAAGTGGTCTCATTGACGTAAGGTCAGGCTTGGGGCACCGTTCGCGCACTTAACCCATGGGCTCGGACGCCATGCCTCATATCCTGATTGTCGAAGACGAAGCGGCGATTGCCGACACGCTGATTTTTGCCCTGCAGGGCGAGGGGTTTGCTACCACGTGGCTGAGCCTCGGCGCGGCGGCGCTGGAGCATCAACGGCAGACCCCGGCTGACTTGATCATTCTCGACATCGGCCTGCCGGACATCAGCGGTTTCGAAACCTGCAAACAGCTGCGGCGCTTCAGTGAAGTGCCGGTGCTGTTCCTCAGCGCCCGGGACGCCGAGATCGACCGGGTGGTGGGGCTGGAGATCGGCGCCGACGATTACGTGGTCAAGCCGTTCAGCCCGCGTGAGGTCGCGGCGCGGGTCCGGGCGATTCTCAAGCGCATGGCGCCGCGTCCCGTGGTTGAAGCCTCCTCGGCGCTGTTTCGCATCGATCCCGAGCGCGTGCAGATCGTCTACCGGGGCCAGCCGCTGAACCTGACCCGCCACGAATTCCGCCTGTTGCAATGCCTGCTCGAACAACCGCAGCGGGTGTTCAGCCGCGAGCAATTGCTCGACGCGCTGGGGGTTGCCGCCGACGCCGGCTACGAGCGCAGCATCGACAGCCACATCAAGAGCGTGCGTGCCAAACTGCGTCTGGTGCGGGCCGACGCCGAGCCGATCCAGACCCATCGCGGCCTCGGTTACAGCTACAGCCCGGGGCACAGCTGATGTCGCTGGGGCTGCGGATTTTTCTGGTGTATGTGCTGTTTGTCGGCCTGACCGGTTATTTCGTGCTCAACACGGTGATGGAAGAAATCCGCCCCGGCGTGCGCCAGTCCACCGAAGAAACCCTGGTCGACACCGCCAACCTGATGGCGGAAATTCTCCGTGATGATTTCAAGGCCGGCACGCTCAGCGAGAACCGCTGGCCCGAATTGCTGCGCGCCTACGGCGAACGCCAGCCACAGGCGACGATCTGGGGCCTGCCGAAAAACCAGGTCAACCACCGCATCTACGTCACCGACGCCAAAGGCATCGTGGTGCTGGATTCCAGCGGCGTGGCGGTCGGGAAGGATTACTCGCGCTGGAACGACGTCTACCTGACCCTGCGCGGCGAATACGGCGCGCGCTCGACCCGCAGCGATCCGAACGACCCGGCGTCCTCGGTGATGCACGTCGGCGCGCCGATCCGCGACAACGGGCGGATCATCGGAGTGGTCACCGTGGCCAAGCCCAACAGCTCGTTGCAGCCTTATGTCGATCGCACCGAGCGGCGCTTGCTGTTTTACGGTGCCGGGCTGATCGGCCTCGGCCTGCTGTTCGGCGCCTTGCTGTCGTGGTGGCTGAGCCGCGCGCTGCACCGTTTGACCGGCTACGCCAAAGCGGTGAGTGAAGGGCGCCGGGTTGAAGTGCCGCATTACCGTGGCGGCGAGCTGGAGCAACTGGCCACGGCGCTGGAGCAGATGCGCACCCAGCTCGAAGGCAAAGCTTACGTCGAACGCTACGTGCACACCCTGACCCATGAATTGAAAAGTCCGCTGGCAGCAATTCGCGGTGCGGCGGAATTGCTGCAGGGTGACATGCCAGCGATTCAGCGCCTGCGCTTTATCGGCAACATCGACAGCGAAAGCGCGCGGATGCAGCAGTTGATCGAGCGCCTGTTGAACCTCGCGCAAGTCGAGCAGCGGCAGGGGCTTGAGGAGCGGGTGGCGGTGCCGCTGGCAGGACTGGTCGACGAGTTGTTGCAGGCGCAGGCAGCGCGGATCGAAGGCCGGGGGCTCAAGGTCGAGCAGACGATTGCGTCGGATCTGTTGCTGATCGGCGAGCCGTTTCTGCTGCGTCAGGCGTTGGGCAATCTGCTGGAGAATGCGCTGGATTTCACCCCGGTCGGCGGGTTGCTGCGTTTCAGTGCCGAGCGTGTTGGAGAGCAGGTCGAGTTGCGCTTGTTCAACGAAGCGGCGGCGATTCCCGAGTACGCCTTGCCGCGTCTGAGTGAGCGGTTTTACTCATTGCCGCGTCCGGACAGTGGGCGCAAGAGCACCGGTTTGGGGCTGAACTTCGTTGAAGAGGTGGTGAAGTTGCACGGTGGGTCGATGCAGATCCGCAACGTCGAGAATGGCGTGGAAGTGATTTTGCGCCTGCCTTGAAACCGCGTCGCTGCTATCGCGAGCAGGCTCACTCCTACGGGAAAACGCGATCAACTGTAGGAGTGAGCCTGCTCGCGATGGGGCCATAACAGTCTCCACACAATCTCCATATTCCCCCCACATTCACCTCATACATCAACACCAGACTCTGCCCATCCAAACAGGGAGAGTCCCATGAACAAGAATCTGACCATCAAGCTCGGGGCGATTGCCCTGCTGATCCTGCTGTTGCTGATACCGCTGCTGATGATTGACGGCATCATCGATGACCGCCAGCAACGGCGCGATGGCGTGCTTGAAGACATTGCCCGCAGCTCCAGTAACAGCCAGCAACTGAGCGGGCCGGTGATGGTAGTGCCGTATCGCAAAGTGATTCACAACTGGAAGCTCAACGACAAAACCAACCAGCGCTACGACGAGCCAAGTGAAGAACGCGGTCGTCTGTATTTTTTGCCGGAGCGCTTCGAGCTCGACGGCCAGGTGCAGACCGAGTTGCGCAATCGCGGTATTTACGAAGCGCGACTGTTCCACGCCGACAATCGCATCAATGGGCATTTCTCGTTGCCGGCGCAGTTGGGGATCCAGGAAGATTTCGCCGACTACCAGTTCGATGCGCCGTTTCTGGCGGTGGGCATCAGCGATATTCGCGGCATCGAAAACGCGCTGAAACTGGAACTCGACGGCCAACGCCTGGACTTCGTACCCGGCACCCAGGTCGGCTGGCTCGGCGAAGGTGTACGGGTCACGCTGCCGGTGCTGGACACTCGCAACGCTACAGAGCTGACCTTCGGTTTCGACCTGCGTCTGCAAGGCACCGGTTCGTTGCAGGTGCTGCCGGTGGGCAAGACCAGCCACGTCAGTCTTGCCGCCAACTGGCCGCATCCAAGCTTTGTCGGCAACTTCTTGCCGGGCAAACGCGAGATCAGCGATCAGGGCTTCAGCGCCGATTGGCAGACCACGTTCTTCTCCACCAACCTGCAAGAAGCCATGAGCCGTTGCGTGATCGGCAATGACTGCGAGGCGTTCAACGGGCGCAGCTTTGGTGTGAGCTTCATCGATCCGGTGGATCAGTACCTGAAGAGTGATCGGGCGATCAAATATGCGCTGTTGTTCATCGTCCTGACGTTCGCCGGTTTCTTCCTGTTCGAAGTGCTCAAAAGTCTGGCGGTGCACCCGGTGCAATACGCATTGGTCGGGGTGGCGCTGGCGTTCTTTTACCTGTTGCTGTTGTCGTTGTCGGAGCACATCGGCTTTGCTCTGGCGTATCTGCTGTCGGCCAGTGGCTGTGTGTTGTTGATCGGGTTTTATGTTTGCCACGTGCTGCACAGCGTGCGTCATGGCCTGAGTTTTTCCGCGGGGTTGGCGGCGTTGTATGGCCTGCTGTATGGCTTGCTGAGCGCCGAGGATTACGCGCTGCTGATGGGCTCGCTGCTGTTGTTCGGCCTGCTCGGGGTGTTCATGGTGCTGACGCGCAAACTCGACTGGTACGGGATCGGGCAGAAACCGGCCAAGCCGCTGGAGTTTGATGTGGGGGGGATGCAATGAGTGGATTGCGAGAGGAGCAGCGCTGGAAGGAAGAGTTGGTGACGCGGATTGTCGGGTTTCTGCCTGTGGAAACGAGGTGGTGCCTTCGCGAGCAAGCCCGCTCCCACAGGAGTACGCATTCCAATGTGGGAGCGGGCTTGCTCGCGAAGGGGCCGGATCAGACGCCGCAGCCTTAGGGCTTGGGCAGGGTGGCGACCATGGACGGTCGCTGGCTCACGTCGAAATACCAGTTGGCCAGTTGCGGATTGGCGCTGCGCCAGTCCAGATCCGGATGACGCAGATCGATGTAACCCAGTGCACAAGCGACGCTGATCGCCGCCACGTCGAAATGGCTGGTCAGCTCGGCAATGGCGTCACTTTCCAGATAGGCCAGGGCGCGACGAATCTTGTCGCGCTGGGCGTCGAGCCACTCGTCCCAGTGCTTTTCCGGGGCGCGCAGCACCAGTTCGTAACGCACCATCACCGAGGCGTCCATGATCCCGTCGGCCATCGATGCCAGGGTCAGACGCCGCCAGCGGGCCGCACCTTCGCGGGGGATCAGCGGATTGCCGACGTGCTGCTGGTCGAGGTATTCGAGAATCACGCGACTGTCATGAATCACACTGCCGTCGGCCAGACGCAGGGCCGGAATCTTGCCCAGCGGGTTGTCGGCGTTGAGCGCCGGATCCGGGCTGACCGGGCTGAGGACGCAGTCTTGCAGAGCGACGCGATCCTGCTGGCCGGTCTCGTGCAGCAGCACCATCACTTTGCGCACGAACGGGGAAAGCGTGTTATGGAACAGGGTCATGCTGGGGGCGGACATTGGCAAACCTCGGTGGTCATCGAAGAGCAGGAGGTTAGCCTAGTCAGATACAGAGCGGCTGGCGAGGGATTTGCGGGTGCTCATGAGGCCGCCTTCGCGAGCAAGCCCGCTCCCACACTGGATCTGTTTCGTTCACAAATCCCCTGTGGGAGCGGGCTTGCTCGCGAAGAGGCCCTGTCAGGCAGCACAAAAATCACCCACGCTGCAGCAAGCCTCTTACGGCCAGAAACGCCGGCACACCCAGCCCGACCCAGCTCAACGCATCCCAGATTCCATCCCCCAACAACGCCGCGAACAGCCCCGCCGCACTCAGCAGCGCAATCACCAGCGGGGTGCTGAACACTTTCCAGAAACTCGACTGACGCGGCTTCATGCAGCAGCCTCCGCCGTCACCGGTTTCGCCGCTTTACGCCGCACCACCCACAGGTACACGCCGCTGCCGAGCACGATGATGGTCAGCACGTCGAGGGTCGCCCAGAGGATTTTCATCGGCATGCCGCCGTAGTCGCCGAAGTGCAGCGGCTGTGACATGCCCATGGCGTCCATGTACCACGGGCGTTCACCGACGGCGGTGACTTGCAGGGTGCTGGCGTCGATCAGTACCGGCGTCAGCAGGTGCGAGGTCAGGTGCGTGCCACCCTTCATGAAGACTGAATAATGATGCTCGCTGGAAAACCGCGTGCCGGGGAAAGCGATGAAATCCGGGTTCATGCCCGGCGCCACGTCGCGGGCGATGTCCAGCAGGCGGGTGGCCGGGGCCAGTCGGGTCAGCGGCGGGGCATCGCGGTAGGGCGCGACCATGGCGGTCAGCGTGTCATTGCGCCACGCGGCGATGATCAGGTCGGCGCAGGCGCTGATCACTCCGGTGACGCCGACCACCAAGGCCCAGGTCAGGGTGACGATGCCGATCAGGTTGTGCAGATCGAGCCAGCGCAGGCGGGTGGACTTGTCCTGACGCACGGTGCCGAACTGCAAACGGCGCATGAATGGCAGATACAGCACCGTCCCGGAAATGATCGCGACCACAAACAGCAGGCCCATGAATGCCAGCAGCAACTTGCCCGGCAACCCGGCGAACATGTCGACGTGCAGGCGCAGGATGAACAGCATCAGGCCGCCATTGGCCGACGGGGTTTCCAGCGCTTCACCGGTACGCGCATCGAGCATGAAGGTGTGCGAAGAGTTCGGTTCGGTACCGGCGGTTTTCGCCATGATCGTCAGCACGGCGTTGGGCTCGTCGTCTTCGAAACCGAAGTACTGCACCACTTCGCCGGGACGATGTTTTTCTGCGGCGTCGACCAGTTGCGCCAGATTCAGGCGCGGCGTGTCGGCGGGCATCTCGCGCACTTGCGGCGCATCGCCGAGCAGGTGCTCGATCTCGTGATGGAAAATCAGCGGCAGGCCGGTCAATGCCAACAACAGCAGAAACACGGTGCAGATCAGGCTGGTCCAGGTGTGGATGAACGACCAGCGGCGGATGGTTTTACTTTTCATTTCGTGACCTTCAAAAACACCAAAGCCGTCCCCGCAGGGACGGCCTGATGACAGGACCGGTTGGCACTCAGTCGCTTACCACTTGTAGGTGGCGCTGGCGACGACGCTGCGCTGGTCGCCGTAGTAGCAGTAGAAGCCATCGCAGGTGGAGATGTAGTCCTTGTCGAACAGGTTGGTCGCGTTGACGGCCAGCGACGCACCTTTGAGGCTGTTGTCCAGACGCCCGAGGTCGTAATGCACCGAGGCATCGAACACGGTGTAGGCATTGGCCTTGCCCAGCCAGGTGTTGCCCTGATCGCCATAGGTGTTGCCGGTGTAACGCACGCCACCGCCGATACCGAAGCCGTCGAGCACGCCGCTGTGCCAGGTGTAATCAGTCCACAGCGAGGCTTGCTGGTTCGGCATCAGTTGCAGGCGGTTGCCTTTGTAGTCGCCTTTCTGCACTTCGGACTTGGCCAATGTGTAGGCGGCAATCACTTTGAGGTTATCGGTGACGTCCGAGGTCGCCTCCAGTTCCAGGCCTTTGACTTTCACTTCGCCGGTCTGGCTGGTGATCGGGGTGTTGCCGACGGTGGTGGTGACCGCGACGTTTTTCTGCGTCAGGTCATACACGGCGGCGGTCAGCAGGGTCTTGCTGCCCGGTGGCTGGTACTTGACGCCCATTTCCCACTGCTTGCCTTCGGTCGGTTTCAGCGAACCGCTGGAGGAGGCGTCGGCGCCGGTGGTTGGCTGGAAGGATTCGGCGTAGGAAATGTACGGGACGAAGCCCGAGTCGAACACGTAGCTGAGCGCTGCGTTACCGCTGAAGTTCTTGTCGCGCTGGGTGTTGGTCGCGTCGGCCTTGTTGAAGAACGTGGTGCCGGTGTGGACCCAGTCTTCACGACCGCCCAGCGTCAGGCGCCATTGGTCGAGGGCCATCTGGTCCTGCACGTAGAGGCCGGTCTGGTAGGTCTTCTGGTCGTAGTCGTAATACGCCGTCGAGCGATCCGGACGAACGATCGGCTGGCCGTAGATCGGGTTCAGCACGTTGGTTTTCAGGCCGTCACCGTAGATCGACAGGTAGTTGGTGTTGCTGCGCTGGTGATCCAGCCCCAACAGCACGGTGTGGCGAATGTCACCGGTGGCGAAGTCGGCCTGGAAGTTGTTGTCCACCGCGAACTGGCTGATGTCTTCGTCAACGCTGGTGCTGGTGCGCCCGACGTTACCTTGATCGTCCACCATGGTGTACGGGTAAGAACCGACGGTCAGGGCCTGGAACGACAGGTCCGACTTGGTGTAACGCAGGTTCTGCTTGAACTGCCAGACATCGTTCAGCCGGTGTTCGAAGGCATAACCGAGCGCGTAGTAAGTGCGGTCGTAGTATTCCCAATCCGGATCGCCGAGATTTTTGTGGTGCGAGACGCTACCGAACGGCATGTCGATCTTGGTGCCCTGCACCGGCAGGAACTGGCTGGTAATACCGGTATCGTCGCGAGTGAACTGGCTCAGCAGGGTGAATTTGGTGTCGTCGTCGATGTTCCAGGTCAGGCTCGGCGCGATGTTGTAGCGCTTGTTGTCGATGTGGTCGATCTGGGTACCGCTGTCACGCACCACGCCGCTGATGCCGTAGAGGAACTGGCCGGCGTCGTCGATCTTGCCGGTGCTGGCGAAGTTGATCTGACGGTGGTTGTCGCTGCCGTACTGCAACTGGATTTCGCTGCTGGCGTCGCTGCTCGGGCGCCTGCTGACCATGTCCAGCAGGCCGCCCGGCGGGGTCTGGCCGTAGACGGAAGAGGCCGGGCCACGGAGCAGGGCGAGACGGTCGAGGTTCCAGGTTTCCTGTTTCGGGTTGGCGTACACGCCTTTTGGCAGGGGCAGGCCGTCGAGGAACTGGGTCGGCTCGAAACCGCGCACGCGCAGCCAGTCGGCGCGGGTGTCGCTGCCGTAGCTGCTGGCGGTGATGCCCGGCATGTAGCGCACGGCGTCATCGAGGCTGTGTACGCTGCGGTCATCCATTTGCTGACGGGTAGCGACCGAGATCGAGCGCGGTGCTTCGACCAGCGCGGTGTCGGTCTTGGTGCCAGCGGCGGTCCGGGTGGCGGTGTAGCCTTCGACCGGGCCCCAGGCGGTTTCCAGGTTTTCCACGCCGATGACTGCGGTTTCCGGCAGCGCCAGTGTCCCTTCCGGCACCGCCACCAGGGTGTAAGTGCCGGTGCTGCTTTGTTCCAGTTGCAGACCGGTGCCACGCAGGGCAGCGCGTAGCGCACCGGCGGCATCGTATTGGCCGCTGACCGGTGCGGAGGTCTTGCCCGCCGCCAGCGACGGATTCAGTGACAGCGCGAGGCCGCCCTGGCTGGCGATCTGGTTCAGGGTGGTCGACAGCGGCGCCGCCGGCAGGTTGTAGGCGCGTACGCTGGAGGCCTGTTCGGCGGCGAGCAACGGGCTGCTGATCAGCGGCGCGCTGAGGGCGATGGCGACGGCCAGCAGACTGGGGCGCAGCAAGGTGTCTAGCGAACGGGACATGCGAAGGCTCCTGAATGGAAATATTTCTCAATTGCCTGTGTGCCGGACGAGAATTGAAAAGTGATAGGGCTGGATGAAAATAATTTCGATTAACTGGGAGTGGGGCTGCTGATTCGGAATTTTCGAGTGCTGCGGGTGGCCCTATCGCGAGCAGGCTCACTCCTACAGGGGGAACGCATTCCTACTGTAGGAGTGAGCCTGCTCGCGATAGCTATTTCCCTGACAACGAATTTTTTAAGGCTTGGTACCAGCCTTCGCCACCGTGACCCAATACGGCGTGTGCTGCTCGATCTGTACCGGCAGGGTCGGCAGCAGGGCGCTCAGGGCCTTGTCGGTGTCGTGCAGCGGGAAGCTGCCGGTAATGCGCAGGTCAGCGACTTCCGGCGCCACGCCCAGATATCCGCGGCGATAACGAGCCAGTTCATGCACCAGGTCTGCGAGCCGCGCGTTGTCCACTACCAGCATGCCGCGGGTCCAGGCATCGGCGCCGGGCGTGAGCGCAGCGACTGTGTCGAGGCCGTCGTTGCGAATCAGCACTTGCTGGCCTTCGCGCAGGATCTGCTCTTCGGGGTGACTTTGCGGATGCGCCGCCACCGCTGACTGCAACACGCTCAGGCGCGTGCCTTGTTCCTCGCGCTTGACCAGAAACCGTGTGCCCAATGCGCGCATGCTGCCTTCGCGAGTTTCGACGATGAACGGCCGCGCGTCGCCGTGACCGGTCTCGACCATGATCTCGCCTTCCTGCAACACGATCAGCCGCTGCCTGGCATCGAAACGCACATCCACCGCGCTGTGGGTGTTGAGGTTGAGCACGGTGCCATCGGCCAGGCGCACCGTACGCTGCTCGCCGGTGGCGGTGCGTTGATCGGCGAGCCAGTAATCCAGCGGCAAGTAGCGATCACCGGCAAACAACGCCAGACCGACGAGCGCCACCACGCTGGCCAATCCGCTGCCGAGCTTGCGCACGCGCCGCCGAATGCCTTCGCGCGATTGCAGCAAGGCTGCGCGGGCCGGGCCGTTGGCGACGCTGAAGCGCTGATCGAGCATGCCCAACTGCCGCCAGGCGCGGGCGTGTTCTTCATTCGCTGCATGCCATTTGGCGAACTCTTCGCGCTCCAGCGGGCTGCCGGAATCCAGCGACAACTGCCAGGCAATCGCCGCGTCCAGCACCTGCGCGGAGACCGGTTTGGAGCTGGCCGGACTCATGTCGGCTCACCGTACAGGGCGATGTAGCACTGGCGGATGCCCTGCGCGAGATACTGCCGCACACGCGGCACGGAGACGCCAAGCTTCGCGGCGATTTCAGCATGGCCGAGGCCGTCGAGGCGGTTATAAAGGAAGGCGGCGCGGGCCTTGGTCGACAGCTTGCCGAGCAGGCGGTCGATAGCCTTGAGGTCTTCGAGGATCAGTTGCTGCTCTTCGACCGAGGGTTGTTCGCCTTCGGGGATCAGCATCAGTTCGGCGAGGTAGGCCTGCTCCAGTGCGGCGCGGCGGAAGTAGTCGAACAGCAGGCCCTTGGCGATCGCCACCAGAAACGCCCGGGGTTCGCGCGGCGTCAGCAACTCATCGCGACCGAGCAGACGGACGAAGGTGTCCTGGCTCAGGTCTTCGGCCCGTTGCGGGCAAGCCACATTGCGCCGCAACCAGCTCAGCAGCCAACCGCGATGGTCGCGATACAACGCACCGACGAGTTCACTGTGAGGGCTTGGGACTGACGACACCAGACGCACCGATTGGGAAATGTTAACCAACGAGAATTGTTCGCGATTCTCGCAGAGGTGGGAATGGTTAGCAATTGGCCACTGGTCGGGTGGTATCAGCAGGACCGCGTCATCGTTCTTCGCGAGCAAGCCCGCTCCCACAGGGGAATGCGTTCCAGGGTGGGAGCGGGCTTGCTCGCGAAGGGGCCGGAACAGGCGCAGAAAATCTACAAGGAAGGCGCCTGCTGTCGGCGCTTCCACTGACTCAAGCGCTGCTGCAGATTCAGCGGACTATGAATCTGCTGCTGTCGCGCGCGGCTGAACAGAATCAACGCCAGCTCTGCCGTGGCCAGCGCATCGGCACTCGCGTTGTGCCGCTCGAACACCTCCAGCCTGAACCAGTCGATCCATTCGTCCAGCCCGGCCTCGCGGATATTCGCCTGCGGACACAGCAGCGGCGCCATGTCCGCGACATCCAGAAACACATTCTGCAGCTTGTAACCCAGGTGTTCCCGCAGCGCGCGCCCAAGCATGTGCTGATCGAAGGGCGCATGAAACGCCAGCACCGGGCTGTTACCGATAAATTCCATAAGCTCCAGCAACGCCTCGGCCGGGTCGCTGCCGGCGGCAATCGCGTTCGGCCCCAGGCCATGGATCAACACGCTCGGGCTGAGCTTCAGCTCCCGACATTGCAGAGTGCGCTCGAACTGCTGACTGAAGTCGATCGCGCCGTCTTCGATGACCACCGCGCCGATCGACAGCACGCGATCCTTGTTCAGGTTCAGCCCGGTGGTTTCCAGATCGAGCACCACCCAGCGCTGTTCACGCAGGCTGCATTCTTTCAGTTCGCTGATCGCCGGCAGTTTTGCCAGACGTTGTTGCAGGTCTACCGACAGCAGAGGGCTGGCCGGCCGCAGCCACGAGAACAGGCTCATAGCTGATACCGCAGGGCCAGGCTGCTCTGCAGGCGCTGCGCCTGGCGCAGGGATTCACGCAGGATGCGTCGGTCCAGATGATTGAGGCTGTCGGGATCGACCCGGTTCGACCACGGCAGATTTTCCCGCGTCTGAATCTGGTGTTGCTGCATGCGCGTCTGCTGAATGAAGTGGTAGGCCTCTTCATACGCGGCGCCGTCGAGACGTTCGATCACCTCTTTTTCAACCAGTTGGCGCAAGCGTTCGAGGGTGTTGTTGGTTTCGATGCCATTGGCCAGTGCCAACAGGCGTGCGCCGTCGACGAAGGGCGTCAGGCCCTGAACCTTGAGATCAAGGGTGGCTTTCTCGCCGTTTTTGCGCGCCAGCACAAACTCGCGGAAACGCCCCACCGGCGGACGATTGCGCAGGGCGTTCTCGGCCAGCATGCGCTGGAACAAACGGTTGTCGCCGACCTGATCGAGAATCCCCCGGCGCAGTTGCGCGCAGCCTTTCTCGTCGCCCCAGACCACCCGCAGGTCGAAGTAAATGCTCGAACCGAGCAGGTTCTCCGGCGTCGCCTCGCGGATGAACGCCGCAAAGCGCCGCGCCCATTCTGCTCGCGACAGACACAGCTCAGGGTTGCCGGCCATGATGTTGCCCTTGCACAGACTGAAGCCGCACTGCGCCAGGCTCTGGTTGATCTGCTGGGCGATTGGCAGCAGCTTGCCGCGAATCTCCGCCGCATGTGCCGCGTCCCGCGCTTCGAACAGAATGCCGTTGTCCTGATCGGTGTGCAGCGTCTGTTCGCGCCGGCCTTCGCTGCCGAAGCACAGCCAACTGAACGGCACGCCGGGGTCGCCTTTTTCGGCGAGGGTCAGTTCGATCACCCGGCACACGGTGTGGTCGTTGAGCAGGGTGATGATGTGGGTGATCTGCGTCGAAGACGCACCGTGGGCGAGCATGCGTTCGACCAGTTGGCCGATCTCGCCGCGCAGGCTCACCAGTTGCTCGATGCGCTGGGCACTGCGGATGGTCCGGGCCAGGTGCACCAGGTCGACCCGTTGCAGCGAGAACAGGTCGCGCTCGGAAACCACGCCACACAGACGCTGATCCTTGACCAGACAAACGTGGGCGATGTGCCGTTCGGTCATGGCAATCGCCGCGTCGAATGCGCTGTGATCGGGCGACAGAAAGAACGGCGAACAGGTCATGTGCCGCTCGATGGTCTCGCTGAAATCACCGCTGCCATTGGCGACCACTTCGCGCAGATCGCGCAGGGTGAAAATCCCCAGCGGCGCCTTGTGTTCATCCACCGCGACGATGCTGCCGACCTGTTGCTCGTGCATCAGCTTCACCGCTTCGCGCAGTGGCGTGTCCAGGCTGCACGTCACCGGATGGCGCATCGCCAATTCGCCGAGGCGGGTGTTCAGCGAGTACTGGGTGCCGAGGGTTTCCACGGCTTTCTGCTGGACTTGCTGGTTGACCTGATCGAGCAGGCTGCTGACCCCGCGCAAAGCGAAATCGCGGAAGCTGTTGGACAGGGCGAACAGTTTGATGAACGCCGGTTTGTTCAGTTGCAGGCAGAAGGTGTCTTCGCTGGCCAGATGCTCGGTGCGGGTCGCCCGTTCGCCAATCAGCGCGGCCAGCGGGAAGCATTCCCCGGTGGTGATCTCGAAGGTGGTTTCGGTGCCGGGCCGGGTGATGTGCTGGCGTTCGCCGACCACGCGACCCTGTTTGACGATGTAGAAATATTCGACCGGCCCGTCGGCGGGTTTGATGATGCTCTCGCCCTGGCCATAGAAACGCAGCTGACATTGTTCCACCAGATAAGCCAAGTGCGCGTGTTCCATCTGATTGAAGGGCGGGAAGCGCTGAAGGAATTGCAGGGTGCCCTGAATGTTCTGCAACACCGCGGTTTTCCCTGCCTGGGTGAAGGCGTCCGCTTTACTCATAACCATTACCGCAGTCTTTTTTGAATTGTTGTTGTCGGATCGTTGCAGCCATGGTCGGCCCCTGCGCGCGGGGTGCCCATTGGACGTAAGTCTAGGTTTGCGCTGCCGTTCGGCACATTTGGGAAGTGCCCTACAAAAACAGTCGGAAATTCTCCCGCCAGCCTCTTGGAAAAAAATCCGACGAAGTGCACATTGAAGCTCTGCTTAGCGATGTCTGACGACTGTGCCAGGTGACTGAATTGAAAACGTAGAGAATCCCATGTCCGACCACGATATTTTGAGCGACGCCGAGCGTGAAGCGCTCAGTGCTGTAATGCTCGAACCCGATCTGCCGCCGCAGCGTGTACTGATCGTCGATGACGACAAGGACGCCCGGGAGCTTTTGTCGGAGATACTCGCGTTGGATGGCATTCATTGCATGACCGCCGCCAGCGGTGAAACCGCGCTGAAGATGCTCGCGGAAAAGCCCTCGATTGGATTGGTGATCACTGATCTGCGCATGGGCCACGTCGGTGGGCTGGATCTGATTCGGCAGGTGCGTGAGTCGGAGCGGGCGGCGTTGCCGATCATCATTGTTTCCGGCGATGCCGATGTGAAGGACGCGATTGCCGCGATGCACCTGAGCGTGGTGGATTTTCTGCTCAAGCCGATTGATACGGCGAAGTTGCTGGGTCTGGTCAAACACGAATTGGGCATCGAACCCTGACTCTCAAGCGACACCGCCCCCCCCTGTGGGAGCGGGCTTGCTCGCGAATGCGCAGTAACATTCAACACCTGTGGTGACTGTCCCACCGCCTTCGCGAGCAAGCCCGCTCCCACAATGGATCATCAGTGGTTGTTAGATTTTAGCGGCCAACAAAAAAGCCCTGATCGCAAGATCAGGGCTTTTTCATGTCCGGCATTGAGCGCTAGTTACAGGCCGTTGGCCTTCTTGAACTCGCGACGACGACGGTGCAGTACCGGCTCGGTGTAGCCGTTCGGCTGTTTGGTGCCTTCGATCACCAGTTCGACCGCCGCCTGGAAGGCGATGTTGCTGTCGAAGTTCGGTGCCAGCGGACGGTACAGCGGGTCGTTCGCGTTCTGACGGTCGACCACCGGCGCCATGCGCTTGAGGCTTTCCATCACTTGCGCTTCGGTGACGATACCGTGGCGCAGCCAGTTGGCGATGTGCTGGCTGGAGATCCGCAGCGTTGCACGGTCTTCCATCAGGCCGACGTCATTGATGTCCGGCACCTTCGAGCAACCCACGCCCTGGTCGATCCAGCGCACCACGTAACCGAGAATGCCCTGGGCGTTGTTGTCCAGTTCGTTCTTGATCTGCTCCGGCGTCCAGCTTGGGTTGACCGCCAGCGGAATGGTCAGGATGTCGTCCACCGAAGCACGGGCACGCTTGGCCAGTTCGGCCTGACGGGCGAACACGTCAACCTTGTGGTAATGCAGCGCGTGCAGCGCAGCCGCGGTCGGCGATGGCACCCAGGCGGTGTTGGCACCGGCCAGCGGGTGAGCGATTTTCTGTTCGAGCATCGCCGCCATCAGATCGGGCATCGCCCACATGCCTTTACCGATTTGTGCACGACCTTGCAGGCCGGTGCTCAGACCGATATCGACGTTCCAGTTCTCGTAGGCGCCGATCCACTTCTCGGCCTTCATGTCAGCCTTGCGCACCATCGGGCCGGCTTCCATGGAGGTGTGGATTTCGTCGCCGGTACGGTCGAGGAAACCAGTGTTGATGAACACCACGCGCTCGCTGGCAGCCTTGATGCAGGCCTTGAGGTTGACCGTGGTGCGGCGCTCCTCATCCATGATCCCGACTTTCAGGGTGTTGCGCTTGAGGCCCAGCACATCTTCGATGCGACCGAACAACTCGTTGGTGAACGCCGCTTCTTCCGGGCCGTGCATCTTCGGTTTGACGATGTAGACCGAGCCGGTGCGGGTGTTCTTGCGCGAGGTGTTGCCGTTGAGGTTGTGCATCGCCGCCAGGCACGTCACCAGACCGTCGAGGATGCCTTCCGGCACTTCGTTGCCGTCCTTGTCCAGGATGGCGTCGATGGTCATCAGGTGACCGACGTTACGCACGAACAGCAGCGAGCGACCGTGCAGGGTCAGTTCACTGCCATCGACCCTGGTGTAGGTGCGATCCGGGTTCATGGTGCGGGTGAAGGTCTGGCCGCCCTTGGCGACTTCTTCGGACAGGTCGCCCTTCATCAGGCCGAGCCAGTTGCGGTAGATCACCACTTTGTCGTCGGCATCGACGGCGGCCACGGAGTCTTCGCAGTCCATGATGGTGGTCAGTGCCGCTTCCATCAGGATGTCTTTGACGCCGGCGGCATCGGTCTGGCCGACCGGGGTGCTGGCGTCGATCTGGATTTCGAAATGCAGGCCGTGGTTCTTCAGCAGGATCGCGATCGGGGCATTGGCATCGCCCTGGAAGCCGATCAGCTGTGCATCGTTGCGCAGGCCGGTGTTGCTGCCGCCCTTGAGGGTGACCAGCAGTTTGCCGTCAACGATTTTGTAAGCCGTCGAATCGACGTGGGAGCCAGCGGCCAGGGGAGCCGCTTCGTCGAGGAACGCACGGGCGAAGGCGATGACTTTGTCGCCACGCACCTTGTTGTAGCCTTTGCCTTTTTCCGCGCCACCGTCTTCGCTGATCGCGTCGGTGCCGTAGAGGGCGTCGTACAGCGAACCCCAGCGGGCGTTCGAGGCGTTGAGGGCGAAGCGGGCGTTCATCACCGGCACCACGAGTTGCGGGCCGGCGGTACGGGCGATTTCATCATCGACATTTTGCGTCGTTGCCTGGAAATCAGCCGCTTCTGGCAGCAGATAACCGATTTCTTGCAGGAAGGCTTTGTAAGCCACGGCGTCGTGCGCCTGGCCGGCATGTTCCTGGAGCCAGGCATCAAGGCGAGCCTGGAAGTCATCGCGTTTGGCGAGTAGGGCTTTGTTCTTCGGCGCCAGGTCATGAATGACCTTGTCGGCACCTTCCCAGAATTTTTCGGCGGTGAGGCCGGTACCGGGAATGGCTTCGTTGTTCACGAAGTCGAACAGGACTTTGGCGACCTGCAGGCCACCGACTTGAACGTGTTCAGTCATTGCTTGCCTCACTCTGCTCAGCTATTTCGCTTTTCAGCTCTTCAATTTGACAATGAAGCCTCTGGCCATTTAAACCACAAACCTTCCGACCAGTACATGCCATTGCTGGCGGCTGGGCTGGGACCAATCAACGGCTTGGGGGCCTTGCTGACGGGGCTTTCAAGGTTGCGAACGTGCCTTGGGCAGACATCGATCCAGCGTTATGTAGTGCGCGCCGAGGCATACTACATGATGCGTTGCGCTTGTGAAAATCAGACTAATTACGTCGTTCTGCGACCTCATGACGCATTGCGGTCACGTCGCGGAACGGGATGTTCTCAAAAAACCATCGGATTGTTCCAGCTAAATATAAAAAGTTGTACACATAAATCCTGTGCGGCTTCCATTCAGCGTCGCTGAGCCTGCATTTGTGGCGAGGGAGCTTGCTCCCGCTCGGGTGCAAAGCACCCGCAAAAGCTATTACTGACTGGAGAGGGCGTCCTGCGGCCGCCAGCGGGAGCAAGCTCCCTCGCCACAGGTGTTGTTCAGTTGAGCATGGCGGCTGAATGTCGGTGCTTGCCTATACTTGCCTTTCTATAACAAAAGTCATGACAAGAGGGCGGCGCCATGGACCATCTCGTACTCACTGTGTTTGCCCCGGACAAGCCCGGGCAGGTCGAGCGCATCGCCCAATGCATCGCCGAGCACGGCGGCAACTGGCTGGAAAGCCGCATGTCACGGATGGCCGGGCAGTTCGCCGGGATTTTGCGGGTGGGCGTACCGGCGGAGGCTTACGACGAATTAGTCGATGCCTTACAAGCACTGGCGGCACAGGGCATTCGCGTGCTGATCGCCGAGAGTGGCATCGAGCAGTCCTGCACCTGGAAACCGATCGCCATGGAGCTGGTGGGCAATGACCGCCCGGGCATCGTGCGCGACATCACCCGGTTGCTCAGCGAGCAGGGGGTGAACCTCGAACGGCTGGTGACCGAAGTGCGCCCGGCACCGATGAGCAGCGAGCCGCTGTTCCACGCCGAAGCGATTCTGGCGGTGCCGCTGACCCTGTCGCTGGACGTGCTGCAATCGCGGCTGGAAACCCTGGCCGATGATCTGATGGTCGAACTGGTGTTACGCACAGACCTTTAAGCGCCGCCGGGTTATCCAGTTTTAACGTGCACCTGCCTGTGGGTAACCTGTAGAGACCGGGCGCAACCCCGCGTCAGCCGTGGCTTGCCGGGAACTGATCAAAAAACCGCCAGCATTCAGTGACTTGCGCACAAACGGCGGGGATCACGCTGTGGATAACCTTGGGAAGGAACGTTGCAGGCCACGAGAACCGTGGCCTGCGAAGCTTTGTGCGTTTTTTGATCAGCTGCGCCGGCGCAAACTGATCACTGCATCGACGCTGTAAACGGCCAGACCGGCCCAGATGAAGATGAACGCGATCAGCGTGCTCGACGACAAATGCTCACCAAACAGCAGCACCGCCTGCAGCAGTACCAGCGTTGGTGCCAGGTATTGCAGGAAGCCGATGGTGGTGTAGGGCAAGTGCCGGGTAGCGGCGTTGAAGCACACCAGCGGCACCAGCGTGACCGGGCCGGCAGCCACCAGCCACCAGGCTTGGGAGGTGGCCCAGAACGCCGGTTGTGCGCTGGTCGCGGTCTGGTTGAACAGCAACCAGGCGAAGGCGATCGGCACCAGCATCCACGTTTCCACCACCAGCCCCGGCAAGGCCTTGACCGGCGCCTGTTTGCGGATCAAACCGTAAAAGCCGAAGGTCAGTGCCAGCACCAGCGAGACCCACGGCAGACTGCCGACCTGCCACACCTGCTGCGCCACGCCGATGGCCGCCAGGCCCACCGCGACCCACTGCATGCGCCGCAGACGTTCGCCGAGAATCAGCATCCCCAGCAGCACGTTGACCAGCGGGTTGATGTAGTAACCGAGGCTCGCCTCGAGCATGCGTCCGTTGTTTACCGACCACACATAGGTCAGCCAGTTGGCCGCAATCAAGGTGCCACTCAAGGCCAGAATCGCCAGGCGTTTCGGGTTGTCGAGCAACTCACGCAACCAGCCCGGATGCTTCCACACCATCAGCAGCAAGGCGCCGAACAGTGCCGACCACAGCACGCGGTGAATGATGATCTCGACAGCGGGGACTTCAGCGATGGCTTTGAAGTAGATCGGGAACAGGCCCCAGATGATGTAGGCACTCAGGCCCAGAATGTACCCGCGACGCGGGTTGGCGGCTTGCATGCAGAATCCTTGCTTAGGCAGCTGACAAAGCAGGGATTGTAAGGAGATTTGTTGGCAAATGAGTTTTGAATTTGTGAATACTGGCCAAATGTGGGAGCGGGCTTGCTCGCGAATGCGGTGTATCAGCAGCAGAATAATTGCCTGACACACCGCCTTCGGGAGCAAGCCCCCTCCCACAAAGGTTTGTGGTGAATCAGAAGAGTTTCAGTGGCTCTTCATTCAGCGCGGACAGTTGTTCGCGCAGCGCCAGCACCTGATCGCCCCAATACCGCTCCGTACCAAACCACGGAAAGCTGTGCGGGAACGCCGGGTCGTCCCAGCGCCGCGCCAGCCAGGCGCTGTAGTGCATCAGGCGCAGGGCGCGCAGCGGTTCGATCAGCGCCAGTTCGCGCGGATCGAAGTCGTGGAATTCGTTGTAGCCGTCCATCAGTTCCGAGAGCTGGCCCAGGCATTCCTGACGGTCGCCGGCGAGCATCATCCAGATGTCCTGCACGGCCGGGCCCATGCGGCAGTCGTCGAGGTCGACGATGTGGAACATTTCATCGCGGCACATCATGTTGCCGGGGTGGCAGTCGCCGTGCATGCGGATGTTCTGGTGCGGCGTGGCGGCGTAGACGTCTTCGACCCGCTTGAGCAGGTCGCGGGCCACTGACTCGTAGGCCGGCAGCAGGCTCTTGGGGATGAAGTTGCCTTCAAGCAACGTCGCCAGCGAGGCATGGCCGAAGTTCTGTACGCCCAGTGCTTCACGGTGTTCGAACGGCTTGGTCGCGCCGACCGCATGAATACGCCCGAGCAACTGGCCGAGACGATACAACTGATCGAGATTGCCCGGCTCCGGCGCACGGCCGCCGCGACGCGGAAACAGGGTGAAACGGAAACCCGCGTGTTCGTGCAGGGTCTGGCCGTTGTGGATCAGCGGCGCCACCACCGGGATTTCGACGTCGGCCAGTTCGAAGGTGAACTGGTGTTCTTCGAGGATGGCTTCGTTGGTCCAGCGTTGCGGACGGTAGAACTTGGCGATCAGCGGTTCGGAGTCTTCGATACCGACCTGATAGACGCGGTTCTCATAGCTGTTGAGCGCGAGAATGCGCGCATCACTGGGAAACCCGATGCTTTCAACGGCATCGAGTACAAGGTCGGGGGTAAGGGTTTCAAACGGGTGGGCCATGCTGACTCCTGCGCGCAGCAGGCTGCCGCGTCCGGCCCAGCATGGTAGCGCAGACTGTGGAGGTTGAGGGTTTTGCCTTGAATAGTGGGCTGCCTGGAAGGGCCTCTTCGGGAGCAAGCCCCCTCCCACAGTGGATCTCCGGTGTGCCGACCATCTCATGCACTCAGCCGATCCAATGTGGGAGCGGGCTTGCTCGCGAAAGCGGTTTATCAGGCGCCGACGATCCCGCCATCCTCACGAGTAATCGCCATCACCGAAGACCGTGGCTTGCCATTCGGCAGATGCTCGGGGAAGGTCGAACCGCCGTTTTCGCCCGGGTGCTGAATCCCGACAAACAGGGTTTTCTGATCCGGCGAGAAGCTGATCCCGGTGACTTCGCAACCAATCGGCCCGACCATGAACCGGCGAATCTCGCCGGTCTTGGGATCGGCACAGAGCATCTGGTTGTTGCCCATCCCGGCGAAGTCGCCGGCGTTGCTCGAGTCGCCGTCAGTCAGAATCCACAAGCGCCCGGCCTTGTCGAAGCCCAGACCGTCCGGGCTGTTGAACATGTTCTGCGGGGTGATGTTCGACGAGCCGCCCTTCGGCGTGCCGGCATGCACACCCGGATTGCCGGCGACCACAAACAGGTCCCAGGCGAAGGTCTTCGCCGCGTGATCGTCGCGGTCGGTGCGCCAGCGCAGGATCTGCCCGTAGACGTTCTTCGCGCGCGGGTTCGGCCCGCCCACCGGCTGCCCGTCTTCGCCGCGCTTGGCGTTGTTGGTCAGGGTGCAATAAACCTGGCCGTCCTTCGGGCTGACCACGATCCACTCCGGGCGGTCCATACGCGTGGCGCCGACCACACTGGCGGCGAGGCGGGCGTGGATCAGCACTTCGGCCTGATCGGCGAAACCGCTGCTGGCGTCGATGCCGTTCTTGCCGTGGGTCAGTTCGATCCACTGGCCCTGGCCCTTCGGGTGATCCGGGTTGCCGTCACCGGCGTCGAACTTGGCCACATACAGCGTGCCGTGGTCGAGAATGTCGCGGTTGGCTTTCGGGTTGCGATGGTTGATGCGATCGCGGCTGACGAACTTGTAGATGAACTCGCCGCGTTCGTCGTCGCCCATGTACACCACGGCGCGACCGTCATCGGTCTCGGCGAGGGCGGCGTTTTCATGCTTGAAGCGACCCAGCGCCGTACGCTTGACCGGGGTCGATTGCGGATCGAACGGATCGATCTCGACCACCCAGCCGTGACGGTTGAGTTCGTTGGGGTTCTTCGCCATGTCGAAACGCGGGTCGAACGGGTGCCAGTTGATTTCGCGACTGGCGGCCGACACGCCGTAGCGCTTTTGTGCCGGGTCGAACTGCTGCTGCGCGTTGCTGCTGCCGAAGCAATCGGTGAAGTTTTCTTCGCAGGTCAGGTAGGTGCCCCACGGCGTCTTGCCGTTGGCGCAGTTCTGGAAGGTGCCGAGGACTTTTTTGCCGTGCTTGTCGGCGGCCGTCTTCATCAGCTCATGACCGGCCGCCGGCCCGCTGATGCGCAGCGGCGAGTTGCCATGGATGCGACGGTTGTAGCGCGAGCCCTGGACGAACTGCCACTGACCATTTTTGCGCTGCACTTCGATCACCGACACCCCTTCGCAGGCCAGCGCCTTGCGCACGTCTTCGGCCGATTGCGGCATGCCGCCGTGCGGGTAGAGGTAGCGGTAGTTGGTGTATTCGTTGTTGATCGCCATCAACGCACGGTTTCGGTCGTCGGGGAATTCGAACAGGCTCATGCCGTCGTTGTTGTCGCCGAACTGCACTTCCTGGGCGGCGGCGGTGCCATTGCCGCTCGGGTCGAACGCCGGGCCGTTCTTGTGCAATGGTTGACCCCAACTGATCAGCACCGAGGACTTGTAGCCCTTGGGCAGGCTGATGACGTCGGTGGTCGCGGCGGGAATGCTCTCGAAACCGAGCAGGCGGCTATTGCCGGCGCTGATGCCGGTGGCCAGCGCGCTACGGCTCAGCAGGTTGCCGCCGAGGAACATGGCGGCGCCGCACAGTGCCCCGGCACTGATGAAACCGCGACGGCTGAGGCCGACCATTTTTTCCAGATCAGTCGATTGGTTTTCTTCTAATAGGCTCACATCAGGCTCCCTGCTTGGTTTTGGCAGCAACCTTAATGGGGGGCGATGAAGCTTTTGTTGCAGAAAGTCCGTTACAGCGGCGTGCCGATCAGCACATTGGACGGCGAAAATTGCACCTGCACTGGTTGCTCGACATTCAGGTTGCGGGTGCGAAGCTGCAGCGGCTCCGCCAGAGCGCAGAGCGTCTGGCCGTTGGGCAAGGTGATGCGCACTTCGCTGGGGCCGTCCTCGGCATCGAGAATGGCTTCAATGGTGCCCTGCAGAAGATTGTGTCCAGATGTTGCAACTTGCTCCGGGGCCAGCAATTCAAGCCAGCCGGCCTTGATCAGTGCCACCACTTCGGTGCCCGGTTGCAGTTCCAGGTGCACGGTGCTGTCGTGGGTGATCTGCGCGTTGATCCACAGGCCTTCGGCCAGTTCGAGGCGAATCAGGTCATTGCGGCCCTGTCCTTCGATGGCGACGACTTTGCCGTGCAACTGGTTGCGCGCGCTGGTGCGCAGCATCAGGCGCCCGAGCAGATCCAGATCGCTGGCGTCTTCGGCGGCTTCGAGCACCTGTGCCTGCAAGGCCTGCAGCTTTTGATAAAGGCGCAACACCCGTTCGCCTTCGCTGGACAGTTTGGCGCCACCGCCGCCCTTGCCACCGACCGCACGTTCCACCAGCGGTTTCTGCGCCAGGTTGTTCAGCTCATCGATTGCATCCCAGGCGGCTTTGTAACTGAGCCCGGCGCTTTTCGCGGCGCGGGTGATCGAGCCCTGTTCGGCAATGTGTTGCAGCAGGGCGATGCGCTGCGGACGGCGGACGATGTGCTGGGACAACAGGGTGGGCAGGGACATTGGTGGGGGCTTTTTCACAGTGGCGGTGGGAAGTGAAGTTGGCGGCTTGCGACGCATCAGTCAAGCCAAACACAGTGCCCTTGTAGGAGTGAGCCTGCTCGCGATGGCGGTGGAACAGTCAGCATCAATGTTGGCAGTGATTGCGCTATCGCGAGCAGGCTCACTCCTACAAGGGATTTTGTCGGTTTCAGCTTCCGGGTTTTGGTGTGCGCGCCAGGCAATACACGTCAACCCGCGCTGCACCGGCATCTTTTAACAGTCGCGCCAGTGCCTGGGCCGTGGCGCCGGTGGTCAGCACGTCATCGATCAATGCGAAGTGCCGACCTTTTACCTTTGCGTCCGGGGCCAGGGCGAAGGCGTGACGCAAGTTGCGCTTGCGTGCCTTGGCGTCGAGATCCTGTTGGGCGCTGGTGTCATGAATCCGCCTTAGAGCCTGTTCCTCAAAAGGCAGATCCAGCTGTTGGCTCAACCATCGCCCCAGCATTGCCGCTTGATTGAACCCACGTTGACGCAGACGTTTGCTGGCCAGTGGCACCGGCACCAACAGGTCGGGTCGCGGCAAACCTTCATCGAAGCGATGTTGCAGGTATTGTCCGGCAACGTCGGCGAGCAGGTGACCAAACGGCCATTTCGCGTTGTGTTTAAAACGCGTAATCAAACTGTCCACCGGGAAGTCATAGCGCCATGGCACCACCACCTGTTCGAACGCCGGCGGCTCTAGCAGGCACCCGCCGCAGGTCATGCCAGCGCTGGGCAGCGGCAAGGCGCAGGTCTGGCATTGGTCGCCGAGCCAAGGCAGATCGGTTTCGCAGGCGACGCAGATTGGCATTTCTGCTTCTGCGGGTTCATCGCACAGCAAGCAGGTCTGTACGTTTTTTAAACAGATGTAAACCTGTTGTTCGTGTAGTGGTTGACAGCGCATGACTCTTCCTTAAATATGCCGAACATCCGTGTCGCGCCTGTGGGTATTCCGTTCCCGCAGCCGCCAGCCAAGCATAACCAAGGAACTGCCCATGAGCGCCAGCACCTCTGCCACCCTGCGTCACGACTGGTCTTTAGCCGAAGTCAAAGCGCTCTTCGTACAGCCATTCAACGACTTGCTGTTCCAGGCGCAGACGGTGCACCGCGCCCATTTCAACGCCAACCGCGTGCAGGTTTCCACGCTGCTGTCGATCAAGACCGGTGCCTGCCCGGAAGATTGCAAGTACTGCCCGCAGTCCGGTCACTACAACACCGGCCTGGAAAAAGAAAAGCTGATGGAAGTGCAGAAAGTCCTCGAAGAGGCTGCCCGCGCCAAAGCCATCGGCTCGACCCGCTTCTGCATGGGGGCTGCGTGGAAGCACCCGTCGGCCAAAGACATGCCGTATGTGCTGAAGATGGTCGAAGGCGTGAAGGCCATGGGCCTGGAAACCTGCATGACCCTCGGTCGTCTCGATCAGGAACAGACCGAGGCGCTGGCCAAGGCTGGCCTCGATTACTACAACCACAACCTCGACACCTCGCCTGAGTTCTACGGCAGCATCATCACCACCCGCACCTACAGCGAACGCTTGCAGACGCTGGCCTACGTGCGTGAGTCGGGGATGAAGATCTGCTCCGGCGGCATTCTCGGCATGGGCGAGTCGCTGGACGACCGCGCCAACCTGCTGATCCAGTTGGCCAATCTGCCGGAGCATCCGGAGTCGGTGCCGATCAACATGCTGGTGAAGGTGGCCGGCACGCCGCTGGAAAACGCCGATGACGTCGATCCGTTCGACTTCATCCGCATGCTCGCCGTGGCGCGCATCCTCATGCCGCAATCCCACGTGCGCCTGTCCGCCGGCCGCGAGGCGATGAATGAGCAAATGCAGGCGTTGGCATTCCTTGCCGGTGCCAACTCGATTTTCTACGGCGACAAACTGCTGACCACCGCCAACCCGCAGGCCGACAAGGACATGCAACTGTTCGCGCGCCTGGGCATTCAACCGGAAGCGCGCGAAGAGCATTCCGACGAGGTGCATCAGGCCGCGATCGAGCAGGCGCTAGTGGAGCAGAAGAGCAGCGAGCAGTTCTATAACGCTGCGGTCTGATCTTCGCTCGAAACGCAAAACCCTGTACGAGTGAGCCTGCTCGCGATAGCGGTCTGACATTCACCAATAATGTCGACTGATACACCGCCATCGCGAGCAGGCTCACTCCTACAGGAGATCTGTGTCACTTGAAAGTCGAGGCCTGCATGTCTTTCGATCTCGCCGCACGCCTTGCTGCCCGCCGTGCCGAAAATCTCTATCGTCAGCGCCCGCTGCTCGAGTCCCCGCAGGGGCCTGAAGTGGTGGTCGACGGCCAGCCGTTGCTGGCGTTCTGTAACAACGATTACCTTGGCCTGGCCAATCATCCGCAGGTGATCGAAGCCTGGCGCGACGGTGCCGAGCGCTGGGGCGTGGGCGGCGGCGCGTCGCATCTGGTGATCGGTCACAGCGGCCCGCATCACGCACTGGAAGAAGCCCTTGCCGATCTCACCGGCCGGCCCCGTGCGTTGCTGTTCACCACCGGCTACATGGCCAACCTCGGTGCGGTCACGGCGCTGGTCGGGCAGGGCGATACGGTGCTGGAAGACCGGCTCAACCATGCGTCGTTGCTGGATGCCGGTCTGTTGTCCGGCGCGCGGTTCAATCGTTACCTGCACAACGACGCCGACAGCCTCGCCAAGCGGCTGGAGAAAGCCACCGGCAATACGCTGGTGGTCACCGATGGTGTATTCAGCATGGATGGCGACCTCGCCGATCTGCCAGCGCTGGCCCGGGAAACCAAGGCCAAAGGCGCGTGGTTGATGGTCGACGATGCCCATGGCTTCGGCCCGCT
Organism: Pseudomonas sp. MWU16-30322; assembly: GCF_020515535.1. NCBI lineage: Bacteria > Pseudomonadati > Pseudomonadota > Gammaproteobacteria > Pseudomonadales > Pseudomonadaceae > Pseudomonas > Pseudomonas sp. MWU16-30322. Next base: position 310,807 of record NZ_JAIWYL010000008.1, read on the forward strand.
CGGCGCCAATGGCGGCGGGATCGTCGAGCATTTTGGTCTGAGTCAGGAGGATGTGCCGGTGCTGGTCGGCACCCTTGGCAAAGCGTTCGGTACTGCTGGCGCTTTTGTCGCTGGCAGTGAAGAGCTGATCGAAAGCCTGATCCAGTTCGCCCGGCCCTACATCTACACCACCAGCCAGCCGCCGGCGCTGGCCTGCGCGACCCTGAAAAGTCTGGAATTACTGCGCACCGAGCATTGGCGGCGTGAGCACCTTAACCTGCTGATCCGCCAATTTCGTCGAGGGGCCGAGCAGATCGGTCTGCAACTGATGGACAGCTTCACCCCGATCCAGCCGATTCTGATCGGCGATGCCGGTCGCGCCGTGCGTCTGTCGCAGATGTTGCGCGAGCGCGGCTTGATGGTCACGGCCATCCGTCCGCCTACCGTTCCGGCGGGAAGTGCACGCCTGCGCGTGACCCTGACCGCCGCCCACAGCGAGGCGCAGGTGCAGCTATTGTTAGAAGGACTGGCCGATTGCTTTGCCCAACTCTCGTCGGAGCCAAGCCATGCGTGATCGCCTGATTCTGCTGCCCGGCTGGGGCCTCGGCGTTTCGCCGCTGGAGCCTCTGGCCGCGGCATTGCATGGGCTCGACGAGCACCTGCATGTCGAGATCGAGCCGTTGCCGGAACTCGATTCTTGCGACTTGCAGAATTGGCTCGACGAACTCGATGAACGGATCCCTCAGGACGTGTGGCTGGGCGGTTGGTCGCTCGGCGGCATGCTTGCCGGCGAGTTGGCGGCGCGGCGTGGAGAACATTGCTGCGGGCTGCTGACACTGGCGAGCAATCCTTCGTTTGTCGCCCATGAGCAATGGCCGAGCGCGATGCCCGGCGAGACGTTCGATGCGTTTCTCGCCGGCTGCCAGACCAACCCGCGAATGACCCTCAAGCGTTTCTCGCTGCTGTGTGCCCAAGGCGCGCAAGATCCGCGCGGCTTGTCGCGGCTGATGCTGGGCGGGGCGCCGAATGCAGCCCCCGAGACCTTGATGGCCGGCCTGGAATTGCTCGCACAACTGGATACCCGTGAAGCGTTGCAGGCCTTTCGCGGCCCGCAGTTGCATCTGTTCGCCGGGCAGGACGGCCTGGTGCCGGCAGAAGCAGCAGGGGCGTTGTTCGCGTTGTTGCCGGATATCGAAATTGGTCTGATCGAACAGGCCAGTCATGCATTTCTTCTGGAAGACCCCCATGGCGTGGCGGGTGCGATCCAGGCTTTTCTACACGAGTGCGGTGATGACTGATTTGTCTCTTGTTGCGCTGCCTGGCGGCTTGCCTGACAAGCGCCAGGTCGCGGCGTCTTTCTCACGTGCGGCGGCCAGTTACGACAGTGTTGCCGAGCTGCAGCGTGATGTCGGTTCGCAGTTGCTCGCACGCTTGCCAGCGGGTTTTGTGCCGGCGCGGTGGCTGGATCTGGGCTGCGGCACCGGGTATTTCACTCGCGCAATGGCCGAGCGATTTGTCGAGGGTCATGGTCTGGCACTGGATATCGCCGAGGGCATGCTCAATCACGCCCGTCCTTTGGGTGGTGCGCAGCATTTCATCGCTGGCGATGCGGAACGTCTGCCGTTGCAGGATTCGACCTGTGAGCTGATCTTTTCCAGCCTTGCGGTGCAGTGGTGTGCGGACTTCGAATCGGTGCTCAGTGAGGCTTTTCGCGTACTGAAACCCGGTGGGATTTTTGCGTTTGCTAGTCTTTGTGTAGGGACGTTGTACGAGTTGCGGGACAGCTGGCGGCAGGTCGATGGTCTGGTGCACGTCAACCGCTTCCGCGAGTTCGCCCGGTATGAGCAGTTGTGTGCCGCCAGTGGCTTGCGTACGGTGAGTCTGCAGAATCAGGCGCATGTGCTGCACTACCCGGATGTGCGCAGCCTGACCCATGAACTCAAGGCGCTCGGCGCGCACAATCTGAACCCTGGCCGGCCGGGTGGCTTGACCGGGCGCGCGCGGATTCTCGGCTTGATCGAGGCTTACGAGCAGTTCCGTGAGGCGCAGGGATTGCCGGCGACTTACCAGGTGGTCTACGCCGTTTTGGAGAAACCCTTATGAGCGCAGCCTATTTCATCACCGGGACTGACACCGATGTCGGCAAGACCACCGTGGCTGCCGGGTTGCTGCATGCTGCGCGCTCGGCAGGGCTGAGTACGGCGGCGGGGAAACCGGTTGCTTCGGGCTGCGAGGTCACCCCCAAGGGTTTGCGCAATGCCGATGCGCTGGCGTTGCTGGCTGAATGTTCGGTGCCGCTGACTTATCAACAGGTCAATCCGGTGGCATTCGAGCCAGCGATTGCGCCGCATCTGGCAGCGCGTGAGGCCGGCGTCGCGCTGACCGTGCAATCGTTGCTGGCGCCGATGCGCGAAATTCTGGCGCTGAATGCCGATTTCACGTTGATCGAAGGGGCGGGTGGCTGGCGGGTGCCGTTGGCCGATCAGGACAATCTGTCGGATCTGGCCATCGCGTTGAAGCTGCCGGTGATTCTGGTGGTGGGTGTGCGCCTGGGCTGCATCAGCCATGCGTTGCTGACGGCCGAGGCAATTGCTCGCGATGGCCTGCAACTGGCGGGTTGGGTGGCGAATATCATCGATCCGAAGACGTCGCGGCTGGAGGAGAATCTGGCGACGTTGGCCGAGCGGCTTCCGGCGCCGTGTCTGGGGCGGGTACCGAAACTGAAATCGCTCAGCGCAGAGGCTGTGGCCGATCATCTGCAACTCGATCTGCTGGATTAATGCTTTTGGCTATGACAAGGCACTGTGCCATCAGTATTTTTGACGGGTGTTTTTCTGGCGCCTCTGCTTCAATGACCACCATTGATCCTTCCCAAGGATGAGAGTGCTATGGAAATCTCCGGTAACACAGCTTTTTATGCAGGTTTGAGCACCATTCAAACCGGGCAGAACCGTGTCGACCAGGCCGCGAGCCAGATCGCCAACAACACCATCGAGCGTTCGGTCACCAGCCAGTCTTCGGAGGCTCAGGTCGATCGTCTGCGTGGTATCGACCGCAGTCAGCAAATGGATCCGGGCAGCGCCATGGCCGAGATGGCCCAGGGCAAATTTCAGGTAGAGCTGGGCACCAAGGTCGCCAAGGCTTCCGATGAAATGCTCGGTACGATCATCGATACGTTTGCCTGATTTTTCGCGTCTCCCGCCTGCTGAACGCCGCGCCTTGTCGCGGCGTTTTTCGTTGTAAGTCCTTCTCCCTCAACTAATCTTTTTTTATGGCCCGTGGCGTTGTGCAGTCCATGGCGGTTTGCTGTGTCCGGCGTTTGAAAAAAGTGATGACGAACGGCAAAAGATCGACGCTTGACAAGATTTCGGCGTAAACGTATGTTTCAAACAACTGTTTGACCGTCACAACAAATCAACACGGTCGTTCATTCCCGGTTACATCAGCAGAGGTTTATCGCTATGCCTGACTACAAGGCCCCCTTGCGTGATATTCGCTTCGTTCGTGACGAACTGCTCGGCTACGAAGCGCACTATCAGAGCCTTCCGGCTTGCGCCGACGCAACGCCAGACATGGTTGACGCCATTCTCGAAGAAGGCGCCAAGTTTTGTGAGCAGGTACTGGCACCGCTGAACCGCGTGGGCGACCTCGAAGGCTGCACCTGGAGCGAGTCCGGCGTGAAGACCCCGACTGGCTTCAAAGAAGCCTACAAGCAGTTCGTTGAAGGCGGCTGGCCAAGCCTGGCGCACGACGTTGAGCACGGCGGTCAAGGCCTGCCGGAGTCGCTGGGTCTGGCCGTCAGCGAAATGGTCGGTGAAGCCAACTGGTCGTGGGGCATGTACCCAGGCCTGTCGCACGGCGCGATGAACACCATCTCCGAGCATGGCACCCCTGAGCAGCAAGAAGCCTATTTGACCAAACTGGTTTCCGGCGAGTGGACCGGCACCATGTGCCTGACCGAACCGCACTGCGGCACCGACCTGGGCATGCTGCGCACCAAGGCCGAGCCTCAGGCTGATGGTTCCTACAAAGTTTCCGGCACCAAGATCTTCATCTCGGCCGGTGAACACGACATGGCCGACAACATCGTCCACATCGTATTGGCTCGTCTGCCGGACGCACCGGCTGGCACCAAAGGCATTTCCCTGTTCATCGTTCCAAAGTTCCTGCCGAACGCCGATGGCACCCTCGGTGCGCGCAACGCAGTGAGCTGCGGTTCGCTGGAACACAAGATGGGCATTCACGGCAACGCCACTTGCGTGATGAACTTCGACGGCGCGACCGGTTTCCTGATCGGCCCGGCGAACAAAGGCCTGAACTGCATGTTCACCTTCATGAACACCGCACGTCTGGGTACCGCGCTGCAAGGTCTGGCCCACGCCGAAATCGGCTTCCAGGGTGGCCTTAAATACGCTCGCGATCGTCTGCAAATGCGCTCCCTGACTGGCCCGAAAGCGCCGGAAAAGGCTGCTGACCCGATCATCGTGCACCCTGACGTACGTCGCATGCTGTTGACCATGAAGGCCTTCGCCGAAGGCAATCGCGCGATGGTGTACTTCACTGCCAAGCAGGTCGACATCGTCAAATACGGCGTCGACGAAGAAGAGAAGAAGAAGGCCGACGCTCTGCTGGCGTTCATGACGCCGATCGCCAAAGCGTTCATGACCGAAGTCGGTTTCGAAGCCGCCAACCACGGCGTGCAGATCTACGGTGGCCACGGTTTCATCGCCGAGTGGGGCATGGAGCAGAACGTCCGCGACAGCCGTATTTCGATGCTGTACGAAGGCACCACCGGCATCCAGGCACTCGACCTGCTGGGCCGTAAAGTGCTGATGACCCAAGGCGAGGCTCTGAAAGGCTTCACCAAGATCGTCCACAAGTTCTGCCAGAACAACGAAGGCAACGAAGCCGTCAAAGAGTTCGTTGCACCGCTGGCTGCACTGAACAAGGAATGGGGCGAGCTGACCATGAAGGTCGGTATGGCGGCCATGAAAGATCGCGAAGAAGTCGGTGCGGCCTCCGTGGACTACCTGATGTACTCCGGTTACGCCTGCCTGGCCTACTTCTGGGCCGACATGGCACGTGTGGCGGCCGAGAAGCTGGCAGAAGGCACCGGCGACGCAGCGTTCTACACCGCCAAGCTGCAAACCGCGCGCTTCTACTTCCAGCGCATCCTGCCACGTACCCGTACTCACGTGGCCACCATGCTGTCGGGCGCCAACAACCTGATGGACATGAAAGAAGAAGACTTCGCACTGGGCTACTAAGCCTCAACGCGGTCTGACGAAAACCGCTGCTCCCATGGGGCAGCGGTTTTTTTTTGTTTCTGAATCGCTCAGAAACCCGAGTTTTCTGCCGTTAAAGAGACTGCGTGTGATCTGGATCACATTGTGTGTGCTTAACTGGCCACATTGCAGGCACAATGCCATCTCTTTGATTTGACGGGTCGGAGCTTTACCCTTGCCGCGTTCTTCTGCTGTACGTTTCAGCCATTTCCTACCTTCACTGCTGTTGTTACTTGCGGGGTTGGCGGCTGCGTACGTCAAAGACCTCAACGTATTCTTCACTTCGCTGTTCAACGTGTTGCCGACCCTGGTGCTGCTGTTGGGCGGCGCTTACTGTGCGGTTTACCGACGTCAGCGCGAACTGTTTCTGATGCTCACGGTGTACATCGCCTACTTTTTGCTCGACACCCAGACCGACTATTACCGCGACAATGGCAAAGTGCGCGAAGACGCTGCCGTGGTATTCCACCTTGTCTGTCTGTTGTTGCCGCTGCTGTTCGGGCTGTTCGCCGCGTGGCAGGAACGTACCCATCTGTTTCAGGACATGGTGGCGCGGTTCGCTGTGTTGCTGGCCTTCGGCAGCGTCGCCCTCGGCCTTGAGCAGAGTTATCCCCAGGCTCTGCTCATGTGGCTCTCGGAAATCCGCTGGCCGGCGCTGCATGGCGCCTGGATGAGCCTGATCCAGATGTCCTATCCGGTATTCCTCTCGGCGTTCCTGCTGCTGGCCTGGCAGTACTGGCGCAACCCGCGCCCGCTGCATGCGGCGCAACTGGTCGGCTTGCTCGGTTTGTTCTGGATGCTGCCGAAAACCTTCATCCTGCCATTCACCCTGAACATCATGTGCAGTCAGGTGATGCTGATGGTTGCGGCTGCCGTGGCGCACGAGGCCTATCAAATGGCCTTCCGCGATGAACTCACCGGTCTGCCGGGGCGGCGCGCGCTCAATGAGCGGATGCAGCGCCTGGGGCGCAACTATGTGCTGGCGATGAGCGACGTCGATCACTTCAAGAAATTCAACGACACTCACGGTCACGATGTTGGTGACCAAGTGCTGCGACTGGTCGCCAGCAAACTGTCGAAAATCAGCGGCGGCGGTAGGGCATATCGCTATGGTGGTGAGGAATTCGCCCTGGTGTTTGCGGGCAAAACCCTCGAGGAATGCATGCCGCACCTGGAAGTGATCCGCGAGTCGATTGCCTCCTACAACATCCAGTTGCGCAATCAGGAGAACCGCCCGCAGGACGACCAGCAAGGTCGCCAGCGCCGTAGCGGCAGCGGTGCTTCCAGTGTCTCGGTCACGGTCAGTATTGGCGTTGCCGAACGGGTCGAGCAGCGGACGCCGGAAGAAGTCCTCAAGTCCGCCGACCAGGCGTTGTACAGCGCCAAGGGCGCCGGGCGTAACTGCGTCATGGCGTTCGGACAGAACCGTCGCGGCGCAGTGCGCATGGACAGCGCCGCTGGCTGAATCACGCCACAACCATCACTAAAAAGCCCGCTGATTGCGGGCTTTGTTTTATCGCTGAACGCTGGTGACCAAAAATAACAAATCAGTCACCGGTTGACCCTATGTGTCGCAAAAGTTGTTGAGGTACACTCGGCCTCAACGAAAACACTCTTCCACGAATCACCTGTTTAGATCTTGCGAGGTTTGCCATGGCTGACTACAAAGCGCCGCTGCGCGATATGCGCTTCGTCCTCAATGAAGTATTCGAAGTCGCCAAACTCTGGGCCGAACTGCCGGCCTTGGCCGAGACCGTCGATGCAGAAACCGTAGAAGCCATTCTCGAAGAAGCCGGCAAGGTCACCAGCAAAAGCATTGCCCCCCTGAGCCGCGCAGCCGACGAAGAAGGCTGCCACTGGAAGGACGGCGCCGTCAGCACTCCGGCCGGTTTCCCACAGGCCTATCAGACTTACGCAGAGGGCGGCTGGGTCGGCGTCGGTGGCGATCCGGCCTACGGCGGCATGGGCATGCCCAAGGCTGTCTCGGCGCAGGTCGAAGAAATGGTCAACTCCGCCAGCCTGTCGTTCGGTCTGTACCCGATGCTGACCGCCGGCGCCTGCCTGTCGATCAACGCCCACGCCAGCGAGGAGCTGAAGGCCGCGTACCTGCCGAACATGTACGCCGGCGTCTGGGCCGGTTCCATGTGCCTGACCGAGCCGCACGCCGGCACCGACCTGGGGATCATTCGCACCAAGGCCGAACCGCAGGCCGACGGTTCCTACAAGGTCAGCGGCACCAAGATCTTCATCACCGGCGGTGAGCACGACCTGACCGAGAACATCATTCACCTGGTGCTGGCGAAACTGCCGGACGCCCCGGCCGGCCCGAAAGGCATTTCGCTGTTCCTGGTACCGAAGTTCATGGTCAATGCCGATGGCAGCCTGGGCGCGCGCAACCCGGCGAACTGCGGTTCGATCGAGCACAAGATGGGCATCCAGGCGTCCGCGACCTGCGTGATGAACTTCGACGAAGCCGTGGGTTATCTGGTCGGCGAGCCGAACAAGGGCTTGGCGGCGATGTTCACCATGATGAACTACGAGCGTCTGGGCGTCGGCATTCAAGGCCTGGCCAGCGGCGAGCGCTCTTATCAGAACGCCGTCGAATATGCGCGTGATCGTCTGCAGAGCCGTTCGCCGACCGGCGCGCAGAACAAGGACAAGGTTGCCGACCCGATCATCGTCCACCCGGACGTGCGTCGCATGCTGCTGACCATGAAAGCCTCGAACGAGGGCGGTCGCGCCTTCTCCACCTACGTGGCGATGCAACTCGACACCGCCAAGTTCAGCGAAGACGCGACCACCCGCAAGCGCGCAGAAGACCTGGTCGCGTTGCTGACTCCGGTGGCCAAGGCATTCCTCACGGACCTGGGCCTGGAAACCACCGTGCACGGCCAGCAGATTTTCGGCGGCCACGGCTACATCCGCGAGTGGGGTCAGGAGCAACTGGTGCGTGACGTGCGCATCACCCAGATCTACGAAGGCACCAACGGCATTCAGGCGCTGGACCTGGTCGGGCGCAAGATCGTCGGCAGCGGCGGCGCGTTCTACAAGCTGTTCGCTGACGAGATCCGCCACTTCACCGCGACTGCCAGCGCTGACCTCGGCGAATTCACCAAGCCGCTGAACGATGCCGTCAGCACCCTTGATGAACTGACTGCGTGGCTGCTGGATCGGGCGAAAACCAATCCGAACGAAATCGGCGCGGCCTCGGTCGAATATTTGCAAGCGTTTGGCTACACCGCTTATGCCTACATGTGGGCACTGATGGCGAAAGCCGCGCTGGGTAAAGAAGCCCAAGACGATTTCTACGCCAGCAAGCTGGGCACCGCGCGCTTCTATTTCGCCCGTCTGCTGCCGCGTATCCACTCACTGAGTGCATCGGTGAAGGCTGGCAGCGAGTCGTTGTTCCTGCTGAACGCTGAACAGTTTTGATGATGTAACGTCATGTAAGCATTCTCTTACATGACGTGCTGCTGTTCTCCCATAGGCGTGGATTGGATCCACAGCTAATCTACAACTCATGGACGTCGCGCAGGAAGCGCAAAGCAACAACACGGACACGTAGGATTCTGCCAGGGTGGCGGAGTGAAATGGATGTCAGGGAAACAGTCTGCAAAGCCCCGCTTCGGCGGGGTTTTCTTTTGCCTGCAGAAAAGTTTTCAGGCCAGCGGATCCAGTGGCGGAGCAGCTTTATGCGGTTTGTCCTCACGCTGAATCACCTCTTCCAGCAACGTACGCAGCAACGCCAAAGACGCCTGCTGGCGCTGCACGTCTCGGCATACCAGCCCAACCTTCAGCGGCACCCGTGGTTCGCTCAACGGTTTCCACAGCAGATCCTGTTCGTCGTATTCCCTCTGTGAGCGCCCGGGCAACACCGTCGCCAGTTTGGTGTGCGGCAGACTGTCGAGAATCCCCAGCATATTGTTCAGCTCGGCCTGTACTTGCGGGCGCCGCCCCAGGCTGGTCAGCTGCGCCTGCCAGATCTGCCGGATCTGAAACTCTTCGCCCAGCAGCAACATGGGCAATTCAGCAGCCTGGCGCATCGAGACCTTCTTGAATTCACGCAGCGGGTGATCCGCCGGGATGACCAGCGTCAGTTCGTCTTCGTACAGCAGCACGCCATGCAGCCCTGGTTGGCGCGGCGGCAGGTAGCTGATGCCGATGTCCAGCGAGCCGTTGAGCAAACGGCGCTCGATCTCCAGCCCCGTCAGTTCATAGATCTGCACCACAAGATGCGGCTGCGCCTTGCGCACCCGTTCGAGCATTTGCGGCACGAGGCTGGTGTGCACGGTTTGCAGTACGCCGATCGCCAGCGTGCGCAGGGCCTGTCCCTTGAAGTTGCCCAGCGCTTCCCGCGCCCGCTGCAGACCGTCGAGCAGCGGCAGGGCGTGGTTGTACAGCGTGTGTGCAGCGAGTGTCGGCAACAGACGTTTGCTGCTGCGTTCGAACAGGGTGACGTCGAGGTTCTGTTCGAGCTGGCGAATCTGCTGCGACAGCGCCGGTTGCGAGATCGACAGGCGCTCGGCAGCGCGGCCGACATGGCCCTCTTCGTAGACCGCGACGAAATAACGCAGTTGTTTGAAATCCATAAGTAGCGCTTATCGAAAATGCTGGTAAATCGAAATGGCCCGAAGCCGTCAGTGAGCCTAGTCTAACCGCAATCACAAGGCTTACAGGGCCAGAGAGCGCGATGAATAGCGTTTGCTTCGACAGTGTTTGCATAGGCAGTTCAAAAAACCTCAACCGAGGTTTTTTTCAATGAATCTGTTCAGTTTGCGGCGCCAGGCGCCGAGTCTTGATGACCTCGCTTTCGAGGCCGCTTCACCCCAGGCAGGCGACAGCCTGAATGCCGAGCGCCTGATGCCCAGTGTCGAACGGCCGCAGCAGGTGTTCGTTCGCGGTCAGGGCTCATGGCTGTGGGACAGCAATGACCGCGCCTACCTCGACTTTTCCCAGGCCGGCGGTGCCAATAGCCTCGGCCACAGCCCTTCGGCACTGGTCAAAGCCATCGCCGGCCAGGCCCAGGCGCTGATCAACCCCGGTTTCAATCTGCACAATCGCGGCATGCTCAGCCTTGCCGAGCGCCTGTGCGCCAGCACCTCCAGCGATCAGGCTTACCTGCTCAACAGCGGCAGCGAGGCCTGTGAAGCGGCGATCAAACTGGCGCGCAAATGGGGCCAACTGCATCGTGGCGGCGCCTCGCGGATCATTGTTGCCAGACAAGGCTGTCACGGCCATAGTCTGGCGACGATTTCCGCGTCGGACAGTTGCAACCTGCACAACCGTTTCGCACCCTTGTTGCCGGGTTTCGATCGGGTGCCCTTCAACGATTTGCCGGCGCTGCATGCCGCCGTCGATGCGCAAACCGTGGCGATCATGCTCGAACCGATCCAGAGCGATGCCGGAGTGATTCCGGCCACCGAGCATTACCTCAAAGGCGTCGAGCGCCTGTGCCGAGAATTGGGCATTTTGCTGATCCTCGACGAAGTGCAGACCGGCATCGGGCGCTGCGGCACATTGCTCGCCGAACAGTCCTACGGCGTGCGCGCCGATATCGTTGTGCTCGGCAAAGGCCTCGGCGGTGGTGTTCCTCTGGCGGCGTTATTGGCCCGTGGCAAGGCCTGCTGTTTTGACGCCGGTGAACTGGGCGGCACTCATCACGGCAATGCGCTGATGACAGCGGCCGGTCTGGTGGTGCTTGATAGCGTGCAGGATCGGGTATTTCTCGAGCAGATCAAACACCACGGCCAGCACCTGCGCGAGGGACTCGCGCGACTGGCGCACCGTTACGGACATGGCGAGTTGCGCGGGCAAGGCCTGTTCTGGGGACTGAGCCTGTCAGAGGATTCCGCCGATGCCGTAGTCAAAGCCGCCTTGCATGAAGGCCTGCTGCTCAACGCGCCGCAAGCCAACTGCCTGCGTTTCACCCCGGCACTCACCGTCAGCAAGGCCAACATCGACGAAATGCTCCTGCGCCTGACCCGCGCCTTCTCACGAGTGCGCACCGCGCAACTGCAATGCCGCAAAGGGATTGCCGTCTGAGCTGAAGTTTCCTACCCGATTTCAAGAACCGTCTCGCGGTATAACGCACGCCCCACGCCTGATTCTTTTGGCGTGGGGCGTTTTTTTGTACCCGGGTTTTGCCAAGTGCTTTCTGGCACTTGAGAACTTATCGGACGAATGCTCTTTTAGAAGGTGCCGACAGGGAGTGCGGTGTCACCAAGACTGGCTTTGTAATATGTACCACCAGGTGGTATGTTTTTTGGAAGGGATACCGATGTCATTCAGATTGTTCAAGACCAAAGGCTTTGCGGTACAGGCCAGCAAGGCATGGATCACGGATGAGGAATTACTGGAGGCATTCGCCGAGATGCTCGATGGACAGGCTGACAATCTTGGCGGTGGGGTCTGGAAGAAACGTCTGAATGCCAATCGCCACCGCTCGATTGTTCTGGCGAAGGGCGGTCGTTACTGGATTTATCAAGTGCTGTTCGCCAAGAAGGACCGGAGCAATATCAGTACCGCAGAGCTAAAGGATTTACGCAAATTGGCCAAGGCTTATGCGCAACTGTCGCATGAGCAGCTTCAGGGATTGCTAGCGATGAAGGAGTTTGTGGAGATTTCCCATGAGTAAGAAATACAAAAGTGAAGTTTTTCAGTCGGTACATGAGTCGGCCAAGGCTTTGCTCGCGGTCGGAGCCATCAGCAAGGCGACGATGCGTGAGTTTGACGAGTCCTGCCTGGCGACGGTGCCTGACGCGATCCCGGCGGAACAGATCAAGGCGCTGCGCGAGCGTAATAACGTCAGCCAGCCGGTATTTGCACGCTACTTGAATACCAGTGCATCGACAGTCAAGCAATGGGAGTCGGGAGATAAACATCCCAGCGGAATGGCGCTGAAACTGCTGAGCATCGTGCAGAAGCATGGGCTGCAAATTCTTGCCTGAGCCATCAATTTGGCACTGAGACTTTGATTGGCAGTGAACCCTGAAGAACGGCGCAGGTCGATTAGCTTGTATGGCTCATGTGAGCCAACCCCCATTCAGGAGCTGACCCATGGACTTCATTCGTATCATCATCGCCATTCTGTTGCCGCCACTGGGTGTGTTTCTGCAGGTCGGGTTCGGCGGGGCGTTCTGGCTGAACATTCTGCTGACGCTGTGCGGCTACATTCCCGGGATCGTGCATGCGGTGTATATCATCGCCAAGCGTTGAGTTCAGCGGCATCTGATAGATAGCATTCGCGAGCAGGCTCGCTCCCACAGGGGTTTTGTGAACAACACAGATCCAATGTGGGAGCGAGCCTGCTCGCGAATGGGACGACGCTATTTTGAAAGAGGCGCGGTGCTCAGTCCGTCAACCCCATCACCCGCCGATAAAACTTCCATTCCTGCTCCAGCGCATGCGCCTGGTTCGCCGCCCGGCGGAAGCCATGGCGTTCCTCGGCGTAGTAATGCGCCTCGACCGGGATGCCGTTGTGCTCCAGCGCAGCGACCATGTCGCGCGTCTGTTGCGGCACCACCACCGCATCCAGTTCACCCTGAAAGAAAATCACTGGCACACGGATGTTGCTCGCGTGCAGTAGCGGCGTGCGGGCGGCGTAGCGCTCAGCATCCTGTTCGGGATCGCCGATCAGCCAGTCGAGATAATCACCTTCGAATTTGTGGGTTGCCCGAGCCAGTGCCACCGGGTCGCTGACGCCATAGAGGCTGGCGCCCGCGCGGAACACTTGCTGAAACGCCAGCGCGCACAGCGTGGTGTAACCCCCGGCGCTGCCACCGCGGATAAATGCCCGCTCGCCATCGATCAGACCTTGTTCGGCCAGATACGCCACCACCGCGCAGGCGTCCTCGACATCCACCTCACCCCAACTCAGATGCAACGCCTGACGGTATTCGCGACCATAACCGCTGCTGCCGCGATAGTTGAGGTCGGCGACGGCGAAACCACGCTGCGTCCAGTACTGAATGCGCGGGTCGAGCATCGGGTAGCAGGCCGAGGTCGGGCCGCCGTGGATGAACACCACCAGTGGCGGTCGCGCTTCGTCGTTCATCGCCGGATAAAAGAAGCCGTGAGCCTCACCGCTGCAACTCGGGTAGCGCAAGGTCTGCGGACAGCTGATGCGCTCCGCCGGCAAAGGCGCCACACCGCCGGCCAGCACATTCACTTCGCGGGTAGCGCGATCAATGGCGATCACCGCCGAAGGGCTGATCGGCGAAGCGGCGATGCAGTAGATGAACTGCTGATCCAGCGCCAGATGCCGGAAGCGGCTGTAGTCGCCAGTAAAGTCCTCGCCGTCGAGCGCCAGACGACCAAAACCGCCTTCGCTCCAGCTCGCCAGAAACGAATCGCCCACCGGCAACCAGGTGCAGCCACCCATTTGCCACGGGGCGGGCGCATGATCGGCCTCGGCACAGGGCAGTCGATGCAAACCGTCGGACGTTTCGCCCCACGGCTGCCAGAAACCGTCGCGATCAGTCAGGCACAACAAGCGTCCTTTCACGTCGAACCGCGGTTGCTGGATCGACTCTTCAAGGTCAGCCCCCGCCACGCAACGCGGTGCGCCAAAGCCACCCTCAGCCAGACGCTCGGCCACCATCAATCGCGTGGAGGTCCACGGCTGATGCGGCCGACTCCACTCGATCCACGCCAACCGCGAACCGTCCAGGCTGATCACCGGCGCTGCATAAAAATCTGCACCTTCAGCCAGCAAATGCCGTGTGCCGTCGGCCAGATCGATTGCTAACAGTCGATGCTGGTCGCGCAGCTCCTCAACCGCCAGCACCTGGCCGAAAGCAAAATGCAGATCGCCATAACGACACTCGCCAGACGTGAGCGCTTCAGGCGCGCCATCCAGCACTTGCCGATACAACTGCTGATCCGCCTCATTGACGAAAACCACTCCGTCCGGCGTCAGACAAAACGCGCCACCGCCATATTCGTACACCCGGCTACGCACACTGAAACCGTCCGGCGTCAGACATTTCGCCACGCCGTCGCGCCACTGCCAGATCCGGCACGCGGCGTCTTGCGGGCGATATTCATTCCAGAACAAACCGTGGGCGCCGAGTTGCAGCTCGGCGAAATCCATGCCGGCGGCGACGGCTTGGGCGGCGCTGAAAGGCTCAGCCCTTGGCGATGAGGCGTGAGTTTCGTTCATTACGGAAGGCCAGTTGTTCGATGGTCTGGGTGGCGGTCTCGGCTTCTTCGCGGGCCTTGAGAATCACGCCGTGATGTTCGGACTTGCTGCACACCGGGTCGGCATTGCTCGCGTCCCCCGTGAGCATGAACGCCTGACAGCGGCAGCCGCCGAAATCCTGTTCCTTCTCGTCGCACGAGCGGCACGGCTCGGGCATCCAGTCGTAACCGCGAAAGCGGTTGAAGCCAAACGAGTCGTACCAGATGTGCTGCATGCTGTGGTCGCGCACGTTGGGAAATTGTACCGGCAGCTGTCGGGCGCCATGACAGGGCAGGGCAGTGCCGTCCGGAGTAACCGTCAGAAAGATGCTGCCCCAGCCGTTCATGCAGGCTTTCGGGCGTTCTTCGTAGTAGTCCGGGGTGACGAATATCAGCTTGCACGGATGCCCTTCGGCTTCCAGTTTGGCGCGGTATTCGTTGGTGATGCGTTCGGCACGCACCAGTTGTTCCTTGGTCGGTAACAGGCCGACACGGTTGAGCTGCGCCCAGCCGTAGAACTGGCAGGTGGCGAGTTCGACGAAGTCTGCTTCGAGCGCAATACACAGCTCGATGATACGGTCGATCTTGTCGATGTTGTGCCGGTGGGTGACGAAGTTCAGCACCATCGGATAGCCGTGGGCCTTCACCGCCCGGGCCATTTCCAGCTTCTGCGCGAAGGCCTTTTTCGAGCCGGCGAGCAGGTTGTTTACCTGTTCGTCACTGGCCTGGAAACTGATCTGGATGTGATCGAGACCAGCCCTCTTGAAGTCACTGATCTTCTGCTCGGTCAGACCGATGCCGGAAGTGATCAGATTGGTGTAGAAACCCAACTGCCGCGCTTCACGGATCAGCTCGGCGAGGTCCTGACGCACCAGCGGTTCGCCACCGGAAAAGCCCAGTTGCGCCGCGCCCATCTCCCGCGCTTCGCGGAACACCTTGATCCACTGTTCGGTGCTCAGCTCTTTGCCCTGCTGGGCGAAATCCAGCGGATTGGAGCAGTACGGGCATTGCAGCGGGCAGCGGTAGGTCAGCTCGGCGAGCAGCCACAGCGGCAGGCCGACTTCAGGTTTTGGCGGTACTTGCACCGATGCCTCAGGCAAGTTCGATCCAGTGCTGCGCACGGGCAACCTCCATGAATTGCTCGATGTCTTCACCGAGCTCAGGCACGCCGGGGAACTGCTCGTCGAGTTTGGCGATGATCGCCGCGACATCGCGTTCACCGTCGATCAAGCCGCCGATCAGCGCGGCGCTGTCGTTGAGCTTGATCATGCCCTCGGGGTAGAGCAGCACGTGGCCTTTTTGCGCCGGTTCATACTGAAAACGGTAGCCGGGACGCCAGGTCGGGATCTTGCTGCGATCAAAACTCATAGGGTGATTCCTTTGTGCCAGACCCGCTGCTCGGTGACGCTGTGATAGGGCGGGCGGTTCAGTTCGTAAGCCATGCTCATGGCATCGAGCATGCTCCAAAGAATGTCCAGTTTGAACTGGAGAATTTCCAGCATGCGCTCCTGACCCTCGCGGGTCTTGTAGTGCTCGAGCGTGATCGCCAGACCATGCTCGACATCGCGCCGCGCCTGACCGAGGCGGGTGCGGAAATATTCGTAACCGGCCGGGTCGATCCACGGGTAATGCTGCGGCCAGCTGTCGAGGCGCGACTGGTGGATCTGCGGCGCGAACAGTTCGGTCAATGAGCTGCTGGCGGCTTCCTGCCAACTGGCACGGCGGGCGAAGTTGACGTAGGCGTCGACGGCGAAACGCACGCCGGGCAGCACCAGTTCCTGGGAGCGCAGTTGATCCGGGTCGAGGCCGACCGCCTGCCCGAGACGCAGCCAGGCTTCGATCCCGCCGTCCTCACCCGGGGCACCGTCGTGATCGAGCAGGCGTTGAATCCACTCGCGACGGATCTCGCGATCCGGGCAGTTGGCGAGGATCGCCGCGTCTTTCAGGGGGATGTTCACCTGATAGTAGAAGCGGTTGGCGACCCAGCCCTGAATCTGCTCGCGGGTGGCACGGCCCTCGTACATCGCCACGTGATACGGGTGGTAGATGTGGTAATAGGCGCCTTTGGCGCGCAGGGCCGCTTCGAATTCGGTGGGGGACAGCGGGGTGTCGGTCATTGCGGTTCTCCGGGGGAACAACCGTTGGAATTCTGGGTGTCTGTTCGGACGTCTTCGCGAGCAAGCCCGCTCCCACAGGGTTTGTGAACGCCACAGATCCAATGTGGGAGCGGGCTTGCTCGCGAAGAGGCCATCCGCTACAGCACAATACTCATGCCATCGAACGCCACTTCAACATTACGCCGCGCCAGCTCCGCGCGCTCCGGCGAATCCTCATCGAGAATCGGGTTGGTGTTGTTGATGTGGATAAGCACCTTGCGCTGCTCAGGCAACTGCTCCAGCACTTCGAGCATGCCGCCGGGGCCGTTCTGCGCCAGGTGGCCCATCTCGCGACCGGTGCGGGTGCCGACGCCACGGCGCTGCATTTCATCGTCATCCCACATTGTGCCGTCCACCAGCAGGCAATCGCTGCCGGCCATGATCTCCAGCAGCGGCGCGTCGACCTTGCCCAGGCCCGGGGCGTAAAACAGTTTGCCGCCGGTGTTGAGGTCTTCGACGATCAGGCCGATGTTGTCGCCCGGGTGCGGGTCGAAACGGTGCGGCGAATACGGTGGCGCGGCGCTGCGCAACGGCAGCGGGGTGAAGCGCAGGTTAGGGCAGGCAGCGACGGTGAAGCTCTGGTCGAGCTCGATGCGGTTCCAGTTCAGTCCGCCGTTCCAGTGGGTCAGCATCTTGAACAGCGGGAAACCGGTGCTCAGATCTTCGTGAACCATGTCCGTGCACCAGACCTGATGCGGGCAGCCTTCGCGCAGGCTCAGCAGGCCAGTGGTGTGGTCGATCTGGCTGTCCATCAGGATGATCGCGCTGATGCCGGTGTCGCGCAGGGCTCGGCCCGGTTGCATCGGGGCGAAACTTTGCAATTGCGCGCGGATGTCCGGCGAAGCGTTGCACAGCACCCAGTTCACGCCGTCATCGGAAATCGCGATGGACGATTGGGTGCGGGCCTTGGCATTCAGGCTGCCGTCGCGAAAGCCTGCGCAATTGACGCAGTTGCAGTTCCACTGCGGAAATCCGCCACCGGCGGCCGAACCCAGAATCTGGACGAACATGAACGCTCCCATCTTTCAACGCTGAAAATAAAACGCCCCGGCGAGCCGAGGCGTTGCACTGCAAGTCTGCGTAGGCAGAACTCAGCGGCTGGCGAAGTACATGGTGACTTCGAAGCCGATACGCAGGTCGGTGTAAGCCGGTTTTGTCCAGGACATAAGGTGACTCCTCATTGGGTGGGTGGGATAGCGCTATCCATAGGTATAGTCCATGGCCGCGCCGGGATGTTCCAAATAGTTAGGCTGCTATGTTACTCAAAATTTCAGCACGATTGCCCGTGAATCTTTGAGAAAGCTCCTTGCAGCCTTGGTAATGATCATTTTGTCGCTTGCCAAGGTGCGCCGGGTACCGATTCGCTGGCCAGGCACAGCCGGCAGCCCTCGGCGTTGAGCAAGCGCTGCGCTGCCGCCAGCAATGTTGAGCGTTCCAGTTGACCAATGGCTGTGTGCAGTTGCGCCAGATAATCCGACGAGTGGCCGGCGAGCTTGGCCTGCCACAGCAACTCGGCGGCGTCTTTGCCGGACAGATGACTCTCATCGAACTGATCCGCGAGTGACTGGCGTTGCTGTTTGAAGTCCTCTTCATCGAGGTTTTCGATCAGCGCAGGAATGCCCTCGAGGAACTGCTGGATATGCCCAAGCAGTTCAACTGGCGCAGTATTTGGCGACTGCACACCAAACAGCAATCCACTCTGGCCATGCATCTGCCGCAGGGCGCTGAACACCGCGTAGCCCAATTGCAATTCGACCCGCAGACGCTGATAGAACGGGGTCTGGCACAGTTGCGCGAGCAGGCGCCAGGCAGCCTCATCGGCAATCTCGTGGCTGGCGGTCGGGCAGAACAGCAGCAAGGCGTGTTCGCTGGACGCGGTGTCGATGTGGCTCCATAGATGTTGCGTGTTGATCGCAGGCGTTGCCGGCAATTGATTGTCCGGTGTGCCGGGAATGCGGCTCAGGGCCAGGCCCATGGCCGATTGCGTCTGCGCGTTGAGGCCAAGGGCCAGTCCGTCCCAGCGCGAACTTTTCCACAGCTGTCTGGCGTCGTCCGACTCGACGGCCGATGGCAGGCAATGCTCAGGCAATGCCTTGAGCAACTGGCGGATCGGTATCAGCGGTGCTTTCGGCTCTGCGTTGACGGAATCGACGTCAATTCGTGTCAGGCATTTCAGCGCGTGTTCGAGGACACTGGGCATCGGCTCCTGCAGGCCGGTCAGTTTCAGTAGCCACTGCGTACCGGTGGCACTGAACGCCAACTCGACGCCGGCCTGCCGCGCATCTTCCTGCGTTTCCCGCAGACTGCGTTGCAGCTCGGCTTGCAGTTTTACACTGGCCACCGCTTCGGTTTGCCAGCGCAGGTAAATCGCGCCGAGATCACTGTTGTCCGGCAACGCCTGGCTGAATTGCATCGGTGAACGCTCACGCCGCCCGCGGGAGCGATCCTGAGCGAAAGTACGCAAACCACGGTGAGCGCTGGTCTGGCCGCGAATCAGGCCGGCGTTGGCCAGCGGTTCGCTGGAGCGCAGGAAAGGGTTGGCGGCAGGCAGGTGCCAATGGTCGCTGAAGTTATCCACAACACCGAGGTCGCGCAGGATCTGTTTGAGCGCAACGACGCCGCTTTCCGACAGACCGCTTTCGCGTTGTTCACTGTCGAGCCGCGCCAGTGGCAGGGCGCCGCTGATTTGCTGCTGACGCTCAAGCAACTTGATGTACTCCTCGCGCAACGCTGCCCAGTCCTGTTGCGCGGCAAAGAAGCTCAACCAGTCCAGCAGCTGTTCACGAATGGCGCTGAGGGATTCGGCGGGACCGGTGAATTGCAGGTGCAGCAACGCTTGCCCGGCGAACTGATACAGCGGCACGGCTTTCAAACCGTCCGCGAGGCTTTGTTGTTGCAGATGGGCGAGCAGCCCGCCGGGCTTGGCGCTGTTCAGCCAATGGCAGAGAAATGCCAACGCCTCGGCGGATGGATCGGGCAGTGCTTCGAAAACGAACAACAGATTGCTGCTTCGCTCGCCGACCTGTTGATAACTTTTCACCGTCAACGGCAGCGGCGCAGCCTGCTGGACTTTATCCCCAACCGGCAGCGCTGCGGCGAACTGCTGCGCAAGGACGCGCAATTCCTCAACGCTCTGCGGCCCGACCAGGCTCAGCGTCATTTGCCCGGTGCGATAAAACTGCTGATGGAAATCCTTCAGTGCCTGCTGAAACGCTGGTAACTCAACTTTCAGGCTGTCGCGATTCCCCGCATGAAATCCGCGTAGCGGATGTGTGACCGGCAATCCCTCGTACAGCGCCAGTTCCTGCTGAGCCGTCGGATCTTGCGACCACGCGACGAATTCCGCGTCCAGCACTTCCCGTTCGCGCAATTGATCGTGCGGATTCATACGCGGGTGGGTGAGCATGTCTGACAGACGCTCAAGCCCGGCGCTGAAGGCCGAGGTCGGCAATTCGAAGAAGAAGTCGGTGGTGCGTTCACGGGTACTGGCATTCACTTGCCCACCGTGACTTTGCACGTAGGCCATCAGCGCCTGACTCGCAGGAAAACGCTCAGTGCCGAGAAACAGCAGATGCTCAAGGAAATGCGCCAGCCCCGGCCACTCGAGTGGCACATCATGGCTACCGGCCGCCACCCGCAACGCAGCGGCGCTGCGCTTCAAGCCGGGCATCTGACGCAGGGTCACGCGCAAGCCGTTGGCCAGGGTTTCAGTGAGGGGGCGAGGGGGAGTTGGCGCAGGCATGGGCACTTCCAGAACAGTGAAGTGCCAATGCTAGCGGATTGCGTGGGGTCAGCGCTTGTTCAACGCGTGGTAAAGCTCGGGGCGACGATCGTTGAGGTAGTGATTGGCGGCACGGGAATCGACCATTAACTGGCGATCCAGCTCACCGACGATCAATGCTTCATCGAGGCCAGCCTGGGCGATACGGCTGCCGTCCGGCGCGGCGATGCTGCTTTGCCCGCAATAGTGGATCTCACCTTCATGCTCGCAATAGTTGGCGTACGCCACGTAGCACTGGTTTTCGAAGGCGCGGGAGCGCACGGTGACATCAGCGACGAAATCGAAAGGAATCATGTTCGCCGTCGGCACCACAATCAGCTCGGCGCCGGCCAGCGCCAGACGCCGCGCGTTCTCGGGAAACTCCAGGTCGTAGCAGATCAGGAAACCGAGCTTCCAGCCGTTGAGCTCGACCACCGGAAACGCATCTTCGCCGGGGCTGAACATCGAACGATCCAGGTCGCCGAACAGATGGGTCTTGCGGTAGTTGCACAGGCGCTCGCCGTGCGCGTCGATCAACTGCACGGCGTTGTAGATCTGCCCGTCGGCCGTGCGCTCGGGGTACCCGTAAGCAATTGCCAGCCCGGCGGCTTTGGCGATTCGACCGATCTGCTGCGCCCATTCGCCGTTGTAGACCTCGGCCAAGGTGCTGACCGCTTCCTTGCCGATGTTGTAGCCGGTCAGAAACATTTCCGGCAGCACCAGCAGGTCGGCACCCTTGGCCTCCATCGCCAGTTGCTGCAGGCGATGCAGGTTGGCGGCGGGGTCCAGGGGCAGCGGTGGGCATTGGTAAAGGGCTACACGCATCGGGGAATCCTCTTACTCGGGCAGGGCGATAGGGCCGATGTCTTTGAACACATCACCCGGGCCCGGGTTCGCTTTATGTGTCGACCCGCCGAAGTGTTTCATGATGCCCCACACCGCGTTGAGCGAGGTCTGCACCGCGCCTTCGACCCATGCCGGCGTCCACGATACGTCATCGCCGGCGATGAAAATCCCGCGCTGTTCGGCTGGCATGTCGTCCTGCATGAAGTGCGCGTACATCCGCTGGTTGTAGCGATAGTGGCCCGGCAGGGCGCCTTTGAATGCGCCGAGGAAGTGCGGGTCGGCTTCCCACGACACGGTGATCGGATCGCCGATGATCCGCGCGGCGATGTCGACTTTCGGGTAGATCTTCTTCAGCGCGTTCAACGCCAGTTCCACGCGTTTCTCGACCGGGTGCGGCAGCATCTTCAGCGCGTCGCTCATCCACGAGTACGACAGGCAGATCACGCCCGGCTTGTCGTCACCGTTATCGAACAGATAAGTGCCACGGGTCAGGCGATCGGTGAGGGTCATGCTCATCAGGTCGCGACCGGTTTCCGGATCCTTGTCCTTCCAGAATGGCCGGTCGACCATCACGAAGGTCTTCGAAGACTGCATGTAGCGCGTGCGGTCCAGCGCCATCCACATCTTCTGCGAGAACAGGGTTTCGTCGCATTCGATCTGGGTGGTCAGCAGCCAGCTCTGGCAGGTGGTCAGCACGGCGGCGTATTCGCGGGTGTCGCCGTTGTTGTCGGTGACGGCGAAACGGCCGTCCGGCGCGTGGGCGATTTTCTTCACCCCGGAACGCGGCGCGCCACGGTGCAGGGATTTCAGGCTGGTGCCTTCCGGCCAGTGCACGCAGCGCTCCGGCACATGCCGCCAGATGCCTTGCGGCACTTGCTCCACACCGCCGACCACCAGATGCTGGTGATCATCGCAGTTGGTCATCACCACGCGGAAGATTTCCAGCATCGAGTTGGGGAAGTCCGAGTCCCAGCCGCCGGTACCGAAACCGACCTGACCGAACACTTCGCGGTGATGAAACGAGAGTTTGGCGAAGGCCTTGGAGGTGGCAACGAAGTCGTAGAAGGTGCGGTCGTCCCACAGCGGAACGAGTTTGTTCCACAGTTCTTTGAGGCGTGGTACGTCGCGGTCACGGATCGCTTGCTGGATATCGGCGAACTGCGAGCCAGCCTCCAGTGCATCCGCCCAGGCGTCAGCCACTTCCTGGAACAGTGCAGGAAGATCCTTCAGGCTTTGTGCGTAATGGGTTTTGCCTTCGAGATCGATCACCGTGCTGCCGGAGGCCGGCGTCAGTGGGTTCGGGAAGGGTTTGGTCTCGAGACCGAGCTTGTCGACGTAGTGATAGAACGCCGTGGAGGATACCGGAAAACGCATGCCGCCCAGTTCCGCGACGATGCCATCGGTGCCGTTGAACGCTTGCGAACGCAGACGGCCACCCAGTTTCGAGGCCTCGTACACCACCGGTTTCAAACCGAGCTTCATCAGTTCGTAAGCGGCCACCAGGCCAGCGATACCCGCGCCGACAATCGCCACTTCAGCGCCATGGTGCTGTTCAGGAATACTGCCGAGACCGGCCGGGTGTTCGATCCAGTCGTCGAAGGCGAACGGAAAGTCCGGGCCGAAAATGGTGACTGGTTTCTTACCGTCTGCAGGATGGCGATTGTTCTTGTTCATGGCTGACCTTGCTGGCGACCCGACGCAGGATGCGCGTCTGAGTATAGGAAAAGATGCCAGCCATTCTAGGGAGCGTAGAACACGTTAATAAGACGCAAAGTGTCGTCGTTTTGCCATTCTATTGATCAAAGTGACAATCTCAGACGTCACTTCGATCATTGTGGGAGCGAAGGCTATATTCCTTCCACTAAAGAAGGCGGCTGACAGACCGCTTTCGCGAGCAAGCCCGCTCCCACAGTGGATTTGTGTCTGGCGCAGATTCTGCGCTCAACCCGGTCAAAATGTGAGAGCGGGCTTGCTCGCGAAGAGGCCCTATTTGCCAACCGGAAGGTTATTGCCATTACTCAAACCGGCTGCCCTCGATCAATCTTGCTACTCAAAATGATCGACGTCGTGGTCTTCTCCACCCCGTCCACACTGCCGATCTGATCCAGCAACTGATCCAGTTGCTCCGGCGAGTCCGTGCGCAGCCACGCCACATAATCAAATTCGCCACTCACCGCACACAACTGCTGCACCTGTGCCATCGCACTCAAGCGACGCAGCACTTCCTTGCCAGAACGCGGCTGCACCTTGATCCCGACATACGCCTGCAACCCGCCATCGACCACGCGCTGCCCCAAACGTACGCCATAACCGGTGATCACCTTGGCCTTCTCCAGCCGCGCCAACCGCGATGTGACGGTGGTCCGCGCAATGCCCAACTGCCGGGCAAGCATCGCCACGCTTTCGCGGGCGTTGATTTGCAGGGCGGCGATCAGCTGGCGGTCGATTTCGTCGAGTGCGGGGGGGCGGGTGTCGGGCAACGGTGTGGCTCCATGACTGTCGAGGACGGATGAGTTTGCATGTTACAGGCACTATCAGCGACACGCTGCTGGCGCTGACTGAGCACGTCACTTATGCGTGGAGGCAATCGTTGCGCCAAAACAAACATCAAATATTTGGTTTGACTTGCCTGGCCTAGTTATCAAGAATGCCAACAAGAGCGCGAAATCTGCTGCCTTGCAGGGCTTTAGCGGACGTAGGTACCTCAGCGATGCTGCAACATCGGTGTAAGGTGAGACCTCTTCATCCTATTTCCTGAGGATGCAAATATCAGGATTCAAATATCAAGGGCAGCCAACGGGCTGCCCTTTTCTTTGTCTTCAAGAATGTACCGCTTGTACAAAAGATCGCCTTGGCGGTGCTTGTTCATTGCTCTTGACGGAGCGTGCATGAAATTCCAGAGGACGTGCCCGTTTCGCACATCGACCACGACGAGCATGTCGTTTTTTGCCTCATAGGCGTTGATGAATGCCAATCGGAAACCGCCGTTATCGTAGAGGACTTTACATACTTCGAATGGTCCCGTGAGCGTATCGATGGCATGCCGAACATAGCGTTCTCGGGAGTCTGGACGTTTCTCGACGATATGGGCCAGTTTGTCTCGCATGACTGCAACGTTTCCAATAGGCGTGAGGATAGTAACGGCCAGCACGGAATCGTCGACGAACCCGAAGTGATTCAGAAGGATTTTGAGAGCGCCTTCTGCGTCGTCAGCCCTTTTGACTTCTTCGATTGCGGCTGACCAGAATTTCTCTGGGCAATGTTCTCAGATCTGGTAGAGCAAGGTCGATCCAGATTAGTTGGTCGGCTGCTTCCCTTATCAGTGGCGCAGCATTCACAAGCATAAAAACAATTCTGGACGGGCGGTGGCGTCCGGAGATTACTTGTCTGGAGAAACAGTCAACAAGGCACGGGGAGGGGAGAAAACATCGCTTCGGAACATTCCTACAGCCTTCGGGGAGGTCTTCCGAACACTGCGCTCGCAAAGATTGTCCCCTCAACCGATCGCCCAAGAAAAAGCCGCGCATGGAGCGCGGCTTTCAAATGTGGTGGGCCCACACGGACTTGAACCGTGGACCAAAGGATTATGAGTCCTCTGCTCTAACCAACTGAGCTATAGGCCCTCAGTAGGCCGCGGATTATAGCGACGGTTTGGCGGCTGTGCTATCCGAATAATCCGATACGGTTACACGAAGAAACGTTGCGGCGAATTCTTCCGGGGGCAGTGGCAGGCTGACGATGTAGCCCTGAATCTGTTCGCAGCCTTCGGCGGCGAGGAATTGTTGCTGGGCCTGAGTTTCCACGCCTTCGGCAATCACGGTGAATTGCATGCTCCGGCCCAAGGCGATGATCGCTCGGACAATCGCCGCATCGTGGGGGTCATCGGGCAGTCCGCGGACAAATGACTGGTCAATCTTGAGGATGTCCAGCGGCAGGCGTTTCAGGTAACTGAGCGAAGAATAACCGGTGCCGAAGTCGTCGATCGCCAGTTGAACGCCCAGATGTTTGAGCTGGTGCAGCACCGCCAGTGCTTCTTCAGCCTGGCTCATGATGAAGTTTTCGGTAATTTCCAGTTGCAGTAAATCCGGCTGCAGACGGTTGTCCCTGAGCAGTTGTTCGATGCGCCCGAGCAGATTCGGCTGCCGCAGTTGCGCGCCGGCCAGGTTGACCGACAGCGGGCCAAGGCTGTCGTAGATCTGATTCCACTCGAACATCTGCCGGCAGGCGGTCTCGAGCACCCAATCGCCGATCTGCAGGATCATGCCGTTCTCTTCGGCCAACGGGATGAAGTGCTCCGGCGGCACTTCGCCGAAGGTCGGGTGGCGCCAGCGGATCAGCGCTTCGGCACCGACCAGGCGATGGTCGTCGAGGCTGATTTTCGGTTGGTAGTAGAGGAACAATTCTTCGCGCTCGATGGCCCGGCGCAGTTCGTGCTCCAGAGCCACGCGCTCGCTGGCCTGGGCGGTGAGGTCACGGGTGTAGCTTTCGACGCGGTTGCGGCCCTTGGCCTTGGAGCGGTACATCGCCGCGTCGGCGTTTTTCACCAGGGTGGCGACATCACAGCCGTCCCGTGGATACAGGCTGGTGCCGATGCTGGCGCTGATAAAAAACTCGTGCTCACCAGCCTGAAACGGTGCGCTAAAGCAGTTGAGCAGTTTGATTGCGATGTTGTCCGCATCGCTGACTTGTTGCAGGCCCGGCAGCAGGATGATGAACTCGTCGCCCCCCAGCCGCGCGACGGTGTCGATATCACGCAGCTGTTCTTTCAGGCGCACGGCAATGCCCTTGAGCAGCAGGTCGCCGACCGGGTGGCCGAGGCTGTCGTTGATGTGTTTGAAACGGTCGAGATCAAGGAACAGCACGGCGCCCTGACCACCGTTTTCCTGCTGACTGTTCAGCGCGGTCAGCAGGCGGCTTTCGAACAGCGTGCGATTCGGCAGGCCGGTGAGCGGGTCATGGTGCGCTTGATAGTCGAGCTTGGCTTGCGCGTGTTTGAGGCTGGAGATGTCAGCAAATACCGCGACGAAGTGGGTGATGAACTTGTCGCGGTTGCGCACGGCGCTGATGGTCAGCCAGCTCGGGTACAGTTCGCCGTTCTTGCGCCGGTTGGAAATCTCGCCCTGCCAGTGTCCCTCGTCGGTCAACTGGTGCCACATCGCCGCGTAGAACGCGCTGTCGTGCAGGCCGGAGGCGAGCAGACGCGGGGTGTGGCCGAGGGCTTCACTTTCGCTATAACCGGTGATTTCGCTGAACGCGCGGTTGACCGCGCTGATGTGCTGTTGAGTGTCAGTGATCAGTACGCCTTCGGCAGTGCTCTCGAATACGGTGGCGGCCTGCTGCAGCTTTTCCTGCATCAAATGGCGCTCGGTGATGTCCCGGGCGATGGTCAGCATGCAGTCTTCGTCGCCGATTGGCAGGGGGCGGCTGGACACTTCGCACAGACGGATCTGCCCGTCGCTGCGACGGATATGGCAGGTAAAGTCGCGTACGAAGCCGTCGCGGTGCAGCAGATCGAGCATCAGCTTGCGTTCGTTGAGGTTGACCCAGATCCCCAGGTCCAGCGCCGAGCGATCCACCGACATCGCGCTGTTGAAGCCGGTGATGCGGCTGAAGCCCTCGTTGACCTCCAGTAACAGACCATCGCTTTGCCGCGACAACAGTAATCCATCCGGCGAGGCGTGGAAGGCCTTGGCGAACTTCTCTTCGGAAGTTTGCAGTTGCTGTTGGGTTTCCTTGAGCTGGGTGATGTCGCGCACTACCACCACCAGCGCCGGAGTGGTGTCGAGATCGAACGGCTCGGCGGAAATCAGGCCGGTGAACACATGGCCATTGTTGCGGCGAAAAGGCATCTCCAGGTTGCGGATGCTGCCGGCCTGCAAGCGCTGCAACAATCCCGGGCCGACCCCGGGAATGCCCCAGATGTTGAGTTCAGTGGCGGTCTGGCCGACGACTTCTTCCGCTTTCAGGCCTATCTGTTCTTCAAAGGCCTCGTTGACTTCCAGCAGGCAGCCATCGGACAGCCGCGCGATCACCAGAATGTCCGGGCATTGCTGGAACACCGAGGCGAACTTCTGTTCCGACAGGCGCAGCGCTTCTTCGGTCCGTTTGGTTTCGCTGATGTCGATCATCAAGCCGCGCATCACCGGCTCATGGCCATGTTCAATCAGACTGACAATGTCGCGTACCCACAGACAGCGCCCGTCTGCGGTGATCACCCGATAGTCGAGGGTGTGATCGCGTCCTTCACGTACCGCGTCATCACAGATGGCCTCGGCGCGGGTCAGGTCGGCGGGGTGGATGATGTTGCGCCAGAAGCCCGGAATCAGCCAGTGCGCCTGTGGATAACCGAGCAGATCCTCGGCATGGGGCGACACATAGCTGTAGGTGAAGTCGCTTATGCGCGCTTCCCAGGCGATGGCCGACAGGCTTTCCACCAGCCCGCGGTAGTGGTATTCGCTGCTGCGCAATTCCTGTTCGAGGTCGACACGTCGGGCAATTTCCGAACTCAAGCGGCGATTGATGCGAATGACCACCGCCAGAATGATCACCAGCAGCGACAGACCGGGTAGACCATAAATCAGCAGGTCCGACCAGAATGTCCGATGGTCGAGGACGTTGCCGACCCAATGTTCCTGAATGCTGCTGATCTCGTCCGGAGTCATGTCGGCGAGGACTTTGTCCAGAATCTCCACCAGCATTTTGTTGTCGCGCGGTACAGCCATCGCCAACTGGTAGCGGTACGGTGTTTCGCCGCTGACGTACAAGCCTTCGAGCTTGAGTTGGCGCAGGCTCCAGACACTGGAAGCGAGATCGCCGACAACCGCGTCGACCTGGCCGGTGGCCAATGCCTGCAAGGTCGAGCTGACATTGGGCATGGCCACCAGATTCAGATCCGGGTGGTGTGTACGCAGCAGTTCATGGGGGGCGTAGTTTTCCACGACCGCAATTTTCAAACCGTACAAATCCTCTATCTTGCGAGGCTGGGCGCCGCCGACGTGGGCGAGGATGACAATGGGGAAGTCGAGGTAGGGGCGGGTGAATGACAGATAGTTTTGCCGCTCCGGGGTGGACATGATGCCCGGCAGCAGATCGATCTTGCCGTGTTTGACCTGCTCCAGTACTTCGGTCCAGCTCGACGGTTCGACGGGGGTGAGATTGATCGCCAGTCGCTGGCGGATCACGCCGATATAGTCGGCGGCCAGGCCCTGATAGCGGTTTTCATCATCGCGGAACTCGAAAGGCGGCCACGAAGCATCGACACCCAGGCGCAAGTCCGGGTGAGCCGCCAGCCAGCTACGTTCTTCATCGGTCAGAGTCAGCGCGTCAGCCGTTGCGGTCCAGATCATCAGTGACAGCAAGAAAAGCAAGGGCGCCAGTCTGGGCATAACCGTCTCGTTATGGCACGGGATTCATTGTTTTCGAGTGTAGACGGGGTATGCAGGGGAGGGGCGGTGAGAGGGATTTAATCTGCCCATAAACAAAACCCCCGGCCTGGGCCGGGGGTTCTGGTATCACTCGTCGAGGAAGGAGCGCAGATGCTCGCTTCGCGTCGGGTGGCGCAGCTTGCGCAGCGCCTTGGCTTCGATCTGACGGATCCGCTCACGCGTTACGTCAAACTGTTTGCCCACTTCTTCGAGTGTGTGGTCGGTGTTCATGTCGATACCGAAGCGCATGCGCAGTACCTTGGCTTCACGGGCAGTGAGGCCGGACAGCACTTCGCGGGTCGCTTCTTTCAGGCTTTCAACGGTTGCAACATCGATTGGCGACTGCATGGTCGAGTCTTCGATGAAGTCACCCAGATGAGAGTCTTCGTCATCACCGATCGGGGTTTCCATGGAGATCGGCTCTTTAGCGATCTTCAATACCTTGCGGATCTTGTCCTCAGGCATTTCCATGCGTTCGCCCAGCTCTTCCGGGGTCGGTTCGCGACCCATTTCCTGCAGCATCTGGCGGGAAATGCGGTTGAGCTTGTTGATCGTCTCGATCATGTGCACCGGAATACGGATGGTGCGGGCCTGGTCGGCGATCGAGCGAGTGATCGCCTGACGGATCCACCAGGTGGCATAAGTCGAGAACTTGTAACCACGACGGTATTCGAACTTGTCCACCGCTTTCATCAGACCGATGTTGCCTTCCTGGATCAGATCGAGGAATTGCAGGCCGCGGTTGGTGTACTTCTTGGCGATCGAGATCACCAGACGCAAGTTGGCTTCAACCATCTCTTTCTTCGCGCGGCGGGCCTTGGCCTCACCGATCGACATGCGACGGTTGATGTCCTTGATTTCAGCGATGGTCAGACCAGTCTCGGTTTCCAGCGCGGTCAGCTTCTGCTGGCAACGAATGATATCCGGCTGAACGCGACCAATGGCTTCGGCGTATTTGCTCTTGCCTTTGGCCAAGGCGTCGGACCAGCTTTCGTCGACTTCATTGCCTGGGAACTGACGCAGGAAATCGGCGCGTGGCATACGTGCATCACGTACGCACAGTTGCATGATCGCGCGCTCTTGCTGACGCAGACGATCCAGGGCACTGCGAACACGCTCGACCAGGGCTTCGAATTGCTTCGGTACCAGTTTGATCGGCATGAACAGCTCGGCCAGGACCAGCAACTCGGCAACCGCTGCCTTGTTGTGACGACCGTGCTTTTTCAGGGCCTTGCGGGTGATTTCCATCTGATCGGCCACAGCGCCGAAACGCTGGGCAGCGATGACCGGATCCGGACCGCTTTCGGCTTCTTCTTCGTCATCCGAAGCTTCGGCGTCATCGTCGTCGGTATCGTCGTCAGCCTTGGCGGCTTTCGCGTCGATCGGCGGTGGCACTTCGGCAGCCGGCGGCGCAATGCCGTCGTCCGGGTCGATGTAACCGCTCAGAACGTCGGACAGGCGACCACCTTCGGTGGTGACGCGAGTGTACTCGGAGAGAATGTGGTCAACCGTGCCAGGGAAGTGCGCAATAGCGCTCATCACTTCACGGATGCCTTCTTCGATACGTTTGGCGATTTCGATTTCGCCTTCACGAGTCAGAAGCTCGACCGTACCCATCTCACGCATATACATGCGCACAGGGTCAGTGGTGCGACCGATATCGGTCTCCACCGCTGCCAACGCGGCAGCTGCTTCTTCCGCAGCGGCCTCGTCGGTATCGGCGTCGGCCAACATAAGGGCGTCCGCATCCGGAGCACTCTCGTGTACGGGGATCCCCATGTCGTTAATCATGCGGATGATGTCTTCCACCTGCTCCGGATCTGAAATATCCTCGGGCAGGTGGTCGTTGACCTCGGCGTAAGTCAGATACTTCTGCTCACGACCCAGTTTGATCAACTCAATAATACGAGACTGCTGTTGCGCTTTTCCGGACATAACACCCTATCCACTGAAGGTCTTGGCGGGCAAAAAACAAGCCGAGGATTATACCTGAGCTATGACCTCACGCGCCAGTTGAGGTCGGGTTTGATGCGGAAACATTGCGACTTAGAAGGTCGCGCAGTTGATTTTTCTCTTCGGCGCTCAGTTCGCTTTGACGCGCTTTCCTGAGCAACTGTTCCAGATTTCGCTCGCGTTGGCGGGCTGACAAGCTAGTAATGGTGTCGAAAAACTGTTGTTCAAGGTTTTCTCCGTCAATCAGCCACTCCTTTTCCGCCAGTGCCTTGAGCAACCGACCTTGTTCAGTGCCGTGCCATCGCGCGATCAACTGAAATGAGTTTAGCTTGGGATTCTTCTGTACGGCCTCGAGCAGCGCCACAAGTAACTGTGCGTTGGTCTGATTTTCGTCCGCAATGTGTCCGGCGTCTTCAACGCGCTTGGCCAGTTGCGGGTGGTGCAGCAATGTACGCAGGGCGGTCAGGGTTGGCGACTCGACGCCAATCGGCGTGCGTGGGCGCTGTTGATCGCGATCACCACCGCGCTTGCCGTTCTTGTCCCAGGGTTTCTTGTCCCATTTCTTGCCGCCGGCGCCGGGTTTCTTTGGCGTCCACTCTTGCTGCGGCACGTACATATCCTGTGCCTGCGGCTGATGGTAGTCGCTGTAGTCCGGCATTGCGTCGTAATCGATGCCTGGATCGTAGGCGGGCGGCGCTTCCTGTGGTGCGCTTTGGGCCAGCTGACTGACGGTTTCGCTGCTCAGACCGGTGATTTCGGTCAGGCGCTGACGCATCAGGATGCGCAGGTTGGCGCCCGGCACTTTGTCGATCAACGGTGCGGCGAGGGTGGCCATGTGAGCCTTGCCTTCGAGCGAGCGCGGATCGGCTTCCTCGGTCAGTTGCTGGAAGAAATAGTCTGCCAGCGGCTGCGCATGCTGATTGATGCGTGCCTTGAAAGCGTCAGTGCCTTCGGCGCGAACCAGGGTGTCCGGGTCTTCGCCTTCCGGAAGAAACAGGAAGCGTGCGCGGCGTCCATCCTGCAGGCACGGCAGTGTTGCTTCCAGGGCGCGCCATGCAGCGTTGCGGCCGGCCTGGTCGCCGTCGAAACAGAACAGAACGTTCGGCACGACGCGAAACAGGCGCTTGAGGTGTTCTTCGCTGGTCGCTGTGCCCAGGGTCGCGACGGCATTGCGCAAGCCTTGCTGGGCAAGAGCGATGACGTCCATGTAGCCTTCGACGACGATGATTTCATCGAGATTGCGGTTGTTCTTGCGTGCTTCATAGAGGCCGTAGAGTTCCTGGCCTTTATGGAACACCGGAGTTTCCGGTGAGTTCAGGTATTTCGGCTTGTCGTCGCCGAGTACCCGGCCACCGAAAGCGATGATCCGGCCACGGGTATCACGGATCGGGAACATCACGCGATCGCGAAAGCGGTCATAGCGTTTGCCGGTTTCGGCGTTCTCGATCAGCAGGCCGGCGTCGATCATGGCTTTCTGCTGCAACGTGTCGCTGCTCAAATGCTTGAACAGATTGTCCCAGCCCGGCGGTGCGAAACCCAGGCCGAAGTCCCGGGCGATCTCGCCAGTCAGGCCACGGCCCTTGAGATAATCCACGGCGGCTTTGCGTGCGGGATGGCTCTTGAGCGCCTGCCGGTAAAAATTGGCGGCGGCGGTGAGCAGCGGATACAGTGGTGAATCGGTCGGTTGCCGCGGTTTGTGCGGGCGACCGCTTTCCTCGCGGGGGATTTCCATGCCGGCGGCTTTGGCCAGGTCCTCGACGGCCTGGGGGAAATCCAGGTTGTCGTGGTCCATGAGAAAGCCGAGGGCGTTGCCGCCGGCGCCGCAGCCGAAGCAGTAATAGAACTGCTTGTCGGGGCTGACGCTGAACGACGGGGTTTTCTCTTTATGAAACGGGCAGCAGGCGGTGTAGTTCTTGCCGGCCTTTTTCAGTTGCACACGCGAGCTGACCACGTCGACGATGTCGGTGCGGTTCAGGAGGTCGTCAATAAAGCTCTGGGGAATCAGCCCGGCCATGGCGTTCTCGTCTGTGCTTGTAATGAGTCCGATGCGAAAGGCGGCCGGACGCAGGTCTTGAGTGAAGCGCACAAAATGGGCGGCTCGACCGGTGTCGTTTGCGTGATCGCTGTCGGGAAGTGTATCTGCCGAAAATCCACTGACGTTAGTGCCTATCAGTCTTCGACTATTTGAAAGTGTTGCGCTGAATCCGCTGACGGCCGATAAATGGCCTCGGATAGCTCAATAAAACGGGCACGCATGCAGGTGCCTTGGGCTGATCGTCGTGAGAGGAATCAGTGGGTGTGCTCGTCAGTAGCCTTGAAAGGCTCGTCAGAAAAGACGTGCACCGCTGGCAAAAGAGCCAGGCCTGACGCGGTGAAGCAGTTTTGTCTCGATCGCATGTGCGGCTTCGACGGTGAAGCATCAAGCGTTTTACGCAAATGCCATTAGCCCGGCTGAGGGCCGGGCTTAGGCAAGAAGCTTGCTACGATCGTCTGTGTATTAGTACAGACGAACGGCGCGGCGCTGTTCGCGCTGAACTTTCTTGGCGTGACGCTTAACAGCGGCTGCTGCTTTGCGCTTACGCTCAGAAGTTGGCTTCTCGTAAAATTCGCGGCTACGAACTTCAGCCAGTACACCGGCTTTTTCGCAGGAGCGCTTGAAACGACGCAGAGCTACGTCGAAGGGTTCGTTCTCTTTAACTTTGACGGCTGGCATCCAGAGCTACCTTCATTCATTACCGGGGTCAACATCCTCGCGGCAAAAGAGCACTTGAAGACGTCGGTTTTTAAGGGTTGCGGATGTTAACCCCTCATCGCTCGGAATGCAAAGCCTCTGATCGAAAACCGCTAGTCGGGGCATCGCATGGCGACTATTATGCGCGCCTTCGAATTCAGCCTAAACAAGGCGCAAACCCATGCTAGTACTGGGATTAGAAACTTCCTGCGACGAAACCGGCGTCGCATTATACGACAGTGAACGCGGCCTGCTGGCCGACGCGCTGTTCAGTCAGATCGACCTGCACCGCATTTATGGCGGTGTGGTGCCGGAGCTGGCCTCGCGTGACCACGTCAAGCGCATGCTGCCCTTGATTCGTCAGGTGTTGGCCGAGGCTGACTGCGTGCCGACCGAGATCGACGCGATCGCCTACACCGCGGGCCCCGGCCTGGTCGGAGCGCTGCTGGTCGGTGCCTCTTGCGCGCAGGCGCTGGCGTTTGCCTGGGGTATTCCGGCACTCGGAGTTCACCACATGGAAGGCCACTTGCTGGCGCCAATGCTGGAGCCAAAACCGCCGGAATTCCCGTTCGTCGCTTTGTTGGTTTCCGGTGGTCATACGCAGCTGGTTCAGGTCGATGGCATTGGCCAATACAGCCTGCTCGGCGAGACGCTCGACGATGCTGCCGGCGAAGCGTTCGACAAAACCGCGAAAATGATGGGCCTCAATTATCCGGGCGGGCCGGAAATCGCCAAGCTGGCCGAGAAGGGCGTCGCAGGGCGTTTCACCTTCCCGCGTCCGATGTGTGATCGTCCGGGTCTGGATTTCAGCTTCAGCGGTCTGAAAACCTTTGCCCTCAACACCTGGCAGCAATGCGTCAGCGCCGGGGACGACAGCGAGCAAGTCCGTTGCGACATCGCGCTGGCGTTCCAGCAGGCCGTGGTGGAGACTTTGACCATCAAGTGCAAGCGCGCGCTCAAACACGCGGGCATGAAGCGTCTGGTGATCGCTGGCGGCGTCAGCGCCAACAAGGCGTTGCGCGCATCGCTGGAAAAGATGCTCGGCGACATGCAGGGCGAGGTGTTCTACGCCCGTCCCGAGTTCTGCACCGACAATGGCGCGATGATCGCGTTTGCCGGTTGCCAGCGTTTGCAGGCCGGTCAGCAGGAAAGTCTGGCGATCAGCGTGCAGGCGCGCTGGCCGATGGAGCAGTTGTCGGCGCTGTGATGGGCAGTGTGGCTGAGCGGTATTTAAAAATGCCGTTCGCGCCCGGCAAACAGGTCGCGTAGATTGCCGCGGTGGCGCCAGACGATCAGTAGCGTCAACGCGCTCATCGGCAGTAGCGCCTCCGGTTCTTGCCACGCAAGCAAGGGCAGGGTCAGGGGCGTGGCAATCAGCGCCGCCAGCGAGCTGGTGCGGGTCAGGTAGAACGTCAGCAGCCAGGCACACACCGCCAGCAGTGCGGCGGGCGGATACAGGCCTAGCAACATGCCGGCAGCCGTGGCGACGCCTTTGCCGCCGCGAAAACGGAAATACAGCGGGAACAGGTGACCGATCACGGCGCACACGCCGATCCAGGCCTGATCCTGCAGCGAAAGGCCTATGGCCGCTGCGATCAGCACCGGTACCAGGCCTTTGCACAGATCACCCAGCAGGGTCAGGATCGCCAGTTTGCGACCGGCCAGGCGCAGCATGTTGGTGGCGCCGGCATTACCCGAGCCACTCATTCGCGGATCCGGATTTCCGGTCAGGCGGCTGAGCAAAATGGCGAAGGACAGAGAGCCGAGCAGGTAGGCGAGGATCGCCACTAACCAAAACATGCTAACTATTCCGGGCGAGGACGCCCTGATTCTAACGGCGCATTGCGCCCTTGTCGTGCAGCGGAGAAAAGTGCTTGGACAGAGTGTTTATCGAGGGCCTGGAAGTTGACACCGTGATCGGTGCCTACGACTGGGAGCGCGGCATCCGACAGTGCTTGCGTCTTGATCTGAGCTTCGCCTGGGACAATCGCCCGGCAGCGGCCGGTGACGACCTGACCCTGGCGCTCGATTACGCCAGCGTTTCCACGCGCATCCAGGCCTTTGCCGAGCAATCCCAGTATCAACTGGTCGAGACCTTTGCCGAGCGTCTGGTCGAAGTGCTGATGGCCGAATTCAAGATCACCTGGGTTCGTCTGAAGCTGACTAAACCTGGCGCCGTGCCGGCAGCCAAGGGTGGCGTGGGTGTGGAGATCGAGCGCGGATGTCGCTGACTCAGGTGTACCTCGGGCTCGGTAGCAATATCGAGCGCGAAACCCATTTGCGCGCCGGTCTCGACGCGTTGGCGACGTTTCTGGTGGATATCCGCTGTTCGGCGGTGTTCGAGAGTCAGCCGGTGGGGATCAAGAGCGGGCCGTTCTACAACTTCGTAGTCTCGGCGCTGACCGATCTGCCGTTGATGGAGCTGGATCGGCGCCTGAAATTCATCGAAGCCGATAACGGTCGCTATGCGCCGGATCGCAAGGGGCTGCCGCTGGATATCGACGTGCTGTTATACGGCGATCTGACCGGTAACTTCGACGGCTTGATTCTGCCGCGTGCTGAAATCCTGAAAAACGCCTTTGTGCTGTGGCCGCTGTCGCTGATTGCGCCGGATCGGGTGCATCCAGGTGTGGGAAAAAGCTTCGCGACGTTGTGGGCCGAGGCGCAGATTGATCAGGTGTTGGCGCCGGTGGCCTTTGAGTGGCGTGGGCAGCAGCTCACGTCTTCGGATTTGCGTTGAATTGACTGCCGCTTTCGCGAGCAAGCCCGCTCCCACATGTGGAATGCATTGCCCTTGTGGGAGCGGGCTTGCTCGTGAAGCTTTTCAGGCTGACGCCTCGTCTTTGTAGGCTTTTAGCGCCTTCAGTCGTTCTCGCTTCAGCGCTTCGCCCAGTTCCGGGCCTTTGAATCCCTTCTCCAGCAACGGCTGCACCGCGACTTCCCGTGCAGCCCTGGCAGCGCCGCGCAGATAATCCGCCTGTGGATAACTTCTCTGCTCCAGCCCTTTACGGCCTCGGGCGTCCATTTCGCATGCGCCGATAAACTCTTCAAACCGCTGCGGTCGTCGATACACATCAAAGTTCTGCAACAGCTCCAGCAATGTTGAGGCCTTCAATTCCAGCGCCCGGTGACAGTGGGTGTGGTACTTGCCGACAAGCAAGGCCAACTCCTGACAATCCTTCGGTGCCTTGAAGCGTTCGTTGACCGCTTTGATCAGCTTCAACCCGGTGTGTTCATGGGCGATATGTCGTGGCCACTCTTCTTCCGGCGTCAGGCCTTTGCCGAGGTCATGCAGCAGACAAGCCCAGCGTACCGTTAGCGGTTGTTCGTGCAGCGCTGATTGCTCCAGAACGCTGAGAGTGTGCAGGCCGGTGTCGATTTCCGGGTGATGCGCTTCCGGTTGCGGTACGCCGAACAGCGCGTCGACTTCCGGCATCAATACTTTCAAGGCGCCACAGTCGCG
Organism: Pseudomonas sp. MWU16-30322; assembly: GCF_020515535.1. Classification (NCBI taxonomy): domain Bacteria; kingdom Pseudomonadati; phylum Pseudomonadota; class Gammaproteobacteria; order Pseudomonadales; family Pseudomonadaceae; genus Pseudomonas; species Pseudomonas sp. MWU16-30322. The sequence goes on from NZ_JAIWYL010000008.1 coordinate 347,581, forward strand.
CAGCACCTGGATGAATACCTGCGGCTGATCTTCCATCAGTGCGCGGGAGATTTCTTTCCAGCTGCGTTCGGCGGTCAGCGCCTGCAGTTCACCGGACTCACTGAGCTGGCGCATCAGTTCCAGTGTTTCTGGTGCGACAGTGAAGCCAAGACTGGCATATCGGGCAGCAAAGCGCGCAACGCGCAGCACACGGAGCGGATCTTCGGCGAATGCGGGGGAAACGTGGCGCAGGATGCGCGCTTCGAGATCGCGCTGGCCATGATACGGATCGGTCAGGTTTTGCAGGTCGTCCTCGGCGATCGCGTTGATCGTCAGATCACGGCGGATCAGGTCTTCTTCGAGGGTGACTTCGGGGCTGGCGTGAAAGGTGAAGCCGCCATAACCGCGACCGCTTTTGCGTTCGGTGCGGGCGAGGGCGTATTCCTCGCCGGTCTTGGGGTGAAGGAATACCGGAAAATCCGCTCCAACCGGGCGATAACCCTTGGCGAGCATCTCGTCTGCCGTGGCGCCGACCACCACCCAATCAATATCGGTTACCGGTAAGCCGAGCAAGCGATCGCGCACCGCACCGCCAACCTTGAAAATCTGCATAAAAAACCTCCGTTAGCCCGACAGGATAACCCTTGCGCCGGACTTTCGGAGGTCAGAGCCGCATCTAAAGATGAATCACGGCCAGGTCGAGCCGACCGTAATCGCCTTCGCTGTGTTCACTTCGCGGTGGTACATGGTGGGTTTTCATGATCTGGTCACCCTGCAGGGTTTCCAGATGAATATCGAAGCCCCACAAGCGGTGCAGATGTTTCAGTACCTCGTCGGTGGAGTCGCCCAAGGGTTTGCGGTCATGTTGCTGGTGACGCAGGGTCAGCGAGCGGTCGCCGCGCCGGTCGATGCTGTAGATCTGCACGTTGGGCTCGCGGTTGCCGAGGTTGTACTGCGCAGCCAGGGTTTCGCGGATGATCCGGTAGCCGGTTTCGTCATGGATCGCCGGTACCAGCAAATCGTCCTTCTGATCGTCATCGAGAATGCTGAACAGTTTCAGGTCACGGATCACCTTCGGTGACAGGTATTGCAGGATGAAACTCTCATCCTTGAAGCTGCTCATGGCGAACTTGATGCTCGACAGCCAGTCGGAGCCGGCGATGTCCGGGAACCAGCGCCGGTCTTCCTCGGTGGGGTTTTCGCACATGCGGCGGATGTCGCGATACATCGCGAAACCCAGTGCGTAGGGGTTTATCCCGTTGTAGTAAGGACTGTCGAAGCCCGGCTGGAACACCACGCTGGTGTGCGAGGTGAGGAATTCCATCATGAAGCCGTCGGTCACCAGGCCCTCGTCGTACAGGTCGTTCATCAGCGTGTAGTGCCAGAACGTGGCCCAGCCTTCGTTCATCACCTGAGTCTGGCGCTGTGGATAAAAATACTGGGCGATCTTGCGTACGATCCGCACGATCTCCCGCTGCCACGGCTCCAGTAGCGGGGCGTGTTTCTCGATGAAGTACAGGATGTTTTCCTGAGGCTCGGCCGGGAAGCGCGCGTTGTCCTTGTCGCTGTATTTGTCCGCGCCTTTGGGGATGGTGCGCCATAGGTCGTTGATCTGCTTCTGCATGTGCTCTTCGCGATCTTTCTGCCGCCGGCGTTCTTCCTCGGCGGAGATCGGATACGGGCGCTTGTAGCGGTCGACCCCGTAGTTCATCAGCGCATGGCAGGAGTCGAGCAGGTCCTCCACCGCGTCGATACCGTGGCGCTCTTCGCATTGCATGATGTACTGCTTGGCGAACACCAGGTAATCGATGATCGAGCTGGCGTCAGTCCAGGTGCGGAACAGGTAGTTGCCCTTGAAAAAACTGTTGTGCCCGTAGCACGCGTGAGCGACCACCAGCGCCTGCATGCAGATGGTGTTTTCCTCCATCAGGTAGGCGATGCACGGGTCCGAGTTGATCACGATTTCGTAGGCCAGCCCCATCTGGCCGCGGCTGTAGGATTTCTCGGTGCTGAGGAAGTGTTTGCCGTAGGACCAGTGGTGATAGCCCAGTGGCATGCCGACCGAGGCATAGGCATCCATCATCTGCTCGGCGGTGATCACTTCGATCTGGTTGGGATAGGTATCCAGCGCGTAGCCGGCCGCAATCCGGGCGATTTCGCGGTCGTAGGCCTGGATCAGCTCGAACGTCCATTCGGAGCCGGTGGAGATGGGTTGGCGTTTCTGCTCTTTGGCGGTCATGTCACTAACCTGCGCTGGAAGAGTTCACGGAAGACCGGATAGATATCCCCGGCCGAGACCAGTTGCTGCTGGGCAAACGTGTCGGAAAAGGCTTCGGCGATGCGTTCGTATTCGTACCAGAGGGCCTGGTGCTCGCGCGGGGTGATCTCCACATAAGTGTAGTACTGCACAAACGGCATGATCTGGTTGATCAGGATGTCGCGGCAGATCGGCGAGTCATCGTTCCAGTTGTCGCCGTCGGAAGCCTGCGCGGCATAGATGTTCCATTCGTTGCTGGGGTAGCGCTCGGCCATGATCTCCTGCATCAGCTTCAGCGCGCTGGAGACGATGGTGCCGCCGGTTTCCCGTGAATAGAAGAATTCTTCCTCGTCCACTTCCCGGGCGCTGGTGTGGTGGCGGATGAACACGACGTCGATCTTGTCGTAATTCCGCTTGAGGAACAGGTACAGCAGGATGAAAAAGCGTTTGGCGATGTCTTTGGTCGCCTGGGTCATCGAGCCGGAAACGTCCATCAGGCAGAACATCACCGCTTTCGAGCTGGGGTTGGGTTGCTTGATCAGCAGGTTGTACTTGAGGTCGAAGGTGTCGAGAAACGGCACGCGATGAATGCGCGCGCTGAGTTTTTCGATTTCCGCTTCGAGTTCCTGAATATCGCCGAAGTTATCCGGCTCTTCGCGCTTTAATCGCGCCAGTTCCTCTTTGGCCTCGCGCAGTTTGGCACGGCTGCTGCCGGACAGCGCAATGCGCCTGGCGTGAGCCGAGCGCAGGGTGCGGATGATGTTGATCCGCGACGGGTTACCCTCGTTGCTGATCCCGGCGCGCACAGTCTTGAACGTGTCGGTACCACTGAGGTTGCGTTTCACCAGATTCGGCAGTTCGAGGTCTTCGAACATGAATTCGAGGAATTCTTCCTGGGTGATCTGGAAGACGAACTCGTCCATCCCCTCGCCGGAATTGCCGGCCTTGCCCGGACCGCGTCCGCCGCCACCCCCCGGTGGACGGGCGATATGTTCGCCGGCAGTGAATTCCTTGTTGCCGGGATGAACCACGGTCTGCTTGCCGCCGCGACCGTGGTGAAGCACCGGTTCGTCGATGTCGCGACCGGGAATGCTGATCTGTTCGCCGTGTTCCATATCGGTGATGGAACGCCGGCTGACCGCCTCTTCGACAGCCTTCTTGATGTGATCACGGTAACGCCGCAGGAAGCGCTGGCGGTTCACCGTGCTCTTGTTCTTGCCATTGAGACGTCGGTCGATCACATAACTCATAGGAAGCCCTCCGGGCAGCTTCAAGTTGTGAGCTTCAAGCTGCAAGTAAAAGCAGGTTCCCGGGCATCTGTGGGTTACGCGCTTTGTTCTTGCAGCTGATAGCTAGAAGCTTGCAACTGCTTCACTGCGACTTCCGGACCCGCAGGTACCACTCGGACAGCAGTCGTACCTGTTTGTCGGTGTAGCCGCGTTCGACCATTCGAGTAACGAAGTCGTTGTGTTTCTGTTGATCCTCTTTGCTGGCCTTGGCATTGAAGCTGATGACTGGCAGCAGGTCTTCGGTGTTCGAGAACATTTTCTTCTCGATGACCACCCGCAGTTTTTCGTAGCTGAGCCAGGTCGGGTTCTTGCCGTTGTTGTTGGCTCGGGCGCGCAATACGAAGTTGACGATCTCGTTGCGGAAATCCTTCGGATTGCTGATGCCGGCCGGTTTCTCGATTTTCTCCAGTTCTTCGTTCAAGGCGACACGGTTGAGAATCTCGCCGGTTTCCGGGTCGCGGTATTCCTGATCCTGAATCCAGAAGTCTGCATACAGCACGTAGCGGTCGAAGATGTTTTGCCCGTATTCGCTGTAAGACTCCAGGTACGCGGTCTGGATCTCCTTGCCGATGAATTCGATATAACGCGGCGCCAGGTATTCCTTGAGGTAGCGCAGGTAGCGTTCGCGGGTCTCGGCCTGGAACTGTTCCTGTTCGATCTGCTGTTCCAGCACATACAGCAGGTGCACCGGGTTGGCGGCGATTTCATGCGGATCGAAGTTGAACACCTTGGACAGGATCTTGAATGCAAACCGGGTCGACAGGCCGTTCATGCCCTCGTCGACGCCGGCCGAGTCGCGGTATTCCTGAATCGACTTGGCTTTCGGGTCGGTGTCCTTGAGGTTTTCCCCGTCGTAGACGCGCATCTTCGAGTAGATGTTGGAGTTTTCCGGCTCCTTGAGGCGCGACAGCACGGTGAACTGCGCCAGCATCTTCAGAGTGTCCGGTGCGCAATGCGCCTTGGCCAGCGAACTGTTGAACAACAACTTGTCGTAGATCTTCACCTCGTCGCTGACCCGCAGGCAGTACGGCACTTTGACGATGTAGATCCGGTCGATGAAGGCTTCGTTGTTCTTGTTGTTGCGGAAGGTGTGCCACTCCGATTCGTTGGAGTGCGCGAGCAGGATCCCGGTGAACGGAATCGCGCCGAGGCCCTCGGTACTGTTGTAGTTGCCTTCCTGGGTGGCGGTCAGCAATGGGTGCAGCACCTTGATCGGTGCCTTGAACATTTCGACGAATTCCATCAGACCCTGGTTGGCCCGGCATAGCGCACCGGAGTAGCTGTAGGCGTCGGCGTCGTTCTGTGGGTATTCCTCGAGTTTGCGAATGTCGACCTTACCGACCAGCGCCGAGATGTCCTGGTTGTTCTCGTCGCCCGGTTCGGTTTTGGCCACGGCGATCTGATTGAGGATCGACGGGTACAACTTGACCACGCGGAACTGGCTGATGTCGCCGCCGAATTCGGCCAGGCGTTTGGTCGCCCAAGGCGACATGATGGTGTTCAGGTAGCGCCGTGGAATGCCGAAGTCTTCCTCGAGGATCGCGCCATCTTCGGTGGCGTTGAACAGACCCAGGGGCGATTCGAATACCGGCGAACCCTTTATCGCGTAGAAGGGCACCTTTTCCATCAGCTGTTTCAGCTTCTCGGCCAGGGACGATTTACCGCCCCCGACGGGACCGAGCAGGTAGAGGATCTGTTTCTTCTCTTCCAGGCCTTGGGCGGCATGGCGGAAATACGAGACGATCTGGTCGATGCATTCTTCCATCCCGTGGAAGTCTTCAAAGGCCGGATAGCGACGGATCACCTTGTTGGAGAAGATGCGCGACAGCCTCGAATTGGTCGATGTGTCGAGCAGTTCCGGTTCGCCGATGGCCATCAATAGACGCTCGGCTGCGGAAACGTAGGCGCTCCGGTCTTTCTTGCACAGCTCCAGGTACTCTTGCAGCGAGAGTTCTTCCTGGCGTGTGGACTCGAAGCGTTGTTGGAAGTGGCTAAAGATACTCATGACGTCACCTCGCTCGATACGTGGAGCCGACGCCGGATCACTCAGTCGATGCTGGCAAGCAGCCGCTGTGGCCACTTGTTTACCCCCCAGAACACTTTCGCGGTCGACAACCTTGAAAGTCACTCCCGATGACCCGTGCGCCGGTGTACCGGCTCTCCCCTGTTTTGGATGGCCTGGGCTTAAGGATAGTTGGGAATTCGGGAGGTAAAGGGGAGATACGTAATTAGTTGTGGCAGACCGTTCGTCTGCCCCGCGCAGGCCCACGGCAGCCGGGGCCTGCGCGGGACAAAAAAAATTATTCGGGCGTGCCTTGCGCGGTTTCTGCAGGATAAGTCGTACGCCACAACTCGAAACCGCCGTCCATGCTGTAGACGTCGGAGAAGCCCTGACTGATCAGGTACGCGGCGGCACCCTGGCTGGAATTGCCGTGATAGCAAACGACGACAGTCGGTGCATCAAGGTCGGCGCCCTGGATAAAAGCGTGCAAGGAATGGTTGTCCAAATGCTTCGAGCCACTGATATGCAGTGCGGCAAAGGTGGCGGGATCACGGACATCAACCACGACTGCGCCTTGTTCACGCAGGGCCTGGGCCTGTTCCGGGGGGATTCGTTTGAATTCGCTCATGGCGGGTTCCTGTAGCTCGGCAGAATGCGCAGTCTAACGCGGCGCGCTGACTGGCGACGTTTCGGGGATAAGTGGTGCGACTGATGGTGCAAGCCCGCCATGTTCATCGCACTTGCAGGACACGCGCTCGCCGCTGTCGACGTTCATCAATGTAAGGCTGCCGCCCCAGACACAACCGGTGTCCAGCGCCGAGATACCCGGTTCGTGAACGTCGCCTTCCAGCGCGGCCCAGTGACCGAAGATGATCCGCAGACCGCGGGTCTTGCGCTCCTTGTGCTGGAACCAGGGCTTGTAGCCCGGCGGGGCGGTATCGAGGCCTTCCTTGCTTTTGAGGTCGAGCTTGCCCTCGGCGGTGCAGAAGCGCATGCGGGTGAAATAGTTGGTGATGACGCGCAGGCGGGTCACGCCCGTGAGCTCGCTGTCCCATTTCGCCGGCTCATTGCCGTACATGCCGTCCAGGTAAAGCGGAAACAGGTTGTCGTCACGCAGTGCCGCTTCGGCCTCGGCCGCGTACTTCAGGGCCTTGCGCAAGGACCACTGCGGAGGAATGCCCGCATGCACCATGGCCACTTCACGTTGCTCGTCGTAGTGCATGAGCTTTTGCTGGCGCAGCCACTCGAGCAGATCGGCCGCGTCGGGGGCTTCAATGATCTCGCGCAGGGTATCGGACTTCTTCAGGCGCTCAATGTTGTTGGCCGCAGCGAGCAGGTGCAGGTCATGGTTACCCAATACGCAAACCAGCGAGTCACGCATGCCGTAGAGAAACCGCAGGGTTTCCAGCGATTGCGGGCCGCGGTTGACCAGGTCGCCGACCAGCCACAGCCGATCGAGCTTCGGGTCGAAAGCCACTTGCTTGAGCAGACATTTGAGCGGTTCGAGGCAGCCTTGCAGGTCGCCGACGGCGTACGTCGTCATCAGTGCAAGGCTCCGGGTACAGCGAGGCGGAAAGGCTTGATGATCGCGTCGAAATGCTTGCCGTCGTCGGCGACCATTTCATAAGAGCCCTGCATGGTGCCGACCTTGGTGGTCATCACTGTGCCGCTGCTGTAAGTGTGGCTCTTGCCTGTGTCGATCAGCGGTTGCTGGCCGACGACACCGGCGCCGCGCACTTCTTCGACATGCCCGTCACCGTCGGTGATCACCCAATGCCGCGACAACAGCTTGGCCGGGAGCGCGCCATTGTTTTGCACGGTGATGGTGTAGGCGAAGGCGAAGCGGTTGTGCTCGGGTTGCGATTGGTCTGCCAGATAGTGGGTGACGACACTGACATCGACCTGATAGCGAGAATCGGACATGCAAAAGGGCCTTAAGCAAAGCGGAACGCGAGGCGTAGCTGATGGGGAATCAGTCTAGGCAAGTATCGGGCAGTAAACCAGAGTGGCGTCCTGCCCGATAGCGTTCATCGCCGGTCAGTCGGCGGCGGGGGCTTGCGGGGCTTGTTCGCTGAGCTTGTCGGCCAGGCGCACGAATGCGGCCAGGTCCAGTTGCTCGGGGCGCAGGCTGCCATCGACGCCGGCGGCTTCGATCTCGGCAGCGGTCATCAATTGCTTGAGGGTGTTGCGCAGGGTCTTGCGGCGCTGGTTGAACGCTTCGCGTACCACGCGCTCGAGCAGGCGATGATCCTTGGCCGGGTGTGGCAATACGGCGTGCGGCACCAGACGGACGATGGCCGAGTCGACCTTCGGCGGCGGGTTGAACGCGCCCGGGCCGACGTTGAACAGGTGTTCCACGCGGCAATGGTACTGAACCATGATCGACAGACGACCCCAGTCGCCACCACCGGGGCCCGCGGCCAGGCGCTCGACCACTTCCTTCTGCAGCATGAAGTGCATGTCGCGAATGATGCCGGCGTTATTCAGCAGGTGGAAAATCAGCGGCGTGGAGATGTTATACGGCAGGTTGCCGACCACGCGCAGGCTGTTCGGCGCGGCGTTCAGTGTATTGAAGTCGAACTTCAGCGCATCGCCCTGATGCAGGTTGAAGTTGCTCTTGCCGGCGAACTGCTGGTTGAGGATCGGGATCAGGTCCTTGTCCAGTTCCACCACGTCGAGTTGCGCGCCGGAGTAGAGCAGGCCAGCCGTCAGTGCGCCCTGGCCCGGGCCGATTTCCAGCATGCGGTCGCCGGATTTGGCGCTGATGGAGCGCAGGATGCGGTCGATGACGCCGGCATCGTGCAGGAAGTTCTGGCCAAAGCGTTTGCGCGCCTTGTGTTGGTATTGCTCGGTCATAAACGGGTCTCGGCCATCTGGTAGGCGGTTTCCAGGGCGACCTGCAGGCTGCCGGTGTCGATCTTGCCGCTGCCGGCCAGATCCAGGGCGGTGCCGTGGTCGACCGAGGTGCGGATGATCGGCAGGCCAAGGGTAATGTTGACCGCGGCGCCGAAGCCTTTGTACTTCAGCACGGGCAGGCCCTGGTCGTGGTACATCGCCAGCACTGCATCGCAGTGCTCCAGATATTTGGGGGTAAACAGAGTGTCGGCAGGCAGCGGGCCACGAAGGTCCATGCCCTCGCCGCGCAGGCGCTCTAATGTAGGTTCGATGATGTCGATTTCTTCATGGCCCAGGTGGCCGCCTTCACCGGCGTGCGGGTTGAGTCCGCAGACCAGGATGCGTGGCTGGGCGATGCCGAATTTGTCTTGCAGGTCGGCGTGCAGAATCCGTGTGACCCGCTCCAGCCGATCAGGGGTGATTGCATCGGCAATCTCGCGCAGCGGCAGGTGGGTGGTGACCAGCGCCACGCGCAAACCGCGGGTGGCGAGCATCATCACCACTTGTGCGGTATGGGTCAGGTCGGCGAGGAATTCCGTATGCCCGGAGAACGGGATGCCTGATTCGTTGATCACGCCTTTGTGTACCGGAGCGGTGATCATCCCGGCGAAATCGCCGTTCAGACAGCCGTTGCCGGCGCGGGTCAGGGTTTCCAGAACGAATGCGGCGTTAGCCTTGTCCAGGTGCCCGGCAACCACGGGGGCGCTGAGCGGGGTATCCCAGACGTACAGGCTGCCGGCGGGTGCCGGTACATCCGGCCAGTGATCTGGCGCCACCTCCAGCAAAGTGACGGCCAGCCCCAGCTGCGCGGCCCGCTCGAGGAGCAGGTCGCGGCTGGTGATGGCAATCAGGGGGTGTGGCTGGGCTTGCGAGGCGAGCAGCAGGCACAGGTCGGGACCGATGCCGGCTGGTTCGCCGGGTGTCAACGCGAAACGCTTGGGTTTCACTGCGCTGCCTGGTCTGCACCAGGGAGTTTGATTTCTACGTAGGCTTCTTCACGAATCTGACGCAGCCAGTTTTGCAGCTCTTCATCGTATTTTTTGTTACGCAGAACGGTCATTGCCTGTTGCTCGCGGGCCTGCTCGGTGCTGTCGGTGGCGCGGCGGCCAAGGACTTCCAGAACGTGCCAGCCGTACTGAGTCTGGAACGGCTTGGACAGCTGACCTTGTGGGGTCTTGGCCATCACTTCGCGGAATTCCGGTACCAGTGCGTTCGGGTCGATCCAGTTCAAGTCGCCGCCGTTGAGCGCCGAACCCGGGTCTTCGGAGTAGTTCTTTGCCAGTTCAGCGAAGTCTTCACCCGCCAGGATGCGTTCGTACAGCGACTGCACCAGCGCTTTGGTCTTGGCTTCGTCGCGGATCGGGCTTGGCTTGACCAGAATGTGGCGCACATGCACCTCATCACGCATCTGGGTTTCACCGCCACGCTTGCCGAGCACTTTCAGGATGATGAAGCCACCTGGTGTGCGTGCCGGTTGGGTGATATCACCCACCGCCATGTTGCTCAGCTCGCGATCGAACGGAGGTGGCAGTTGAGCGGCTTTACGCCAGCCCATGTCGCCGCCTTCCAGAGCGTTGTCGCTGCCGGACTTGGCAACGGCCAGTTGACCGAAGTCAGCGCCTTGCTTGAGTTGCTGGTAAACGTCCATGGCCTGACGGTAAGCGCTCTGAATCGCTTCAGAATTGGCGCTTTCCGGCGTTGGAATCAGGATGTTCGCCAGGTGCAGCTCTTCGGACAGTTGCATCTTGCCCAGATCGGAGGCGAGGAAGTTCTTCACTTCCTGCTCGGAGACCTGGATGCGTTCTGCCACGCGGCGCTGACGCACACGGCTGATGATCATCTCGCGCTTGATCTGGTCACGGGCGTCGTCGTAGGACAAGCCGTCGTGAGCCAGAGCAGCGCGGAATTGATCCACGGTCATGTTGTTGCGCTGAGCGATAGTGCCGACCGCCTGGTTCAGCTCTTCATCGGTAATGCGAATGCCGGAGCGTTCGCCGATCTGCAGTTGCAGGTTTTCGACGATCAGACGCTCGAGCACCTGCTGATCCAGCACGCCGGGAGGCGGCATGCCGCCCCCGCGCTTGGCGATGGTCTGCTGAACTTCGTGGACACGCTGGTCCAGTTGGCTCTGCATGACCACGTCGTTATCAACGATCGCGACCACTTTATCGATGGACTGAACTGCGGCATTGGCCGCAGTACCCAGGAACAGCGCGCCCAGCAGCAGCGGGCGCAGACAATCAGAAAGCTTGGTCTTCACGTTGACGATAACCTTGGATGCCTTTGTCGAGGAAGCTCTCGGTTTTGGCGCCGGTGAGGCCGCCGAGTCCCTTCAGAACAATTTGGAGGAAGACGCCGTGGTCGCCTTTTTCGTTTTGCGGAGCTTCCTGACTGAATTCGTCATAGGAAACCCAGTAACGGTTGATCAGGCGCAGTTTCCAGCAGCAGTTGTCGTACTCGAAACCACCGAAGGCTTCCAGCGTACGGTTGCGGTTGTAGTCGTACTGCCAGCGGCTGATCGCGCTCCACTGTGGAACGATCGGCCAGATGACCGAGAAGTCATGCTGCTGGATCTTGTAGTAGTCCTTCACGTAGCCAGGCTGCCCCGGGGTGCCGTAGTCGCCACCGCCCACCGACCACTTACCGGTGGTCTGGTCGTAGCGAACCTGGTCATTACGATAGCGATAGCCGACGTTGACGATCTTGTTCGGGTTGTCCTCAGGCTGGTAATGGAACATCGCACTGCCGGAACGTGGGCTGCGGCTGTCCGGGTCCCAGTTGTAATCGGCAGTGGTGCGCCAGTCGCGGTTCCAGCGGTATTCGTATTCCAGTGCGTATGGCGATACGTCGGACTGGGCATCTTTGCGATCCTTGAACGCGATGCCTGGCAGTTGTACTTCACGATCCTTGAAGTAGTAAGCCTGGCCCACGCTGATGCGCTGACGTTCGAAACCGTTGTCTTCGATCCAGCGGCTGGTTACACCCAGCGACAGCTTGTTCTCGTCGCCGACGCGGTCGGAGCCGGAGAAGCGGTTGTCGCGGAACAACGACGCGTAGTTGAAGGTGTATTCACTGGTGTCGAATACTGGAATGTCTTCCTGATCAACCTTGGGTACATAGAGGTAGAACAGACGCGGTTCCAGGGTCTGGCGATAGTTCGTGCCGAAGTACGACGTGTTGCGGTCGAAATACAGGCCGCTGTCGACGCTGGCAATCGGTACGCCACGGTTCTGGTTGCTGTCGAAGGTGCCGTTGAGTTTGTTCTGCTCAGCGGTTTGATTTGCGATCTGGCCTTTGCCGATACTGTCCAGATCCAGCTGGTACTGGGTGTACTGGTATTTGAGCGATGGCTTCAGGAAGCCGTAAGTCCAGTTCATCGGCAGGCTGACGCCTGGCTTCAGATTCAGACGGTCGCCGTTAGCGCGCGCCAAGCCTTGGATGTTTGTATCCAGGCGTGGCGAGATGGTGCCATCTTCATCGGTAAAGTTACCGTTTTGCAGGTCACGATCGAACCGAACAATTTCGGTCTCATAATCGAAATTCAAACCTTCCGGGTGATACGGCAACTGACCATTGAAGGTGATCTGCGGCAGACGGCCGTAAGGCGTGATGTTCGAAACGGTTGCCAATTGGTACTGCTGCGCATTCAGGCGAGCGGTGTAGCTGTCGCCGCGGTAGGTCACCGAACCCTGCTGGTTCACATAGTCAGAGCTCTTCACACCGATCTGATCGGTGGTCAGATCCTGGAAGTAATACGGATCGCTGATCTTGGTGTAGTCAACCTGGGTATACACGCGGGAGTCGAGACCGCCCTTGTGCTGCCAGTTGTACATATAGCGATTTTTTTCGTAATCGGACTGTTTGCTGCGATCGGTATCTTCATCGTTGAGGTACGCCGCACCGAACTGACCTTCGCTGGACTTGGTCAGGTATCGGAACTCGCCTTCGACCAGCATGCCACGCTTGCTCATGTAACGCGGATACAACGTGGCATCGTAGTTCGGTGCCAGGTTGAAGTAGTACGGGGTGACCAGCATGAAGCCGGTGTCGCTGCCGGTGCCGATGGTCGGCGGCAGGAAGCCCGACTGACGACGGTCATCGATCGGGAAGTAGATGTACGGCGTGTACAGGATCGGAATGTCCTTGACCCGCAGTGTCACGTTGGTCGCGGTACCGAAGCCGGTGGCAGGGTTCAGGGTGATGTTGTTGCCCTTGAGCTGCCAGGCGTTGCTGTTCGGTTCGCACGTGGTGTACGTGCCGTCCTTCAAGCGGATGATCGCGTTTTCGGCACGCTTGGCGTACAGCGCGTTACCGCGGATGCGCGATTTGTGCAGCACGTATTCGGCGTTGTCGACCTTGGCTTCACCGGTATCGAGCTGCACATCGGCGTGGTCGCCGACGATCAGTGCACCGTTGTCGCGAATGCGCACGTCACCATTGAGTTCGGCGCGGCTCTCGGCCTGGTACAGGCTGGCCTCGTCGGACTCGACCTGCATGCTGCCCTGACGCAGGACCACGTCGCCGGCCAGCGTACCCACCTGATCTTGGGTGTTGTAGCGCGAGGCTTTGGCGCCGATAAAGGTCGGTGCGTCACTTTTATTCGTCTTGTCATTCATGCCAGGACGAATCGGTTCGATATAGGAACCAGAGCAGTAAGGACCGGTCTCGGCCAATTGGGCGGCGGTGAGCTTCTCGCGCGGAACCCAGTCGAGGTGACTGTAGTCTTCGCTACGGGATTTCAGGCCGCGGCCTTTGGCTTCGGTGACCAGCACAGGCTTGGCGCCGGTGTCGGAAGTGGAACCGTTCTGGGCCGGGGCTTCGCCAGCGGCGCTGACGGCACTGCCGTCATGCACCGGACGCGGCGGCAATGCAGCTGCCGACGTCTTGGGCGCACAAGCCCAGCCACCCGTTGCCGAGACGGCGCAGTCATACTGCTCGGCGGCGACAACGAATTGACTGGCCAGAGGTTGCATAGCCAGCAGACTGCCGGTTACCAACAACGGAAATTTTTTACGAAACGCGGGGGATTTCAATGCCATCTTATTAGTCCGGGCTTCCTGCGTGCCATCTGCCCGCGGTGTGGGCCGCACGCCTCTCGATGGTCTGAAAAAGATGCTGGATAATAAAGCATGACCCGCTTGACGGCTAGCGCCGTCGGAGACCCTTGCAATGCCTGACCAAGATGTACGCTTGCAACACCTGAAAGTTTGGCTCGATGAACAGTTGGCAATTCTTTTTGCAGATCAGGGCTGGGGCGCCGTACCCCCGGCCACGTTGACCGCGGCCAGCAGCGACGCGAGTTTCCGGCGGTATTTCCGTTGGGAAGGAGCGGGCCGCAGCTTCGTCGTGATGGATGCTCCGCCACCCCAGGAAAACTGCAAACCGTTCGTGGATATCGCCTTTTTGCTGGCGAAATCCGGAATTAACGTGCCGAAAATTTATGCAGAAGACCTCGAACGCGGATTTCTTTTGCTCAATGACCTGGGCAACAAGACCTATCTCGACGTAATCGACAGTGAAAATGCCGACGCTTTGTTCAGCGATGCCTTGCAATCTCTGCTGGCTTTTCAGCAATTGCCGATGGTCGCACCACTGCCGAGTTACGACGTGGCACTGCTGCGCCGCGAACTGGAACTGTTCCCCGAGTGGTACGTGAAGCGCGAACTCGGCATCGAGTTTGATGCAGCACAGCAGCAACAGTGGCAAGCCGTCAGCGATCTGCTGATCGACAGCGCTCTGGCCCAGCCGAAAGTGTTGGTGCACCGCGACTACATGCCGCGCAATCTGATGCTCAGCGCGCCGAATCCCGGTGTGCTCGACTTTCAGGACGCGGTCTACGGCCCGGTCACCTACGACGTCACCTGCCTGTTCAAGGATGCCTTCCTCAGTTGGCCTGAAGAGCGTGTGCGTGGCTGGCTGGAAAGTTACTGGCAGCAAGCCGCTGCGCTGAACATCCCGGTGCAGGCCGATTTCGAGGACTTCCTGCGCGCCAGCGACCTGATGGGCGTACAGCGTCACCTGAAAGTCATCGGCATCTTCGCCCGCATCTGCCATCGCGATGGCAAGCCGCGCTATCTGGCCGACGTGCCGCGTTTCTTCGCCTATATAGAAGCGGTGATCGCTCGTCGTCCGGAACTGGCGGACCTGCAGGCGTTGCTCGCCAGTCTGCGTGGCGGAGTGACTGCATGAAGGCCATGATTCTGGCGGCAGGCAAGGGCGAGCGCATGCGCCCGCTGACCCTGACCACCCCCAAACCGCTGGTGCGTGCCGGCGGCGTACCGTTGATCGAATATCACCTGCGCGCGCTGGCAGCGGCCGGTTTCAGCGAGATCGTGATCAACCATGCATGGCTCGGTCAGCAGATCGAGGATTATCTGGGCGACGGTTCGCAGTTCGGCGTGAGCATCCAGTACTCGCCGGAAGGTGAGCCGCTGGAAACCGGCGGCGGGATTTTCCGCGCCTTGCCATTGCTCGGTGACGACGCGTTCTTGGTGGTCAACGGTGACATCTGGACCGATTACGACTTCAGCGTGCTGCATCAACCGATCAATGGTCTGGCGCATCTCGTACTGGCGGACAACCCGGCCCATCATCCGACGGGCGATTTCACCCTGACTGACGGTCGGGTGAGCGATGGCCAGGCGGGTGCGCAAACCCTGACCTACAGCGGCATCGCCGTGCTCCATCCGCAGTTGTTCGATGGCTGCGCGGACGGCGCGTTCAAGCTCGCACCATTGCTGCGCAAAGCCATGGCCGATGGACAGGTCACGGGCGAGCGTCTGAAAGGCCATTGGGTGGATGTCGGTACGCATGAGCGTCTGGCCGAAGCTGAAGCATTGATAGAAGCGAGTCGTTGATATGTTGTGGCCAGGGACTCTGATTGGAGCCGGAGCAGGTTTTGCGATTGCCAGCATTCCGGGGGCCATGCTTGGGGCATTGTTGGGACAGGCGCTGGATCGGCGTCTGCACTTGCAGAGCTGGGGACACTTGCGGGAAAAACTCGGCGGCCGGCCGATGTTGCGCAACGACGAATTGCTGTTCGTGTTGCTCGGGCGTCTGGCCAAGAGTGACGGGCGGGTGACGGACGGTCATATCCAGCAGGCGCGCCATGAAATGAACGCCCTGGAAATGAGCGAACCGGCGCGGCGGCGGGCGATTGCCGCGTTCAATCGCGGCAAGTCCGGCGGCGACCGCCTGCGCGGTTATCTGCGTCGCCTGAGTGCTCAGCCGCATGCTGCCGAAGGCGTGTTGCGCGCCTGCTGGCGGATGGTCTGGGCCGACGGCCGCGCGGGCGTCAGTGAGCGTGAATTATTGGCGCAGTGGGGCAAGTGGCTGGGGTGGACAACGCACCAGATCCAGGCGCTGGCCAATGATTACGAGCCGAACAAACGGCCGATTGTCAGTGCTGCGATGAGTTATCAGGAAGCGATGCGCCTGCTCGGCGTGTCGGCGACCAGCGAGCCGGCGCAGATCAAGCGCGCCTATCGACGACTGCTCAGCCGTCATCACCCGGACAAGATCGCCGGCAGCGGCGCAACGCCGGAGCAGGTGCGTGACGCGACCGAGAAAACCCGCGAGCTGCACAACGCGTTTACGTTGATTCGGGCGCGACGGGATTTTCGCTGATCGCTAGAGTTGAGTTGTTGATGAGGGCCTCTTCGCGAGCAGGCTCACTCCTACATGTGATCGAATTCCTCCAGGTGGAATGCGATCACCTGTAGGAGCGGGCTTGCTCGCGAATGGGGCGACTCGGTCTATCAGTCAGCCTTCTGCGGATTCAACCAGCCACGCACCCGCCGGAACACCTGTTCCTGCTCAGCCTTTTTATCCGGCAACGCCTTGAGTGCCACCTGGCTGAATGCTGAAGTCTTCAAGCGCTTGCTGGCCTGCATGCGTTCCAGCGCCGCGGTGCGATCCAGCGCCTTGTCCATGTAGAAAATATCCGCCGTCGGCAACTTCAGGGTCGGCGTCAGCTCGGCCAGTGGCGGCTTGGCCTTGCTTGGCGTTTGCGCATCGACCATCACCAGCTTCTCGACCTGCGAACTCTGTCGCTCGCTGAGAAAACGCGCTGCCCAGTACGCGCCCGTGCCGTGACCGAGGACGACGACCCGGCGTGCGCTTTGTTGCTCAGCGTAGGCAATCGCCGCGTCGATCCGCGCGAAGATGCGCTCGGCATCCGCCTTGGACTGTTCTTCAGTCGTTTCGGCAACCACCTGATCCGCCACTTCCGCTTCACCGCCCGCCGCCTGTTCGATCGGTTGCGCGGTGGTGGAATCCTTGCTGCCACTTTCCGGGGCTTTCGGCGCGGCGGCGGGCGCAATCACCCGCGGGGCGATGACATCGCTTTGCAGATCCGGCAGGGTGATGCTCAGGCTGCTCCACTCGACGTCGGGCAATTTGTTGCGCAGCGGGCCGATCACTTGCGGCCAGTCAGCGGTTTCGCCGGCGCCCGGCACGATAATCACCGCACCTTTCGGGTCGGCGGTGTTGGCCGGTTTCCACAGGGCGAGGAAAGTGTCGGCGCCAGCCTGCAGTTGCTGCTGTTCTTGCGCCGGGACTTTGCGTTCGAGTGCCGCGGCTTCTTCCTGACTACGCTCAAGCAGTGGCTGGCGTTCGGCCGGTTTTTCGGTAGCCGGTTGCTCGGCGGTGGAGGCGGGCGCCGGATCGGCGGCTTCGACGGAAAACGCACAAGGCAGGATCAGCGACAGGCACAATGCTGGCATTGCCAGGCGGTAGACAGAGGGCATCGGTTATTCCAGGCCAGAAAAGTATCCCGGCAGCCTAATGGGTTGGTCAGAATTTGTCAGTGTACGAGACTTCAATGATGCGTTTTTGCTGCCTGTGGGTTATCGGCTGGTTGTGTTTTCCCTTGATGGGCTGGGCGGCGTCTGCGCCGGCGGCGCACGCGGCGCTGTTGACGCCCGGCGAGCAGCAATGGCTGGCGCAGCACCGAGAGCTGCGCGTCGGTCTGGTCTTGCAGGCACCGTACGCACAGTACGACCGGCGTCTGCAGCGCTTGTCCGGGGCCAATGTCGAATTGATGAAGTCACTGGCCAAAACCCTGAATGTCGATCTGAGCTGGCGCAATTTTCAGGATCTGACACAACTGGAGGAGGCCGCTCGCGAAGGTGAAATCGACATCGCCCCGGGCCTGACCCAGACCCCGGAGGCACTGCGCCTGTGGCTGTTTTCCGATCCTTACATGCGTGTGCCGCAACTGGTGGTCAGCGACCAGAAGAGCGGCGGCGTGGTCGAGCTGGAAAAGCTCGACAGCCTGTCCCGCGTCGCCGTGCGCATGCCCAGCGTTACCGCCGATTATTTGCGCAGCAATTATCCGCACCTGAATCTGCAAGGCGTGCCGCTGGAACGTCAGGCGTTGCAACTGTTGTTGACTCAGCAAGCGTCCTACGCCGTGGTGGACGAAGCGCAACTCGGGCGATTGTCCGCCGAGCCGGAGTTCGCCGGGCTGGTGGTGGTCGGCGATATCGGCTTGCCGCAGCTGTTGCGAGTCGCCTCGCGGCGGGACTGGCCACAGTTGGCCGGGATTATCGAAAGTGCCTTGCGGGCGATCCCGGCCAAGGATCTGGAGCGCCTGCACAACCAATGGCTGCAACCCAAGTACCCGCGGCTCACCGAATCGCCGGGGTTCTGGCAGAACCTCAGTCTGCTGTTTGCCGTTTTGCTGCTCAGTTGTGTGGCCATCGTGGTCTGGCAGCGACGCCAGCAACATAGCCTCGAACAGCGCCTGCTGACGGCCCGGGAAGATATTGCCCTGCGCGCGGCCAGTGAAGAAGCCTTGCGCCTGACCCAGTTTTCCATCGATCAAAGCACCGTCGGCATTCTCTGGGTCAACTGGGACAGCCATGTGCGCTACGCGAACCGCGCGGCGGAACACATGCTCGGTTATCCACAGGGTGCGCTGATCGAACGGCCGCTGATCGACTTCGAACCCGGTCTGCACATGGACCGCTGGCTCAACCTGTGGAAACGCGCGCGGGCCAGTGAAGAAGGGCCGCTGAGCTTTGAAACCAGTTGCGTGCGCGCTGATGGCAGCATCCTGCCGGCGGACGTCTCGCTGAGTTTTCTGCGCTTTCGCGACAGTGAGTATCTGGTGGTTTATCTCACCGACGTCACCGAGCGTCGCCGAGCACTGGCTGCGTTGCAGGAAAGTGAAGCGCGCTTGCAAGGCATTGCCGCCAACGTACCGGGGCTGGTGTTCCGCCTGGAGCGGGCGGCGGTAACCGGGCAGATCGATTTCGCCTACATCAGTGAGGGCAGCGAGAGCCTGGTCGGTTACGCGCCGGCCGCCATCGCGCACCGTGACATGGGCTTGCGCAGTCTGGTGCATCCCGACGACAGGGCCAGTTACCACCAGACCCAGGATCAGGCGCTGGACACCGACAGTGACTGGTCGTGGCAGGGCCGCATCCTCACTCGCCAGGGCGAACAGCGCTGGGCCGAGATCAAGGCGATCACCCGCCAACTGGAGGATGGCGCTTATGTCTGGGACGGCATCGTCTGGGACATCAGCGAAAGCAAGCGCATTGAACTGGAGCTGGCCGCGTCCCGCGAGCAACTGCGCGAATTGTCGGCGCACCTGGAAAGCGTGCGCGAAGAAGAGAAGGCGCGGATCGCCCGGGAAGTGCACGATGAGCTGGGGCAGATGCTCACGGTTCTGAAACTGGAAACCTCGATGTGCGAGCTGGCCTATGCGCAGCTCGACCCGGGGCTGAACGAGCGCTTGAACAGCATGAAACGCCTGATCGCCCAGTTGTTCCAGTTGGTGCGCGATGTGGCGACGGCGCTGCGCCCGCCGATCCTCGATGCCGGGATCGCCTCGGCGATCGAGTGGCAGGCGCGGCGGTTCGAGGCGCGTACGCAGATTCCGTGTCTGGTGCAGGTGCCGGACAATCTGCCGGCGCTCAGCGATGCCAAGGCCATTGGCCTGTTCCGTATCCTGCAGGAGGCGCTGACCAACGTCATGCGCCATGCCCAGGCGCATACTGTGGAGCTGACGCTGGTGCTGGAGGGCGATGAGTTGTGTCTGACGGTCAGCGATGATGGCGTAGGCTTTGTCGCCACTGCGGATCGGCCGACGTCCTTTGGCCTGGTCGGCATCCGCGAGCGGGTGCTGATCATGGGCGGGCGCTTGCAACTTGAGAGTGAGCCGGGGGAGGGCACCAGTCTGCATGTGTGGGTGCCGGTGAGTGAGGTCTGAAGGTTTGTGGTGTTTGAGCTGACGCTATCGCGAGCAGGCTCGCTCCCACAGGGTTTGGTGTGTACCTGAAATCTGGAGAAAAACTTGATCCGTGTATTGGTAGCCGAAGACCACACCATCGTCCGTGAAGGCATCAAGCAATTGATCGGCCTGGCCAAGGATCTGCAAGTGGTGGGGGAGGCGAGTAATGGCGAACAACTCCTCGAAACGCTGCGCAGCGTGCCATGTGAAGTGGTGTTGCTGGACATCTCGATGCCCGGGGTCAATGGACTGGAAGCGATTCCGCGGATTCGCGCGCTGAACAATCCGCCGGCGATTCTGGTGTTGTCGATGCACGACGAAGCACAAATGGCTGCCCGTGCGCTGAAGGTTGGCGCCGCTGGCTATGCGACCAAGGACAGTGATCCGGCGCTGTTGCTGACGGCGATTCGCAAGGTCGCGGCCGGCGGGCGTTACATCGACCCGGAGCTGGCCGACCGGATGGTCTTCGAGGTCGGCCTGACTGACACGCGTCCGTTGCATTCGCTGTTGTCCGAACGCGAGTTCTCGGTGTTCGAGCGCCTGGCCCAAGGCGCCAACGTCAACGACATCGCCCAGCAACTGGCCCTGAGCAGCAAGACCATCAGCACCCATAAGGCGCGGCTGATGCAGAAGCTCAACATCACCTCGCTGGCCGAGCTGGTGAAATACGCGATGGAACATAAACTCCTCTAAGCACACCGCAGTTAAAACTGTAGGAGTGAGCCTGCTCGCGATAGCGTTCTGTCAGGCAACACTTCAGTGACTGAGCCACCGCTATCGCGAGCAGGCTCACTCCTACAGGGGATCTTCATAGCGCCCGAAATTGTGGGCATATCCATTAGCGACAGGCGCTTTTGCCTGTTCTTGCGGCTCGCCGCTTGTCGATTCCGCCGCGCTTGCCAAAACGCGCCATCCTTGTAGGGCAATCCCTACCCCCAACCTTCCATCCGGCTGAGGCGATTCTCTCCTGCGCCCCGATTTGCGTGACTGGCGCCAGCCACTAGGCTTGTTCCACAGCAGTTACCAATAACAAAGGTGTGGGTATGAGCCAGGTCGATTCAAACGCAGGGGCCAGTGACGTGCTGGTCAGCTTTCGTGGAGTGCAGAAGAGCTACGACGGCGAGAACCTGATCGTCAAAGACCTCAACCTGGACATTCGCAAGGGCGAGTTCCTGACCTTGCTGGGGCCGTCCGGCTCGGGCAAGACCACCAGCCTGATGATGCTCGCCGGGTTCGAAACCCCGACCGCCGGTGAAATCCTCCTGGCCGGCCGTGCGATCAACAACGTGCCGCCGCACAAGCGCGACATCGGCATGGTGTTCCAGAACTACGCGCTGTTCCCGCACATGACCGTGGCCGAGAACCTGGCCTTCCCGCTGACCGTCCGTGGCTTGAACAAGAGTGACGTCAGCGACAAGGTCAAGAAAGTCCTGAGCATGGTCCAGCTCGACGCGTTCGCTTCGCGTTATCCGGCGCAACTGTCTGGCGGTCAGCAGCAGCGTGTGGCGCTGGCCCGGGCGCTGGTGTTCGAACCGCAATTGGTGCTGATGGACGAACCGCTCGGCGCACTCGACAAACAACTGCGCGAACACATGCAGATGGAGATCAAGCACCTGCACCAGCGCCTCGGCGTGACCGTGGTCTACGTGACCCACGACCAGGGTGAAGCCCTGACCATGTCCGACCGCGTCGCCGTGTTCCATCAGGGCGAAATCCAGCAGATCGCCCCGCCGCGCACCCTCTACGAAGAGCCGAAAAACACCTTCGTCGCCAACTTCATCGGCGAGAACAACCGCCTCAACGGCCGTCTGCTCAGTCAGAGCGGCGAGCGCTGCGTGGTCGAGCTGGGCCGTGGCGAGAAGGTCGAGGCGCTGGCGGTCAACGTCGGCCAGACCGGCGAACCCGTGACCCTGTCGATTCGCCCGGAGCGCGTGAGCCTCAACGGTTCGAGCGACCAATGCGTCAACCGCTTCTCAGGGAGGGTGGCGGAATTCATCTATCTGGGCGACCACGTCCGGGTGCGCCTGGAAGTCTGCGGCAAGACCGACTTCTTCGTGAAACAGCCGATTGCCGAGCTCGATCCAGCGCTCGCGGTCGGCGACGTGGTTCCGCTTGGCTGGCAGGTCGAGCACGTTCGTGCGCTCGACCCGCTGTTAGAGGCGAACTGATCGCCCCCGCAATACCAACACCAACCCTGCACGTGGAGAGAACAATAAATGTTGAGATCCCTGAAGTTGACAGCCCTGACCCTGGGCCTGATGGGTGCGGCACACGCGATGGCCGCCGGCCCTGATCTGACTGTGGTGTCGTTTGGCGGGGCGAACAAGGCCGCCCAGGAAAAAGCGTTCTACGCACCGTGGCAGGCGGCGGGCAACGGCAAGATCGTTGCTGGCGAGTACAACGGTGAAATGGCCAAGGTCAAAGCCATGGTCGATACCAAGAGTGTGTCTTGGGATCTGGTGGAAGTTGAATCCCCGGAGCTGGCCCGTGGTTGTGATGAAGACATGTTCGAACAACTCGACCCGGCGCTGTTCGGCAAGACCGAAGACTATGTAAAAGGCGCGATCCAGCCGTGCGGCGTGGGCTTCTTCGTCTGGTCGACCGTGCTGGCATACAACGCCGACAAGCTCAAAGCGCCACCCGCCAGTTGGGCAGATTTCTGGGACACCAAGAAATTCCCGGGTAAGCGCGGCCTGCGTAAAGGCGCCAAGTACACTCTGGAATTCGCGTTGATGGCTGACGGTGTTGCACCAAAAGACGTTTACAAAGTATTGGCCGGCAAGGACGGTCAGGATCGCGCCTTCAAGAAACTCGACGAACTCAAGCCTTACATCCAGTGGTGGGAGGCGGGCGCCCAACCGCCGCAATACCTCGCTTCCGGTGACGTGGTCATGAGCTCGGCCTACAACGGTCGCATCGCGGCCGTGCAGAAAGAATCCAACCTCAAGGTCGTCTGGAACGGCGGCATCTACGACTTCGACGCGTGGGCCATCCCGAAAGGTCTGGACAAGACCCGCGCCGATGCTGCGAAGAAGTTCATTGCCTACTCGGTTCAGCCGCAGCAACAGAAGACCTACTCGGAAAACATCGCCTACGGCCCGGCCAACACGCAAGCGGTACCGCTGCTGAGCAAGGACGTACTGAAAGACATGCCGACCACCCCGGAGAACATCGCCAACCAGGTGCAGATCGACGTCAGCTTCTGGGCTGACAACGGTGAGCAACTGGAGCAGCGCTTCAATTCCTGGGCTGCGAAGTAACCATCGCTCCCACTATGAGGGCTCCTGTGGCGAGGGAGCTTGCTCCCGCTTGACCGGGCTGGCGCACCAGTGCGCAGCACTCACAAAATTGGCACTGCCCACACAATTTTGGGGCCGCTTCGCAGCCCAGCGCGAGCAAGCTCGCTCGCCACAGGGAATCGCCATCATCAGGCATGGTGTTTCAACACAACAGAGGTGGTTCGCCACCTCTGTAACGATCAAAGATTTGCGGAGTACGTCATGGCCATCGCCGTTCCCCTGAACGAGGGCACCAGCCCCACCTTGAAGCAGAAGCTCAAGCGCGCCGAGCGGGTCAACCGCTGGAAGGCTCAGGCGTTGATTGCGCCGCTGGTGCTGTTTCTGTTGCTGGTGTTCCTGGTGCCGATTGTGGCGCTGCTCTATAAAAGCGTCGGCAACCCGGAAGTGGTCGGCGGCATGCCGCGCACCGTGGCGGCCATCGCCAGTTGGGACGGCCGCGGCCTGCCCGCCGAACCGGTTTATAAAGCCGCCGGTGAAGACCTCGCCGAAGCCCGCAAAAACCAGACCTTGGGCGATCTGTCCAAGCGCTTGAACATGGAGTTGGCCGGCTATCGCAGCCTGCTGACCAAAACCGCCCGCGCGCTGCCTTTCGCCAGCGAGCCGGCCTCCTATAAAGAAGCCCTCGAAGCGCTCGACGAGCGTTGGGGCGATCCGGCCTACTGGCAAGCGGTGCGCCGCAACACCAGCAACATCACGCCTTACTACCTGCTGGCGGCAGTCGATCACCGCATCGACGACCTTGGTGAAGTGGCGCCGGCCACCCCGGATCAGGCGATCTACCTCGACATTTTTGCCCGGACTTTCTGGATGGGGCTGGTCATCACCGTGATCTGCCTGTTCCTCGCCTATCCACTGGCCTACCTGCTGGCAAACCTGCCCTCGCGGCAGAGCAACCTGCTGATGATTCTGGTGCTGCTGCCGTTCTGGACTTCGATTCTGGTGCGGGTCGCGGCGTGGATCGTGTTGCTGCAGTCGGGCGGGCTGATCAACAGCGCGCTGATGGCCATGGGCATCATCGATAAGCCGCTGGAGTTGGTGTTCAACCGCACCGGGGTCTACATCTCGATGGTGCACATTCTGCTGCCGTTCATGATTCTGCCGATCTACAGCGTGATGAAAGGCATCTCGCCGACCTACATGCGCGCCGCGATCTCGCTGGGCTGCCATCCGTTCGCCAGTTTCTGGCGGGTGTATTTCCCGCAGACCTATGCCGGCGTCGGCGCCGGTTGCCTGTTGGTGTTCATCCTCGCCATCGGCTACTACATCACCCCGGCGCTGCTTGGCAGCCCGAACGATCAAATGGTCAGTTACTTCGTCGCGTTCTACACCAACACCAGCATCAACTGGGGCATGGCCACTGCGCTGGGCGGCCTGTTGCTGCTGGCGACCGTGGTGCTTTATCTGATCTACAGCTGGCTGGTGGGCGCCAGTCGCCTGCGCCTGAGCTAAGGGGAATTTGAAATGCTGAGTCCTTACATGTCGCCCATCGAACGGGTGTGGTTCTACAGCTTGCGGATTCTCTGCGGCCTGATCCTGCTGTTCCTGATTCTGCCGGTGCTGGTGATCGTGCCGCTGTCGTTCAACTCCGGCAGTTTTCTGGTGTACCCACTGCAGGGCTTCTCCCTGCACTGGTATCAGGACTTCTTCGCTTCGGCGGAATGGATGCGCTCGCTGAAGAACAGCATCATCGTCGCTCCTGCGGCGACCGTGCTGGCGATGGTCTTCGGCACCCTGGCCGCCATTGGCCTGACCCGTGGCGATTTCCCCGGCAAGGCGTTGGTGATGGCGCTGGTGATTTCGCCGATGGTGGTGCCGGTGGTGATCATTGGTGTGGCGAGTTATCTGTTCTTCGCGCCGCTGGGTCTGGGCAACAGCTTCTTCTCGCTGATCGTGGTGCACGCGGTGCTGGGTGTGCCGTTCGTGATCATCACCGTGTCGGCGACGTTGCAGGGTTTCAATCAGAATCTGGTGCGGGCGGCGGCCAGCCTCGGCGCATCGCCGTTGACCACGTTCCGCCGGGTGACCCTGCCGCTGATTGCGCCGGGAGTGATTTCCGGGGCGTTGTTTGCTTTCGCCACATCGTTCGATGAAGTGGTGGTGACGCTGTTCCTCGCCGGCCCCGAGCAAGCGACGCTGCCACGGCAGATGTTCAGCGGGATTCGCGAGAACCTCAGTCCGACGATTGCTGCTGCGGCAACTTTGTTGATCGCCTTCTCCGTCGTCCTGCTGTTAACCCTCGAATGGCTGCGCGGTCGCAGCGAAAAACTTCGCACTGCCCAAGTCTGAAGCTGTACACGATAAAAACTGTGGGAGGGGGCTTGCTCCCGAAAGCGGTGGATCAGTTGAAGTAGATGTCGACTGACCCACCGCTTTCGGGAGCAAGCCCCCCTCCCACAAGGGATTTGTGTTGTATGCGAAGTTTTGTCTCATTCATGGGGTGAATGCCAGACAACCCGAAACCCTCGACTACGCTTGTGCTCAGCTCCCACATCTATAAGAGGCTGCGCACGATGAGTCTGTCCCAGTTCAAAATCGCTCACAAACTGATCACCGGCGCCGGGGCCATCGAGCAACTGGCGGCGGAACTCACGCGGCTGGATATCGACAACCCGCTGATCGTCACCGACGCCGCGCTGGTCAAGTCCGGCACCGTGGAGCTGGCGCTGTGCCAATTGGGCGGGCGCGAGTACGAGATTTTCGACCGGGTGCTGCCGGACCCGGAAATCGCCATCGTCGAAGATTGCATGCGCGTGTATTGCGAGGGCGGGCACGACGGCTTGATCGGCCTGGGCGGCGGCAGTGCCATCGACATCGCCAAGAGCGTTGCCGCGTACGCCGGCTATCACGGCGCGCTGGAAGACCTGTTCGGCGTCGATCAGGTACCGCGCAAAGGTCCGCCGCTGATCGCCATCCCGACCACCGCCGGCACCGGCTCGGAAGTGACCAACGTCGCCATCCTCTCCGACAAGGTTGCGCAACTGAAGAAAGGCATCGTCAGCGATTATCTGCTGCCGGACGTGGCGCTGGTCAGTCCGCAAATGACCCTGACCTGCCCGCGCAGCGTCACCGCCGCCAGTGGCGTCGATGCGCTGGTGCATGCCATCGAATCCTATCTGTCGGTCAACGCTTCGCCGATCACCGACTCGCTGGCGCTCGGCGCAATCAAGTTGATCGCCAGGGCGCTGCCCAAGGCCTACGCCAATGGCGGCAACCTGCAAGCCCGTGAAGACATGGCCACCGCCAGCCTGATGGCCGGCATGGCGTTCGGCAATGCCGGGGTCGGCGCGGTGCATGCGTTGGCCTATCCGTTGGGCGGGCGTTTCAACATTGCCCATGGCGTCAGTAACGCGTTGTTGCTGCCGTAT
This sequence comes from Pseudomonas sp. MWU16-30322, assembly GCF_020515535.1. Taxonomy (NCBI): domain Bacteria; kingdom Pseudomonadati; phylum Pseudomonadota; class Gammaproteobacteria; order Pseudomonadales; family Pseudomonadaceae; genus Pseudomonas; species Pseudomonas sp. MWU16-30322. The sequence continues at coordinate 373,906 of NZ_JAIWYL010000008.1, forward strand.
GTCATGACCTGGAACAAGATGGCCTGCGTCGAGCGCATGCAGGATATCGCCGAGGCCATGGGGGTGAAGACCGCTCATCTGAGCGCCACTGAGGCCGCGGACAAAGCCGTGCAGGCCATGACCGAGTTGTGCGCGGCGGTGGAAATTCCGGCCGGGCTGCGCAGTTTCGGTGTGCCGCAAGAGGCGATCCCGGCCATGGCTGTGGAGGCCGCGGGAATCGAGCGTTTGATGCGCAACAACCCGCGCAAGCTCAGCGCTGCGGATATCGAGAAGATCTACCGAGCGGCGTACTGATCATCGCGGTCACGGTGCGCGCACGGAAACTTGAGGTATACAATGCGCGCCATCGTGATTTAGCTCAGAAAAGGTGCGTCATGCAGCCCTTCGTAATTGCTCCGTCGATTCTCTCCGCCGACTTCGCCCGCCTCGGCGAAGAAGTGGACAATGTTCTGGCCGCCGGTGCCGACTTCGTCCACTTCGATGTCATGGACAACCACTACGTGCCGAACCTGACCATTGGCCCGATGGTCTGCGCGGCATTGCGCAAATACGGCATCACCGCGCCGATCGACGCGCACCTGATGGTCAGCCCGGTGGATCGCATTGTCGGCGACTTCATCGAGGCCGGCGCGACCTACATCACCTTCCACCCGGAAGCCACGCTGCACGTCGATCGTTCGCTGCAACTGATCCGTGAAGGCGGCTGCAAATCCGGGCTGGTGTTCAACCCGGCGACCCCGCTGGACGTGCTCAAGTACGTGATCGACAAGGTCGACATGGTCTTGCTGATGAGCGTCAACCCGGGCTTCGGCGGGCAGAAGTTCATCCCCGGTACCCTCGATAAACTGCGCGAAGCGCGGGCGATCATCGATGCCTCGGGCCGCGACATCCGTCTGGAAATCGACGGCGGCGTCAACGTCAACAATATCCGTGAAATCGCCGCGGCCGGTGCGGACACCTTCGTCGCCGGTTCGGCGATCTTCAATGCGCCGAACTATCAGGAAGTCATCGACAAGATGCGTTCCGAACTGGCGCTGGCGCGCCCATGAGCGGTTTTGAGCAGCTGTTCCCGGGGCAACTGCCACGGTTGGTGATGTTCGATCTGGATGGCACGTTGATCGACTCGGTTCCCGACCTGGCGGCCGCGGTGGACACCATGCTGCTCTCCCTCGGCCGCAAGCCTGCCGGCATCGAGGCGGTGCGCGAGTGGGTCGGCAACGGCGCACCGGTGCTGGTGCGCCGGGCGCTGGCCGGTGGCATCGATCATTCGGCGGTGGACGACGTCGAGGCCGAGCACGCGCTGGAAGTGTTCATGGAAGCCTACGGCGCGAGTCATGAGCTGACCGTGGTCTATCCCGGCGTGCGCGACACCCTCAAGTGGTTGCACAAACAGGGCGTGGCCATGGCGCTGATCACCAACAAGCCGGAGCGTTTCGTCGCACCGCTGCTGGATCAGATGAAGATCGGCCGCTACTTCAAGTGGATCATCGGCGGCGACACCCTGCCGCAGAAGAAGCCTGATCCGGCCGCGCTGTTCTTCGTGATGAAAATGGCCAATATCCCGGCCTCGCAATCGCTGTTCGTCGGCGACTCGCGCAGCGACGTGCTGGCGGCGAAGGCGGCGGGGGTCAAGTGCGTGGCGCTGAGCTACGGCTACAACCATGGCCGGCCGATTGCCGAGGAATCCCCGGCACTGGTGATCGACGATCTGCGCAAGCTAATTCCCGGTTGCCTCGGTACTGCCGCTGAGATAACGTTGCCCGACGCTTCTCAATCTCCTTCTGGAAACGCCATCGTGGTGGTCACCCGCAAACTCTGGATGAAAGTCATCAAGGCCCTGGCCCGCTGGCGTTGGCGCGCCTGACTGATTCCTGGCCGGCTTGCCGGCGCGTTTGCACACCTGACAGATTTGCCCCTCACACCACGAGGCACCCCATGATCCGCGAAGAATTCCTGCGCCTGGCCGCTGACGGCTACAACCGCATTCCGTTGGCCTGCGAAACCCTGGCCGACTTCGACACGCCGCTGTCGATCTACCTGAAACTGGCCGACCAGCCCAACTCCTATCTGCTCGAATCGGTGCAGGGTGGCGAGAAATGGGGCCGTTATTCGATCATCGGCCTGCCGTGCCGCACCGTGTTGCGGGTGCACGACCATCACGTGAGCATCACCGTCGATGGCGTCGAGACCGAAAGCCATGACGTCGAAGACCCGCTGGCCTTCGTCGAAACCTTCAAGGCCCGCTACAACGTGCCGACCATCGCCGGTCTGCCGCGTTTCAACGGTGGTCTGGTCGGCTACTTCGGTTACGACTGCGTGCGCTATGTCGAGAAACGTCTGGGCAAATGCCCGAACCCGGATCCACTGGGCGTGCCGGACATTCTGCTGATGGTCTCTGATGCGGTGGTGGTGTTCGACAACCTCGCCGGCAAGATGCACGCGATTGTCCTCGCTGACCCGGCGCAAGCCGATGCTTACGAGCAGGGGCAGGCGCAATTGCAGGAACTGCTGGAGAAACTGCGCCAGCCGATCACCCCGCGCCGTGGCCTGGATTTCAGCAAGCAACAAGCGGCTGATCCGGTGTTTCGCTCCAGTTTCACCCAGAGCGACTACGAAAAAGCCGTCGACACCATCAAGGAATACATCCTGGCCGGTGACTGCATGCAGGTCGTGCCGTCGCAGCGCATGTCGATCGACTTCAAGGCGGCGCCGATCGATCTGTACCGCGCCCTGCGTTGCTTCAACCCGACGCCGTACATGTACTTCTTCAACTTCGGCGACTTCCACGTCGTCGGCAGCTCGCCGGAAGTGCTGGTGCGGGTCGAAGACAACCTGATCACCGTGCGCCCGATTGCCGGCACTCGTCCACGCGGAGCTACCGAAGAGGCGGATCTGGCGCTGGAAGAGGATCTGCTGTCGGACGACAAAGAGATCGCCGAGCACTTGATGCTGATCGACCTCGGTCGTAACGACACTGGCCGGGTTTCGGAAATCGGTTCGGTGAAGCTCACCGAGAAAATGGTCATCGAACGCTATTCCAACGTGATGCACATCGTCTCCAACGTCACCGGCCAGTTGAAGGCCGGGCTGACCGCGATGGACGCGCTGCGGGCGATTCTGCCGGCGGGCACCTTGTCTGGCGCACCGAAGATCCGTGCGATGGAAATCATCGACGAATTGGAGCCGGTCAAGCGTGGCGTGTATGGCGGTGCGGTCGGTTACTTCGCCTGGAACGGCAACATGGACACCGCGATTGCGATTCGTACCGCGGTGATCAAGAACGGCGAACTGCACGTGCAGGCCGGTGGCGGCATTGTGGCCGACTCGGTGCCGGCGCTGGAATGGGAAGAAACCCTGAACAAGCGCCGGGCAATGTTCCGTGCCGTGGCCCTGGCTGAGCAGACTCCGGAAAGCTGAGTTCGCACAATTCCCCCGGGTGGGAGCGGGCTTGCTCGCGAATGCGGCCTGACATTCAACATTGATGTCGATTGATACACCGCTTTCGCGAGCAAGCCCGCTCCCACATTGGATTGTGGTCTGGCATAAAAAAACGCGGCGCCCTCACAGGCGCCGCGTTTTTTATGCCTACAGATCAGAAATCCAGACTGACCCCCACGTTCACCCCTTGCTGGGTGAAGTCATCATCCTTGCGCACGTTGTAGCTGGCGCGCAACGCCAAATCCTGCGTGAGCTTGTGGCTCACGCCCAGGTTCAGGCGATTGAGGTTGGTCTGCGGCTCGTAGCCTTCGAGGGTAAAGCGATTACCTGGCAGGCTGTTGAGGTTGATGGTCAGATCCTGGCGGTCGTCGTTGTACTCACGCTCGTGAGCGAATTCGCCGAACACTTCGGTCTGCGCCGTGATCTGGTACTTGCCTTGAATACCCAGGCCCAGACGTCGCGAGTTGCGTGACTGGTCATCGAAGGTCAGCGCTGTGGCGTCCGCGCCTTTTTCCGAATAACCATCGACTTCAGTCTTGCCGAAGTCGGCGCTGACAAACGGCGACAGGTGCCACGGACTGCTGGCCTGCTGCGCAATGTCGTAGCCGATGCGGCCGCTGATCGCCAGTACATAGCCGTCGGTGTCGCCTTTCTCCCCGCGCTCGTTGACCCCGAGCTGGAATTTACGCTTGAGGCTGTCATAGTCGAGTTTGCCGGCGGTCATCGCCAGGTCGCCCCACCAGCGATTTTGCTGGTACTGGGCGAACGCGGTGCCCATGTAGGAGTTGAGTTTGTATTCGGAGTCAGCGTCGCCGGCTTCGAGTTTCTGGTGGTAGAGACCCGCGGCCAGACCGACCCGCCAGGCTTCGTTGACGCGATAGCTGCCGCCGATGTTCAGGTTATAGCCATTGCCATCGGCACTGGCTGCGCTGTGCTGGCCGTCGAAATCCTGATGTTGGCCGCCACCGGCGACAATCGCCCGCCATTGACCGATGCCCTGCCAGTTTTCCCAGTCGGCCAGCCATTGATTGCGCAGTTCATCTTGATGCGCGCGCAACGAACCTTGGGCCATTTCCGGCAGCAGGGTCAGCTCCCAAGGGGCGGCCAGCAGCGAGTAGGCGTAATCGGCAATCAGGCGCTGGCCGGCTTCGGTCGGGTGCACCGAGTCGTTGTAGATCAACTTGGTCGGATCCGGCGTGGCGCTGTTGATGCCGTATCGGGCGTTCTCGGTGCAGCTGTTGCCGCTGAAGCAGGTGGCGGTCAGGTTCTGGTCGGTGGCGAGACCGAACTGCGCCGGGTTGGCGAACACTTCCTTGAGCAACACTGGAATGTTGAGCGGGATGATTTCAGCGTTGATGCCCTGCAACTGGCTGACCAGTTCGGTGTTGAACTGCGCGCTGAGCTGGGAGGTGAAACCCTGCAGCGGCGAGCCGTTGATCGCCGGGGTCAGGCCGATGTCCGGCAGTAGCCAGACCATGATGTATTTGGCCCCGGCGCCTTGCAGCGTGCGGGCGCTGTCGGCCAGGCGATCGGCCGCGGCGCTGGCTTGATCAAGGCTGAGTACGCGCCCCTGAAGGAAATCGTTGCCGCCGCCGGACAGGTAATACAGCGCGTTCGGGTCGGCGCGGAAGCCGTTCGACGGCAGGTAACCGCTGCGGGTGCGTTCGCCGGTGGCGGACTGGGTGGTGATCGAGTCGAGAATCTGGTCGGTACGGTAGCCGCCCACCGCCCAGTTGTTGCCATCGGCCAGACCTTCACCGGCACGCACGGCCGATGACGACGACGCGGTCTGATCCGGGCTGAAACCCAGTTTGCCGCCGATGATCTGGGTGGCGTTGAGGTCGCGGTTTTCCCCAGTGCCATCCTTGTACAGCGGGCCGGTGCGGTTGGTGTAGCGTTGCGTGGCGCCGGCCGGGCCGCCGCTGTCCTTGAAGGTCCCGGCATCGTTCAGGCTGTCGCCGAACACGATGAAGTTGGAGTAGGGCGCGGGTGCTGCGTACGCCTGGGCGCAAGCCATGGCGAGCAGGCAACCGGCGAGCGGTACAAACAACGTCTGTTTGATCATGAGCAAGTCCGTTTATTTATTGTTGTAGTGAACAAAACGACAGTACCAAAAACTTCCGGCCTTTTGCCATCGGTCGCGAACACCCCTGTTGTTTTGCTCCCCGTCAGCCCCGCCATATTGCACGCTCTGCCCAGCTAAGTTACTGTGCCGGAACGTATGAACGAGACCTTCCCCGTGTTGATCGTCAGCAAACTTCTGGATCAAGTCATCAAGGCACACGCCCGTTGGCGTTGGCGCGCCTGAATCTTTTCTGCCGGCCCGGCCGGATCTGTATCGCTTTGCCTTCCTTGCCCGTTTGAAATACCGCTGTGCCGACGCCACCTGTGCGCGTCCGACATCGTGCAGCGCCCTGCGGGCAAGTCATTCGAAGGCTGTCTTCAAGTCAGAATTCAAGAGGTTCGAAACGCCATGTTGCTGATGATCGACAACTACGACTCCTTTACTTACAACGTTGTGCAATACCTCGGCGAGCTGGGTGCCGAGGTCAAGGTCGTGCGCAACGACGAACTGACCATCGCTGAAATCGAAGCGCTCAACCCGGAGCGCATCGTGGTCTCGCCAGGCCCGTGCACGCCGACCGAAGCTGGCATCTCCATCGAAGCCATCAAACATTTCGCCGGCAAACTGCCGATCCTTGGCGTCTGCCTGGGCCATCAGTCCATCGGTCAGGCCTTCGGCGGCGATGTCGTGCGTGCCCGTCAGGTAATGCACGGTAAGACTAGCCCGGTATTCCACGAGGACAAGGGCGTTTTTGCCGGTCTGAATCATCCGCTGACGGTTACCCGCTACCACTCGCTGATCGTCAAACACGATACTTTGCCCGAGTGCCTGGAGCTGACCGCGTGGACGCAGCACGACGACGGCTCGGTCGATGAAATCATGGGCTTGCGTCACAAGACCCTGAACATTGAGGGCGTACAGTTCCACCCTGAGTCGATCCTGACTGAACAGGGCCATGAACTGTTTGCCAACTTCCTCAAACAAACCGGCGGCACGCGCTAAGGACTCCCATGAACATCAAGACAGCCCTGAGCCGTATCGTCGAACACCTCGACCTCAGCACCGAAGAAATGCGCGACGTGATGCGCGAAATCATGACCGGTCAATGCACCGAGGCGCAGATTGGCGCGTTCATGATGGCGATGCGCATGAAGAGCGAGAGCATCGACGAAATCGTCGGCGCGGTTTCCGTGATGCGTGAGCTGGCCGATCAGGTCGAACTCAAGACCCTCGACGGCGTGGTCGATGTGGTCGGCACCGGCGGTGACGGTGCAAACATTTTCAACGTATCGACGGCGTCTGCGTTCGTCGTCGCGGCGGCGGGTTGCACCGTGGCCAAGCACGGCAACCGTGCGGTGTCGGGCAAAAGCGGCAGCGCCGACCTGCTGGAAGCCGCCGGCATCTACCTGAACCTGACGCCGGTACAGGTCGCCCGTTGCATCGACAACGTCGGCATCGGTTTCATGTTTGCCCAAACTCACCACAAAGCCATGAAGTACGCCGCCGGCCCGCGCCGCGATCTCGGCCTGCGTACGCTGTTCAACATGCTCGGCCCGCTTACGAATCCGGCCGGTGTGAAACATCAGGTGGTGGGCGTGTTTACGCCCGCGCTGTGCCGGCCATTGGCCGAAGTCTTGCAGCGCCTGGGCAGCAAGCACGTACTGGTGGTGCATTCAAAGGACGGTCTGGACGAGTTCAGTCTTGCCGCGCCGACTTTTGTGGCTGAGCTGAAGAACAACGAAATCACCGAATATTGGGTCGAGCCGGAAGATCTGGGCATGAAGAGCCAGAGCCTGCACGGTCTGTCGGTCGAAGGCCCGGAAGCTTCGCTGGCGCTGATCCGCGATGCACTGGGCAAGCGCAAGACCGAAAACGGCCAGAAGGCTGCCGAAATGATTGTGCTCAATGCCGGTGCGGCGCTGTACGCGGCTGACCTGGCGACCAGTCTCAAAGAAGGCGTGGCACTTGCGCACGATGCTCTGCACACCGGTCTTGCTCGGGAAAAACTCGAGGAGTTGGGTGCCTTTACCGCGGTATTCAAAGTGGAGAATGAGGGATGAGTGTACCGACGGTTCTGGAAAACATTCTGGCGCGCAAAGTCCAGGAAGTCGCCGAGCGCAGCGCTCGCGTCAGCCTGAGCGAGCTGGAAAGTCTGGCCAAGGCGGCCGATGCACCCCGTGGTTTTGCCCAGGCCCTGCTGGCGCAGGCCAAGACGAAGCAACCGGCGGTGATCGCCGAAATCAAAAAGGCTTCGCCGAGCAAAGGCGTGATCCGCGAAAACTTCGTGCCTGCCGATATCGCCAAGAGCTACGAGAAGGGCGGGGCGACCTGTCTTTCCTTGCTGACCGATATCGACTACTTCCAGGGCGCTGATCTCTACCTGCAACAGGCCCGCGCCGCGTGCAAATTGCCGGTGATCCGCAAGGACTTCATGATCGATCCGTACCAGATCGTCGAAGCCCGTGCGCTGGGCGCCGACTGCGTGCTGTTGATCGTCTCCGCACTGGACGACGTGAAAATGGCCGAGCTGGCCTCGGTTGCCAAAGGCGTCGGTCTCGATGTGCTGGTTGAAGTGCACGATGGCGATGAGCTGGAACGCGCATTGAAAACTCTCGACACGCCACTGGTCGGGGTCAACAACCGTAACCTGCACACCTTCGACGTCAGCCTGGAAACCACCCTCGACCTGCTGCCGCGCATCCCGCGCGATCGCCTGGTGATCACCGAGAGCGGCATTCTCAACCGTGCCGATGTCGAGCTGATGGAAATCAGCGACGTCTACGCATTCCTGGTCGGCGAAGCGTTCATGCGCGCGGAAAGCCCAGGCACCGAACTGCAGCGCCTGTTCTTCCCGGAACGTGGTGTGCCGGTCAGTGGTTCGACCCTCGACTGACTCAGTCAGACCGAGTAGACGCCATCGCGAGCAGGCTCACTCCTACACTTGGAATGCGTTCCCCCTGTAGGAGTGAGCCTGCTCGCGATGACGACATAAGATTCACCTCAGACTGAACGTCCTACGGAAACCTTATGATCCCTGCCTCCCTCACCATCGAAGCCGGCCTGCAAGCCGAACAAGACTTGCTCGCTTCCGTCTGCGCCGGCGATGCCGAATTCGGCCTGCTGTTCTGGCAACCCAGTGATCGCGCCTTGGTCATGCCGCGCCGGCTCAATCGTCTGCCCGGTTTCGAGCATGCCTGCGAAGTCTCCGCTGCTGCCGGTTGGCCGGTATTGCTGCGGGAAACCGGTGGCGAACCGGTCCCGCAATCCGCTTCAACCATCAACATCGCGTTGGTCTACGCCCCGCCCCGCAGTGAGGGTGATCTGAACCGCATCGAAACCGGCTACCGGCGTCTGTGCGATCCGATCTGCGAGTTGCTGGATGAGTTGGGCGGCACGTCGTCGTTGGGCGAAATCGCCGGCGCGTTCTGCGACGGTCGCTTCAACGTCAATCTCGATGGCCGCAAGATGGTCGGCACCGCTCAGCGCTGGCGCCAGAGTCAGGGTGGTCAGCGTCCGGTAGGGTTGGTGCATGGGGCGATGCTGATGGATAACGAGCGCGAGTCGATGGTCGCGGCGGTCAATCGCTTCAACGAGGCTTGCGGTCTGGAGCAGCGGGTACGGGCCGAAAGCCACATCGCCCTGCATGAGAAGTTCGTCGCGCCAACGGCTTTGGCGCGTCTTGATGAGCTGTTTCGACTGATGCTGGCGCAGGTCTACAGCGCCTGAGTAGCGCGCTTAGCGCGTGCCGAAGACCACCATGGTCTTGCCTTTCACATCGACCAGGTTGCGTTCTTCAAGATCCTTGAGCACGCGACCGACCATCTCCCGCGAACAACCGACAATCCGCCCGATTTCCTGACGCGTCACCTTGATCTGCATGCCGTCCGGGTGGGTCATCGCGTCAGGTTGCTTGCACAACTCCAGCAGGCAACGGGCCACGCGACCGGTGACATCGAAGAACGCCAGGTCGCCGACCTTGCGCGTGGTATTGCGCAGGCGTTGTGCGATTTGTCCGCTGAGAACGTAAAGAATGTCTGGATCCTGCTGCGACAATTCGCGGAACTTCACGTAGCTGATTTCGGCGATTTCACATTCAACCTTGGCCCGCACCCAGGCACTGCGCTCCTGCTCCTGACCCGCTTGTTCGAACAGGCCCAGCTCGCCGAAGAAGTCCCCGGCGTTGAGGTAGGCGATGATCATTTCGCGACCGTCGTCATCTTCGATGAGGATCGTCACCGAGCCCTTGATGATGAAGTACAGCGTGTCCGAGCGATCGCCGGCGCAGATGATGTTGCTCTTGGCCGCATGGCGACGGCGCTGACAATGCATCAACAGCTTGTCGAGGTTCTTGATTTTGGGTGTGGGGGTAATAGCAACCATGGTTGTATCCCGAAAAGACTGCACGGTGATGTTTGATTTTTTATGAGGCGCTGAAGGCGGTCGCTACACAGGCTGACAATTGGCGCCAGCGAATTGGCGCCAGCTTACCAGACACTTCGTCGAAAATTCGAGAAATTACCTACACCGCAGAGGCATCCGTCCTAGGAACGCCAGGCGCTGTCAGAGCAAGGGCCTGTGCTAAGCTGGCGACCCTTTTTTCTACAGTGGAGTCTTGGCGATGAAGGCACGCATCCAATGGGCTGGCGAAGCCATGTTCCTCGGCGAATCCGGTAGCGGTCATGTCGTGGTCATGGACGGTCCGCCGGACGCCGGTGGTCGTAATCTGGGTGTTCGCCCGATGGAAATGCTCCTGCTGGGCGTTGGCGGTTGCAGCAACTTCGACGTGGTCAGCATCCTGAAGAAGTCGCGTCAGGCGGTTGAAAGCTGCGAAGCGTTCCTCGAAGCCGAACGCGCGACCGAAGATCCGAAGGTGTTCACCAAGATCCACATGCACTTCGTGGTCAAGGGCCGGGGTCTGAAAGAAGCCCAGGTCAAGCGCGCCATCGAACTGTCTGCCGAGAAGTATTGCTCGGCCTCGATCATGCTCGGCGCGGCCGGCGTGGCGATCACTCACGATTATGAAATCGTCGAACTCGGCTGAGCCGACATTCAACTATCATAAAAGCAGTGCAGACTCTGGCGATCCCTCGCTGACGTCTGCATAATGCGCCACTTTTTTCAGGGCAGTGATCGGTCAGCCGACGGGTCATCCGCCTGAACAGATAACCAAAATCGCCATCGCGAAGAGGTGTTAACCGTCCTACGCAGGTGCGTTGTTCGCACTTGACGGGCATGCTTGATCACGCGGCTGCGCCGCATACATAGAGAGTTTTTAACGGTGAAAAGCAAACTCAAGCTCCACGGGTTCAATAACCTGACAAAGACCTTGAGCTTCAACATCTATGACATCTGCTACGCGGAAACCCCGCAAGACCAGCAGGCTTACGTCGAGTACATCAATCAAGAGTACAACGCCGAACGCCTGACGCAGATTCTCACGGAAGTTGTCGAAATCATTGGTGCCAACATTCTGAACATTGCCAGTCAGAATTATGAGCCTCAGGGTGCCAGCGTCACGATTCTGATCTCGGAAGAGCCGGTGACCCCGACTGACAGCCAGATCGAAGAGTCCCCGGGGCCCTTGCCCGAAATTATCCTTGCCCACCTCGACAAGAGTCACATCACGGTGCATACCTACCCGGAAATCCATCCGGACGCCGGTATCGCGACGTTCCGTGTGGACATCGACGTGTCGACCTGTGGTGTCATTTCACCGCTTAAAGCGCTCAACTTCCTCATTCACCAGTTCGATTCGGACATCGTGACCGTGGATTACCGTGTGCGCGGCTTCACCCGTGACGTTGAAGGCAACAAGCACTTCATCGACCACGAGATCAACTCGATCCAGAACTACCTGTCCGAAGACACTCGCGACGCGTACCAGATGACCGACGTGAACGTGTACCAGGAAAACCTGTTCCACACGAAAATGCTGCTGAAGAATTTCGAACTGGACAACTACCTGTTCGGCGACGCCACCAGCAATCTGTCGTCCGAGCAGCGCGCTCAGGTGACCGAGCGTGTGAAACACGAAATGCTGGAAATCTTCTACGCGCGCAACATGCCGACGTAAGATTCCCGGGCACAAAAAAAAGGCGACTACCGTGCGGTAGTCGCCTTTTTTATTGCCGAAAAACAGAACCCTGTGGGAGCGGGCTTGCTCGCGAAGAGGCCCTTTGTGGCAATACAAATCTCAAATCCGATAAGTACTCTTGGTCATCACCTTCGCCAACAGGCTCATCCCGAACTTCACCGGCGCCGGAAAGCGGAAACCACCCGCATCCAGTGCACTCTCCGCATGATGTTCTTCATCAATGCGCATCTGCTCCAGAATCGCCCGGGACTTCTCGTCCTCGGCCGGTAATTGCTCCAGGTGTTCGTTCAAGTGCTTGCACACCTGGTGCTCGGTGGCCGCGACGAAACCGAGGCTGACCTTGTCACTGATCAGGCCGGCCACAGCGCCAATGCCGAACGACATCCCGTAGAACAACGGATTGAGCACGCTGGTATGGCTGCCCAGTTGATGGATGCGCTGTTCGCACCATACCAGATGGTCGATTTCTTCTTCGGCGGCGTGTTCCATGGCGGCACGTACCTGCGGCAACTTGGCGGTCAGCGCCTGCCCCTGATACAGCGCCTGGGCGCAGACTTCACCGGTGTGGTTGATGCGCATCAGGCCGGCGACGTGGCGGGTGTCTTCGTCGCTCATCTGCACATCCGGCTGCACGATGGCGGGTGACGGGCGGTACGGCTGGCCACTGAAGGGCAGCAGGGTGCGCATCGCGGCATCGGCTTGCAGCAGAAGACGGTCAATCGGCGAGTAGTGACGTTGGGTAGTCATGCTGACCTCCGGGAAAAATCTCGACGGCCAGTTTAACCGAATCGGCCGGGGAAGGTTTGCGCTGGGTCATTGCCATGCAGAGAGCACGGTGGTGTTTTTGTGGGAGCGGGCTTGCTCGCGAAGACGTCGGCACATTCAAAGTATCAGTGCCAGACAATCCGCTTTCGCGAGCAAGCCCGCTCCCACAGGGTCTGATGCAGTGAATCAGCCCGGTGGCCAGTTCATCTGGCGCTGACCCAATACATGCATATGAATGTGATAGACGGTCTGCCCACCCTTTTCATTGCAGTTCATCACGACCCGGAAGCCTTCCTCGCAGCCCAGCTCCAGTGCCAGACGCTGGGCAGTGAACAGGATGTGCCCGGCCAGTGCCTTGTCGTCTTCGGTCAGGTCGTTGAGGGTACGCACCGGTTTCTTCGGGATCACCAGAAAATGCACTGGTGCCTGAGGAGCGATGTCGTGGAACGCCAGAACCTGGTCGTCCTCGTAAATGATCTTGGCCGGGATCTCCCGGTTGATGATCTTGGTGAACAGAGTATCCACTGCTGTTTTCTCCGTTGTGTGGGCTGGCCTGAGTGTACGCATGGGGAATGCCCCCGCCCAGTGTTTTGCCGTAGGACAGTTCAGCGCGGGCAGTAAGCCTTGTTGACCATGCCGACGAGGGTGCGATTGAGCCAGCGCGAGCCGAGGCGTGGCAGGAAGGCGAACCAGCGATTGCGCCTCCCGGGAATGATGATGGCGCGGTTTTTCTCCAGCGCACGCACGGTGTACAGCGCGACTTCCTCGGGACTCATCAGCAGTTTGCTGTCCTTGAGTTTGTCGCTGTTGAGCTGCGCCGTGCGGAAAAATGCAGTGCGGGTCGGGCCGGGGCAAAGCACCGAAACCTTGACCGCGCTCTGTTTGAGCTCCACTCGCAGGGCTTCGGAGAAGTGCAATACGTAGGCTTTGCTGGCGTAATAAGTGCTCATCCACGGACCGGGATTGAACGCCGCTACCGAGGCGACGTTGAGAATCTGCCCGCCGCCCTGCAGCGCCATGCTGTTGCCAATGGCGTGGCACAGGCGGGTGAGGGCGAGGATGTTGACTTCGATCAGGTCCTGCTCGGTCATCCAGTCCTGAGCGAGGAATGGGCCGCAGGTGCCGATGCCAGCGCAATTGACCAGCAGATCGATCTGCCGGTCGCCTTCTTCCAGTTCCAGCAGGAACCCGGACAAGCGCAATGGCTCGCCGAGATCGCAGGCGCGGAACAACACCTCCACGCCAAAGCGCTGGGTCAGTTCGATCGCGATACTTTCCAGCTGATCACGCTGGCGAGCCACCAGAATCAGGCTGCGGCCGCGCCGGGCCAGAGCTTCAGCCAGGGCCAGGCCGATGCCGCTGGAGGCGCCAGTGATCAGAGCGTAACGGGTCATGCAATTCTCCATCGCAACAGCTCCGCGCCAGCGACGCAGGTGCCACGGCGGGGAGCGCTGTTCATTCTTTCGCAGAGTCTACAGGGGCCGGGGCCGCTTCGGCTGCATCGTCCACGGAATTCGCCGGTTCAGTTTCGACCTCGACTTCATCGGTGGTGACCGAGCCGCTTTCGTAGCTGCTCTCGAGGTTGGTTTCATATTCTTGCTGAATGGCCGAAATACCGCCGAGCATGCCACCGGCAAACACCAGGGCGAAGAACACGATCCATAGCGAGCACAGCACTTTGACCGCCGTGCTGTTGGGTGGCGGTGGCGGGCCGTAACGGTTGGCGCCGGTGTTGCCCGGCATGACCATGATCACCAGTGGGAAGAAGCTGCCCACGAACGGCACCAGGTTCAGCAGCCACAGCCAGCCGGACCATCCGATATCGTGCAGGCGCTGCACGCTGAACAGGATGCTGACAATGATGAAGCCGAGGAACAGGAAGAACGCGAATATCCCGCCGATGATCAGACCGGTGGTGGAGTCGCCACTGACCAGTCCGAGCGCGAGCAGAGCGAATATGCCAACGATCGGCAGGGTTACCAGGCTCAGTACCATCGTCCAGGCCAAAAACCGCAGGCGACCGATCCGGCCTTCAACGCTGAAAGGCTTGAGCACAGCGAAGGCCGGCAGGTTCTCGCCAACGTCGGCGCGTGGTGGTGCGTAGGGGGAGGCTGGTTCTGCAATGACGGGCTGATGTTCGTGCACGTCCGCCAGATTCAGCTCGATTGCCGTTTCCGCCTCGATCCGCGCGTCGATCCCGGTTTTGCTCAGTGCTTGCAGATAAGTCTGAGCATCACTGTGAGTCAGGTCGCGCTTGAGGGCGACGGTGCTGCCGTTGAACAGGCGCTCGATGGCAGCGACATCGCTTTTGAACAGGGCCGCCAGATTGAGCTTGGCGGTGGTGAGATCGACGCCGGGCTGCAGAGCACCGTCGAAAACGATCTTGTAACGAGGTTCGCTCATGGTCGGGGCATCCTTGTCGCGAATCAATTGAAAGTCAGCAAGTGTAAGGCCAGTCGGTCGATCACTGGCCTGATTTTTCTCAGCGCGGCCAGCGTTTGGGCAATTGCGCCGCGCGTTCCAGCGCCTGACGATATTCCGCGTCGAGCCGGGCGATCAACTGATCCACACTCGGCAAGTCATCAATCTGGCCCACGCCCTGGCCGGCGGACCATACGGTCTTCCAGGCCTTGGCTTCGTCGTTGATCGGTTTGAGCTTGTCGCCGAAATTGACCTCACCCTTGCCTTGCAGCGCGGCCATGTCGAAACCTGCCGCCTCCAGGCTTTGGCGCATGAAGCTGGCCGGCACGCCAGAGACGGCAGGAGTATGAATGATGTCCGCCGCCTTGGCCGTCAGCAGCATGTCCTTGTAGGCGTCAGGCGCATGACTTTCGGTGGTGCCGATAAATCGCGTTCCGAAGTAGGCCAGATCCGCGCCGAGCAGTTGTGCGGCCAGGATCTCATGGCCGTGGTTCAGACATCCTGCAAGCAGCAGGGTTTTATCGAAGAACTCGCGGATCTCGGCGATCAGCGCAAACGGGCT
Source organism: Pseudomonas sp. MWU16-30322 (assembly GCF_020515535.1). Lineage (NCBI taxonomy): Bacteria > Pseudomonadati > Pseudomonadota > Gammaproteobacteria > Pseudomonadales > Pseudomonadaceae > Pseudomonas > Pseudomonas sp. MWU16-30322. Next base: position 389,251 of record NZ_JAIWYL010000008.1, read on the forward strand.
CCAGGTGCCGGCATGGCCCCCGGCGCCCGCCGCAACGGCGATCAAGCCGTCGACTCCGGCTTCGGCGGCCTTCTCGGCATGCCGGCGCGTGGTCACATCGTGGAACACCAGACCGCCGTAGCTGTGCACGGCATCCACCAGCTCCTTCACCGCGCCGAGGCTGGTGATGACAATCGGCACCTTGTGTTCGACGCAGATGTCCAGATCCGCCTGCAGGCGCGGATTGCTGTTGTGCACGATCAGGTTCACTGCATACGGTGCCGGGTTGTCCAGTGTCGCCAGGCCCGCTTCAATCTCCTCCAGCCAGGCCTTGAAACCGCTGCTTTCACGTTGGTTCAGCGCCGGGAAACTGCCGACCATGCCGTTACGGCAGCAGGCGAGCACCAACTCCGGGTTGGAGATCAGGAACATCGGCGCTGCCACTACCGGCAGGCGCAGACGTTGTTCGAGCAGAGCGGGCAGCGACATTGGAAATCCCCCGAGGTGTTATGCCTGTATAGAAGTTAGAACGGCTTGACCACGACCAGAATTACGATAGCCAGCAATATCAGAACCGGCACTTCATTGAACCAGCGATAAAAGACATGGCTGCGGGTGTTCTCGCCACGGGCGAAGCGTTTTACCTGCGCACCGCACATGTGGTGGTAACCGATCAGCAAGACCACCAGGGTCAGCTTGGCGTGAATCCAGCCGCCCATGCTGAAGATGCCCGGATTGAGGTAGATCAGCCAGCCGCCGAAGATCAGCGTGGCGATCATCGCCGGGCCCATGATGCCGCGATACAGCTTGCGCTCCATGACGCTGAAGCGTTCCTTGCTGATCGCGTCTTCACTTTGCGCGTGATAAACGAACAGCCGGGGCAGATAGAACAGCCCGGCAAACCAGCACACGACACTGACGATGTGAAACGTTTTGATCCACAGATAGAGCATTTTTAGTTATTCCCAGGTTCACGGTAGCCGGGATAGTAGAGGCTTGAGCGTCCGCACGTCACCTTGATGGTTGTCGCAGGGGCGCGCGGCCCCTATTATCGACGGCTTTCCAGTGGGTTCGTTGAGGGCAGGTTTATGGTCAAGGTCGGTATCGTCGGCGGCACGGGTTACACCGGTGTCGAACTGCTGCGTCTGTTGGCACAGCATCCGCAGGCAGAAGTGGTGGTAATCACTTCCCGATCCGAGGCCGGTCTGGCCGTGGCTGACATGTACCCGAACCTGCGCGGCCACTATGACGGTCTGGCGTTCAGCGTTCCCGATATCAAGACCCTTGGCGCTTGTGATGTGGTGTTCTTCGCTACTCCGCACGGCGTTGCCCATGCCTTGGCCGGTGAATTGCTGGCGGCGGGCACCAAGGTCATCGATCTGTCAGCGGACTTCCGTCTGCAGGACGCTGAAGAATGGGCCAAGTGGTACGGCCAGCCACACGGTGCGCCGGAATTGCTGGACGAGGCGGTCTACGGTCTGCCGGAAGTCAATCGCGAGCAGATCAAGAAGGCTCGTCTGATCGCCGTTCCCGGCTGCTATCCAACCGCTACGCAGTTGGGTTTCCTGCCGCTGCTTGAGGCGGGTCTGGCTGACACTTCGCGTCTGATCGCTGACTGCAAATCCGGCGTCAGCGGTGCCGGTCGCGGCGCGTCTGTAGGCTCGCTGTACTCCGAGACGTCGGAAAGCATGAAGGCTTACGCGGTGAAAGGTCACCGTCATCTGCCGGAAATTCGCCAGGGTCTGCGTCGCGCTGCCGGTAAGGACGTTGATCTGACCTTTGTGCCGCACCTGACGCCGATGATCCGTGGCATTCACTCCACGCTCTATGCGACCGTGGTCGATCGCTCGGTGGATCTGCAGGCGCTGTTTGAAAAGCGTTATGCCAACGAACCGTTTGTCGATGTGATGCCGGCTGGCAGCCATCCGGAAACCCGCAGCGTGCGCGGCGCAAACGTCTGCCGCATTGCAGTGCATCGTCCGCAGGATGGTGATCTGGTGGTGGTGCTGTCGGTGATCGACAATCTGGTCAAAGGCGCGTCGGGTCAGGCGGTGCAGAACATGAATATCCTGTTCGGCCTGGATGAGCGCTTCGGCCTGTCCCACGCCGGCATGCTGCCGTAACACTTTCGGCAACACAGCAAAAAGGCCCGTCAAACGGGCCTTTTTACATTCTGGGCAGTTGGTCGGGTTTATTGATATACCGTAACAATAGTTGACCGATTTTCTAGGACAAGCGGATAATGCGCGTCATCACGCATTATGGCGGCGTAACGCCGGGAGATAGTCAGCATGAGCGTCGAATCCTTCACCCCCACGGCTTTGCAATTCACCCAAGGTGCTGCGCACAAGGTGAAGAGCCTGGTCGATGAAGAGGGGAATGATCGCTTGAAGCTGCGCGTATTCGTTACGGGCGGCGGTTGTTCGGGGTTTCAGTACGGCTTCACCTTCGATGAAGATGTGGCCGAGGACGACACCATCGTCGAGCGCGAAGGCGTGAGTCTGGTGGTCGATCCGATGAGTTTCCAGTACCTGGCGGGTGCCGAAGTGGACTATCAGGAAGGTCTTGAAGGTTCGCGCTTTGTGATCAAGAACCCGAACGCTACCACGACCTGTGGTTGCGGCTCTTCGTTCTCGATCTGATCGCCCCTCGCTACACACAACAAAACGCCGCAGAGCCTTACGGTTCTGCGGCGTTTTTTGTTGCCGGCGTTTTGTTCAGTTGGGGTAGATGGCGCCGAGTACCCGCAGGCCTTTGGCCCCTGTGACGCTCGGGCGATTGGCGGCAATGCCTTCGAGGCAGCAATGGGCCAGCCAGGCGAAGGCCATTGCCTCGACCCAGTCCGGATCTACGCCATGCGTGGCGGTGCTGGCAACGGTAGTGTTTGGCAGCAGTTCGGCAAGACGTTTCATCAGCGTAGCGTTGTGAGCGCCGCCGCCGCAGACCAGCATTTCCCGGGTATCGGATTGAGCGGTTTGCAGCGACTCGACAATGGTCAGCGCCGTCAGTTCGAGCAGCGTTGCCTGGACGTTTTCAGGGGCGAAGCTCGGTAGCTCTGAGAGATGGTGTTCCAGCCAAGGCAGGTTGAACACTTCCCGGCCAGTACTCTTTGGACCTTTGGTCACGAAGAACGGATCGCTGAGCAGCGCTTTCAGCAAGACTGGCTCGACAGTGCCGGTGGCTGCCCACTGACCGTTGCGATCATAGTTCTCGCCGCGTTGCTGATGAATCCAGGCATCCATCAGCACATTCCCAGGGCCGCAGTCGAAACCGGCTACAGGCCTGGTCGGCTCAATCAGACTCAGATTGCTGAAACCGCCGACATTCAAGACCGCACGGTTACCGCTACGCTCCTCGAACAAAGCTTCATGGAAGGCAGGCACCAGCGGCGCACCCTGGCCGCCAGCAGCCACATCACGGCTGCGGAAGTCACTGATCACGGTGATGCCGGTCAGCTCGGTCAGTAGTGCGGGATTGCCGATCTGCACGGTGAAGCCGCGAGCGGGCTCATGGCGAATGGTCTGACCGTGGCTGCCGATTGCGCGAATGGCTTCTGGTTTGAGTTGCTGCTGATCGAGGAGGGTGTTGATGCCCTGTGCGGCGAGTTTTACCCAGTGCAGCTGGGCGTGCGCCGAGCGGGCGATCTCGTCAGGGCCGCTGGCGCACAGGCCAAGCAACTCGGTGCGCAGGGATTCGGGCATGGGGATGTAGTGCGTGGCGATCAGTCTGATCGCCGAGGTCTGCTCGATCAGGGCGATGTCCAGCCCGTCGAGACTGGTGCCGGACATCACGCCGATATAAAGAGCCATGGCCTAGCGCTTGCTCGAAGCCAGCATGGTGGCCTTCTCTTGGTCCATGCGGGCCATCAACGGCTGGCTCTGTGCAAGGAAGCGTGCGCGTTCGGATTTGGCGATCGGATCAGCCATCGGCAGCTTCTGGCCCAGTGGGTCGACGTGAACGCCGTTGACCTGGAACTCGTAGTGCAAGTGCGGTCCGGTGGACAGGCCGGTGGTACCGATATAGCCGATTACCTGGCCCTGCTTGACGGTGCCGCCGGTTTTCACGCCTTTGGCGAAGCCTTGCATGTGGCCGTAGAGCGTACGGTAGGTGTTGCCGTGCTGAATGATCACCGTGTTGCCGTAGCCACCGCGGCGACCAGCCAGCAGCACTTTACCGTCGCCGGCAGCCTTGATTGGCGTACCGCGTGGAGCTGCGTAATCGACGCCTTTGTGGGCGCGGATCTTGTTGAGGATCGGGTGTTTGCGGCCCATGGAGAATTTAGAACTGATGCGGGCGAAGTCCACCGGGGTACGGATGAATGCCTTGCGCATGCTGTTGCCATCGGCGGTGTAATAGCTGCTGTTGCCTTGTTTATTGGTGTAACGCACGGCGGTGTAGGTCTTGCCGCGGTTGGTGAAGCGTGCAGACAGAATCGGGCCGGTGCCCACTGCCTTGCCGTTGACCACTTTCTGCTCGTAGATCACGTCGAATTCGTCACCCTGGCGGATGTCCTGCGCAAAGTCGACGTCGTAGCCGAATACGCTGGCCATATCCATGGTCAGGCTATGGGACAGGCCTGCGCGGGCAGCGGATTGTGACAGTGAGCTATTGATCACGCCGTGCACGTAAGCCGTGCGAACGGTAGGTTTAGCGGTGACGCGGTTGAACGCATAGCCCTTGTCGTTCTTGGTCAGGGTGATGGTTTCAACGTCGCTGACCTTGCTGTGCAGGCTGGTCAGTTGGCCTTGCGGGTTCAGTTCGAACTCGAGCTTCTGGCCGTGCTTGAGCTGGCTGAACTGTTTGGCTTGTTTGTCACTGGCCAGGACTTCATGCACGGCGGCGGCTGGCAGGCCGACTTTCTCGAATAATGTAGAGAGCGTATCGCCCTTTGAGACGATGACTTCGCGATGTCCCGGGGCTTTCGGTTTTTCCGCAGCCGGAGCAGGCGCAGGTGCGGCCTCAGCGGTTTTCGGGGTGTCTTCGGTGCTGTTTTCGATTTGGGCGAAAGGTGAGGCTACTGGCTCATTTGTGGCTTGAAGCGCGTCAGCAGCGTCTTGATCTTGTGTCAGTTGTTCAGCAGGACTTTCCAGTTCAAGGCTCAGGGTCGTCTTTTTGGCTTCAACATCACTGGAAGGGAATACCAGGAGCGCCAGGCTGAGAAGGGCGGCGATTCCACTTGCGGCAAGCAGGTGGGTCTTCGGGTAAAGCGGTGGCGCTTTAGACGGTTCAGTGGTCATAAGTAATTTTGACTTTGAAAAAAGATGAATTGGAAAAGATGAATGACATGATGAAGATGAAATAACTGTATAAAATATAACCAAATCATCCCCGAAGCAAGTCTACAGACAGCCTGTCTGCAGATTGGTGTCCGTGCGCCGGGCAAAACTTGTAATTGGTGCACGATCTTGTATGGTTGGTTCCCTTTGAATCTGAGCCTTGCGGGTCTGTTATGAAGTCGGTTGAAGAGCAGCTAGCGCTGATTAAACGTGGTGCGGAAGAACTATTGGTCGAGTCCGAGCTGATCGAGAAGCTCAAGCGCGGCCAGCCGCTGCGTATCAAGGCTGGTTTCGATCCAACCGCCCCGGATCTGCACTTGGGTCACACCGTGCTTATTAATAAGCTGCGCCAGTTCCAGGAATTGGGGCATCAGGTGATCTTCCTGATTGGTGACTTCACCGGCATGATCGGTGATCCAAGCGGCAAGAGCGCTACTCGTCCTCCTTTGACTCGCGAGCAGGTTTTGGAAAACGCCGAGACCTACAAGTCTCAGGTATTCAAGATTCTTGATCCGGCGAAAACCGAAGTTGCGTTCAACTCCACCTGGATGGATCAGATGGGTCCGGCGGACTTCATTCGTCTGACTTCGCAATACACCGTCGCGCGTATGCTTGAGCGTGATGACTTCGACAAGCGTTACACCACCAACCAACCTATCGCCATTCACGAGTTCCTCTATCCGCTGGTTCAGGGCTATGACTCGGTTGCTCTGCGCGCGGATGTCGAGTTGGGCGGTACCGATCAGAAGTTCAACTTGCTGATGGGGCGTGAGCTGCAGCGTGGATATGGCCAGGAAGCTCAGTGCATTCTGACCATGCCACTGCTAGAAGGTCTGGATGGCGTGAAGAAGATGTCCAAGTCGTTGGGCAACTACGTCGGTATCCAGGAAGCGCCAGGTGTGATGTACGGCAAGCTGGTTTCGATCCCGGATGCGTTGATGTGGCGTTACTTTGAGCTGCTCAGCTTCCGTTCGATGGATGAGATCGATGCCTTCCGTGCGGATGTAGAGGCAGGGGCTAACCCGCGCGATATCAAGATCAAGCTGGCAGAAGAGATTGTCGCTCGCTTCCACGGTGAGGAGGCTGCCGCCAATGCGCATCGCGCTGCTGGTAACCGTATGAAGGATGGTGAACTGCCGGATGATCTGCCGGAGATTGAGCTGGCTTCTGCTGAAGATATGCCGATTGCGGCTGTCCTTAATAAGGCCGGCCTGGTGAAGAACTCGGCGGCTGCGCGTGATCTGTTGGCTTCCGGTGGTGTGCGTGTGGATGGTGAGGTGGTTGATCGCTCCTTTATATATGTACTGGGTGCGACCCACGTTTGCCAGGCAGGCAAGAAGGCATTTGCACGTATCACACTGAAAGCTGAATAAAGTTTGAAATAAGGGTTGACGGCGAATTTCAGAGGTCTATAATTCGCCCCACTTCCGGCGCAGTCGAAACGGAAAACTCCTTGAGATTCAATGAGTTACGCAGTTTTCGACAGCGGCTTGCTTCAGTTCATCGAG
>NZ_JAIWYL010000009.1:0-356735 GCF_020515535.1 Pseudomonas sp. MWU16-30322
CTTGATTTCTATGCAATCGCCCGGCTCATGGCTATTATTCGGGCCTCATTGTGAGGCGAGACCTGCATGCTGACGTTGTTGAATCTTTTGAAGGATGGTCGATTCCATTCTGGCGAGGCTCTCGGGCTTGCCTTGGGTATCAGTCGGAGTGCGGTATGGAAGCAGCTTCAGCATCTTGAGGCTGAACTCGGGTTGTCCATTAACAAAGTGCGGGGCAGAGGCTATCAGCTGGCTGCGCCCTTGACGCTGCTCGATCCTCTCAAAATTGGTGCCTTGGCACCCGTTTGGCCAATTACAGTCTTTGATTCCATTGACTCCACCAATGCAGAAGCGCTACGCGCGATCAATCAAGGTCGAGTGGCGCCGTTCCTGGTATTGGCAGAACGGCAGATTTCTGGTCGTGGCCGCAGGGGACGTAAGTGGGTAAGCCCCTTTGCTGAAAATCTCTATTACAGCCTTGTCCTGCGCATCGAAGGTGGCATGCGCCAGCTTGAGGGCTTGAGTCTGGTGGTCGGTTTGGCGGTTATGCATACCCTGCGAAAGCTGGGCGTGTCGGGCGCTGGATTGAAGTGGCCAAACGACGTGCTGGTTGGAAACAAGAAAATCGCCGGTATCCTCCTCGAGCTTGTAGGTGATCCAGCAGATGTATGCCATGTGGTGTTGGGTATAGGCATCAATGTAAACATGCAGATTGCTGATGAGGTTGACCAGCAATGGACATCGATACGGCTGGAGACAGGTAAAGGCTGTGATCGCAACGTCTTGGTGGCTGAGCTGAGCGAGCAACTGCGCGGCTATATCCAGCGCCAGCAGGTCGATGGCTTTTCGGCGCTCCAGGAGGAGTGGGAGAAGGGGCATATGTGGCAGGGTCGACCGGTTTCTTTGATTGCCGGCGTTAGTCATATAGAAGGTGTAGTGCTCGGCATTGATGGTCAAGGTGCGCTGCGCTTGATGGTGGATGGCGTGGAAAAAGTATTTAGTGGTGGTGAGCTCAGCCTGAGGTTGCGTGATGATTCTTGAGCTCGACTGTGGGAACAGCTTTATCAAGTGGCGCGTATTGAAGGCTGCAACTGGAGGTCTTTTCGCGGAAGGCGTGGTCGACTCGGATCAAGCGCTGGTGGATAGCCTGCGTGCATTTGACGGCCTATTGCTGCGCAAATGTCGCTTGGTCAGCGTCAGAACCGGTGAAGAAACAGCCGCACTCAGTCGGATTCTTGAGCAGACGTTCGGCGTCTCGGTCGTGTGTGCCAAGTCGGCCAGTGAAATGTCTGGTGTCAGGAATGGCTATGACGACTACGAGCGTCTGGGGCTGGATCGCTGGTTGGCGATGCTTGGTGGTTTTCACCTGGCTGCAGGCGCCTGTCTGATTCTGGATTTCGGCACTGCTGTGACGGCGGATTTTATTAATGCTGAAGGGGAGCATCTCGGCGGTTTTATTTGCCCTGGAATGCCATTGATGCGTAATCAGTTGCGCACTCACACCCGGAATATCCGTTACGGAGATTTGGCCGCTGAGCGAGCCTTGACGAGTCATGCCCCGGGGCGGAGCACTGTCGAGGCGGTGGAGCGTGGATGCTCCTTGATGTTGAGAGGATTTGTCCTGACTCAAATGGAAATGGCTCGATCCTATTGGGGGGAGGGCTTCACCGTCTTTATTACAGGCGGCGACGCTGGATTGGTTGCGGACGTCGTGCCTGATGCTCGGATTGTCCCTGACCTGGTGTTTGTAGGGCTGGCCATGGCGTGTCCTTTATCTTGAGGTTTGTATGCGTTGGTTGTTCCTGCTGCTTGTTGTACTCAATGTGTTCTATTACGTCTGGCATCAGCAGGAAGCGCCCTTGCGTGCAAAAGATGTCACGCCTCTCAGCATGTACCGTGGATCTCAGCAGGACATTCGCTTGCTGAGCGAAGCTGGTGGTGACTCCCGAGAAGTGCCGGGCGCGCGCCGCGCCGGACAGGATTGTCTGTTCTTGGGCGGTTTGAGTCGCGAGGAGGGCGTTTCCGGACTGCAGCAGCGGCTGGTGGCCATGAATGTGAAGGCTCAACCATTGCAAAAGGATCTCCCTGAGCCTGGTTACTGGTTGCGCATTGCGCCCGAAAGCCAGCGTTTATTGGGGGATGTGCAGTTGCAGAACCTTTCCAAGGAATTCAATGAGTTAAAACATAAAATAATGCTGTGTGAAGGGGTTGCACCGCTGGAATAGTTTGCATAGAATGGCGCCCGCTCCACAGCGAACACCTAAACAGGTTGTCAAAGCGGAGCAGTGTCAACGCAGCTAACCTCAGGTTTTTAATGAGAAAATGCTTGACAGAAGGTCGGCATAGTATAGAATGCCGGCTCGCTTAGGAGGGGTTCCCGAGCGGCCAAAGGGATCAGACTGTAAATCTGACGTCTACGACTTCGAAGGTTCGAATCCTTCCCCCTCCACCATTTTTAGCGTGAGCTGCAAGCTCCGCGGGTATAGTTTAGTGGTAGAACCTCAGCCTTCCAAGCTGATGATGCGGGTTCGATTCCCGCTACCCGCTCCAAGTTTGCAGGTTGTGCAAAGTGTTACGCTCTTGTAGCTCAGTTGGTAGAGCACACCCTTGGTAAGGGTGAGGTCAGCGGTTCAAATCCGCTCAAGAGCTCCATATAACAAGGCAGATATGAAAATATCTGCCTTTGTTTTAATGGTAGATATCGTTCGTCTAATTCTTCTGTTGAGGGTGTTATCGATGGCTAAGGAAAAATTTGATCGTTCCCTGCCCCACGTCAACGTAGGGACCATTGGTCACGTTGACCACGGTAAAACCACTCTGACCGCTGCTCTGACTCGCGTCTGCTCCGAAGTTTTCGGTTCGGCCGTAGTTGAATTCGACAAGATCGACAGCGCTCCAGAAGAAAAAGCTCGCGGTATCACCATCAACACCGCACACGTTGAGTACAACTCGCTGATCCGTCACTACGCTCACGTTGACTGCCCAGGTCACGCTGACTATGTGAAGAACATGATCACCGGTGCTGCTCAAATGGACGGCGCTATCCTGGTTTGCTCGGCCGCTGATGGTCCGATGCCACAAACCCGTGAGCACATCCTGCTGTCCCGTCAGGTAGGCGTTCCGTACATCGTGGTTTTCCTGAACAAGGCTGACCTGGTAGACGACGCTGAGCTGCTGGAACTGGTTGAGATGGAAGTTCGCGACCTGCTGTCCACCTACGACTTCCCGGGCGATGACACTCCAATCATCATCGGTTCGGCTCGTATGGCGCTGGAAGGCAAAGACGATAACGAGATGGGCACCACTGCCGTCAAGAAACTGGTTGAAACTCTGGACAGCTACATCCCAGAACCAGTTCGTATGATCGACAAGCCATTCCTGATGCCAATCGAAGACGTATTCTCGATCTCGGGTCGTGGTACTGTTGTGACTGGTCGTATCGAGCGCGGTATCGTTCGCGTTCAAGATGCACTGGAAATCGTTGGTCTGCGCGACACCACTACCACCACCTGCACCGGTGTTGAAATGTTCCGCAAACTGCTCGACGAAGGTCGTGCTGGCGAGAACTGCGGCGTTCTGTTGCGTGGTACCAAGCGTGACGACGTTGAGCGTGGTCAGGTTCTGGTCAAGCCAGGTTCGGTTAAGCCGCACACCAAGTTCACCGCAGAAGTTTACGTTCTGAGCAAGGAAGAAGGCGGTCGTCACACTCCGTTCTTCAAAGGCTACCGTCCACAGTTCTACTTCCGTACTACTGACGTGACTGGTAACTGCGAGCTGCCAGAAGGCGTTGAAATGGTAATGCCAGGTGACAACATTCAGATGACTGTTACCCTGATCAAAACCATCGCGATGGAAGACGGTCTGCGTTTCGCTATCCGTGAAGGCGGTCGTACCGTCGGCGCTGGCGTCGTAGCGAAAATCATCGAATAAGCGGTTGTAATGTATTTTTCGGGCCGGCATAATGGTCGGCCTGATTTTGTTTTAGGTCAGTAGCTCAATTGGCAGAGCGACGGTCTCCAAAACCGTAGGTTGGGGGTTCGATTCCCTCCTGACCTGCCAGATTCACTCGGTGTGTCTGGCTTTCTTTTCACAGGATCTTCATAGATGACTCCTAAGGCTGAAGCTCAAGGCTCTCGCTTCGATCTGCTCAAGTGGCTTGTAGTAGTTGCTTTGGTGATTGTTGGCGTTGTTGGCAATCAGTATTACGCTGCTTCGCCGATCCTGTACCGTGTACTCGCTTTGCTCGTAATTGCTGCTGTAGCTGCCTTTGTAGGCCTGCAGACCGCAAAGGGCAAGTCGTTCTTTGTACTGGTTAAGGAAGCTCGCACCGAGATTCGTAAAGTCGTATGGCCAACTCGCCAGGAAACCACGCAGACAACGTTGATCGTTGTTGCTGTGGTTATCGTTATGGCGTTGCTGTTGTGGGGTGTTGACTCCCTGCTCGGCTGGCTTGTTTCCTTGATTGTCGGCTAAGGGTGTCCCGTGGCTAAGCGTTGGTACGTTGTGCATGCTTACTCGGGTTACGAGAAGCATGTCATGCGCTCGCTGATTGAGCGCGTAAAGCTGGCTGGCATGGAAGATGGCTTCGGCGAAATTCTGGTTCCCACTGAAGAAGTGGTTGAAATGCGTAATGGCCAGAAGCGCAAAAGCGAACGCAAGTTCTTCCCAGGTTATGTGCTGGTACAGATGGATATGAACGAGGGTACTTGGCACTTGGTCAAGGATACTCCTCGGGTGATGGGCTTCATTGGCGGTACCGCCGACAAGCCCGCTCCAATCACCGACAAAGAGGCGGAAGCCATTCTGCGTCGCGTGGCCGATGGTAGCGATAAGCCGAAGCCGAAGACTCTGTTTGAGCCGGGTGAGGTAGTTCGTGTTACTGACGGGCCATTCGCTGACTTTAACGGCACTGTCGAAGAAGTTAACTACGAAAAGAGCCGTGTCCAGGTGGCAGTGCTTATTTTCGGTCGCTCTACCCCGGTAGAGTTGGAGTTCAGTCAGGTCGAAAAGGTCTAGCTGAACAAGCATCCCAACCCCGCAGCCCTAGGCTGTGGGGTTTTGTTGTCACTGGGATAAACGCGCAAGTAACCGGGGAGCCTTTCGAGGCGTTCGAACCCGTAATTGGAGTGCCTCATGGCCAAGAAGATTACCGCTTACATCAAGCTGCAAGTGAAGGCCGCTCAGGCTAACCCAAGCCCACCTGTTGGTCCTGCTCTGGGTCAGCACGGCGTGAACATCATGGAATTCTGCAAGGCTTTCAACGCCCGTACTCAGGGTCTTGAAGCAGGTCTGCCGACTCCAGTGATCATCACTGTCTACAGCGACCGTAGCTTCACTTTCGAAACCAAATCCACCCCTGCTTCGGTTCTGCTGAAGAAGGCGGCCGGTCTGACCAGCGGTTCCGCTCGTCCGAACACCGTTAAGGTTGGCACTGTTACCCGTGCTCAGCTGGAAGAAATCGCGAAAACCAAAAACGCGGATCTGACTGCAGCTGATATGGATGCAGCCGTGCGTACTATCGCCGGTTCTGCTCGTAGCATGGGCCTTAACGTGGAGGGTGTGTAATGGCTAAGCTGACCAAGCGTCAAAAGGCTATCGCCGGCAAAATCGAAGCAGGCAAGGCCTACAACATTGTAGACGCTGCTGCTCTGCTGGCTGAGCTGTCGACTGTCAAGTTCAGCGAGTCGTTCGACGTTGCTGTAAACCTGGGTGTAGACCCGCGTAAATCCGACCAGGTTGTTCGTAGCGCTACTGTGCTGCCACACGGCACTGGCAAGACTGTTCGCGTTGCTGTGTTCACCCAGGGTCCAGCTGCTGAGGCCGCTATGGCTGCCGGCGCTGACCGTGTAGGTATGGACGACCTGGCTGCCGAAATGAAAGGCGGCGACCTGAACTATGACGTAGTGATCGCATCCCCGGATGCCATGCGCGTTGTAGGTCAACTGGGTCAGATCCTCGGTCCACGTGGCCTGATGCCTAACCCGAAAGTCGGCACCGTAACTCCAGACGTAGCCACCGCGGTTAAAAACGCCAAGGCTGGTCAGGTTCGTTATCGCACCGACAAAAACGGCATCATCCACACCTCCGTTGGCAAGATCGGCTTCGATGCCGTCAAGCTGAAGGAAAACGTTGAAGCCCTGATCGCTGATCTGAAGCGTATCAAGCCAGCTTCCTCGAAAGGTATTTACGTCAAGCGCGTTACCCTGAGCACCACTATGGGCCCAGGTCTGGTTATCGACCAGAGCTCGCTGGACGCGTAAGACAAAGGTTGGTGCGATTATTCGCGCCAATTGAAAGATTGGGGTCCCTGCCTGGCGGGGGCTATCCAAGACCGTAGGCGGCGCAAGCCTTAAACCACAAGCCTACGCAGATGGTGCTCCCGGTTCCTTACCGAATCAGACACCAAAACGACATTCGGTTTCGATCGAGTGAAACGGTAACAAGCAGGAGTTAAACCCGTGGCAATTAATCTCGAAGACAAGAAGGCCATCGTCGCTGAAGTCAACGAGGCTGCCAAAGTCGCTCTGTCCGCTGTCGTGGTTGATGCACGTGGCGTAACAGTAGGCGCAATGACCGGACTCCGTAAAGAGGCTCGTGAAGCTGGCGTTTACGTACGTGTTGTACGTAACACCCTGCTCAAGCGCGCTGTTGCTGACACTGAATACAGTGTTCTCAACGACGTGTTCACCGGCCCGACCCTGATTGCATTCTCGAACGAACATCCGGGCGCTGCTGCCCGTATCTTCAAAGAGTTTGCCAAGGGTCAGGACAAGTTCGAGATCAAGGCAGCTGCGTTCGAGGGCAAGTTCCTCGCAGCTAATCAGATCGACGTACTGGCAACTCTGCCGACCCGTGACGAAGCAATTTCTCAGCTGATGAGCGTGATTCAAGGCGCTACCAGCAAATTGGCTCGTACTCTGGCGGCAATTCGCGACCAGAAAGAAGCTGCCGCAGCCTAAGGCTCGTCAACTTCTCGCGTTTTTTGTTTATTTCGATGGTCGCGTAGGCCGTCCCCCAATTCAGGAATTGAGTCATGTCTCTGACTAACGAACAAATCATCGAAGCAATCGGCCAGAAATCCGTAGTGGAAATCGTTGAGCTGATCAAAGCGATGGAAGAAACCTTCGGCGTTACCGCTGCTGCCGCTTCGGCTGGTCCAGCTGCTGCTGCCGCTGTTGTTGAAGAGCAAACCGAGTTCAACGTTGTTCTGCTGGAAGCTGGCGAGAAGAAGGTTAACGTGATCAAGGCAGTTCGTGAACTGACTGGTCTGGGCCTGAAAGAAGCCAAAGAGAAAGTAGACGGCGCTCCTCAGGTTGTAGCTGAAGGCGTTTCGAAAGAAGCTGCTGAAGACGCTAAGAAGAAGCTGGAAGAAGCAGGCGCTAAAGTCGAACTGAAATAAGTATCGACTTTGCTCCTCCAGCCCGAGCGTCAAGCGACAGGCTGATGGCTGGTGGCTCTTGCCACCGGCCTTTTTCCGTTATTGGCAGCCGACTGGGTCGGTGCTGATAAAGGTGCTGTAACCACCCGATGCGGTGGCGCAAACCATGGGGTTTGCACGATTTTCTGGCTGCTCCCGTCGGGAGGGGCCAAACAAGCAGGTGACCAAGCTGGGGAACGCTGATGGCTTACTCATATACTGAGAAAAAACGTATCCGCAAGGACTTTAGCAAGTTGCCGGACGTCATGGATGTGCCGTACCTCCTGGCCATCCAGCTGGATTCGTATCGTGAATTCTTGCAAGCGGGAGCGACTAAAGATCAGTTCCGCGACGTGGGCCTGCATGCGGCCTTCAAATCCGTTTTCCCGATCATCAGCTACTCCGGCAATGCTGCGCTGGAGTACGTCGGTTATCGCCTGGGCGAACCGGCATTTGATGTCAAAGAATGCGTATTGCGCGGTGTAACTTTCGCCGTACCTTTGCGGGTAAAAGTGCGCCTGATCATTTTCGACAAAGAATCGTCGAACAAAGCGATCAAGGACATCAAAGAGCAAGAAGTCTACATGGGCGAAATCCCATTGATGACTGAGAACGGTACCTTCGTAATCAACGGTACCGAGCGTGTTATCGTTTCCCAGCTGCACCGTTCCCCGGGCGTGTTCTTCGACCACGACCGCGGCAAGACGCACAGCTCCGGTAAACTGCTTTACTCCGCGCGCATCATCCCTTACCGCGGTTCGTGGCTGGACTTTGAGTTCGACCCGAAAGACTGCGTGTTCGTGCGTATCGACCGTCGTCGCAAGCTGCCGGCTTCGGTACTGCTGCGCGCGCTCGGCTACACCACCGAAGAAGTGCTCGACGCGTTCTACACCACCAACGTATTCCACGTTAAAGGCGAAGGCCTGAGCCTGGAACTGGTGCCTCAGCGTCTGCGCGGTGAAGTGGCTGTCCTCGATATCCAGGACGATAAAGGCAAGGTTATTGTCGAGCAGGGCCGTCGTATTACTGCCCGCCACATCAACCAGCTGGAAAAAGCCGGGATCAAAGAGCTGGACGTGCCTCTGGACTACGTCCTGGGTCGCACCACCGCCAAGGTCATCGTGCATCCGGCCACCGGCGAAATCCTGGCAGAGTGCAACACCGAACTGTCGACTGAAGTCCTGGCGAAAATCGCCAAGGCCGGCGTCGTTCGTATCGAAACTCTGTACACCAACGACATCGACTGCGGTCCGTTCGTCTCCGACACGCTGAAGATCGACTCCACCAGCAACCAATTGGAAGCGCTGGTCGAGATCTATCGCATGATGCGTCCAGGCGAGCCGCCAACCAAAGACGCTGCCGAAACCCTGTTCAACAACCTGTTCTTCAGCCCTGAGCGCTATGACCTGTCTGCGGTCGGCCGGATGAAGTTCAACCGTCGTATCGGTCGTACCGAGATCGAAGGTTCGGGCGTGCTGTGCAAGGAAGACATCGTCGCGGTACTGAAGACTCTGGTCGACATCCGTAACGGTAAAGGCATCGTCGATGACATCGACCACCTGGGTAACCGTCGTGTTCGCTGCGTAGGCGAAATGGCCGAGAACCAGTTCCGCGTTGGCCTGGTACGTGTTGAGCGTGCGGTCAAAGAGCGTCTGTCGATGGCTGAAAGCGAAGGCCTGATGCCGCAAGACCTGATCAACGCCAAGCCAGTGGCTGCGGCGGTGAAAGAGTTCTTCGGTTCCAGCCAGCTCTCGCAGTTCATGGACCAGAACAACCCGCTGTCCGAGATCACCCACAAGCGTCGTGTCTCTGCACTCGGCCCTGGCGGTCTGACTCGTGAGCGCGCAGGCTTTGAAGTCCGTGACGTACACCCGACTCACTACGGTCGTGTATGCCCGATTGAAACGCCGGAAGGTCCGAACATCGGTCTGATCAACTCCCTGGCTGCTTATGCCCGCACCAACCAGTACGGCTTCCTGGAAAGCCCGTACCGCGTGGTGAAAGAGGGTGTGGTCACTGACGAGATCGTGTTCCTGTCCGCCATTGAAGAAGCCGATCACGTGATCGCGCAGGCTTCGGCGACCATGAACGACCAGAAAGTCCTGATCGACGAGCTGGTAGCCGTACGTCACCTGAACGAATTCACCGTCAAGGCGCCGGAAGACGTCACCCTGATGGACGTTTCGCCGAAGCAGGTAGTTTCGGTTGCAGCGTCGCTGATTCCGTTCCTCGAGCACGACGACGCCAACCGTGCGTTGATGGGTTCGAACATGCAGCGTCAAGCTGTACCAACCCTGCGCGCTGACAAGCCGCTGGTAGGTACCGGCATGGAGCGTAACGTGGCTCGCGACT
Source organism: Pseudomonas sp. MWU16-30322 (assembly GCF_020515535.1). Lineage (NCBI taxonomy): Bacteria > Pseudomonadati > Pseudomonadota > Gammaproteobacteria > Pseudomonadales > Pseudomonadaceae > Pseudomonas > Pseudomonas sp. MWU16-30322. Next base: position 9,749 of record NZ_JAIWYL010000009.1, read on the forward strand.
CCGGCGTTTGCGTCGTGGCTCGTCGTGGCGGCGTGATCGACTCTGTTGATGCCAGCCGTATCGTGGTTCGTGTTGCCGATGACGAAGTTGAAACCGGTGAAGCTGGTGTCGACATCTACAACCTGACCAAATACACCCGCTCGAACCAGAACACCTGCATCAACCAGCGTCCGCTGGTGAGAAAGGGTGATCGCGTTCAGCGTAGCGACATCATGGCCGACGGCCCGTCCACCGACATGGGTGAACTGGCACTGGGTCAGAACATGCGCATCGCGTTCATGGCATGGAACGGCTTCAACTTCGAAGACTCCATCTGCCTGTCCGAGCGTGTGGTTCAGGAAGACCGCTTCACCACGATCCACATTCAGGAACTGACCTGTGTGGCCCGTGACACCAAGCTTGGCCCAGAGGAAATCACTGCAGACATCCCGAACGTGGGTGAAGCTGCACTGAACAAGCTGGACGAAGCCGGTATCGTTTACGTAGGTGCTGAAGTCGGCGCAGGCGACATCCTGGTAGGTAAGGTCACTCCGAAAGGCGAGACCCAACTGACTCCGGAAGAAAAACTGCTGCGTGCGATCTTCGGTGAAAAAGCCAGCGACGTTAAAGACACCTCCCTGCGTGTACCTACCGGTACCAAAGGTACTGTCATCGACGTACAGGTCTTCACCCGCGACGGCGTTGAGCGTGATGCTCGTGCACTGTCGATCGAGAAGTCCCAGCTGGACGAGATCCGCAAGGATCTGAACGAAGAGTTCCGTATCGTTGAAGGCGCGACCTTCGAACGTCTGCGCTCCGCTCTGGTAGGCCACAAGGCTGAAGGCGGCGCCGGTCTGAAGAAAGGTCAGGACATCACCGACGAAGTTCTCGACGGTCTTGAGCATGGTCAGTGGTTCAAACTGCGCATGGCTGAAGATGCTCTGAATGAGCAGCTCGAGAAGGCTCAGGCCTACATCGTTGATCGCCGCCGTCTGCTGGACGACAAGTTCGAAGACAAGAAGCGCAAACTGCAGCAGGGCGATGACCTGGCTCCAGGCGTGCTGAAAATCGTCAAGGTTTACCTGGCAATCCGTCGTCGCATCCAGCCGGGCGACAAGATGGCCGGTCGTCACGGTAACAAAGGTGTGGTCTCCGTGATCATGCCGGTTGAAGACATGCCGCACGATGCCAATGGCACCCCGGTCGACGTCGTTCTCAACCCGCTGGGCGTACCTTCGCGTATGAACGTTGGTCAGATCCTTGAAACCCACCTGGGCCTCGCGGCCAAAGGTCTGGGCGAGAAGATCAACCGGATGGTCGAAGAGCAGCGTAAAGTCGCTGAACTGCGCACCTTCCTGGACGAGATCTACAACCAGATCGGCGGTCGTAACGAAGATCTGGACAGCTTCTCCGATCAGGAAATCCTGGATCTGGCGAAGAACCTGCGTGGCGGCGTTCCAATGGCCACTCCAGTGTTCGACGGTGCCAAGGAAAGCGAAATCAAGGCCATGCTGAAACTGGCAGACCTGCCGGAAAGCGGCCAGATGCAGCTGACTGACGGCCGTACCGGCAACAAGTTCGAGCGTCCAGTTACCGTTGGCTACATGTACATGCTGAAGCTGAACCACTTGGTAGACGACAAGATGCACGCGCGTTCTACCGGTTCGTACAGCCTGGTTACTCAGCAGCCGCTGGGTGGTAAGGCACAGTTCGGTGGTCAGCGTTTCGGGGAGATGGAGGTCTGGGCACTGGAAGCATACGGTGCTGCATACACTCTGCAAGAAATGCTCACAGTGAAGTCGGACGATGTGAACGGCCGTACCAAGATGTACAAAAACATCGTGGATGGCGATCACCGTATGGAGCCGGGCATGCCCGAGTCCTTCAACGTGTTGATCAAGGAAATTCGTTCCCTCGGCATCGATATCGATCTGGAAACCGAATAACACGTGACGCGATCGAGAGCGGGGCAGGATTGCCCGCTCTCTGCTCCGCCAGGAGGAAAGGCCTTGAAAGACCTACTGAATTTGCTGAAAAACCAGGGTCAAGTCGAAGAGTTCGACGCCATCCGTATCGGATTGGCCTCGCCTGAGATGATCCGCTCGTGGTCGTTCGGTGAAGTTAAAAAGCCGGAAACCATCAACTATCGTACGTTCAAACCTGAGCGTGACGGTCTGTTCTGCGCCAAGATCTTTGGCCCGGTAAAGGATTACGAGTGCCTGTGCGGTAAGTACAAGCGCTTGAAGCACCGTGGTGTGATCTGCGAGAAGTGCGGCGTTGAAGTTGCACTGGCCAAGGTTCGTCGTGAGCGCATGGCGCACATCGAACTGGCTTCGCCGGTTGCCCACATCTGGTTCCTGAAATCGCTGCCGTCCCGTATCGGCCTGCTGATGGACATGACCCTGCGTGATATCGAACGCGTTCTCTACTTCGAGAGCTATGTCGTTATCGACCCGGGCATGACCACCCTTGAAAAAGGTCAGCTGCTGAACGATGAGCAGTACTTCGAAGCGCTGGAAGAGTTCGGTGACGACTTCGATGCCCGCATGGGTGCAGAAGCTGTCCGTGAACTGCTGCACGCTATCGACCTGGAGCACGAGATTGGCCGTCTGCGCGAAGAGATTCCGCAAACCAACTCGGAAACCAAGATCAAGAAGCTGTCCAAGCGTCTGAAGTTGATGGAAGCCTTCCAGGGTTCCGGCAACCTGCCAGAGTGGATGGTGCTGACCGTTCTGCCGGTTCTGCCGCCAGATCTGCGTCCACTGGTCCCGCTGGATGGCGGTCGCTTCGCGACTTCCGACCTCAACGATCTGTATCGTCGAGTGATCAACCGTAACAACCGTTTGAAGCGCCTGCTGGATCTGTCCGCTCCGGACATCATCGTGCGCAACGAAAAGCGTATGTTGCAGGAAGCTGTCGATGCACTGCTCGACAACGGTCGTCGTGGCCGCGCTATCACCGGTTCGAACAAGCGTCCTCTGAAATCCCTGGCTGACATGATCAAGGGTAAGCAAGGTCGTTTCCGTCAGAACTTGCTCGGTAAGCGTGTTGACTACTCCGGTCGTTCGGTAATTACCGTAGGTCCGACCCTGCGTCTGCACCAGTGCGGTCTGCCGAAGAAGATGGCTCTCGAGCTGTTCAAACCGTTCATTTTCGGCAAGCTGGAAATGCGCGGTCTCGCGACCACCATCAAAGCGGCCAAGAAAATGGTCGAGCGCGAACTGCCAGAGGTTTGGGACGTTCTCGCTGAAGTGATTCGCGAACACCCGGTTCTTCTCAACCGTGCACCGACCCTTCACCGTCTGGGTATCCAGGCGTTTGAACCGGTACTGATCGAAGGTAAGGCTATCCAGCTGCACCCTCTGGTCTGCGCCGCGTACAACGCCGACTTCGACGGCGACCAAATGGCTGTGCACGTACCGCTGACGCTGGAAGCCCAGCTCGAAGCGCGTGCGTTGATGATGTCGACCAACAACATTCTGTCGCCAGCCAACGGTGAGCCAATCATCGTTCCGTCGCAGGACGTTGTATTGGGTCTGTACTACATGACTCGTGAAGCGATCAACGCCAAGGGCGAAGGTCGCGTATTCGCGGATCTGCAGGAAGTTGACCGTGTGTTCCGTGCCGGCGAAGCCGCACTGCACGCCAAGGTCAAGGTTCGTATCAACGAAACCGTCAACGACCGTGACGGCAACAGCGTGAGCGGTACCCGTATCGTCGACACTACCGTCGGCCGTGCGCTGCTGTTCCAGGTTGTGCCAAAAGGTCTGTCGTACGACGTCGTCAACCTGCCGATGAAGAAAAAGGCGATCTCCAAGCTGATCAACCAGTGCTACCGCGTGGTTGGTCTGAAAGAGACCGTGATCTTCGCTGACCAGTTGATGTACACCGGTTTCGCTTACTCGACCATCTCCGGCGTTTCCATCGGTGTTAACGACTTCGTTATCCCGGACGAAAAAGCCCGCATCATCGGTGCAGCCACCGACGAAGTGAAAGAGATCGAGAGCCAGTACGCCTCCGGCCTGGTAACCCAGGGCGAGAAGTACAACAAAGTGATCGACCTTTGGTCGAAGGCGAACGACGAAGTTTCCAAGGCGATGATGGCCAACCTCTCGAAAGAGAAAGTCATCGACCGTCACGGCAATGAAGTCGACCAAGAGTCCTTCAACTCGATGTACATGATGGCCGACTCGGGTGCGCGGGGTTCCGCAGCACAGATTCGTCAGCTGGCCGGTATGCGTGGTCTGATGGCCAAGCCGGACGGTTCCATCATTGAAACGCCGATTACTGCGAACTTCCGTGAAGGTCTGAGCGTACTCCAGTACTTCATCTCGACTCACGGTGCTCGTAAAGGTCTGGCGGATACCGCGTTGAAAACCGCGAACTCCGGTTACCTGACTCGTCGTCTGGTAGACGTGGCGCAGGATCTGGTTGTAACCGAGATCGATTGCGGCACCGAACACGGTCTGCTGATGACTCCGCACATTGAAGGCGGTGACGTTGTAGAGCCGTTGGGTGAGCGCGTATTGGGTCGTGTTATTGCCCGTGACGTATTCAAGCCAGGCACCGAGGACGTCATCGTTCCTGCCGGTACCCTGGTAGACGAGAAGTGGGTCGAGTTCATCGAGCTGAACAGCATCGACGAAGTGATCGTGCGTTCGCCGATCAGCTGCGAAACCCGCTATGGCATTTGCGCCAAGTGCTACGGCCGTGATCTGGCGCGTGGTCACCAGGTGAACATCGGTGAAGCGGTCGGCGTTATCGCTGCCCAGTCCATCGGTGAGCCGGGTACCCAACTGACGATGCGTACGTTCCACATCGGTGGTGCGGCAAGCCGTACTTCCGCAGCCGACAGCGTTCAGGTGAAGAATGGCGGTACCGTCCGTCTGCACAACCTGAAACACGTTGAGCGTGTGGATGGCCACCTGGTTGCTGTGTCCCGTTCCGGTGAGCTGGCAATCGCTGATGACTTCGGTCGTGAGCGCGAGCGTTACAAGCTGCCGTACGGTGCCGTGATTTCGGTTAAAGAAGGTGACAAGGTCGACGCTGGCGCAATCGTGGCCAAGTGGGATCCGCACACTCACCCGATCGTTACCGAAATGAAAGGTACCGTGACCTACGTGGGCATGGAAGAAGGCATCACGATCAAGCGTCAGACTGACGAATTGACCGGTATGACCAACATTGAAGTGCTCGACGCGAAAGATCGTCCAGCTGCGGGCAAAGAAATCCGTCCAGCAGTGAAGATGGTCGACGACAACGGCAAGGATCTGCTGCTGCCAGGCACTGACGTTATCGCTCAGTACTTCCTGCCAGCCAACGCCCTGGTCGGTGTGGCGGACGGTGCGAAGATCGCGATCGGTGATGTTATCGCTCGTATCCCGCAAGAAACTTCGAAGACTCGTGACATCACCGGTGGTCTGCCGCGTGTTGCTGACTTGTTCGAAGCTCGTCGTCCGAAAGAAGCGTCGATTCTGGCTGAAGTCAGCGGCACCATCGCGTTCGGTAAAGAGACCAAGGGCAAGCGCCGTCTGGTCATTACCCCGAACGACGGTAGCGATCCGTACGAAGAGCTGATTCCGAAGTGGCGTCACCTGAACGTGTTCGAAGGCGAACAGGTAAACCGCGGCGAAGTTATCTCCGACGGTCCAAGCGATCCGCACGACATCCTGCGTCTGCTGGGTGTGAGCGCGCTGGCCAAGTACATCGTGAACGAGATCCAGGACGTTTACCGTCTGCAAGGCGTGAAGATCAACGACAAGCACATCGAGACTATCCTGCGTCAGATGCTGCGTAAAGTTGAGATCTCCGAGTCCGGCGATTCCAGCTTCATCAAGGGCGACCAGATGGAACTGACTCACGTCCTGGTAGAGAACGAGCGTCTGAGCGCGGAAGACAAGTTTGTCTCCAAGTTCACCCGCGTTCTGCTGGGTATCACCAAGGCGTCGTTGTCCACCGAATCGTTCATCTCGGCGGCTTCCTTCCAGGAAACCACTCGCGTACTGACCGAAGCGGCAGTCACCGGCAAGCGCGATTACCTGCGCGGCCTGAAAGAAAACGTGGTTGTGGGTCGTCTGATCCCGGCCGGTACCGGTCTGGCTTATCACAGCGAGCGCAAGCGTCGCCGTGATGCAGACAAGCCGTTGCGCGTAAGCGCCAGTGAAGTGGAAGCTGCACTGACCGAAGCGCTGAACTCGAGCGGTAACTGAGTTCTGCGGTAAATAAGCTGAGGCCCTGATCGCTCCGTTCGTCGAATCGAGACAAATTGTCAAGGTTCGACAGGCGGGGAGGTCGGGGCCTTGCCTTGACTGGGGACAAGATCCTCTTTAGACTCTTGATCCCCTAAATTTGGCGGGAATCCGTTCCTGCCATTTTGCTTTTCTTGCAAGACAATAGCGTCGCAAGACAACAGTGGAGCTAGTAGATGGCAACTATCAACCAGCTGGTACGTCAGCCGCGTAAGCGTATCGTCGAGAAATCCGACGTGCCTGCGCTGCAGAACTGCCCGCAACGTCGTGGCGTGTGCACCCGTGTGTACACCACTACGCCGAAAAAACCTAACTCGGCACTGCGTAAAGTATGCCGTGTGCGTCTGACCAACGGTTTCGAGGTTTCCTCGTACATCGGTGGTGAAGGCCACAACCTGCAAGAGCACAGCGTGGTACTGATCCGCGGCGGTCGTGTAAAAGACTTGCCAGGTGTTCGTTACCACACCGTTCGCGGCTCCTTGGATACTTCCGGCGTTAAAGGCCGTAACCAGGGTCGTTCGAAGTACGGTACCAAGCGTCCGAAGTAATCGGCCGTTTTGCAGATTTTCATTTTATTGAGTCGATAAGAGTAAGGTCGGGCTTGCATCCACTGGATCTGTCCCGAACTAACCTGAAGACCGCTTGAGGGCTTATCATGCCAAGACGTCGCGTAGCAGCAAAGCGTGAGATTCTGGACGATCCGAAATACGGAAGCCAGATCCTCGCCAAATTCATGAACCACGTTATGGAAAGCGGCAAGAAAGCCGTTGCCGAGCGTATCGTTTATGGTGCCCTGGAAACCGTGAAGGCTCGTAAGGCCGGCACCGATCCCCTGGAACTCTTCGAAAAAGCACTCGACGCCATCGCTCCGCTGGTCGAAGTGAAGTCGCGCCGCGTTGGTGGTGCTACTTACCAGGTTCCGGTCGAGGTTCGTCCTTCCCGCCGTAACGCTCTGGCAATGCGCTGGTTGGTAGACTTCGCCCGTAAGCGTGGCGAGAAGTCTATGGCTCTGCGCTTGGCTGGCGAACTGCTGGATGCTGCTGAAGGTAAAGGTGCTGCTGTTAAGAAGCGTGAAGACGTGCACCGTATGGCCGAAGCCAACAAAGCTTTCTCGCACTACCGCTTCTAATTTTAGCTTCACTAATTTTGCGAGGGCTTTATGGCTCGTACTACTCCGATTAGTCGCTACCGTAACATCGGTATCGTCGCTCACGTGGATGCTGGTAAAACCACCACCACCGAGCGCGTCCTTTTTTACACCGGCAAAAGTCACAAAATGGGCGAGGTGCATGACGGCGCCGCGACCACAGACTGGATGGTGCAGGAGCAGGAGCGTGGTATTACCATTACTTCTGCTGCTATCACCGCCTTCTGGAAAGGTTCCGAGAAGCAGTATGCGCATGAGCACCGCTTCAACGTCATCGATACCCCAGGCCACGTAGACTTCACCATTGAAGTTGAGCGTTCCCTGCGCGTACTCGACGGCGCTGTCGTTGTATTCTGCGGTACTTCGGGTGTTGAGCCACAGTCGGAAACCGTATGGCGTCAAGCCAACAAATACGGCGTTCCACGTCTTGTTTACGTAAACAAGATGGACCGTGCTGGTGCCAACTTCCTGCGCGTGATCGGTCAGATCAAACAGCGTCTGGGTCACACTCCGGTGCCGATTCAGCTGGCTATCGGTTCGGAAGATAACTTCCAGGGCCAGATCGACCTGATCAACATGCAGGCTGTTTACTGGAACGACTCTGACAAGGGTATGGTTCCTGTTCGCAAGGAAATCCCAGCGGACATGCTCGAGCTCGCCACCGAATGGCGCAGCAACATGGTTGAGGCTGCGGCCGAAGCCAGCGAAGAGCTGATGAACAAGTACCTGGAAGGCGAAGAGCTGTCGATCGAAGAGATCAAGGCCGCTCTGCGTCAGCGCACTATCGCTGGCGAAATCGTTCTGGCTGTGTGCGGTTCGTCGTTCAAGAACAAGGGTGTTCCCCTGGTTCTCGACGCCGTTATCGACTTCCTGCCTGCTCCAACCGACATTCCTGCGATCAAGGGTTCCAACCCTGATAACGAGGAAGAGGAAATGGAGCGTCACGCAAGTGACGACGAGCCGTTCGCGGCACTGGCGTTCAAAATCGCTACCGACCCATTCGTGGGTACCTTGACCTTCGTCCGCGTTTACTCGGGCGTGTTGAACTCCGGCGACGGCGTGATCAACTCGGTTAAAGGTAAAAAAGAGCGCGTGGGTCGTATGGTGCAAATGCACGCAAACGCCCGTGAAGAGATCAAGGAAGTACGCGCTGGCGACATCGCGGCCCTGATCGGCATGAAGGACGTCACCACTGGTGAAACCCTCTGCAACGCTGACAAGCCAATCATCCTGGTTCGTATGGACTTCCCGGAGCCGGTTATTTCGGTTGCCGTAGAGCCTAAGACCAAGGATGACCAGGAAAAAATGGGTATCGCTCTGGGCAAACTGGCTCAGGAAGACCCGTCTTTCCGCGTTAAGACTGATGAAGAGACTGGTCAGACGATCATCTCCGGCATGGGCGAGCTGCACCTGGACATCCTGGTTGACCGGATGCGCCGTGAGTTCAACGTCGAAGCCAACATCGGCAAGCCTCAAGTTTCGTACCGTGAGCGCATCACGAAGAACTGCGAAATCGAAGGCAAGTTCGTTCGCCAGTCCGGCGGTCGTGGTCAGTTCGGCCACTGCTGGATCCGTTTTGCTCCTGCTGACGAAGGTCAGGAAGGTCTGCAATTCGTGAACGAAGTAGTAGGTGGTGTGGTTCCTAAGGAATACATCCCGGCTATCCAGAAGGGTATCGAAGAGCAGATGAAGAACGGCGTTGTCGCCGGCTATCCGCTGATCGGCCTGAAGGCTACCGTGTTCGATGGTTCTTACCACGACGTCGACTCCAACGAGATGGCGTTCAAGGTGGCTGCTTCCATGGCGACCAAGCAACTGGCCCAGAAGGGTGGTGGTGAGTTGCTCGAGCCGATCATGGCGGTAGAGGTTGTTACGCCTGAAGACTATATGGGTGATGTAATGGGCGACCTTAACCGTCGTCGCGGCATGATCCAGGGTATGGAAGACACAGTGTCCGGCAAGGTTATCCGTGCCGAGGTTCCACTGGGTGAGATGTTCGGTTATGCGACCGACGTTCGTTCCATGTCTCAGGGTCGCGCAAGCTACTCTATGGAATTCAAAAAATACGATACGGCTCCGTCGCACATCGTCGAATCCGTAACCAAAAAACAAGGCTGATTCAGCCCCTTTAGGCTAGGAGTTAATTGTCGTGGCTAAAGAAAAATTTGATCGTTCCCTACCGCACGTCAACGTTGGCACCATCGGTCACGTTGACCACGGTAAAACCACTCTGACCGCTGCTCTGACTCGCGTCTGCTCCGAAGTTTTCGGTTCGGCCGTAGTTGAATTCGACAAGATCGACAGCGCTCCAGAAGAAAAAGCTCGCGGTATCACCATCAACACCGCACACGTTGAGTACAACTCGCTGATCCGTCACTACGCTCACGTTGACTGCCCAGGTCACGCTGACTATGTGAAGAACATGATCACCGGTGCTGCTCAAATGGACGGCGCTATCCTGGTTTGCTCGGCCGCTGATGGTCCGATGCCACAAACCCGTGAGCACATCCTGCTGTCCCGTCAGGTAGGCGTTCCGTACATCGTGGTTTTCCTGAACAAGGCTGACCTGGTAGACGACGCTGAGCTGCTGGAACTGGTTGAGATGGAAGTTCGCGACCTGCTGTCCACCTACGACTTCCCGGGCGATGACACTCCAATCATCATCGGTTCGGCTCGTATGGCGCTGGAAGGCAAAGACGATAACGAGATGGGCACCACTGCCGTCAAGAAACTGGTTGAAACTCTGGACAGCTACATCCCAGAACCAGTTCGTATGATCGACAAGCCATTCCTGATGCCAATCGAAGACGTATTCTCGATCTCGGGTCGTGGTACTGTTGTGACTGGTCGTATCGAGCGCGGTATCGTTCGCGTTCAAGATGCACTGGAAATCGTTGGTCTGCGCGACACCACTACCACCACCTGCACCGGTGTTGAAATGTTCCGCAAACTGCTCGACGAAGGTCGTGCTGGCGAGAACTGCGGCGTTCTGTTGCGTGGTACCAAGCGTGACGACGTTGAGCGTGGTCAGGTTCTGGTCAAGCCAGGTTCGGTTAAGCCGCACACCAAGTTCACCGCAGAAGTTTACGTTCTGAGCAAGGAAGAAGGCGGTCGTCACACTCCGTTCTTCAAAGGCTACCGTCCACAGTTCTACTTCCGTACTACTGACGTGACTGGTAACTGCGAGCTGCCAGAAGGCGTTGAAATGGTAATGCCAGGTGACAACATTCAGATGACTGTTACCCTGATCAAAACCATCGCGATGGAAGACGGTCTGCGTTTCGCTATCCGTGAAGGCGGTCGTACCGTCGGCGCTGGCGTCGTAGCCAAAATCATCGAGTAATTCTCTTTTATAGAGTCTGCTTGATGAATTGAAAAAGCCCCCGCTCAGCGGGGGCTTTTTTATTGGGTTGACACCTATCTGGGGCGTCTATAGAATTGCGCCTCCTTTTAACGGGCGTATTGCGCCCGGTGGGAATAGCAGCCGGAGTCTGAAATCCAATGCAAAATCAGCAAATCCGTATCAGGTTGAAGGCCTTTGACCATCGCCTGATCGACCAATCAACCCAGGAAATCGTGGAAACCGCGAAACGTACTGGTGCTCAAGTGCGTGGTCCAATTCCACTGCCTACCCGTAAAGAGCGGTTCACCGTTCTGGTTTCCCCGCACGTCAACAAAGACGCGCGTGACCAGTACGAAATCCGCACTCATAAGCGCGTTCTGGACATCGTCCAGCCAACGGATAAAACCGTTGATGCTCTTATGAAGCTTGATCTTGCGGCCGGTGTGGAAGTGCAGATCAGCCTCGGCTAAGACTCGGTCTTGGTCGTGTAACGCTCTGAAATGGGCGGCCATAGCGGGTGAAAGCCCCGTACACTCATGAGGTTTACAACATGACTATTGGTGTAGTCGGTCGTAAATGCGGTATGACCCGTATTTTCACCGAAGAAGGTGTCTCCATTCCGGTCACGGTCATTGAGATCGAACCGAATCGCGTCACCCAGTTCAAAACTGAAGAGACCGATGGCTATCGTGCAGTGCAAGTCACTGTCGGCGAGCGTCGTGCTTCGCGTGTAACAGCAGCTCAGGCTGGCCACTTCGCTAAAGCGAACGTTGCCGCTGGTCGCACTACCATGGAATTCCGTCTTGAAGAAGGCGAGTACCAGGCTGGCGATCTGATCAACGCTGAAATCTTCGCCGCTGGTCAACTGGTTGATGTAACCGGTCAGTCCAAAGGTAAAGGCTTCCAGGGTACGATCAAGCGTTGGAATTTCCGCGGGCAAGATAACACCCACGGTAACTCCGTATCCCACCGCGTCCCAGGCTCTATCGGCCAGTGCCAGACTCCTGGTCGTGTATTCAAGGGCAAAAAAATGTCCGGTCATATGGGCGCTGAGCGCGTGACCGTGCAGTCCCTGGAAGTAGTGCGCGTGGACGCTGAACGCAATCTGTTGTTGGTCAAGGGCGCTGTTCCTGGCGCTACTGGCGGCAACCTGGTTGTACGTCCAGCAGCCAAGGCTCGCGGTTAAGGGGAAGCTGACATGCAATTAAATGTAAATGACGCTCAAGCGATCGAAGTTTCCGAACTGACATTTGGCGGCGAATTCAACGAGACGCTGGTTCACCAAGCAGTCGTGGCCTACATGGCCGGCGGCCGTCAAGGTAGCAAGCAGCAAAAGACCCGTTCCGACGTTCGTGGTGGCGGCAAGCGCCCATGGCGTCAGAAAGGTACTGGCCGTGCTCGTGCCGGTACTATCCGTAGCCCAATCTGGCGTGGCGGCGGTACCACTTTCGCAGCTCGTCCACAGGATCACTCCCAGAAGCTGAACAAGAAGATGTATCGCGCAGCAATGCGTTCCATCCTTGCTGAGCTGGTGCGTACTGATCGTCTGGTCGTGGTTCAGGATTTCGCTGTTGAAACTCCGAAAACCAAAGATCTGCTGGGCAAGCTGAACAACATGAGCCTGACCGATGTTCTCATCGTGTCGGACGCTGTTGATCAGAACCTGTACCTGGCTGCTCGTAACCTGCCACACGTAGATGTACGTGACGTGCAAGGTTCCGATCCAGTTAGTCTGATCGCATACGACAAGGTGTTGATCACCGTGTCGGCCGTGAAGAAATTCGAGGAGCTGCTGGGATGAACCAGGAACGCGTATTTAAAGTTCTGCTTGGCCCGCACGTTTCCGAGAAGGCTACGGTTCTGGCAGACAAGAAAGGCCAGTTCGTTTTCAAGGTTGCTACTGATGCAACCAAGCTGGAAATCAAGAAGGCCGTCGAAAGCCTGTTCAGTGTGAAAGTAGAGCGCGTCACTACCCTGAACGTTCTGGGTAAGAGCAAGCGCACTGCTCGCGGTCTGGGCAAGCGTAATGACTGGAAGAAGGCAGTTATCTCCCTTCAGCCAGGCCAAGATCTCGATTTCAGCAGCAGTGCTGAGTAAGGAAGGGGTGCATCATGGCAATCGTTAAATGCAAACCGACTTCCCCTGGCCGCCGTTTTGTGGTCAAGGTGGTCAACCAGGAGCTGCATAAAGGCGCTCCTCACGCACCGCTGCTCGAGAAAAAATCGAAGACTGGTGGTCGTAACAACAATGGCCGTATTACCACTCGTCACATCGGTGGTGGTCATAAGCAGCATTACCGTATGGTCGATTTCCGTCGCAACGACAAAGATGGCATCGTCGCCACTGTCGAGCGTATCGAATACGATCCAAACCGTACTGCTCACATCGCACTGCTCTGCTACGCAGACGGCGAGCGCCGCTACATCATCGCCCCTAAAGGCGTGAGTGCTGGCGACCAGCTGATCGCAGGCGCTCTGGCTCCAATCAAGCCAGGCAACGCTCTGCAACTGCGCAACATTCCAGTCGGTTCTACCGTACACGGCATCGAACTGAAGCCAGGTAAAGGCGCACAGATCGCTCGTTCCGCTGGTGCTTCGGCTCAGCTGATCGCTCGTGAAGGCGTGTACGTTACCCTGCGTCTGCGTTCCGGTGAAATGCGTAAAGTCCTGGCTGAATGCCGTGCGACCCTGGGCGAAGTCTCGAACTCCGAGCACAGCCTGCGTTCGCTGGGTAAAGCTGGTGCCAAACGCTGGCGTGGCGTTCGCCCAACCGTTCGTGGTGTTGCCATGAACCCGGTTGACCACCCACATGGTGGTGGTGAAGGTCGTACCTCTGGTGGTCGTCATCCGGTATCGCCATGGGGCTTCCCGACTAAGGGCGCGAAGACTCGTGGTAATAAGCGTACCGACAAAATGATCGTCCGTCGTCGCAAGTAAATAGAGGGATACGACAGTGCCACGTTCTCTGAAAAAAGGTCCTTTTATTGATCTTCACCTACTGAAGAAGATCGAAGTGGCGGCGGAAAAGAACGATCGCAAACCAATTAAAACCTGGTCGCGTCGTTCGATGATCCTGCCACAAATGGTCGGTCTGACCATCGCAGTACACAACGGCCGTCAGCACGTCCCAGTTCTCGTGAACGAAGACATGGTTGGCCATAAACTGGGCGAGTTCGCCGGTACCCGCACTTATCGTGGGCACGTGGCTGACAAGAAAGCCAAGCGTTAAGGGGTAAGGAAATGGAAGTAGCCGCTAAGTTGTCGGGCGCTCGAATCTCCGCCCAGAAAGCCCGCTTGGTCGCCGACCAGATCCGCGGGAAGAAGGTGGGCGAAGCGCTCAACCTGTTGGCTTTCAGCAGTAAGAAAGCCGCCGAGATCATGAAAAAAGTGCTGGAGTCGGCCGTAGCCAACGCCGAGCATAACGAAGGCGCAGACGTTGATGACCTGAAGGTAAGCACCGTTTTCGTCAACGAAGGGCGTTCGCTGAAGCGCATCATGCCACGTGCCAAAGGCCGTGCTGATCGCATCGTCAAGCGGTCTTGCCATATCACTGTCAAGGTTGCTGACAAGTAACGGAGTCGAAGAGATGGGTCAGAAAGTACATCCCATTGGCATTCGCCTGGGAATCGTCAAGGAGCACACCTCCGTCTGGTACGCAGACGGTCGGACTTATGCGGACTACTTGTTCGCTGATCTGAAGGTGCGTGAGTATCTCCAAGACAAACTAAAAAGCGCGTCCGTAAGCCGTATCGATATCCATCGTCCGGCCCAAACTGCACGTATCACCATCCACACCGCTCGTCCAGGTATCGTTATCGGGAAGAAAGGTGAAGATGTTGAGAAACTGCGTCAGGACCTGACCAAGCAAATGGGTGTGCCTGTGCACATCAATATCGAAGAGATCCGCAAGCCGGAACTCGACGGTATGCTGGTTGCGCAGAGCGTAGCTCAGCAGCTGGAGCGTCGCGTAATGTTCCGTCGCGCTATGAAGCGCGCAGTACAGAACGCCATGCGCATTGGTGCCAAAGGCATCAAAATCCAAGTGAGCGGTCGTCTCGGCGGTGCTGAAATCGCACGTACTGAATGGTATCGCGAAGGTCGTGTGCCACTGCACACCCTGCGTGCCGACATCGACTATGCCAACTACGAAGCTCACACCACTTATGGTGTGATCGGTGTAAAGGTTTGGATCTTCAAAGGCGAAGTAATTGGTGGTCGCCAAGAAGAGCTGAAGCCACAAGCACCAGCGCCTCGTAAAAAAGCTGCTAAGTAAGGGGTACGCCAAATGTTGCAACCAAAGCGTACGAAGTTCCGCAAGCAGATGACCGGCCACAACCGTGGTCTGGCACTGCGCGGTAGCAAAGTCAGCTTCGGCGAGTTCGCGCTGAAGTCTGTTGCTCGTGGTCGTCTCACCGCTCGTCAGATCGAGTCAGCGCGTCGTGCTCTGACCCGTCACGTAAAACGTGGCGGCAAGATCTGGATCCGTGTATTCCCGGACAAGCCGATCTCCAAAAAACCTCTCGAGGTTCGTATGGGTAAAGGTAAGGGTAACGTGGAGTACTGGGTTGCCCAGATTCAGCCAGGTAAAGTCCTGTATGAGATCGAGGGTGTTTCTGAAGAGCTGGCGCGTGAGGCTTTCGCCCTGGCTGCTGCAAAGCTGCCGCTCGCCACCTCCTTTGTTAAACGGACGGTGATGTGATGAAAGCGAATGAACTTCGTGAAAAATCCGCACAGCAGCTGAACGAGCAACTGCTCGGCTTGCTGCGCGACCAGTTCAATCTGCGCATGCAGAAAGCAACTGGCCAGTTGGGGCAGTCTCATCTGCTCTCGCAAGTTAAGCGTGACATCGCTCGCGTGAAGACTGTGCTCAACCAGCAGGCAGGTAAGTGATCATGGCTGAAGCCGAAAAAACTGTCCGTACGCTGACTGGCCGTGTTGTCAGCGACAAGATGGACAAAACCATCACCGTTCTGATCGAGCGTCGCGTTAAGCACCCGATCTACGGTAAATACGTTAAGCGTTCGACTAAGCTGCACGCGCACGACGAAACCAATCAGTGCCACATCGGCGACAAAGTCACTATTCGTGAAACTCGTCCGATGGCCAAGACCAAGTCTTGGGCGCTGGTTGATGTTCTCGAACGCGCTGTGGAAGTCTAAGGGCTAGGGGTCGGAGAAATTATATGATTCAGACTCAATCCATGCTCGATGTGGCCGATAACAGCGGCGCTCGCCGCGTTATGTGCATCAAGGTGCTGGGTGGCTCCCATCGTCGTTACGCTGGTATCGGTGACATCATCAAAGTTACCGTGAAGGAAGCAATTCCTCGCGGTAAGGTGAAAAAAGGCCAAGTGATGACTGCTGTTGTAGTCCGCACTCGTCACGGCGTACGTCGTGCTGATGGCTCCATTATCCGCTTTGATGGCAACGCTGCTGTTCTTCTGAACAACAAGCAAGAGCCGATCGGCACCCGTATCTTTGGGCCAGTGACCCGTGAACTTCGTACTGAGAAGTTCATGAAGATCGTCTCGCTCGCCCCAGAAGTGCTGTAAGGAGATCCGACATGCAAAAGATTCGTCGTGACGACGAGATCATCGTGATCGCCGGCAAAGACAAAGGTAAGCGCGGTAAGGTGCTGAAGGTTCTTGCTGACAACCGTCTGGTTGTTGGTGGTCTGAACCTGGTCAAGCGTCATACCAAGCCTAACCCGATGTCGGGCGTACAGGGCGGTATCGTCGAGAAAGAAGCGCCACTGCACGCTTCCAACGTCGCCATCTTCAACGGCGAAACCAACAAGGCTGACCGCGTTGGTTTCAAAGTAGAAGACGGTAAGAAAATTCGTGTCTTCAAGTCGACCCAAAAAGCGGTTGATGCTTGAACACTGCTAGGTAGAAGACCATGGCACGACTAAAAGAGATTTACCGGAAGGAAATCGCTCCGAAACTTAAGGAAGAACTTAAGCTTTCGAACGTGATGGAAGTTCCGCGCGTTACCAAAATCACCCTGAACATGGGTCTGGGCGAAGCGATCGGCGACAAAAAAGTCATCGAGCACGCTGTTGCTGACCTGGAAAAGATCACCGGCCAAAAAGTCGTTGTGACCTACGCTCGTAAATCCATCGCTGGCTTTAAAGTCCGTGAAGGATGGCCGATCGGCGTCAAGGTGACTCTGCGCCGTGAGCGTATGTACGAGTTCCTGGATCGTCTGCTGTCGATCTCCCTGCCTCGGGTTCGCGACTTCCGCGGCCTGAATGCCAAGTCCTTCGATGGTCGTGGCAACTACAGCATGGGCGTGAAAGAGCAGATCATTTTCCCGGAAATCGACTACGACAAGATCGATGCTCTCCGCGGTCTGGACATTACCCTGACCACCACTGCCAAGAACGATGATGAAGGCCGCGCTCTGCTGCGTGCTTTCAAATTCCCGTTCCGCAACTGATTGGAGTAGGAAAATGGCCAAGAAGAGCATGAAAAACCGTGAGCTGAAGCGTCAGCTCACTGTTGCCAAGTACGCCACCAAGCGTGCAGCGCTGAAAGCTATCATCGTCGATCTGAACGCAAGTCCAGAAGCGCGTTGGGAAGCTACCGTAGCTCTGCAGAAGCAACCACGTGACGCAAGCGCTTCGCGCATGCGTAACCGTTGCCGCCTGACTGGTCGTCCGCACGGCGTTTACCGCAAGTTCGGCCTGGGCCGTAACAAACTGCGTGAAGCGGCAATGCGTGGTGACGTTCCAGGTCTGGTTAAAGCCAGCTGGTAATCGCTGTCAAAGCCTTGATGGTCGGGGTCGCAAGAACCTGACCATCGGTGGCCTTGAATCTGAATCAAGCCCCTTTTGGGGCTTGATTCATTTCTGGGGTGTGTCTAGAATGACCGGCTCGCCTGAGCCCGTGTTTTTCATGCCCGGAGTTTCTCGGCGACAAGTAGTAGCCGCAAGGCTAATTTTTCTGTATTAGGAGCGTCTAGCCCATGAGTATGCAGGACCCGTTAGCGGACATGCTAACTCGAATCCGTAATGCCCAGATGGCTGAAAAGTCCGTCGTAAGCATGCCTTCTTCCACGTTGAAGGTGGCTGTAGCTAAAGTCCTGAAGGACGAAGGTTACATCGCGGGTTATCAGATCAGCAGCGAAACCAAACCACTGCTGTCTATCGAGCTGAAATATTTCGAAGGCCGTCCGGTTATCGAAGAAGTCAAGCGCGTTAGCCGTCCAGGCCTGCGTCAGTACAAGTCCGTCGAAGATCTGCCTAAAGTACGTGGCGGTCTCGGTGTGTCTATCGTCTCCACCAACAAAGGTGTGATGACTGATCGTGCTGCGCGCGCTGCCGGTGTCGGCGGCGAAGTTCTTTGCACTGTGTTCTAAGGGGGGATAAGCATGTCTCGCGTCGCTAAGAACCCCGTTAAGCTGCCAGCCGGTGTCGAAGTAAAATTCGCAGGCCAACAGCTTTCGGTGAAGGGTGCCAAGGGTACTCTTGAACTGAACATCCATTCGTCCGTTGAGATCGTTGAAGAAGCTGGTGAGCTGCGTTTCGCTGCTCGCAATGGCGATCAACAGACTCGCGCAATGGCCGGTACCACGCGTGCGTTGGTAAACAACATGGTCCAAGGCGTAAGCCAAGGCTTCGAGCGTAAGCTCCAGCTGGTCGGTGTTGGTTACAAGGCGCAAGCAAAAGGTCAGGTGCTGAACCTGGCTCTTGGCTTCTCGCACCCAGTGGATTACGAACTGCCGGAAGGCATCACCGCTGAGACTCCTAGCCAGACCGATATCCTGATCAAGGGCATCGACAAGCAGCTGGTAGGTCAAGTGGCCGCCGAGATCCGCGACTTCCGTCCACCAGAGCCGTACAAAGGCAAAGGTGTGCGCTACGCGGACGAAGTCGTCCGTCGTAAAGAAGCCAAGAAGAAGTAGGGCATAGCAAATGACCGACAAAAAAGTTACTCGACTGCGTCGCGCTCGCAAAGCACGCCTGAAAATGCACGAACTCGAAGTCGTGCGTCTCTGCGTGTTCCGCTCTTCGCAGCACATCTACGCCCAGGTCATTTCGGCCGACGGCAACAAAGTCCTGGCAAGCGCCTCGACTTTGGATAAAGAACTGCGTGATGGCGCCACTGGCAACATCGACGCGGCCACTAAGGTTGGCCAGCTGGTCGCTACGCGTGCTAAGGCCGCTGGCGTCTCGCAGGTGGCTTTCGACCGCTCTGGCTTCAAGTACCACGGCCGCGTTAAAGCGCTGGCTGATGCTGCTCGTGAAGCTGGGCTGGAGTTCTAAGTTATGTCAAATAACGACCAAAAGCGCGACGAAGGCTACATCGAGAAGCTGGTTCAAGTTAACCGCGTAGCCAAAACCGTTAAAGGCGGCCGTATCTTCACTTTCACCGCGTTGACCGTGGTTGGTGATGGTAAAGGGCGTGTTGGCTTCGGCCGTGGCAAGTCGCGTGAAGTGCCTGCTGCGATCCAGAAGGCAATGGAAGCTGCTCGCCGCAACATGATTCAAGTTGACCTGAACGGCACTACCCTGCAGTACGCAATGAAGTCCGCTCACGGCGCTTCGAAGGTGTACATGCAGCCTGCTTCTGAAGGTACCGGTATCATCGCTGGCGGCGCTATGCGTGCTGTCCTCGAAGTTGCTGGCGTTCAGAACGTTCTGGCCAAGTGCTACGGCTCGACTAACCCGGTAAACGTGGTTCACGCCACTTTCAAGGGTCTGAAAGCCATGCAATCTCCTGAGTCCATCGCTGCCAAGCGTGGCTTGACTGTCAAGGAGATCTTCTGATCATGGCTACCGTTAAAGTAACGCTGATCAAAAGCATGACCGGCCGCATCCCTAACCACAAACTGTGCGTTAAGGGTCTGGGTCTGCGTCGCATCGGTCACACTGTAGAAGTCCAGGATACTCCCGAGAATCGCGGGATGATCAACAAGGCCTACTACATGCTGCGTGTCGAGGGTTAATCGATGAAACTCAATGATCTGAGTCCAGCGCCGGGTTCCCGTCGCGAAAAGCATCGTCCGGGCCGTGGTATCGGTAGCGGTTTGGGTAAGACTGGTGGCCGCGGCCACAAAGGTCAGACCTCCCGCTCCGGTGGCACCATTGCTCCAGGCTTTGAAGGCGGTCAACAGCCGCTGCATCGTCGCCTGCCGAAGTTCGGTTTCGTTTCCCTGAAAGCCATGGACCGCGCAGAAGTGCGTCTGTCCGAGCTGGCTAAAGTGGAAGGCGACATCGTCACCGTGCAGTCCCTGAAAGATGCCAACGTGATCAACGTCAACGTACAGCGTGTGAAAATCATGCTGTCCGGTGAAGTGACTCGCGCTGTCACTATCGGCAAGGGAATCGGCGCCACCAAAGGTGCGCGTGCGGCTATCGAAGCAGCTGGCGGCAAGTTCGAGGAATAAATGGCTAAGCAAGGTGCTCTCTCTGCGCTCGGCAAAGGCGGTATGTCTGAACTCTGGGCTCGTCTGCGTTTTCTGTTCCTGGCGATTATCGTCTACCGAATAGGCGCACACATCCCGGTTCCAGGTATCAACCCTGACCGACTCGCAGACCTGTTTCGACAGAATGAGGGGACCATTCTTAGCTTGTTCAACATGTTCTCCGGCGGCGCGCTGGAACGGATGAGCATCTTTGCACTGGGGATCATGCCGTACATTTCGGCATCGATCATCATGCAACTGATGACAGCCGTCAGCCCGCAGCTGGAGCAGTTGAAGAAGGAAGGTGAAGCTGGCCGTCGCAAGATCAGCCAGTACACCCGCTACGGCACCGTCGTCCTCGCTCTCGTTCAGGCTATTGGCATGTCCATTGGTCTGGCGGGGCAGGGCGTTGCGTTCACTGGTGACTTTGGCTTCCATTTCGTCGCGGTATCCACTTTTGTGGCTGGTGCGATGTTCATGATGTGGCTGGGTGAGCAGATTACTGAGCGTGGTGTAGGCAACGGTATCTCGATGTTGATTTTTTCGGGTATCGTCGCCGGTCTTCCGAGAGCAATCGGGCAGTCTTTCGAGTCTGCGCGTCAGGGTGATATCAATATCTTCGCCTTGGTTGCCATCGGTTTGCTGGCAGTAGCGATTATCGGTTTCGTGGTGTTCATTGAGCGTGGTCAGCGTCGTATCG
The DNA here is from genome assembly GCF_020515535.1 of Pseudomonas sp. MWU16-30322. Lineage (NCBI taxonomy): Bacteria > Pseudomonadati > Pseudomonadota > Gammaproteobacteria > Pseudomonadales > Pseudomonadaceae > Pseudomonas > Pseudomonas sp. MWU16-30322. The sequence continues at coordinate 30,572 of NZ_JAIWYL010000009.1, forward strand.
CTGTTCACTACGCCAAGCGTCAGCAGGGCCGCAAGGTTTTTGCTGCGCAGACAAGCCACTTGCCGCTGAAGGTGAACATGGCCGGCGTTATTCCGGCTATTTTCGCGAGCAGCATTTTGCTGTTCCCGGCTTCGTTGGGTGCCTGGTTTGGTCAGTCTGAAGGTATGGGCTGGTTGCAGGACATCTCGCAGTCGATCGCTCCTGGTCAGCCGTTGAATATTCTGCTGTTTAGTGCAGGGATTATTTTCTTCTGCTTCTTCTATACGGCGTTGATGTTCAATCCGAAAGACGTAGCGGAAAACCTGAAGAAGTCCGGTGCCTTTATTCCGGGCATCCGTCCAGGTGAGCAGTCTGCGCGCTACATTGATGGCGTACTGACTCGCTTGACCATGTTCGGTGCTCTTTACATGACGGCCGTGTGCCTGTTGCCCCAGTTCCTGGTGGTTGCAGCAAACGTTCCGTTCTACCTTGGCGGGACCTCGTTGCTGATCGTGGTCGTGGTTGTGATGGACTTCATGTCCCAAGTACAATCGCACCTCGTTTCGCACCAGTACGAATCCCTGATGAAGAAAGCCAACCTGAAGGGTTACGGCAGCGGCATGTTGCGCTGAGTACCCATAAGGTTCGAGGAGTTGGTGATGAAAGTTCGTGCATCGGTGAAAAAGCTGTGCCGTAACTGCAAGATTATTCGCCGCGAAGGTGTTGTTCGAGTAATTTGCAGCGCGGAACCGCGTCACAAACAGCGCCAAGGCTGAGTGTGATTGTGCTTCAAGCCCGGCAGCTAGTGCGCTGCCGGGTTGATTATTTGTTATTACAGCGATATTATCTCGCGCCCTATTTCTTGGCTTCCGGGGCGTAGGTAGCTGTCAATTGGAGTCCCACTGAATGGCCCGTATTGCAGGCGTTAACATTCCAGATAACAAGCATACTGTTATCTCGCTGACCTACATCTATGGTGTTGGTCGCACTACTGCGCAGAAAATCTGTGCAGACACTGGGGTAAACCCAGCAGCAAAGATCAAAGATCTGAGCGACGAGCAAATTGAACAGCTGCGTGGCGAAGTGGCGAAGTTCACCACTGAAGGTGACCTGCGTCGCGAAATCAACATGAAAATCAAGCGCTTGATGGACCTCGGTTGCTATCGCGGTCTGCGTCATCGTCGCGGTCTTCCAGTACGCGGTCAGCGTACCAAGACCAACGCGCGTACCCGTAAAGGTCCGCGTAAGCCGATCCGCAAGTAATCGCCCCAGCGAATCGACAGGAATTTAATCATGGCAAAACCTGCTGCTCGTCCTCGTAAAAAAGTTAAAAAGACAGTGGTTGATGGCATCGCCCACATCCATGCTTCTTTTAACAACACCATCGTGACCATTACCGACCGTCAAGGTAACGCTCTTTCCTGGGCTACCTCCGGTGGTTCGGGTTTCCGCGGTTCCCGCAAGTCCACCCCGTTCGCTGCTCAAGTAGCTGCTGAGCGTGCTGGTCAAGCTGCGCTGGAATACGGCCTGAAAAACCTCGACGTTAACGTCAAGGGTCCAGGTCCAGGTCGTGAATCCGCAGTCCGCGCTTTGAACGGCTGTGGCTACAAGATCGCCAGCATCACCGACGTGACGCCAATCCCGCACAACGGGTGCCGTCCGCCGAAGAAGCGCCGCGTGTAATCCAGGAGATTGTAAAGAATGGCTCGTTACATTGGTCCAAAATGCAAACTCGCTCGTCGCGAAGGCACCGATCTCTTCTTGAAGAGCGGCGTGCGCGCGATCGAATCGAAGTGCAACATTGAAGCAGCACCTGGTATCCACGGCCAACGCCGCGGTCGCCAGTCCGACTACGGCACCCAACTGCGTGAAAAGCAGAAGGTCCGTCGTATTTACGGCGTTCTCGAGCGTCAGTTCAGCGGCTACTACAAAGAAGCTGCTGGCAAGAAAGGTGCAACCGGTGAAAACCTGCTGCAACTGCTCGAATGCCGTCTGGACAACGTTGTATACCGTATGGGCTTTGGTTCGACTCGTGCCGAATCCCGTCAGCTGGTATCGCACAAGTCGATCAGCGTTAACGGTCAGACCGTAAACGTTCCGTCGTATCAGGTTCGTGCTGGTGACGTGGTCGCAGTTCGCGAGAAAGCAAAAAACCAACTTCGCATTGTCCAAGCTCTCGATCTGTGTGCCCAACGTGGCCGCGTAGAATGGGTAGAAGTAGACACTGAGAAGAAGTCGGGCGTTTTCAAGAACGTTCCTGCTCGCAGTGATCTGTCCGCCGACATCAACGAAAGCCTGATTGTCGAGCTCTACTCCAAGTAAGGGCTAGAAAATAGGTGCATCCATGCAGATTTCGGTAAATGAGTTCCTGACACCCCGCCACATTGATGTGCAGGTTGTCAGTCCAACCCGCGCCAAGATCACTCTCGAGCCTCTCGAGCGTGGTTTTGGCCACACCCTGGGCAACGCGCTGCGCCGCATCCTGTTGTCCTCAATGCCCGGCTGCGCAGTAGTCGAGGCCGAGATTGACGGTGTGCTCCACGAGTACAGCGCCATCGAAGGTGTACAGGAAGACGTAATTGAAATCCTGTTGAACCTTAAAGGTCTGGCCATCAAGCTGCACGGTCGTGACGAAGTTACGCTGACCTTGTCGAAGAAGGGTTCGGGGGTGGTTACCGCTGCCGATATTCAGCTGGATCATGATGTCGAGATCGTTAACCCCGATCACGTAATCGCTAACCTGGCGTCTAACGGCGCCCTGAACATGAAGCTCACCGTAGCTCGTGGTCGTGGTTATGAACCAGCCGACTCGCGTCAGAGCGATGAAGATGAAAGCCGCAGCATTGGTCGCTTGCAGCTTGACTCTTCGTTCAGCCCGGTTCGCCGTATCGCATACGTGGTGGAAAACGCCCGTGTCGAGCAGCGTACCAACCTGGACAAGCTGGTTATTGATCTGGAAACCAACGGTACTCTGGATCCTGAAGAGGCTATCCGCCGCGCTGCAACCATCCTGCAACAGCAGTTGGCTGCGTTCGTCGACCTCAAAGGTGACAGTGAGCCAGTGGTTGTCGAGCAGGAAGACGAGATCGATCCGATCCTGCTTCGCCCGGTTGACGATCTGGAACTGACTGTACGTTCGGCTAACTGCCTTAAGGCGGAAAACATCTACTACATCGGTGACCTGATTCAGCGTACCGAAGTAGAGCTGTTGAAGACTCCGAACCTGGGCAAGAAATCCTTGACTGAAATCAAGGACGTTCTGGCCTCCCGCGGTCTGTCCCTCGGCATGCGCCTCGACAACTGGCCGCCTGCAAGTCTTAAGAAGGACGACAAGGCGACTGCCTGATCGTCGTAATCACCGAACGTAGTGTTTGGTAAGGAATGAACCATGCGTCATCGTAAAAGTGGGCGTCACCTGAGCCGCACCAGCTCGCACCGCAAGGCCATGTTCCAAAACATGGCGGTGTCGTTGTTCGAGCACGAGCTGATCAAGACTACTCTGCCAAAAGCCAAAGAACTGCGCCGCGTTGCCGAGCCGCTGATCACTCTGGCCAAGACAGACAGCCTGGCTAACCGCCGTCTGGCTTTCGACCGTACTCGTTCGAAAGCTATCGTTGGTAAGCTCTTCAACGACCTGGGCAAGCGTTACGCTACCCGTGAGGGTGGCTACCTGCGCATCCTCAAGTGCGGTTTCCGCGCTGGCGACAACGCGCCTATGGCGTACGTCGAGTTGGTTGATCGTGCTACTGCTGGCGAAGCTGTATCCGCCGAGTAAGACGTCAGTCTGAAACGAAAAACCGGGCCTAGTGCCCGGTTTTTTGTGTCCGCAAGAAAAAGCGCTGTTCGTACAAGCTTCTGACATTGTTCAGTTGTCACTATGTGCTGGGAAACATCATTAGTAATTATCTATCGATGGTTGCAAGTTAATGAATTTGTAGGTGTCACATCGATGATCAATACTTCCCAGCAAGCCGATTAGCCGGCAGTTTCAAGACTGACAGAGGAAGAAGACCGTATGAGCCAGATCAAAACGCTTACGACCGCCAGTGGCGCACCTGTCGCTGATAACCAGAATTCTCGCTCCGCCGGCCCTCGTGGCCCGTTGCTGCTCGACGATTTTCACCTGATCGAGAAGCTTGCCCATTTCAACCGTGAAAATATTCCTGAGCGCCGCGTACACGCCAAAGGCTCGGGTGCTTACGGTACTTTTATTGTTACCCGCGACATTACCGAGTACACCAGCGCCAAGCTGTTCGAATCCGTAGGCAAACAAACCCCGACATTCCTGCGTTTCTCTACCGTTGGCGGTGAGCGTGGTTCGGCTGACACCGAGCGTGATCCGCGCGGTTTTGCTCTGAAGTTTTACACCGAGGAAGGCAACTGGGACATCGTTGGCAACAATACTCCGGTGTTCTTCATTCGTGACCCGCTGAAATTTCCCGACTTTATCCACACCCAGAAGCGTCTGCCGCAGAGCAACCTGAAAAGCGCGCAAATGATGTGGGACTTCTGGTCGCATTCGCCTGAAGCGCTGCACCAGGTGACCATCCTGTTCTCGGATCGCGGCATCCCCGACGGCTACCGTCATATGCACGGTTTTGGCAGCCACACCTACAGCCTGATCAACGCAAGAGGCGAGCGTCACTGGGTGAAATGGCACTACAAGACCCAGCAAGGGATCAAGAATCTCGCGCCGGCTGAAGCTGCTCGTCTGGCCGGTAACGATCCGGATTACGCGCAGCGTGACCTGTTCGAGGCCATCGAGCGTGGCGACTTCCCGAAATGGCGTGTGTGCATTCAGATCATGACCGAAGCTCAGGCTGCGGCACATTACGAGAACCCGTTCGATGTGACCAAGACCTGGTCGCAGAAGGAATTCCCACTGATCGAAGTCGGTGAGCTGGAGCTGAACCGCAATCCGCTGAACTACTTCGCCGAGGTTGAGCAAGCTGCATTTGGCCCTAGCAACATGGTGCCCGGTGTCGGTCTGTCGCCGGATCGCATGCTGCAAGGCCGCGTGTTCGCTTACGCCGATGCGCACCGTTACCGCGTGGGTACCAATCACCAACAATTGCCTGTAAACGCGCCGCGCAGCCCGGTGAACACTTATCAGCGCGACGGTTCGATGGCGTTCGGCAGCAACGGTGGTGCAGCACCCAACTACGAACCGAACAGCTACATCGAATCACCGAAACAAGCCCCGCACTACGCCGAACCCGCGCTGGCCTTGAGCGGTGCTGCTGATCGTTACGATCATCGCGAAGATACGGACTACTACAGCCACGCCGGTGCGCTGTTCCGCCTGATGAATGACGAGCAGAAGGCCTTGCTGGTCAGCAATATCGCCGGCGCCATGAATGGTGTTTCGCCTGATGTGGTTGACCGTCAGTTGCAACATTTCTTCAAAGCTGACCCGGTGTATGGAGAAGCAGTCGCAAAGCTGCTCAACGTACAGCTTAACGAAGTCTAAACGAGAAGCAGAACCGCCCTCATTAGGGCGGTTTTTGCGTTATTTAGGCTGATTTTCTCAGAATATCTTCGCTTTTATTGCGCGAAACCGGGTGACCTTCCGGTCAGCTTGGTTCAAACTACAGACTTTCAAGCAGGGAGATGTAGGGCGATGCAAGGCCACCCAGACGTTATCGATTACCTCAACACGTTGCTGACCGGCGAACTGGCCGCGCGTGACCAATATTTTGTGCACTCGCGGATGTATGAGGACTGGGGTTTCACCAAGCTCTACGAACGAATCAACCACGAGATGGAAGAGGAAGCAGGTCACGCAGACGCACTGATGCGCCGGATCCTGATGCTCGAAGGCACCCCGCGCATGCGCCCGGACGATCTCGACGTCGGTACCACCGTGCCGGAAATGCTGGAAGCCGATCTGCGTCTTGAATACAAAGTTCGCGCCGCACTGTGCAAAGGCATTGAGCTGTGCGAGCAGCACAAGGACTACGTCAGTCGCGAGATTCTGCGCATTCAGCTCAACGACACCGAAGAAGATCACACCTACTGGCTGGAAAAGCAGTTGGGCCTGATCAAACTCATCGGTCTCGAGAATTACCTGCAATCCCACACCTGATTGCACAGACACAAAAAAGCCCCTGTCATTGATGAAGTGACAGGGGCTTTTTCGTTCCTGGCTTTTAAGCCCGGTCGCGAATCAACAACGGCTTGAGGTAATGACCCGTGTGAGACTGCTTCATCTCGGCCACTTCCTCAGGCGTGCCGGTGGCGATGATCTGCCCACCCTTGGAGCCGCCCTCCGGCCCGAGATCCACCAACCAGTCGGCAGTCTTGATGACGTCCAGGTTGTGTTCGATCACCACCACGGTATTGCCGTGGTCGCGCAAGCGATGCAGCACGTCGAGCAACTGCTGGATATCGGCGAAGTGCAGGCCGGTGGTCGGCTCATCGAGGATATACAGGGTCTTGCCGGTGTCACGCTTGGACAGCTCGCGTGACAGCTTGACCCGTTGCGCTTCACCACCGGACAGCGTGGTCGCCGACTGCCCGAGTTTGATGTATGACAGGCCCACATCCATCAACGTCTGCAGCTTGCGCGCCAGCGCCGGTACCGCGTCGAAGAACTCCCGGGCTTCCTCGATGGTCATCTCGAGGGTTTCGTGGATGCTCTTGCCCTTGTATTTGATCTCAAGGGTTTCGCGGTTGTAGCGCTTGCTCTTGCACACATCGCAGGGCACGTAGATGTCCGGCAGGAAGTGCATTTCCACTTTGATCAAGCCGTCGCCCTGGCACGCCTCGCAGCGACCGCCCTTGACGTTGAACGAGAAACGCCCCGGGCCGTAACCTCGGGAGCGTGACTCGGGAACGCCGGCGAACAGTTCGCGGATCGGCGTGAACAGCCCGGTGTAGGTGGCCGGATTGGAGCGCGGCGTACGGCCGATCGGGCTTTGGTCAATGTCGACGACTTTGTCGAGATGTTCCAGGCCTTTGATGCTGTCGTGCGCGGCCGCTTCCAGCGTGGTCGCACCATTAAGTGCAGTAGCGCTCAACGGGAACAGCGTGTTGTTGATCAGCGTCGATTTGCCCGAGCCGGAAACGCCGGTCACGCAGGTCAGCAGGCCGATCGGGATTTCCAGGTCGACGTTGCGCAGGTTGTTGCCGCGCGCGCCCTTGAGCGACAGCGTCAGCTTCTTGTTACGCGGCGTGCGTTTGGCCGGCACTTCGATCTTCACCCGGCCCGACAGGTATTTACCGGTCAGGGAATCCGGGTGCGCCATGACTTCGGCCGGCGTACCTTCAGCCACGATCTGCCCGCCGTGCACCCCGGCGCCCGGGCCGATATCCACCACATAATCGGCCAGGCGAATCGCGTCTTCGTCGTGCTCGACCACGATCACCGTGTTGCCGATGTCGCGCAGGTGCTTGAGGGTGCCGAGCAAACGGTCGTTATCGCGCTGGTGCAGACCAATGGACGGTTCGTCGAGGATGTACAGCACCCCGACCAGACCGGCGCCGATCTGGCTCGCCAGACGAATGCGCTGCGCCTCGCCACCGGACAGGGTGTCGGCACTGCGATCCAGCGATAGATAGTCGAGGCCGACGTTGACCAGGAACTGCAGACGCTCGCGGATTTCCTTGAGGATCTTGTCGGCGATTTCGCCGCGACGGCCGGTCATCTTCAGCTCGCCGAAGTATTCGCAGGCATCGCCAATCGGCAGGTTGGTCACTGCCGGCAGGGTTTTCTCGCCAACCCACACGTGCCGCGCTTCGCGGCGCAGACGAGTGCCGCGGCAATCCGGGCAGGCCTGGGTGCTGAGGAACTTGGCCAGTTCTTCACGCACGCTGGCCGATTCGGTTTCGCGGTAGCGACGCTCAAGGTTCGGCACGATGCCTTCGAACGGGTGCGAACGTTTGACGATGTCGCCGCGATCGTTCAGATATTTGAAGTCGACATTCTGTGAGCCGCTGCCATGCAGAATGTGTTTCTGCTGTTCGGCGGTCAGCTCGTTGAACGGCTTCTCCAGGCTGAACTTGTAATGCGAAGCCAGCGAGCCGAGCATCTGGAAGTAATAGACGTTGCGCCGGTCCCAGCCGCGAATTGCGCCCTCGGCGAGAGTCAGTTCACCATTGACCAGGCGCTTGATGTCGAAGAACTGCTTCACGCCCAGACCATCGCAGGTCGGGCAGGCGCCGGCGGGGTTGTTGAAGGAGAACAGCTTCGGCTCCAGCTCGCTGATGGCGTGGCCACAGATCGGGCAGGCGAAGCGCGCGGAGAAGATCATCTCTTCGCCCGGCTCATCGTCCATCGGCGCCACCAAGGCAATGCCGTCCGCCAGCTTCAGTGCGGTCTCGAACGATTCGGCCAGACGCTGCTGCAGGTCGGCACGTACCTTGAAACGGTCGACGATCACATCGATCGAGTGCTTCTTCTGCTTGTCCAGTTTCGGCAGTTCGTCGAGCTCGCAAATGCGGCCGTTGACCCGGGCGCGGACGAAGCCTTGGGCGCGCAGTTCTTCGAACACCGACAAGTGTTCGCCCTTGCGCTCGCGGATCACCGGGGCCAGCAACATCAGTTTGCTGCCTTCCGGCTGGGCCAGCACCAGGTCGACCATCTGGCTGACGGTCTGCGCTTCCAGCGGAATGTCGTGATCGGGGCAGCGCGGCGTACCTACGCGTGCATAGAGCAGACGCAGGTAGTCGTAGATTTCGGTGATGGTGCCAACCGTGGAGCGCGGGTTGTGCGAGGTCGACTTCTGTTCGATGGAGATGGCCGGCGACAAACCTTCAATGGTGTCGACATCGGGCTTTTCCATCATCGACAGGAACTGTCGGGCGTAGGCCGACAGGGATTCGACATAGCGGCGCTGACCTTCGGCGTATAGCGTGTCGAAGGCCAGGGACGACTTGCCGGATCCGGACAGGCCGGTGATGACGATCAGCTTGTCCCGTGGCAGGGTCAGGTCGATGTTCTTCAAGTTGTGGGTACGGGCCCCACGTATCAGGATCTTGTCCAAAGTGGCCTCGCTCGGCGGGCGTCGAAAACGTAGGAGTATACGGGCAAATACTGGATGGATGCACACTATCAAACGAAGGGTTTTTTACCTTGCATGAAGAGAGTTTCATCTATACGCGTCATAGCGTCGCGATATACCCCGTCTTTCGATGGGACTGGTAGAATCGCCGCCGGTTCACACGAGGTTTTTCCATGCACGATCCCCACAGCGAACGCATGAGTGGCAGCGAGACCCGCGCAGCGAGCGGTCTGGCCCTGGTGTTCGCCTTCCGTATGCTTGGCATGTTCATGGTGTTGCCGGTACTGGCGACCTACGGCATGGACCTGGCGGGAGCGACCCCGGCCCTGATCGGGCTGGCGATTGGCGCTTACGGCCTGACCCAGGCGATTTTCCAGATTCCGTTCGGGATCATTTCCGACCGCATCGGCCGGCGTCCGGTGATTTTCCTCGGGCTGGTGGTCTTCGCCCTCGGCAGTGTACTGGCGGCCCAGGCCGATTCGATCTGGGGCGTGATCGCCGGGCGCATCTTGCAGGGCGCCGGGGCGATTTCTGCCGCGGTGATGGCCCTGCTCTCCGACCTGACCCGTGAACAACACCGCACCAAAGCCATGGCGATGATCGGCATGACCATCGGCCTGTCGTTCGCCGTGGCCATGGTGGTCGGGCCGCTGCTGACCCGTGCATTCGGCCTGTCCGGGCTGTTCCTCGCGACGGGCGGCATGGCCCTGTTCGGGATCGTCATCGTGATGTTCATGGTGCCGAAATCCACCGGGCCGTTGAGCCATCGTGAATCCGGCGTGGCGCGTCAGGCCTTGATGCCGACGCTCAGACATCCGGACCTGCTGCGTCTGGATCTGGGCATTTTTGTGTTGCACGCGATGTTGATGTCGAGCTTCGTCGCCCTGCCGCTGGCACTGGTGGAAAAGGCCGGGTTGCCCAAGGAGCAGCACTGGTGGGTTTATCTGACTGCGCTACTGATCTCTTTCTTCGCCATGATCCCGTTCATCATCTACGGCGAGAAAAAACGCAAAATGAAACGAATTTTGCTCGGTGCCGTCCTGACGTTGATGCTCACTGAGCTATTCTTCTGGCAGTTCGGTGACAGCTTGCGGGCCCTGGTGATCGGCACGGTGGTGTTCTTCACCGCGTTCAATCTGCTGGAAGCTTCGTTGCCGTCGCTGATCAGCAAGGTTTCACCGGCAGGCGGGAAGGGCACGGCGATGGGCGTGTATTCCACCAGCCAGTTCCTCGGTTCGGCACTCGGCGGGATACTCGGCGGCTGGCTGTTTCAGCATGGCGGTCTGTCGGTTGTGTTCCTTGGATGTGCCGGTCTGGCTGCCATCTGGCTGGCCTTTGCTGTTACCATGCGCGAACCTCCCTACGTGACGAGCCTGCGCTTGCCGTTGTCGCCCGAGGCGATCCGCGAAGCGGGTCTGGTCGAGCGCCTCAAGGCCCTCGTAGGGGTAACAGATGCAGTGATAGTTGCTGATGAAGCGGCTGTTTACATCAAACTGGACAAAGAATTAGTGGATCGCGACACCCTCGAACGCCTGGTGAACAACCCGGCCGAGGCTGCTTGCGAAGCCTAGGAGAACGTTATGGCCCGTGGGGTTAACAAAGTCATATTGGTCGGCACTTGCGGCCAGGATCCCGAAGTTCGCTACCTGCCTAACGGTAACGCCGTGACCAACCTGAGTCTGGCAACCAGCGAACAATGGACCGACAAGCAAACCGGTCAGAAGGTCGAGAAGACCGAATGGCACCGTGTTTCGATGTTCGGCAAGGTTGCCGAAATCGCCGGCGAATACCTGCGTAAAGGTTCGCAGGTTTACATCGAAGGCAAGCTGCAGACCCGCGAGTGGGAAAAAGACGGTATCAAGCGTTACACCACCGAAATCGTGGTCGACATGCAAGGCACCATGCAACTGCTCGGCGGCCGTCCTCAACAGGGCGATCAACAAGGCGGTGGCAACAACTACCAGCAGCAGGCGCCACGTCAACAGGCTCCACGCCCCCAGCAGTCGGCTCCGCAACAGCGCTCAGCCCCGGCTCCACAGCAGGCTGCACCGCAACCGGCTCCGGATTTCGACAGCTTCGATGACGACATTCCGTTCTAGCGCATACCTTAGACTTTTTTGTAAGGTTTAACCACGAAGCCCCCGCCATGCGGGGGCTTCGTGTTTTCTGAGCGTTAAAAATATTCTGAGCAAATGCCTGTGAGGTACTACCCTGTAAAAATGTAAAGAATAGGTGGCTGCTATGAACCTCTCTCTTCGTAGGGTTAAGTCCTCAAATGGCGAGCGGCTCATCGTTCTCGTCGATGAGCTTGGGATGCCTCTGTTTTACCCTACGCTTTACGTGACCGTGCACATGCGCGGACGCTCATTAGCGCTGAATACAATTCAAAGCGCACTCAGTGCCCTCAAAGCCATGTATGCATGGCAGCGTTATTACAACATTGATGTCGAATCGCGTTTTTCGTCTGGTGAGTTGCTGCTGGGTCACGAAATCCATTCCTTGCGTGATTTCATGCAGAAGCCCTTGGCTGATGAGGATAGGGGGAGTGTCATTTCAATTTCCCGCAGGGTGCGAACCGTAAGCAAGGGCAATCAGTACACGCGGATGTCAGTAATTGCTGACTATTTGGGCTTTCTCGCAGACCAGAATCTACCGACCTCTGTTCCGAGCCATGATGGTATTGGGCGAATGGTGTCGCTGATCAAGGCCAACCGACCGAAGACGTCGGATAAATCCAATGTGAGTCGAGAAGACAAATATCTGGATGACGCGGTGCTTGATACGCTCGAAATTACGCTGAGGCCAGGCTCAGCCAGCAACCCGGTGCGAGAGTATGCCGTCCAGGTACGTAACGCGCTGATGTTTGCCATTCTACGTAGCACTGGGCTGCGCCGTGGCGAGCTGTTAAATCTAAAAGTCGAAGATATAGACTTCGGAATGAATACAATGCAGGTCGTCAGGCGCCCCGATTCAAAGGGGGATGCTAGGGCCTATCAGCCAGTCGTAAAGACGCGGGAGCGGGTCATCCCGCTGATACCTGAACTTGCAGATCAGATTTATAACTATGTAATCAGGCTTAGAAATAAAGTGCCTGGCGCCAAAAAGCACGGCTATCTCTTCATAACGCATAAGTCGGGCGGTTCGCAGGGACTACCGTTATCGAATGCCGGGTTCGGTAAGTTCATGGGTATGCTGAAAAATATCGTCGAAGGTAATAGCGATATCCACGCTCACTCACTACGCCACCATTGGAACTATTCTTTCTCGAAGATCTGCGAAGTCCAAGGCATCACACCTCAGCGTGAAGAAAAGATTCGTTCATATCTCATGGGTTGGAGTGAAACTTCTGGGACCGCTGCGACCTACAACCGTAGGCATACCAAAGAACAGGCAAGTAAAGCAGTTCTTGAGCTTCAATATAAGCATCTTGGTAAGGTTCTTAAGGGAGTTCCTGTATGAGCGTGCTCAAATCGTACGCATTTTCCAATAAAGAGTTTTACTCAAGGGACGGTTATTTAGTAAGGCTCGATGGGGAGCGATGGAAGCTGAATCGGGATATAGACATCCCAATGTTTGCAATGGCAAAACTTCTGAATGCTGAGATGTATCTCTCCTTAAGGCATGTGCTAGCGTTTTATGCGCAGACGAGTGCGCCTTCACACACGCGGAATCTGTTTGAGCGGTACAAACACTATGTTGAGTCAACGCTGGAACATCCCATTTTTAGTGTCGAGTCTTTGATTTCGTACCGCTCCTCCCTGGACGCGAAACTGGAATGGTATTTGGGCACACTGCGTGGACTCATAAGGCAGTGGGATAGGCTTGGATATGCAGGTATTCCTAAAGACGCGCTAACCTTACTAGGCAAATGGACGCTCAAAGGGAATGAAAAAGGCTATGCGGTCCAATCGATGTGCCCCGATAGCGGGCCGCTGACAGATATCGAAATGCAGGGCATTACCGCAGCAGTCATCAGGGACTACGTGGCGAATCGCTTGGCGCTGATTGATGCATGTTATGCACTGACTTTGGCCATGACAGGGCGGCGACCTAGTCAGATTACCGGATTGAAATTGCGCGATCTTATTTGTCGATCAGACAGATACTTCATCAGTTTTCCCCGTGCTAAGCAGCGTAATCAGTCTTGGCGCACATCTTTCAAAGAATTCTCGATAGTTGAAGACCTCTGGCTAATTCTGCAGCAGCAAGCGGTAGAAGTTCAGCGTGCATTCGCCCGCAGGCTGGGAAGAGAGGTTCCGCTGGACTTGGTGGGGGAGCTGCCGCTATTTCCAGAAATCGGTGCGTTAGATGTGCGATCCGATCTCAGAAGCCAATTGGTAGGAGATCATTTGCACGCACCCAGCGCCTCAGTGAAGGAATCGATGGATCTGGTGGCAAAAACGACGAGCGTTTTCAGTGAGCGCACAGGGGGGTTACTGCGCCTGACCCCGACCCGCTTTCGTTACACGCTGGGCACCAATTTAGCCAGAGAGGGCAGGGGCGAACTTATCATTGCGGAAGCACTTGATCATTCCGATACTCAAAACGCTGGAGTGTACGTCCGGAACATTCCTGAGATTGTCGAACGAATTGATAAAGCGGTTGCCTTGCAGTTGGCGCCTATCGCACAAGCGTTTCAAGGCGTGCTTGTCGTGTCTGAGAGAGACGCGAAGCGCGGAGATGACCCAAACAGCAGAGTTTCGAATGGCGTTGTAAATCTTGGCACCTGCGGTAGCTATGGTTTTTGCGGCGCCCTTGCCCCCATTGCTTGTTACACCTGCAGTCACTTCCAACCGTGGTTGGACGGTCCACATGAAGCTGTCCTGGAAGGCTTGATCAATGAGCGCGACAAGGTCATGGAACGGACGGACGACAGGAAAATCGCTTCCGTAAACGACCGATTGATTCTTGCTGTAAGCGATGTGGTTAGCCGCTGTATTTCGATGAAAAAGGAGGTCGGTCGTGGCTGAAATCCTCCTGTTCAGACCGAAGCATGTAATCGATGCCAAAACCAATCTCAGTGATTTCATTGAAATGTGTCGTGACAGGCTTATGGTATTCGGGGCTGATCTCGAGTGGGAGCGAGACACTTGGCCAGGAGTGGGTAACTTCACCATCATGGGGGCACCCGCTCGTGGATTTACCGAAAGCCAGCTACTAAATTTCGAAATCGTCCCTTTCGCCAAGGCGTATGTGCGGTACCAGCAGGGGCATAAACCCAATAAGCTCAAGAATGAGTTTAAAGCGATTCGCTGCATCGAGAAGGCCCTTTTGCAAGTCAAAGGGCGAGCGGATATCACGTTAACAGATATTCAAGTTATGGATGTGGCCGCTGAGGTTGCCCGAGAATACAAGTCGACTGCATATCAAGCGGGCAGTAGCTTGGTGCACCTCATAAATTTTCTCAACGAAAGTAAAATCATTCCAAGGCCTATCAAATGGAGAAATCCGATCTCTAAGCCAAAGGAAATACACCGAACAGACATGGAGGGGAAAAAGAAGCGAGCTGAAAAAATGCCCGAACAGCACTTGCTTGAGTATATGGGTGAGATGTTCGCAAACAATCTTCAGGCTCCTCGAGATCGCTTCACGACTTCGATATTCGCTTTATTGATGTGTGCTCCATCACGTATCAGTGAGGTTCAGGACCTACCGATTAACTGCTTGCACGTAGAGGTCGACAGCAAAGGTGTAGAGCGCCTTGGTCTGCGCTTCTACGCTGGTAAGGGTTATGGCGCTGATATCAAGTGGGTTTCGACCGTCACAAAGGATATAGCCGTCGAAGCTGTGCGTCGTCTGGCTGAGATGTCTGAAGAAGGCCGAAGGTTAGCTACCTGGTATGAAACACAGCCCGATAAGTTTTATCGCCATGCTGGCTGCCCAAATGTTGGCGAGCTGGAGCCGCTATCGGATGAACAGGCTGCCATGGCGCTCGGTTTATCCCTACAGCATCTGAATGTCGATCCTTATTTCAAAGGTTACGAGCCCTATCAGGAACTCAAGGCGAAGGGAGAACGGTTGACCTTGGCATTCCTGAACACATTTGCTCATAGCCAGCTACCGGAAGGCTGGCCTTGGAAGAACAAGGAGCGGCATATCAGGTATTCGCAAGCACTTTGCTGCTTCCGCCTTCACCAATTTCACCTTGATCGTGTGACCAGTCCTTTACTGCTTTGGTCGCCGGGTAAAAGCACCTTCACGACCGACCTGAATTATATTCCAGGACAAGAGAGCAATATCTGGCGTCGTCATGGTTACGCCAATCCGGATGGCAACGAAATTTCCATGACTTCGCATCAGTTGCGACACTTTTTAAACACGATTGCTCAGAGGGGAGACCTCGGTCAGCTAGATCTCGCCAAGTGGTCTGGTCGCGCGAATATCCATCAAAACGCTACCTACAATCACATGAGTGACAATGAGTATGTTGATCTGGCTAGGCAGGCTGGAGTAGGGGGCATTCTCGCTAAAATTAGAGCGAACACGCCGGTGACGCTTGCTGACCTGAATGCCATGGGTGACGGGATCGCTCACGTAACCGAGTATGGGTTCTGCGTCCATGACTTCTCCATGTTGCCATGCCAGAAGCACCGTGATTGCTTGAACTGCACCGAGCAGGTTTGTATCAAGGGAGACGATCAACGATTGGAGCGGTTGATTGAGCAACGCGATGGGATTCGCAAGCAGCTAGCAAAGGCGCGAGCGGCAAGTGAGGGCGGGTTTTATGGCGCCGATCGGTGGAGCCAACATCAACATAAAACACTGGAGCGCGTCAGTCAGCTCATTGAAATACTCGAGTCGCCAAAAACTCCGATAGGATCGGTAATTTGTTTGAGTAACGATCAGGAGTTCAGCCCGCTTAAGCGCGAACTGGATGCCGGATCTAAGGCCTCAGATCGTTTTCCGACAGTATCGTCAGGCCAGCCTTCGCTTGATGATATGCGAGCGCTGCTTAGGAGGAATGATGGCTAGGCATTTGACCCGCAGGGACATCGAAGTCTTGGTCAATATTATCGATGTGTGGGAAGGAAAGTTGAGTTGGGATGCGCTGTGCGATGCCGTTGCACCTCTTATTGGTGGGCGACCGACTCGACAGACACTTAGCTCGCATGACCAGGTTAAGACGGCGTTCTCGCATAAGAAAGAGCAGCAAAAAACAGGCTTTGTCGCTGGGAAAAGGCCCGCAAGCTTGAGTATTGCCGAGCAACGAATCAAGCGTCTCGAAAATGAAAATGATCGACTTCGGGCTGAGAGTTCTAGATTGCTCGAGCAGTTTATTCGCTGGCAGTACAATGCCTATAAGCATGGTTTGTCGAAAGACAAGCTTGATGCGCCATTACCCGATATTGAGAGATGAAGGCGAGAGCGCTGCATGTTCTATCTTTTTGCGGCTCACCTATCACATGTCGAGCTCTTTACGTACCAGTGCGATCAGGTCTTCCGCTGACAGGGACCTATCTTTAACAAGGTAGCTTTTTGCAAGAATCGTCACGGGGTGAATGCCAATGGTCGAGGCGAATTCATCCAGCTTTTCGATAGAGGGGGTTTTCAGGCCGCGCTCAACGTCGCTCACGTAGCTCTGACTTGCACCTATGCTTTCCTGCGACAGATCCTTGCTCATTCTGAGCTCTCGCAGGGCCTGCCCAAATGCGTATTTCAGTTCCAATGTGCATTACTCGCAAAAGGAACGATAAGGCCTTCACAGGAATGAAAGTGCCATACTCGATAGAGTATAAAATGGAGTGATGCTATGTTTCGTACCTACGCAGATGCTGAAATTCAGATTGGTGAGGCTTTCGGATCAGATTGTCACCTCTGGCGCTTTATTGAGCATGGACTTCATCAGCCCTGGTTTTATGTGACGCTGGCTAAAATAACTCAAGACGGCAAATATCGAGATATGTTGATGCTGTCCGACGTTTTTAGTCTTGAACGTTTGGTTTTATCTCGATCTGAGTGGGTAAAAGTTGAAGAAGTACGGTTAGTCAGTCCTGGATATTTTAATAAAAGCGGGTCTTGGTTGATGGAGCAATTATTATGTATATCCAAGGGTAAGTATATTTCTGGCGATTGCTACCATGTTTATAGGGTTTTGGGGAGAGGGTGCTATATTTCCGCCGGAGCTGGCTGTATTTCGGATCGTATAGAGTCAAGTGAGGTATTAGTATTTGAAGGCGGGGCTGAAGATTAGTTGTTACACTTGGCGGTAATGTGCAAGGAGTTGTGACTTGATTTTTACTTCGGACGCCTTGTGGCTGCAGTTGTATTTAAGTTTCTGAGGGATGATCTGTGTGAATCTATGTGGTCCAGGATGTGACAACATGATTGACACAGTGATTACGAATTGACTAATGTTGGCATGCGCCAAGGCGTGTACCATAGGGTGGGTTACAGGGATCTTTGGATCGCGCCCCGCTTCTGATGAAAGTCAGATGGCCCAGTGCCAGGAGACAGCGTCCTGCCCCGTCGAGCGCATGCAATCGACGGCTGAGAATCCCGCCTAGAGCGGGATTCGCCGTTTCTGACTCTTCACTTTTGCGGCTTCGGCCTATTTCGTAATTATTTGGGGCGATGCCCCTTTGGATTCGAGTGACCTTGTATGGTCGTGCTCAGCTTGTTCCCGTTGACGCCCTCCAAAAAGATTGCTCTGGTCTCGAGCTGTTGGTGCGAGTCCTCCGATTGAGATTAATTAGAATCTTCGACACTAGGTTCGCCCAGTATTGTTGGGTCAAACAGCCAAGAATGAGCGGGATTGCGGGTACATCTTACAATCGTGGTCCTATGCTCTTTTTCGCCAATATCTCGCAGCTTCAATACACCGTCGCATTTTGGACATCTGCCTTCAATTTTGGTGAGAAAAACATCGCCGGCTTTGTTCGACTCGATAGTGAGAAAATGAGACAGCCGTGTGAAGCGATGGCGACTAAGGCACATGCCCACCAGTAACGTGACCATGCTGAATCCCATCACGAATATCCAGAAATACTGAGTTGTGGACTGCCAGACGCTCCAAATACTGGCGATACTTCCCACTATTCCAAGAGCGCCTGAGAATGTGAGCCAAGCGGCCTTAACTGGATGTCCCGCAACCGTTAGAGGACGAGTTTTGATTCGATCAATGTAAGCTTGCGGCTCAGAGCTGGTTCGGTCTGTTTCCAGATTGATTGTATTCCCAGTGAACACGTTGTGTTGACCAGCGTTGAAGCTATGGTCCCCATAGTTGACGAAACTGTGCTGCGGGGAGGCAGCCAAGCTTTGTCCACACTGACGGCAGAAGCGGTCAAGCTCTTCGTGGGATGCGCTGCAATGGGTGCAGTACATTTCTTGCTCCGTATGAGACTGAAGGAAATCGTTGGAAGACGAGCGTTTTGGCCGCCGCCGGTGACTATGTATGCTCTTAGGACGGATGGCATTTTGCAATCCAATTGGCGCAGATTGAATCGCCTCTGAATTCGTAGACGGTCGATGTCCGCTTCTGGCGGGGTCGCAACGCTTCGGCTTGCGGTGATGGCTCCTGAAGGGCTACACCGCGCCAGCGCTTCGCTGCTAGCATGTGGCCATCTAGCTAGGCAAGACTAATCCTCATCCTCCACCTGGTACCCATAATGGCCGTTGAAGCAGGGAAGTACACGGACGTCTATCGCAGTTGGCAGCAGCATCTGTTCAATTTCAATCTGGCCGTCCGGGAAACGCAGACGCCGGGTTTGCGCAAGCCGCAACTTGCCGCGCTTTACGCAGCACTGGGGCACTTGGTGATGGCACCCGCCACGACAGCGACGATCGTAATGCCGACCGGGACCGGGAAAACTGACACCATGCTCGGACTGTTGATCGCCGGGCGGCTGCCCCGAACCTTGGTTCTGGTGCCTTCCGACGCATTGCGTTTGCAGCTGGTGGAGAAATGCCTTGAACTGAAAAAACTACGGGAGATTGGTGCCGTTTCGGTCACGGCACTCAACCCGGTGGTGCGGGCTATCGGCTCAGGTCTGGCCTCTGACGAGGTCCAGCAGCTGGCTGATGCCAATGTGATCGTCGCCACGCCGCAAGCGCTACAGCGTTTCGACCAACCGGCCTTGGAGGCCTTGGCGGCGTTGTGCAGCCACCTGATCATCGATGAAGCGCATCATGTGGCCGCCCTGACCTGGGACAGGGTGAAAACTACGTTCAAAGACAAGCCCTGCCTGCAATTCACCGCCACTCCGTTCCGGGAGGACAACCAGCCGTTGGATGGCAAGATTATCTACAACTACCCGCTGAAGGATGCCCAGATCGATGGCTACTTCAAGGCGATCGAGTTCCATCCGGTGCGCGAGTACAACTTGGAACTGGCTGACCAGGTGGTGGCTGACAAGGCAGTCGAGCTGTTGCGAAATGACCGGGCGCAAGGGTTCAACCACCTGCTGATGGTGCGTGCACGGTCACAGAAACGCGCCGCTGCACTGTTTGAACTGTACAAACAGCATGAGGATCTTTCGCCCATCCTCATCCACAGCAAGGTACCGAATCGGGCCAAGCTACTGGGTGAAATCGTCGAGAAGAAGTACAAAATCATCGTCTGTGTGGACATGCTGGGGGAAGGCTTCGACTTGCCGCAGCTGAAGATTGCGGCTATCCACGACCAGCACCGCAGTCCCGCCGTCACCCTGCAGTTTATTGGTCGCCTTACACGAGTCGATGATACGCTCGGTGATGCCAAGTTCGTTTCCAACATCGCCAACCAGAAAGTCGACTACCAGATGGCGGTGCTGTACAAGGAAAGTGCCGACTGGAGTGCGGTGATCCGCGATGTCAGCCAAGACAAGATCGCCCGCGAGATCGAGAAGGAAACGTTCACCGAACAGTTTCCTGAGGATGCCGATGCCGAGGACATTTTCGGCTTGAACCCCAACCCCAAGATCAGTGCGATCGCCTACCACGTGGAGCGTGACGACTGGCGACCCGAGAAGGCCAAGCACTTCTCGCAAAAGAAAGAGCCGCTGCAGCTCCTATCCATCAACGATGAGGCCAACACCATCATCATGGTAACGCGGCGCGAAACACCTGTCGGCTGGGCACAAACGTCGACGATTGTGGACACCAACTGGATCCTCTACCTGGCGTACTACCATGCGCCCGACAGGACGCTGTTCGTCCACTCTTCCGGGGATGAATCCCAAACCAACCGGTTCCTGAGCCTGATCGCCAAGGATGCCCGACGCATCAGCGGCGAGCCGACCTTCCGCACCCTGCACGGCATCAAACTCATGAAGCTGCAGAACGTGGGCCTGTCGCGCATGCGCAAGGATTTGCGCTTCACCATGCACGTTGGGCGCGACATCAATACCGTCATCAGTGAAATCGAGAACGGCACGGCGAGGAAGTCCAACATCTTCGCAACCGGCTACGAAGATGGCCAGCGCACCACCGTTGGCTGTTCGCATAAGGGCAAGATCTGGGAGATGAACGCGTCGAGCATCAACGACTGGATCGAGTGGTGTAAGCGTGCCTCGCAGAAGCTCAACGACGCGACGATCAACCCCTCTGAAGTTTTAAAGGATGTGATTCGCTCGGAAAAGATCGAGCGGACGTGGCCCGAGGGCCTGTTCTATTCTGATTGGCCTGCGTCGATCCTGATCGAAAATGAGCAGAAGATCTCGCTAGCGTACCTGGCTGAGGTGTTCAACCTGCTGGATGTCGAACTGGGCAAGCCTCGGCGAATCGATGCACTGACGTTGGAAGTGCCCATCAGCGCGAAGGCAGTCGATGGCACGGAGCGCAAACTTCCTGATATCACGATCCGGCTGTTGGATGACGGCTACAAATTTTCCTGCCCGGGGGTCAAGATCGTCTTCGCTGAAGAGGGCTCGTTCGAGCAATACCTGGATACCAACCCGTTGGTGTTGCTGGCCGTCGACGGTTCGATCGTCGAAGGCAATTACCGCTATTTCTCCCCCAACAGTTTGGACCTGAAGCTGCCGGTCGCCCTGATCGAAGCCTGGGATTGGGGCACGACTCAGATCCATAGCGAGTCGATGCGGGCGGACCGAAACCCGGACACCGTTCAGGGATTCACCTATAGCCGAATCCAGGACGATTACACGTTCATTTTCAACGATGATGGTGCCGGTGAGATCGCCGACCTGGTGGCGATCAAGGACAGCAAGGACGCCATCTTTGTCGACCTGTACCACTGCAAGTATTGCCCTCAGCTAGATGGCGAGGCGCGGCCGGGCGCGCGCGTTTCAGACGTCTACGAGGTCTGCGGCCAGGCATCACGCTCGGTGAAGTGGTTGCACACGGAGGAAAAGTTTTTCAACCGGTTATTGCAGCGCTACCAGCAATCGTTGCCCAAAGGTTTCGACAGGATTCTTAAGGGTGAGCCCATGGATTTGGAGCTGCTGCGCAACAAGTGCCACGACCACGAGATGGTGTTCCGCTTTGTAATAGTTCAACCCGCTATATCGGCAGGCAGGGTTTCCGCTGATCAGTTGGCCGTGCTCGGCACCAGTTACGCGTACATCAAGAGCGTGTCCGGTTCGGATATCCGAGTTATTACCAGCGTTTGATTAGGATCGCTTACCGCTTGGTGGCGCAGAACATTCAGCCCAATTGCCATCAGATGTGTCAGGGACGACCATGAACTCGAAATCGCTGAGGTCGACCTGTATATTTCGTCCCTAGACGGCCGTTATCGGGCGAGGCTGCGTAGAAACTGTTGGCGGTGATACGATTTTGACCAAAGTTGCTGATTTTGACTGACCTATATGCGGCCTGTGAAACCTCGCGTAAACCCAACGTTCGCTGAATATTTGGATAGATCAATGAATTCAGGCAGCCTGGGTCAAAATCGTATCAGCGGCAACACTAGTTGTTTTACTCACTCCACAAATTCACAAAATCATCAAAATTTTTAGCAACGAAGTTGGTTTTACTTGAGTTCGGATCAAATATTTCCACAGCAACCGAGGGTATGTTGAAATTTAGGCAAATCAGATAACCACCCGCATCTCTTGCTATAGGTATCATTTTTTCGGGAAGCCCTGGGGGTTTTCCCGCTCCTGAGTACCATGAGATGGTATATGGGGCCACGTCAGGTGAGAAAGAAAAGAATTCGCTTATGCAAGTCCCTTCGTTGCCATATGGAAATGAAGACTTCTCTGGAGAGGCCTCATCGGAATATGTGACCAAATCCAAGTATGACTTTGGAAAACTCACGCTAAGTAGTTTTTCTACTTGGGAAATCGTATTGGCATCCACTGAGGATCCCTGTTCAATCCCAAAAGAACTCCAGTCGAACTTCATGTCAGCCCTCCGTAATTATTTCTTTCCATCTGCAAAGCCCCCTCTGTTTCCGGGGTGGAACATCTTCTGCCAAAGAGCATTCCATTGAGGGCCTTTCGATTGTTCATGTTGATAGCGCCATACCAGTTGGAGTGTATCCGTTCCCGGTACGTGATGCCATGTGACTTCCTTGCCAGGGCTAATGCCTTTGGTAGGTATCTTGGTGCCCTTTACACGTCTGAATCCTGGCACCATGGTTTCCATTATGTTATTAAAATCTGCATCACTATCGGCTGACTTCAAGAGGCTTTCGTTTGCAACCTTAAAATGTTCTGCGCGGTTCGGAACGGCTAGCACATCCGGGCCAATTTTGGTCTCGTATAGAACGCTATATGCGTGGGGATCCAATGGCGTCGCCATACCGCTTAGTGCTTCATTACGGTTTGCTGCAACCGGATCCACTGCTCCGGCAGTTTCTGCCTTGCCTCCATCCGCCTCTAGGCACTCCAATCCCAACGGATCCACCCAGACAGTGGGGTTAGGCACATATTGGTAGTTGTTCAACCCTCCTGCGAGTTTGATTGGATCCGGCGTCAGAAACCGCCCAGTTCCCGGGCTGTAGTAACGATGGCGGTTGTAGTGGAGGCCCGTCTCTGCATCGAAGTACTGACCTTGGAACCGCAGCGGGTTGTCGATTTCACTGACATCCAATGCCGCGAGATTGCCATAGGCACGGTACTTCGCCGACCACATGATTTCGCCGCTGTAGTCGGTGAGTTCTTGAGGGGTGCCAAGGTGGTCGAGTTGGTAATAGAACGGCGTTGCCTTCAGGGGGCCTTCGCCATCGAGCATTGCCAGAGGACGGAAACTGCCAGGTTCGTAGATATAGCTGCGATACCGGTTCTCTGCGCTTTCTGCGATCAGACGTTCGCCTTGCCACAAAAACTCGGTGGTATGGCTGTCGACCGTTTTTTCGACACGGCGGCCAAAGGCGTCGTACTTGTAGCTAGCTGTGCTTCCGCCTGGCAAGGTGACGCCGATCAGGCGATGCTGGCAGTCATAGTGGTACTCGGTGACAATTTTCTGGGCGGCGCCGCGGCGTTCGCGAATTAGATTGCCGTAGGCGTCGTAGTCGTAATGGCGGTCACCCTGCATCAACAGGCGGTTGCCTTTGACGTTGGCGAGGTTGGCGGTGCCTTCGTTGGTTTGGCCAAGCAGGTTACCCGCCGGGTCGTGGGCAAAGCTTTCCGGTGTGACGCCGCGCACGCTGATCAGACGATCGAGTGGGTCGTAGTGATAGCTGCGATTGCCTTTGCGGCTGTCGTCGACGCCGGAAAGGTTGCCAATGGCGTCGTATTTATAGCGACGCTGGAACAGATTCTTATCATGCTGGCTGACGCTGTGTGCTTGCAAACGACCTTGTTCGTCGTACTGGTATTGGCTGAGCAACAGTCCTTGTTGGCGTTGTAGTTCGCGACCGGCGCTGAATTGGTGGCTGGTCAGGCGAGAACCGTTGAGGTCGATGCTGCTCAGGCGCCCACCGGACAAATGACGGTAGTCGAGCGTGCTGCCATCGGGCAGGCGACAATGGCTCAATTGGCCGACGCTGTCATATTCGTAACGTGTGGTGCCCCAGCCTTGGTGTTCAGTGATCAGGCGGTCCTGTACATCGTATTCATATGCAAGCGGCCAATGACCATCATCAATAGTTACCAAGCGACCCAGTGCGTCGTAGCTGTAGTGAATCTCTTCGCTGTCGGGCAGGGTTTTGACCAGGAGGCGACCGGAGGCGTCGCGCTGGTATTCGGTGACCAGTTCGCTGCCGTCGTCGCCGAATTCGGTTTTCTTCAGCAACTGGCCTTTGAGGTCATACTCGTAGGCAGTGCGGCGACCGTCGAAGCCGATTTCTTGCTGGATCAGGCCATTTGAGTAGTAGTCGAGCTGATAGCGTTCACCGCGCTCGTTCTCAATCTCGGTGAGGTTGAGTTGCGAGTTGTCGTAGCGGTAGCGAAGTTGGCTGCCGTCCGGATTGATGCGGCGGCTGACCAAGTGCAGGTTGTCGGCGTATTCGTAGCGAGTGACACGCCCCAGCTCGTCGCGTTCGGCGGTGACTTTGCCGTAGGCGTTGTAACTGAAAGTACGTGTCGTGCCACCTGGTAAAGTGATCTGCGCCAAGCGCTGAGCTGCGTCCCATTGATACTGGGTGATGGCGCCGCTCTCGTCTTGGCGGGTGATCAATCGGCCGGATGAATCATAGCGGTATTTGCGCTGGCCTCCATCGGGCAGACGTTCTTCAAGCAATTGCCCAAGGCCGTTCCAGTCGAGCTGATGGCGGCTACCGTCGGGGTGGGTAATTTCCAGCAAGCGGCCTCGGCGGTCATAGCGGTAGCACGTCTCATTGCCGTCGGGGTCGGTCTGCTGGGTGATGTCGCCCTGAAGGTTCCGCTGGTATTTCCAAGTGGCCTTGCCCCGACGGACTACTCGTATGAAACCGTTGTGATACTCGTAAGTAGTCGGTTGGTCTTCAGGGGGAATGATTGCGACCAGGCGTCCGGCTTCGTTGTATCGATATTCTGTGATGGCGCCAAGAGGGTCCTTTTCAGCGATTAGCTGACCTTTTTCATCATAGGCTCTTTGTGTTTCTGCACCATCCGGACCGGTCTGGCTGACCAGTCGAGCGTTTTTATCGTGGACGTAAATCTGCTCGCTGCCGTCTGCATTAGCGACAGTAACTGTGCCTTCATCGTCCCAAACATAACGCGCATCGATCTGCGCAATATTGGACCACTGACGAGTACAACGGGCCCATTTGCCTTCGCGTTCCCACTCCCAGTGAAAGCTTGCGCCGCCGGCCAGTTGGCGCTGTTGGATTACATGCTGCTCGTCATAGTGATAGTGCTCGACTTCCCCAACGGCATTGGTGGCGCTTATCAGTTGATTACGCTCGTTGTACTTATAGCTAACCAGTGTCTTGACCGTCTGCCACGGGTCTTGGCGTTCGCCTCGTTCGTTGTATTCCTGACCTAATTGTTGGTAGTCAACGGCGATAATATGGCGATCTTCATAGCGCAGGAGCAAAGAACGTCCCGCTCCGTTATCGATGCGCTGGATGCGATCAACCAAGTCATAGCTGATGTGCAATTGGTTGTCGTAGGCATCGCTTATGGTAGTCAGGCGCCCGGCGCGGAAATGATAAAAACGTGTGTCCTGTCCGGCCTGAGCCAAGATCAATTCGCCCGGCGCATCCCCTATGAAAATCGCCGCCTCGGAAAGGCTATTGGTGATGGACGGACGCTGTTCGTTAGGTAGAGGAAACTCGGTCCGACGGTTTTCGTTGTCAGTCCACAGCACGACGTCATCGCTGATTTGTAAACTATGTGATAGCGGATGGCTCCAGCCGAAGCCTAGACGGTTGTCGATCTCTACCGCGCTGGTGCGGTAAAGACGTATCCATTCCAGCGGTAGCAGGCCGTCCAATTTTCCATCAGTGAGGGTTAGTAGTTCCTCACCGGTGACCATCGAAATGGGGTCGCCCTCGCAACGGGTTTTGGATTTGCACTGTGCCGCTTGATTAGCCGGGTTCGTGGACTGCTTAGGTGCGTCATTAACCGGTTCGTTTTTCACCAGCAGGCTTTGCGGTTCTGTTTTCTTCCGAGCAAATACCGAGGCGTTCGGCTCCTTAAGCGTGGGGGTATCAGCGGTCTTGGGAAGAGGCACAGGGCCACCACCAGTATCAGTAACACCGATGGAAAGAGGTGCCTTCTTACCTGCGTCCAGTGGAACATCCTTGGCCTTGAGCATTACAGGCTTGGAAAGCTCTGTATGGGCCGGAAGGCTATGTTTGCTGCTAGCCGACATCAATTGTTCAGCCAAACCCTCAAGGTATTTGAGTGCTCCCCCAGGCTTCATTTTGCTCAGGGCCTTGGTCCCCAACCGCACGGCAAGGCCGGCTCCGCCCGTAAGACAGATACCGATGACTACGTTGATCAGGAACTCGACGCCTATGCTTGCGATTACGTTGACGATCACCTGCGGCGGCAGCATGCCGACCCAGGCCACAATTGCCGAGATGTAGATGAACATCAGCGGTTCGTCGTTGAGTATCAACAAGGCAGAGGCAATTGCGTCTTTGGAGGTCGCGTAGAGCTTTTCGAGTTCAAGGTCTGATAAGTAGTCGCGAAGTTTTTTGGCATTCCCTATCGGATCGGCCAGAAGACCTACAAGGTTTTTCAAGTCATCCCATAAACTGAGTAGCGCCTGCTCGAAGCTATCAAGCGCTTCTTTCAGCAGAATCATCGCCCGACCCGAACGATCTGCCGCGGAGTAGGTGCTCCATTGCGCTTGAAATTTGCTCGTCCATTCGCTTTTCAACCAGCCGTTTAGATCGCTGATCACGCCCTTGTAAGAACCATATAGGGCTTTGACGTCACTTTCGGAGACATCTGGAAAAAAGGTGATGCGATATTGTTTTCCTGGGATGCAGTTATCGATGGTCTCGATACCACTGGGGCCAATTTTTTTATTGATCGGGGCTCCCACCACGGAGTAGCCAATCATTGCTTTTTCGACCTGTTCGATGCGCACCGGGGTATTGCCGATGGGCACGTAGCGCGCAGTCTCGAATGCATGGATCAGCGTAAACTTGCCGTCCTTAGGACATACTGCAAAGGTCTCGACGGCCCCTGTCCTGGTCCTGCGTTGCGTAACGCTGACTTCGTTGCCGACCTTGAATTTCTGGTCGACGTCCATAGCCCAGCCCGTCCAAAAACCATCCGCCCAATTTTTGTAGTCGCTTAGGCAATTATTGAAGTCTTTGAAGATCAGGTTGACGTCGGGTGCTTTGGCGTCCAGTACCTGAAGAACCAAGGTTCCCAGTGGGCTGCTAATCATGCATTGACTTCCTTTGTCAGCTGGGCGGCGAGGCGCTCTGCCATATCTTCTGTATTCGGTTGATGTCGGACGAAGCGTTCGACTTTGCGGTGCAGGTTGTTTTCAGGAAAGGCGAAATACAGCTCAGGGCAGTCTTCACGCAACCACTGCATCAGGTTGTCGACGACGGTGCTCAGGTCATCCTCGGCGAGCTGTTTGAGCAGGTCCTTGGGCACCTCCCACCACGGCCAATCCCGCATCTTCGGCAGAACCCGCGTCCCAATATTCAGCGTTTGCCCGTTTATCAAATACCGCTCAAATACCGGCAGCACTTCCCCGGCCTTCTCCCCAAGCCCCTTCAGAATCGGGTAGATATGCCGTCCATCCCAGAAGCGGAAAAACACCTCGCTCCCGTCGGGCATCTTCACCTGTGTCAGGCTGCGCAGGTGCTCGAACACCTCGTTTGGTTCGGCGCGTGAGATGGCCAGCCAGCCCCAGTCGAGGGCGTCGGTTTCGGCGATCCAGGGCAGGAATGCCGAGTTCGGTTTGAGTTCGGTGACGTAAGGCATCACCGGTTGCCAGGTGGAGTAGGGCGTGCCGCCCCAGATTGGCAGGAGCTGGGCGGTGGGTTCGGTCAGGTACAGGGTTTTCAGTGCGTCGGCATCGCTCGCCGCGCTGATGATCAGGTACAGGCGTTCACCGCTCTGCAGCGGCTGTTGCGCCAGCCAGTCCTTGGGTGTCAGTCGATCAGATGGCACAGACACCTGCCTTGCACTTTTCGCATTCTTCGCAGAACGGCGCGTTGCGTTTGAGGGTGTTGATCTGGGCCGGGGTCAGGACCTGACCGGCCTTGTCGGCGTCGGCCTGTTTCAGCACGCCGGGCATCAGCGGGGCGGCGCCGGTGCCGCTGCCGGGGCTGCCGCCGGAGTTCATGTTGATCACCGGGCCGCTCAGGGTCACGCCGCCGGCGTCGATCTTGATGAAGCTGCCGCCGCCGACCAGGGTCAGCTCTGCGCCGGCCTCCATCACCACTTTCATGCCGCTGCTGAGGTGAATTTCCTGGCCGGCGTCGATGAACTGGCCGGTGCCGATCTTGATGTGCTGGTTGACGCCCACGGTCAGGTGGTCGTTGGCGCGGGCTTCGACTTTGCGGTCGGCGTAGACGGTGTGGTGTTCTTCGGCCTTGAATTCCGTGTAGCTGTTCTGCTCGACGGTGTCGTGGCGTTCGTTGCCGACGCGGATCTTCTGGTCGTGCTCGATATTCTCGTCCCAGTCGCGCTGGGCGTGGAGGAAGATCTGCTCCTGACCTTTTTTGTCTTCGATGCGCAGTTCGTTGTAACCGCCGCCGCCCATCGAGCTCAGGGTCTTGAAGGTGCTGCGGGTCTTGTTTGCCGGCAGCGCGTAGGGGACGGTGTTTTCCTTGTGGTACAGGCAGCCGCTGACCAGTGGTTGATCGGGGTCGCCTTCAAGGAAGGTGACCAGCACTTCCATGCCGATACGCGGGATGGCGATGCCGCCGTACTGGGCGCCGGCCCAGGCGGAAGAGACGCGCAGCCAGCAACTGGTCTTGTCATCGGCCTGGCCTTCGCGGTCCCAGTGGAATTGCACTTTGACCCGACCGTACTGGTCGCAGTGGATCTCTTCACCTTTGGGGCCGGTGACCACGGCGCTCTGGCTGCCGAGGATGCGCGGTTTCGGGTGGCGCAGCGGCGGACGGTTCGGCACATCCCACGGGGTCGCCTGGAAGCGGTTGCGATAGCCCTGATGGAAATCGTCTTTGAGTGCGGTGGTGTCGCTGGTCACCGACTCTTCCAGCACTTGCGGCTGTTTGCCTTCGTGCAGGACTTCGGTGAGCAGCCACAGGTCGTTCCACTTGGCTTTCGGGTGCTCGGTCAGGGCGAGGAAATGGCCGCTGACCAGCAGCGGCTGGTCGCTCTTGCCTTCGGCGAGCTGGAAGTCGCTGCGGTGGCGTTCGAGGGCACGTTTGGCCAGGTGTTTGCCGCGCTCGCGGTCGATGAAACGGCCTGGGTAGTCGTAGTCTTCGAGGTCGGGCAGGGCGTCGCCACGGTTTTCGCTTTCCAGGGTCAGGCGCGGTTTTTCGAAATCGTAATCGCGGCGCGTGGTGCGGCTGGTGCGGGTTTCCAGGCGCAGATCGAAACGCTTGATCACCGGGTCGCTGGCGACCATGCCGGAGTCTTGCTGGTAGGCCACAGGCTTGAGTTTCGGGAACACCGTCTGGTCATCGCCGAAGACGAGCTTGTGCGCTGTAGCGCTGTGCTGGAAGTGGTAGTGAATACCTTCTTCCTCGCACAGGCGCTGGATGAAATGCAGGTCCGATTCATCGTATTGCACGCAGTAGATGCGCTCGGGATAGATCGAACCGGTCTTGAATTCGTAGGCGTTGCTCTGGATGCCGTGCTCTTCGAGGACCATGCCGATGATTTTCGGCACCGTGAGGTTCTGGAAGATGCGTTGGTTGACGCGGTGCGCCAAGTACGACAATTGCGGGCGCAGGGTCACCGAATAACGGGTCAGGCGTTTGCCCGAGTCACCTTGCGCGGCGCGGTAGATCTGGCCGTGAATGCCGCTGCCATCGGGCGACAGCTGCAGAAAGGCCGGTTTGTGCAGCAGGGTTTCGAGGTCCAGCGACGGCTGCTCACTGACCAGCTCCACCTCGAACACAAAAGGCTGGCTGATGGCTTCCCGGCCGGTCAGGGTAAATACCTGAAAGTCGGCGGAGAGCCCTTCGATGGTCAGGGCAAAGTGGGTTTCATTGGCCGGCGCGAACATCCCTTGTTCCTCGTGCTGTACAGCGGCGCTCGTCGACAACCGCCAGGCGGTTCAACGCACGCGAAATTCTGGAGGGGCGTAAACAACATCGACCAGCAGGGCTGGTCGATGCTTGTAACGATCAGCCGTAATTAAACGACTGGAGCACGCCAGTCATCGGAACCCGAAGTACCGGATACTTCGTGGGTCCAGGTGATTTTGCGGTAGGTGAACTGCACTTCTTCCAGGTGGGTGAAGTGCGAGTTGCCTGGATCCTGGCAGTTGTGCATTTTGTTGTTGATGGCGACGATGATCGCGTCTTCCAGTTTGGTGGTGTAGTAGTGCTCTTGAGTACCTTGAGCCGAAGTACGGAACCACTGGATAACGATTTCGCTCATGCGCTCGCCGGAGGTCAGAGCGGCTTGCAGCAGAGGCGAAGCCTTGTCGTAGACCTTGGTGATCACAACTGGCTTGTGAACGCGCTGACCGGTTGGCTGACCGGATTGTGGGTCACGCGGGATGATCACGTCGTGGCTGAAAGCCTGAACCATAACCTGGTCTTCGTGGCCTTCCTGGTAGGTGTTGCCAACGGAGTCGGCGGTGAAGGCGCCGGCAGTGATCAGGCCTTGTTTTTCGCCGGTAACCGACATGTACGCTGGTGTAGCCATGGGTGTGCTCCTTGCTGGAAAGTGAGAGTGCCCGGAGGCGAAATCGCCCGGTGGGTGCCTGAACTGTTATCAAGGAGCGTGCCAGCTTTGGCGAAGTGCCTTTCAGACGGATACTTCGTGGCAGTGGTGCAGGATTTTGATCGTTTTTTGATCAGTGGTCAGGCCAAAAGTGCGCAAGAAGTTGCGCAATTGCGCGAAGCACTGCGCAACTTCTTGCGCACTTGGCTGCAGACCATGAATGGCTTGGCCAGCAGAGCATTTGACCCCTGAAATATTACGACCTACTGCGCAACTTCTTGCGCACAGCGGCCAAATGATGGCATTTGACGGTTGAAGAAATAAATCTCCTGATCTCCCAATCGGCATCCAAATAGTTGCCTGTCAAGAAGGGCAGCAATCGGCCAAAAGCTTGAGAAGTTCTTACCAGGGGCTGCCTCTACGCCTAGCCAAGGAATGGGTCGAAAACCCAAGGACCAACATTGATGTCAATCTCCATCGCAAGCTTCTTCCACCCGTATACAACGTTCCTCCATGGGGCAGCCTACAACCTGCACCAGATTTTAGAAGGCCTAGATGTTGTGTCATCAAGCTTCACCGAGCGTGACGCCGCTGGGAACATCATTGGCAGCTATTGGTCACCCGATCAAGCGATGGTGATCACGCTGGGCTATCTGATAATGCTGTCACTGTTGGTAATTCCATTGCTTGCAGCGGCAGCCTATACGGTAAGCAAAAAGCAGGGGCTACTCACATTTTCGTCACTCTTGTTCCTGCCGGGTGTGCTGAACTGCCTGGGCCTTTTTCCGATGATTAATTACCTGCCTACTCGTTACACCATCCATGGAGTGGGAACCCTAGGAAGTGAGATTGGGCTGATTCCCCTATTGATGCTTTGCGCCATCATTGGATGGAGCATCATGATTCTCGCTTATGACAACCTCAATCTTACCGAACGGTTCCGTCAGATCTACGATCATTTCTGGTTTCCTTTGGCATTGGTCGCCGCAGTGTTCTTCGTGGCAGACAACGGCGCCAGGGAGGACAACACCATGCTAAAGGGAGCCACGGGAGGCATCCAGGAAGCCAGTGGCTATCTGTTGAGCCAAATTAGGCGCTATGACGACTACTGCAAGGCCAATGGATTGAATGATTTGAAGTCGTGCCAGTGGAGCCGCTATTCGCAGTGGACCTTCACAAACATCAAGGAAGGTGAAGCTAGCTACTTCATCGAATTCGCGCCGGATGACTCCAAAGGATTTTACTCTGCGAGTCGCTGGGCCTTAAGCGATGAGGATGTGATTGCCATTCGAAAAGAGATTGCCGAATACAATCAAAAGCTATGCCCCGTGAAGCACTTATCTCGAGATCTTTCACAGTCATCACCGCTCTCAACCACCTGTGAGTATGTCCCCCACCACTTTTGCTCTGTTAAACCGGATGGCCCCCAAGGAGTTGTGGATGACGGTATCGGCAGCCACACTGTGGCGTTGGCCAGCGAATGCATCATTCCTCGGCTGGCTGCTGCTAAACCCTATTTGAAGCAACTAACGGCGCTGGTTGGCCAACATGATCAAGCCAAGAATCACCGTTGGCTATACTTCCTCGCTGTCGCTGTTGCGATTGGAGCGAAAGTGGCCTTAGCCACTACCAAGCTATGCCTGATTGATGCGCGACCTGCAACCGACAGGTGTCGCGTCTTTCGTGCGGTTCGATTCCGTGTAAGTCAGTGCGTACATTTACTGAAATGTTTACTGGTCGGTTCAGGTAGATGGGTGAGAGAAGTTGCAACGCGTATTACCGGATTCTTTTAATCGGGATAGCAAGAAGAGCTCCGCATCATACTGCGAGTGGCCGCTTTTGGCCGAAAGCAGACCTAAGTGGGGGAGGCGGGGATGAACGCTGAAAGCTTTTTAGGGCATATTTAGGGCAAATCCGAGGCCGCTATAGGCCGCAGAGAACCAAGGCACCAAGCGTTAATGCCCGAGATTTTGGGCCTGAAGCGGTCTGCGAAGACATTGGAAGGGGTTCGAATCTCTATCTAATCAACAGGGTCACACATATAAGGATAAGACAGTCTGGCCTGCTGACCATCGACCTCTGCATAGGTAACAATCAGCTGACAGTTATTAGCGAACCCATGAATTCTTTTCAGCGCGGTTGCTCGGTAGGACTCAACAACTCCTGGAATTAGGCTTCCATTTGATGCTTTGATCTCATAGGACTTTCCTGGCTCCAGCACTTTTCCATCACTCGCAGTTTTAACAAACCAAGTTCCAGTAAGTTCTGCTTTCGTTTTTCCTGCTATTTCAACATTAATGAGAGTGGCCGCTCTCGCCCCGAGGTTGGTCAATGTGAAGGTCATTTGGTGGAAGTCCCCACCAATAATTGCAGGTCGTATATCAGCTCGGGGAGGAGTTAATACGTACTTGATGGGCTCTAATCCCCCGACAGAAAGAATGGTTACGATAGAGCTACAGATTAGAACAGGCGTGGTGAAGATCCGCCTCCACCCTTGAGTTGATGAGCAGTGCGGACACCTTGTGGCGTTTGTTTTTATCTCTTCTCTGCATGCACAGCATTGCTGCATTGTCTAACCCGATCCGTTCAAAATTAGGCGCGC
Source organism: Pseudomonas sp. MWU16-30322 (assembly GCF_020515535.1). NCBI lineage: Bacteria > Pseudomonadati > Pseudomonadota > Gammaproteobacteria > Pseudomonadales > Pseudomonadaceae > Pseudomonas > Pseudomonas sp. MWU16-30322. Next base: position 63,739 of record NZ_JAIWYL010000009.1, read on the forward strand.
TAATGCGTACAGCTCAGCGCTGATTGGGGCGTAGAGGACTGTCCATTAAATGCAGGCGATGGAAAGAAATGGGGCAAAAATGGGGCAATCCATGCCATCCAGCGCCTATCATCCCTTCGCCGATGGAGTACTTGGAAACGCCAAACCTCAATAAATACGGGGCTTTAGACCTGAACCCTCAAATACTACAACACAATCGGAGTATGCTCGGTCATATTGCTAAGCAGTGACTGATGATCAGTATTTTGTCACGATATCTATCTGATGTGCCTCAATATAATCTAGAAGATTTCTGTAATTTTTTAGAAGTGCTGCTCTGTTTGCCCAGTTGTTTTCCTCATCTGCAACCTTTGGTTCCACAAAAGTTCCATATTGGCTGATAAAGTATTTGCTTTCTTGAATGCACATCTGGGTGTGATCCCAGTCACCGTTAAATACAGCGTCAAAGCTCAGTAAGAAGTTGGAAATGAGGGTATTGAGTTCATTGTGGGTTTTGAAGCCTCCCGTCTTCTGGATGGCTAGTGATCTCGTTAGGTCTAGAATTTCATTCAGGACTGCGCGGTCGTCACGTTTGGCTTGATCGTCACGGAGGGGGCTCGTTGAGCGGATTATTTCGGAAACTTGCTCTTCTAGATCAGGCCAGTTTTTCTCAAAGGCTTGGTTCAGAATTGACTCGTTAAGAACGTTGTCAGAGTTGGCTTTGTTGAGGGCTTGAATTAATTTTTTGATCTCAGCCTTCTGAAATGGAGTGACTTGGAACTGCGTGAGGGGGCCGTTTAGATCACTAGTACCTAAGTCGATCAATACGGGGCAGACCAAAGAATCATCAACCTGTTTTGATATGGCTCCCGCCTCGAACGCTAACCAAGGGCTTTTTAAATTTTCTCGTGTAACGCAAAAAATACCGGCTGACGATGATTCAAGCTCGGCGGCGATGTCGTGAGACCAGCGAGTGCCCTTTTCGATGTCGGTGGGGGTGTAATACGGTTCAACGGTTTGGAGGACGTGGGGTATCCAATTTTTGAAGGCTTCACCCACGCGTTTGCTCATTTCGCCAGACCAACTGATAAAAACCTTCATTTTCGTTCCATGAGGCTGTGTAGAGTTGGTTGTACATTAGCGACGTAAATCTGGCTTGTCACGATGGGGGGGCAATGAAGTAGCAGCGGTGTTAGCGGAGAGGGGTGAGCAAGCTGAGGGTACAAAATGGTAAATGGCTGGATTTTAAAGGCTAGAAGCGTTGTTCGGCGGTGCACTGAAAGGAAGCTATGCCCAATCCATCATTGAATCAAGCACGCGGCCGCTTCCGGCAAAAGCGGACGTCCGACAAGGCCGCTAACGGCCAAAAGCTGACCTTCGAATGAGTCTACGAAATTAGGGCCAATTCATTCCGCGCGCTTCGGAGATCAGCGATCAGCTGATTCAGCTCGCCCCAGATTTGCCGTATTGCTGGTATCGGGGTTGTTAGACCATTCTTCATAGGTGTGCAAGTGACAGCTTATGCCCCTGGAGGTGCCGCCACCTTCATCCGTACGATAGCGATATAATGTTATTGTGCTACCTTTGGGCATGATCTAATTCGAAGGGACTTTCGGTGTCACGTATCTCATTCCAGAACGAACAGCCATCTGAGCTTGACGTCTTTCCTGGTGGAAGCCATGACAAGGTGGCGACTGCGATCTGTAGCTATATTGCTGACGACCAAAACTCTCGGGTCATAGGTCTTGATGGGGAATTTGGATCGGGCAAAAGCTCAATTCTTAGAATGCTGGAGCTCAAGCTGCTCACGCTGGACTCAAAATACAAAGTCTGGTTTTTCGACTGTGAGCAAAACTACCAAGGCTCCATTAAGAGTAATTTCATCGAGCTCTTCACTGAAGAACTCGTTGAGACCGCAGGCACGGACGAACGAGTCAAGGAGAAGCTGCGAGACAGCCGTGATAAAGCCTTGGGGCGTCATTTTACGTATACCAAGAGTACGACCAGCCGGGTCAGCGCATGGGCGTTGTTATTGATTGTTACTTTGTTCTTTTCTTCCAGCTCGTTTAGAGAATTGTTCGCTCTCACAAAACTTAAGACCCCAGTGGGATCTTGGATTTACGTGCTCCACACCTTCTCACTGCTGAGTCCCCTCCTCACTTTAATATGCGCTTGGTGGCGGCTAAAAGGTACCAAGGTAGGTGATCAGCCTTGGAGCATTTTCCATCTATTCAAGGGTGGCTCCGACGACACCATTACGGAAAAAATCCAGGTCGCAAAGGAGGTGACGCCTCTTGATCTAAAGCGCACGCTTGAAGATGACCTCAAGCTGTTCAAAGATACTCACTATATTGTCATCTTGGACAACCTGGACAGGTTGCCAAAGGACAGTCTGCGTTCGGTTTGGAGCGACCTTGAAATCTTCACTTGGGCGTCCGAGGAGAACAACCTGACGACCATCGTGCCTTTTTGCTCAAATAAGGTCGCCAAATACCTAGGTGCGGATCAAGATCGCACCTACGACTCTCGAGATTTCATCGCAAAAAAATTCCCCGTGGTTTTTCGAGCTCCGCCGATCATTGCGGCCGGCTGGAAGGATGGCTTCTACAGGTTGTGGGAGAGCACCTTCACGGAAGCGGGGCGTGAGATAGCTGAGAGATGTGCGCTCTTGCTGCAACGCCATAGCCCTATGGCCAGCAAGCTCGTTACTCCACGCCTGCAAAAGCGGTTCATTAACGATATCGCCACGACCTCTCTCACCCTTGGTTCCGACATCCGCCTCGTATCTATTGCCGCCCACCTCCTGCTATGCAAATACAACGACCATCCCCTACAGGAGGTCATCAGAGCAGGCGGATTCTCTCCGGAGTACAAAAAGACGAATGACGACCTTGACGACAAGGATGTCGTAGCGACTCAACAACTCCTAGAGTCCGTTGTCGGGGCAGACATCGATACTGGCTGGCAAATTCAGTTTCTGCAGATTCATTTCCTGACTACCAGCGACATCGCTATCGCCGAGATGATCGACGATCCTCTGAGCCTGGCAGTTCAAGAGCAGGATGGTGAAAGGTTCGCGTCGCTGGTTAGCGCCTTCGGATTCCGAGATGCACTTAAGCGATATCTGGAAAAAGATGGTTATCGGGCAGATCTTATCCGGATCATCGCCCATGCAGCCAAGTTGCTGGATGAAGACAAGCTGGGTCTTGTGATGTCTATTATCAACAGCGAGTCCCTGGCCTTTTCAGGCGAAACTGGGGAAGATATTGAGGGTTTCTACGATGCGCTTAAAACCTGCCGGCTTGCCGGGCTGCGCACCGATGGTTTTACTCGACTCCCCAAAAACCTGGATTCAACAATCAGGAAGGCGGTGAACGAGGCAGTAGCCGCTGAAGAGCTCAGTACTCAACTGACAAAACTGGCAGAGTATGACCGCTGCCTGGACGCTCTAGGATTGGATTTCGCCAAGATGACGGCGAATAACGCTGCATACTTTATCCACGTCGTAGCTGAGTCAGACAGTCTGAAGGTGATAACGCCGGAGCATTTCACCTTTAGCAAGCAGGGCAATATCAGCATTTTGCAACATCTCGTGAGTGGCTCTGATACGCCAGCTCCAATACTTGCTGTATCCGAGGAACAACGAGAGTTTTTGTTGGGGTTTGCGTACTCAAGCAAGCTGTCTGGTCATGACCCAATAGCCACTCTCAGCGAAGTCGAACTGGCAGCCATCTCTCAAACACTGGTGAGCGACCCAACAAGCAATGGTGCGCTATTCGCACTTGCGCTTCACCGAGACGTGAATGACTCGATCATAACTTCATTGGTGGCCCAATCGTTTGAAGGTCGAACTGTCAGTCAAAATGCTGCGGTTGCTGCAATCTTATTATCTGCGAAGAAGTATTCAGAGCTGGCCAAAATTGAAGATTTGGACACAGTGGTCGCCAGTGATGTGTTTAAACTTTTTTTCAGAGCGAGTGGAACATCTGAACCGCTCTTTTCCGGTTTTGAACAGGACGAGGTTGCTGAAGCGATAGCCAAAATCTTTGCATGGGCTATAACAGACAACGCGATATGGAAGCTCCAACATACTTATGTCAGTAAAAATTTTGCAGCGGTCGCTTCCACCCTTGAGCCGCACGGAGTAGATGGGAACCTATTATTTACCTGGCTGAATGACTGGCAGAGGCACATGTCTGTTACGTTTGAATCAGTAGAGGCGATGGATGCCGAATTTGTTCGTAGGGTTTCGGTTAGCGACAATGAACTGTACGTCGTGCCCAAATCCACTGCCCTGGAATACTACGGATCTCAGGAAAGGAGCGAGAAGGAATGGGCCGTCATCATGCGCAGTGCCAGTCCTAACCACGCGATCCTGATCAATGTACTCAAGGCCAAAGATGGATTTTCCCTCGCGCCTACAGCGCGCACCGCTATCGTCGGTATTATGAAGCAACAGGTGAGCGTGCCAAGCTTTAAGATCGATCAAAACGGTGTAGAAAATATCCGGACGGTCATTAGCACCTTTGATCAAAGTCAGAAAAACCTAGTGGGAACCGAGATCCGGACTCTGATTTATTCCGATGGCAGTATCAGTAGCCAAGTCGCCTGGGTACTTGAGCGATTCGGCGATCTAATCGTGGATATTCAACCATCGAGCACGCTGGAAGTCGGTAAGCTTATGGGCATTTTGGATCATCTGAGCGAGGGCTCCGAAGAGTCATTGCCTGTGCTGAAATATCTAGACGGCAGAGCCAGCCAAATATCGGCGTACAGCTACTCCCAAGAGCTCCGCAAGGCCATGGCGATAGCCGTTGCAAAACTCAGCAAGACTGCTCCGAAACTATTCCAGTCTTTCGCCAAGAAGAATGGTTTTAAGGGCCTGATAAAGGAACTGATGCGCTCTGACAGGAACGTCCCAGTAGAAGATCCAGATTCTAAAGACGCAAGCGACAGTGAGTTCACAAAGAATTGATTCAATGGCGTGTCCAAAAGCGCGGCGATTCGGATCTGCCTTAATAGCATCCAATCTTCGGTTTGCGTGGATCGAATGCCCATGATCTTCCTCGTTGCATATGAATCGCCCCTAGATTCGTAGGTACCTTCGAATGGCCACTTTTGGCCGAAAGCTGCCGATCACGAAGAGCAGCTATTGGCCGTCATTGCCTATCACCTCAAGGGTTCTGTTCGGCCAGTTGCGGATGGGGGGCAGTGTTACGAGGTAGGCACCCTTTTCATTTTCGAGTCCCTTGTAAGATCGTGCTTCCTCTGCTAAAAATATGACCGCTTGCTAGCTGATCTTGAGATCAGCTGGCACGGTAGAATGCTGGTCTACTGAAATAAACAGCCACTAACCCTCGCTTTACCCCATCGCAAAGCACCCATCGGCTCAGTCCCTTGGGGGCGGCTCCTCTTAATGAGAGCCGCTTCATAGATCCATCCAAGCTGACCCCATGATCGCGACATCTCAAGCAAGCAAGATGAGATGTAAACAAATACGCGTGAATGATCCGATTTGTTAACAAAAAACTGACCAGAAGTGCTGATTTTTTCAGCAAATCACTATGTTTTTTAAGGATAAATCGCAATGCTTACTGTTTTAAGGTAGGCATAACCATTCTGATTCGATGCTTCATCCGCGCTGAATAAAAAGGCCCGTCGTTCAACACGACGGGCCTTTTTTGTGGCGCAAGGTCCGCGATTAGCGCTGATCTCCTGTGGGAGCGGGCTTGCTCGCGAAGGCGTCGGGTCAGTCAAAGCATTTGTTGAATGGCAGTCCGCTTTCGCGAGCAAGCCCGCTCCCACAGGTGCGGAGGAATGCCTCAGTCGAGGATCAGGTGCGGCAGAAACCGGCTCGAATCCTTGGTGATCAGACTGTTGTCTTCGCGCACGCCAATCCCAGCCGCCTGATCACCAATCACCCACGAGCCGATCAGGGTGTAGCTGTCATCGAACTTCGGTAATGGCGCAAATTCCTGCAGGATGAACGGCGCATCGGTGTAGGGCCCGTCCTCTTTGACGATCAGACCTTCCGCCGTTTGCAGTTCGATGTTGGCACCTTCGCGGGAGAAGTACGGTTTGCGTACCCAGCCCTTGGGCACCGCACTGGCCGGATTCGGATCAAGGTGCGCCGCAAGCAGATTCGGATGCCCCTTGTGCAGCTCCCACAGCAAAGGCAGTGCGCCTTTGTTCGACAGGATCGATTTCCACGCCGGCTCAAAGAACTGCGTATCGCTCTCGGCAATTGCAGCACCGAACGGCTCGTGGAAGATGAATTCCCAGGCGTGCAGTTTGAACAGGTGCGGGATCCAGCGATCTTGCAGATCGACGAAGCGTCCCTCGGCGGTCAGGCCGATGTCTTCGATGTCGATATGCCGGGATTCGATGCCGACTTTTTCCGCGATCAGGCGCAGGTAATCGGTGGTGCCCTTGTCTTCGACCGAGTCTTTCATCGAGGCAAAGTAGAACGGCCGCTTGAGCTGCAATTCGGCGAAGGCCTGATGCAACTTGGTATCGATGCTGTTGAACTGGTCGGCGTGACGCGGCAGCATCCCGCGCTCGATGCACTGTTCCAGCCAGCCCCACTGAAACGCCGCCGCCTCATAGAGGCTGGTCGGCGTGTCGTAGTTGAGCTCCAGCAGCTTCGCCGGGCCGTTGCCGCTGTATGAAAAGTCCATGCGCCCGTACAGATGCGGATGACCTTCCAGCCAGGACGTGCGGATCATGTCGTAGTACGGCGCCGGGATGCTCAGGCGATCCAGCAACTCTTCGCTATGCACCACGCGATCGACCAGGTCCATGCACATCTCGTGCAGTTCGGTGGTCGGATCCTCCAGATCGTTTTCAATCTGCGCGAGCGTGAACTGGTAGTAGGCGCTTTCGTCCCAGTACGGTTCGTCGTCGATGGTGTGGAACAGAAAGCCGAGGCTTTCGGCTGTCTGTTTCCAGTCGGGGCGCTCGGCGCAGTGGATCTTCTTCATGGTCAGCTGCTCGAACTGCCCCAGCCGCCCCAACCGCTGCGGGCGGAAGACTGGCTGCCGAAACCGCCGCGGGACGTCGACGAAGCGACGTTGACCGGTTTGCTTCGGGAGTTGTCGTAGCGGGTGTCGGTGCGAGTTGCCGGCGCCGATTCGATTTTGCGGTACTGCGCCGAGGTGTTGTAGGTCTGGCGGGTATCGCGGTCGCGATAGACCGTGCGGTTGGCGTTGTTGCTCATCGCATTGCCGATCAACCAGCCTGTGAGCCAGCCGTTACCTGCACCACCGGAACCGGAAGAGTGGGAAGTGCTTTGCGCATTCTGCGCAGCGGCGGTTTCACCGGCAGGCATCTGCGCATTGGCAATCGCATTCAGGTCCTGCGGCGCCTCACCGCTCTGTGGCACCTTGAAACCGCCGAGCTTCGGCACGAAGCGACCGTCGGAATTCTTCTGGCACCAGTCGGCGGCAAAATCCGCATCGCACTTGGCTTTGTCGTCGTAGGCCGGTGCAATGCGTCGGTGCTCGGTCAATGCCGCGACATAGGCGTTCGAGCAGACATCGGCGGCCACTTCGGCGCCGACGCACTCCTCGACAGTTTGAAAGCGTTGCTGATCTTGCGCGGCAACCTCGCCGGAAATCGCCAGCGCCACCGAAGCGGCGAGAGACAGTTGAACGTACTTGCTGCGTTTCATCGAAGGCTTCCTGCCGATCAGTTGGACGGGGTCATGCACGCGGCGTTGAGCATGCCGACGCTGATGGCCACCGCGGCCACGTAGATACCGGAAGCGATTTCACCGTTGGCGATGCGCTGGGACGTGCCTTTGAGCACCAGCCCTGTGGCGAGGAAGGCCAGCAGTTGCACCACGGCCGCAATCACTGCCCACAGCACGAAATCGAGGACATTGACCGAAAACGCGATCACATTGCTGGCCGGAATCGCGAAACCGATGATCGCCCCCGCGAGGGCAATGGCGGCGGCGATGTTGCCGGAGCGAATCAGCTCGAACTCTTTGTGTGGCGTGATGCGGGTGTAGACGAACTGAAACAGCATGAACAACAGCACGGCGCCGAGCAGGTAGACGACGAAACCGACCAGCGCGGTCTTGTTCAGGGAAACGGCCAGCACTTCCAGCATGGAAAACTTCCTTTTTTAAATGGTGCTCAAATCAGTCGTGTACAGCGAAATGCCCAGTGAGGTGCTCAGGCTGACGGTGCCTTCCTCGTCCTGTTCGACGGAGAACAGCAGCAGCTCGCGGCGATCGGTCAGGCCGGTCTCGCGGGCGTAGAGCATCGAGTGGTGCTCGATGGTGTAGGACTCGTCCGGGTTGATCACGTGTTCGGTCAGCGGCACCAGTTCGGTCTGGCCCTGCTCGGTGCCCCATTCGCGGCTGTACTGGACTCCGTCATGGGTGTAAGTCGGCAGGCCGATCGGGCTGGCGGGGCCGGCCAGACGCTGCAGTTCGGCGTCACTGTTGACGGTCACGTAACTGAGGTAGTTGAACAGGGTGACCGACTCGATCTGGTCGTCACCGGTGACGTGGATCTGTAGCCAGAAATCCTCGTCATTCATGTAATAGCGGTGCAGTTTGTTGGATTGGCCGAGGTCGACCCAGCCGGCGCTCCAGATTGCCTGATCGAATGGCACTCGCACTGACGTCGAGCCGTCGAGCAGCAGGGCGAGGGTCGAATCGAATCTGACAGCCTTGCCTTGCGCCATCCCGAGTGGGCCACTGGCAACGGTTGGCGTTGGCGCAGCGGACTGCCAGTTGCTGGTGCCCAGCAAATCTTTGAACCATCCCATGGGTACATTCCTTGAGGCGGGTGGAGGTGTGCGTCGTAAAAAGCGCCGCTAGTGTACCGGGCCGGGCGGTAAACAAGCAGAAGCAATTGCATGGCGTAAACCATGTAGGAGTGAGCCTGTTCGCGATGGCGGCGGTGCAGACAACACTGAGGTTGAATGTTCCGGCCTCATCGCGAGCAGGCTCACTCCTACAAAGGTATTGCGATGCTGCTTACTGCGCTGATTTTTGCTTCAGACGCTCAAGAATCGCATTGGCGCTGCCCTCGTTCGGCGTGATGCCGGCATCGCGCAGTTTGCGTTCCAGGTCGTTGCCGGTCGAAGCGTCAGCCAGCTCATCGGCGGCGCTCAGCTCGGCGGCGCGTTGCTGTTGCTTGGCCTGCAGACGGTTCAGGGTGCCGACCGCGGTTTCCAGTTTGCCGTTGGCGCCACCGCTGGCGATGGATGCGCTGACCTGCGCCTTCTGCACGCTTTCACGGGCCTTGGCCATGTCCACCTGCTGGCGCAGGCTCTTGATTCGAGACTCGGCCTTGCTGATGTCCTTGCGCATGTTTTCGGCGTAGGTGCCGAACTCGTCGCTCTGGGCTTTCTCGGCGGTCAGGTCGTTGGTCAGGGTCGAAATCGCTTCGGCCACTTCCATCGCCAGGTCTTCGCGGCCGGCGTTCAGCGCGGAAACAGCCTTGGCTTCCAGATCCTTGATCTTCGCGTCGTACTCGCTCACGCGGTCGGCGGCCAGCTTGTGCTTGGCCATGATGGTGACCAGCTCGCGGCGGGCGTTGGACAGCGCGGTGTCGGCGTCGCGGATTTCCTGGTCGAGGATGCGCAGGGCCTGTTGGTCGACGATCGCTTCGCCGACTTCATTGGCGCCGCCGCGCAGTGCGGTGAACAACTTGCTCCAGATGGACTGAGTCATTGGATATTCCCTGTTGATTACTTGAAGAAGTGTTCGAAGGCTTCGCTCGCGCGCTGCACGTTGTCGACCAAGGTTTTCACCTCGGTGACGACGTTGGTCAGGCTCGAGTCGGCGCTGAGGGCGCCAAACATGTTGTAAACGGTCTGGCCGTTAGGCATCGACTCGATACCGATCGACGACAGCGGGAACATTTCCCGGCTGCGCAACACGGCGTCGTTGAAGGCGCGTACGTCAGTGATCGAATCGATATCCACCAGCACGGTGTCAACGATGATCTGTGCACCGGCCACGGCGATGTGAATCGGCAGACCGCCGAATTCGTTCATTTCCAGCTTGATGCTGGGTTCGGAGCTCTGGATCAGAGACAGCGTGATCTCGTGCGAAGCCACCTCGTCCAGTGCCTTGAGGGCGTTGAAGAGGCTATCGATGTTCCAGTTGTTGCCTGCGCTCATGTAATTCTCCGACATGAATGAGCCAGCCAGAATCGGTTGGCGTAGCTGTTGCTCCATCTGCTTGAGCAAGCTTCGGTTTTCCGGAAGTACCCAAGTTTCGTGTTTCACATAACCGGCGGCAGCCAGGCCCGCGCGCATCTGCTTCATGTAGAAGCTCGACGGCTTTTTCGCGGACGGTTTCGAGCGCTCTCCCTTTGGGCTCTCTGACGCAACAGTGGGGGAGCGGCTTTTCATGGCAATGACTCCGTTATGAACATCTCACGCGTGAGCCACACTACAGCCAATTCAAAATGCCATCAATGGCTCACGCGTGAGATTTTTTCGGCATGTCGAAATCGCTGATGAGGTGGTGGTCGCAAGCGTTGTCCCGGGTGGGGAGTGTGTTTCTGATTAATCACTGATGTTTATTGTCTGGAAGGCGAATTTATTTTCAATTCTCCTGCTGTGATTTTTTACTGTTTAAATATTGAAGATAATTCCTACATTGTTTTTGCATGTTTCCGTAAGAAGTAATAGCGGCCCTTCGTAAGAGCGTAGGAAGTGTGTTCTTTGCGAGTAATATTAAGAAACAAGGTCGGTTCGCAACCACTGAAAACTTATTCTAGTTTTGGGGTGTGCACACCGTCACCCCGGTGGAAAAAAGCTTCGACCACCGGCCCTTCAACTTTTGAGGAAATCATTATGACTTTCGAAAAAGCATCTTCCGCTGGCGATTCTCAGATCGGCTGATCTGATCAGTAAGAACCGGGGCCTTCGCGGTCCTGGTTCTTTTACTAACTTGTTTTAATAGCGATCGAGGCTCGAATATGAAGCTTTGTCTTAAACCGACGATTATTCCGTTCAAACTTGATGGTCAGGTAGTGCTGCGTTTTAACGGTCAATACGCAAAAATCCCCGACCCCCATGGCGCTGTCTGGGAGTTCGTCACGGCACTTGATGGCCGTACCCCCTACGAAGCGTTGATTACCCAGGTGGCAGACCGTTATCCCGGGGTGGTTCAGGACGAAATCCGAAGCGTCGCGCAGGATCTGATCAAATACCGGTTGGTCGAGAGTCCGGATGCTTTTGAAACGACTTCTCTTTCGGATCATGATCGCATCAGATTTTCCCGCAACATCGACTTTTTCGGGTCGATGGCGGCTGTGGGCGAGAACAAGTTCACCCACCAGGAAAAACTGCGCGCGGCCAGGGTCTGCGTACTGGGCTGCGGCGGTCTGGGCACCCATATCCTGTTCGACCTGGTGGCGCTGGGCGTCCACCACTTGACGATCCTCGATTTTGACACGATCGAGTTGAGCAATTTGAACCGGCAGATCCTTTACAAGGAAAGCGACGTCGGCATGCCGAAGGTTGCAACGGCCAGGCGCAGGTTGCTTGAATTCAACAGTCACCTCGACATTACTGCTCACGAAACCCGCCTCCAGTCGGCGCAAGACGTCGCCGGCATCGTACGCGGTCACGATATTGTGATTTGTGTCGCCGATAAACCCGCGAACTACATGGCCGACTGGCTGAATGAGGCCTGTGTTGAACAGGGCGTACCCTTCATTTCAGGCGGGCTTGATGTACGCCGCTCGGTGTTTTATTCGGTGGTGCCTGGCTCCTCGGGCTGCGGTGCTTGCTGGCTGACGTCGGCGCGTAACAAGAGCAGCCTGGTGAACAGCGTTTCGACCATGGCCAAACAGCACGACATCACTTATGAGCATCCCGGCCCGGCTCTTGTGACTCTGGTGGCCGTCACTGCTGGGATGATGGTCAGCGAAACGGTCAAGATCATCACCGGCTGCCAACCGCCACAATTGACCAACAAGCTCAAGGAATTCACATTCGACGACCTGGACGTCAGCGTTGCTGAAGTCTGGCAACAGAATCCGGACTGCACGGTATGTGGACATCTCGCGAACGGGCAACGGTCGCGGCAGACGGAGACTGTCTAGATGTTCAAACTCCTGGCGTCCTATGCCATCACGTCCATCTGCTCATGGGCCATAGCGTTTCTGATCCCACTTTATGTTTATGAGCAGACCGGCTCCCCAATCTGGACGTCGCTGGCTTTTTTCGCCGCGATGGCGCCCTACATACTGGTCACGCCCTTCGCCGGTGTGTGGAGTGATCGCTACAGCAAACGGCGTTTTTTGATCGGTGGTGATCTGATCAACATCGTCACCGGCTGCCTTATATATGCTGCCGTGATTACGCTGTCCGGGAGCAGCTTGAGTATCACTCTGTTACTACTGAGCTTTCTGTTGGCAAGCGTCGGTGCCACCCACCACCCGGTTTTCCAGAGTATTGCGCCTGCGCTGATCGAGGGGCCCAAACTTCATCGATTCAATGCGATCGTCAACGCCAGTGACAACATCATTCGCATCGTTGCGCCAATCGGCGTTGCGGCCTTGCTCGCTTTTAGTACCAAGGAGCAGTTGCTCATTGGCAGCATTGTTGGATTTGCGCTATCCCTGCCGCTTTGCTTCCTGCTGAAAGAGCAGGGTAAGCCTGCGCCTGCCACTACGCGGGTATTCACGGAAATCAAAGCCGGACTGCTGTATGTCATCCAGCAGCGAGAACTGTGTTCGTTTGTCATGCTGTTCTTTTTCTGCAATTTCGGTTTTGCCTTGATCGGTGCCAGCCTTGTCTATGTCTACACCACGCTACTGGCCGTGCCATTGAGTGATGTCGGCTATTACTACGGGCTCATTGGTGCAGGTGCCGTCGCCGGATCAGCTACGGGGGCGTTTCTGGTGAAGAGATATCCGGCCGGCATTCTTATCCGTCGAAGCTGTTTGCTGGCCGGGGTGTTCACGCTGATGGGGGCGATGGCCAACGATCCGTGGTCACTTTCGGCACTGTGGGCGCTTTCTACCGGTTGCCAATCCGTGGTGGTCATCGCTTTTTTCACCTATCGCCAGCAAGTGGTGCCGCAAATCATTCTAGGGCGAACGGTAGGAGTTACACGGCTCATTGCCTACCTCGCGATTCCGCCGGCGAGCCTGCTGAGTGGATGGCTGTTACTGCATTTCTCGAGCAGCGCTGTGATTCTTGCGTCAGGCGGTCTGTGCATCATTTTCGCCTCTCTATGTGCTTACTTTCTGGCCAGGTTTGAGCGCCCGGTCATTTACAGCGATGCACAATGAATATGGTTTTGTAAGTTTTCGGGATTTCGGAATAACTGGAATGTTGCGATCGGCTGGATGGCTGATAAAGAATTAAAAGGAATTTAAAGTTGGAAGCAGACAAAGAGTTGAATCGGGGCGATGGGGCGAAAGTCATTAAGCTCATGATCGGAGACACATTATGGGACGAATGGCTGGACGCTGATGCGTTAGATGGATTGGTTAATCATGAGCTGTTGCTGGCAATGCAAAACGGTCATGTTTCCCTGAAGGGGATGCGTTACTTTCTGATCCAGCATCATTACTACTCGCGAAACTTTACCCGCTTTCTGTGTGCGATCATCAATCGTCTTGAGTCCGTTGGCGACATCAAATTGCTGATGGAAAACATGCAGGAGGAAATGGGCATTGATGGTGACCACAAGCTCACGCATGCCGAGCTTTTTCAAAGGTCGCTGCGGATCCTCGGCACCCATCCCTTGGCAGAATCGCCTTTACCTCAGACCGTGGATTTCACCCAATGCATCATGCAGCGTTGCCGCAGTGAAAATCCTGTCGAGGGCCTCGCAGCACTCTGCCTGGGAGCGGAAGCCATTGTGCCGCTGATTTACAAACCGATTCTCCTGGCACTGGAGGGACTGAATGTCAGCGAGGAAGGCCTGGAGTTCTTTCGTCTGCATATCGAAGAGGATGAGGACCACGCGATTACCATGCTGGGAATTCTGCAACGCCTGACTCACCAGACTCCTGAAGCCAAGCGGCTTGCGATTCAAATCGGGCGTCAGGCTATCCTCAAACGTTGTGTCATGTTCGATGCCATCTGGAAGGAAGTCAGCCAGCAGTAGCGGGCGTCCCGTTTCGTGCAAATTGCCGCGGATTCGCTGGCAGTCGTGCAGATTGAAACAGGCCTGATGCCACCATGCTTGTTCCAAGCGATTGATTCATTTTGGCATTCCCGGCGCCAGGCGATTGGCCTGATCTCTGCACTTCTCTCATTACATTCATCAATTGGCTTGAAGGGGGACGCATGACCCCGATGTCGAGCAGGAAAGTGGTCGTCGCCCATTCGGTTCGGGCCGGGGCGCCGCAACATGAAGTGCAGACCAACAAGGAACTTGCCCGCTGGCTGGCGCAGATTCTGGGACTTAGCTTCGGCGGAAGTTTTGACCCGCAGAAGCATCGCGGTCGCGATTTGTATTGGCTGCCGACCCAGACCATTGTTGGCCCGGCCAGCGCGCGTAATCTGGGGATCAAGGGCCCCGGCGATTTGTGGGGCGGATTCGTCGAACACGATTTCATCTGCACCAAAGCCATCAGCCACGGCCTGCGCAGTCATCTGGCCCACGCCCCGCGAGGCTGGGCGCCGCTGTTCTCCGAGCGTGTGCGCGACGTGGTGCTCGATGGCTTGACCGTGTTTGCCGTGGAAGATGCGCGACCCGCTGCCGAGCATCTGCTGTACAGCGGGCCGATCCGTCTGAAGCCGATTCACGCCTGCGCTGGTCGCGGTCAGGAAGTTATCAACAGCCTCGACGTGTTCGATGAAGTGCTCGCCCGTGCAGACGCGAAAGCGTTGTTCCGCGATGGCGTGGTGCTGGAACAGGACTTGAGCAAGGTCTTCACCCACAGCGTCGGCCAGTCATTCATCGGCGACAAAGTGCTGAGCTACTGCGGTGATCAATACTTGACCAAGGATGCGCTTGGTGAAGACGTCTACGGCGGTTCGAATCTGTTGGTCGTGCAGGGCGGTTACGCCGATCTGCTGGCGCTGGACTTGCCGGGCGATGTGCGCCTGGCCATCGAGCAGGCGCAGATTTTTGACCGGGCGGCAGACGAGGCCTACCCGGGTTTCTATGCCTCGCGGCGCAACTACGACGTCGCCCAGGGCCTGGACCACGATGGCAAGCCTCGTAGCGGGGTACTCGAACAGTCCTGGCGCATGGGCGGTGCCAGCGGCGCTGAACTGGCCGCGCTGCAAAGCTTTGTCAACGATCCAGATATTCCGGCGATCCGCGTGTCGACGGTGGAGACCTATAACGATCAGACCCTGCCGGCCGACGCCATCGAAATCTATCGCGGGCCAGCAGAGAACAGCGACTTCCTTCTCAAATACGTAACGGTCAAATCCTATGACGGCTAGAAGCGAAAGCATTCAGATCGACATTGATGACGAACAGATGAGCGGGACGTTTCTCAGCCCCAAATCGAAAGTCCCCGGCGTGTTGTTTGTGCACGGTTGGGGCGGTAGCCAGGAGCGCGATCTGGAGCGCGCCAAGGGCATCGCCGGGCTTGGCTGTGTATGCCTGACCTTCGACCTGCGCGGGCACACCGGTGGCACCGGCATTCCGTTGACCCGGGTCACGCGCGAGGACAACCTGCGCGACTTGCTCGCGGCCTACGATCGCCTGCTCGCGCACCCGGCGCTCGACACCTCGGCGATTGCGGTGGTCGGCACCAGTTATGGCGGTTACCTGGCTTCGATCCTCACCTCGTTGCGCCCGGTGCGCTGGCTGGCGCTGCGAGTGCCGGCGCTGTATCGCGACGAGCAATGGCACACGCCCAAGCGTGATCTGGACAAGGCTGACCTGCGGGATTACCGGGCGACGTTGGTCCGTGCTGACAGTAATCGTGCGCTGCACGCCTGTTCGCAATTCATCGGGGATGTGTTGCTGGTGGAATCGGAAACCGACGATTACGTGCCCCACGCGACGATCATGAGTTACCGCGCCGCGTGTCAGCAGACGCATTCGCTGACGCACCGGATTATCGACGGCGCCGACCATGCCTTGAGCGAGCCGGTTTCGCAGCAGGCCTATACCTCGATTCTGGTGGACTGGATTACCGAGATGGTGGTCGGTGAGCGGTTGAGCATCATCCAGTCCACATGATCTTTGGTGCCCTTTCGGACGCCATCGCGAGCAGGCTCACTCCTACAATTTGAAATGCGCTCCCCCTGTAGGAGCGGGCTTGCTCGCGAAGGGGCCATCAGCCATAGCCACAAAATCAGGACGGTTTCTTCTCGATCCGCAACGCCTTGGCCTTGGCTTCCACCGCCAAATACATCACCACCGTAATCAACAACGGCAGCAGAAAATAAATCGCCCGATACGCCAGCAACCCCGCCACCAGACTGCCCCGCGAAGCTTCGTGCTGCAGCAGCGCGACGAACACCGCCTCCAGCACCCCGAGCCCCGCCGGAATGTGCGTGATGACCCCGGCTATCGCACTGATCAGCAGTACGCCAAGCACCAACGGATAATCCAGTTTGCTCGGCAGCAGAGTGAAAATCACCGCCGCCATCAGCGACCAGTTCAATGCGCCGAGCAGCAACTGCAGCACGGCCATGCGCAGTGACGGCAGGTTGATTTCCACCCCGCGAATCGACCACTCGCGGCGCTTCGAGAACTGGCACGCGGCGAGGTAACCGGCACTCAGCAGCAGTAACAGCACGCCGATGCCCTGTAACGCATCGCTGCTGATTTTCCAGCCCGGCGGCATGCTCACCAGACCGCTGCTGAACACCGCGCCGGCAATCGTCATGTAGCCGAACCAGTTGGTCGCCAGGCTCAGGCCGAGGATTTTGGCGATGTTGCCTTTGCTGACCCCGAGCCGCGAATACAGGCGATAGCGCATGGCGATCCCGCCGACCCAGGCACTGAGATTGAGGTTGAACGCATAGCTGATGATCCCCACCGGCAGGATTTGCTTCCAGGTCAGGTCCTGGCGGATGTAGGTGCGGCCGATCAGGTCGAAACTGGCGTAGGTGAGAAAGCTCAGCAGGGTCAGGCTGGCGGCGATGATCAGCGTGCGGACCTCGAAGTCAGCCAGGGTTTGTAGGACTTCCGCCCATTCGATGCGGCTGGCGAACATCGTCAGCAACACGATCAGCGCGAGGAAGAACAGCAGCGTCAGCGGGCGTTTCCAGCGACTCCAGCGAGAATGCACGGCAGGCGCCGATTGCGCATGGGAATGGCTCATGGGATATCTCCCCGAAACGGCTTGAGCCGCGGTTTGTGCGCCGGCAACCAACCGGCCATCGACGGGAAATGCCGCAGGAAGTGAAACACCAGAAATCCCACGGTCATGTGCCAAATCCGCCCGCGTGGGGACATGTCGGCGTCCATGGCCTTGCAGTGGTTTTGGCTCAGGTCTTCGAGGCGCTGGAACAAATGCTGATTGAACGCGCGGTCGCGGATCAGCACGTTGGCTTCGAGGTTGAGCGACAGGCTCAGCGGGTCGAGATTGCTCGAGCCGACCGTGCTCCATTCCTCATCCACCAAGGCGACTTTGCCGTGCAGGGGGCGCTGGCAATATTCGTGGATCTGCACGCCGGCCTTGAGCAGGTAGTCGTAGGTCATGCGCGCCGCCAGTTTCGCCACCAGCATGTCCGGCTGGCCTTGCAGGATCAGCCGCACCTCGACGCCACGGCGCGCGGCATTGCGGATCTCGCGCAGCAGGCGGTAGCCGGGGAAGAAGTAGGCGTTGGCGATCACCACCCGACGTTTGGCCCGGCGCAATGCCTGCAAATACACGTCTTCGATGTCGGTGTGATGCTGATCGTTGTCGCGAAACACCAGCCGTACCTGACCGTCGTGATCGTTGAAAGCCATGTCCGCCCGGCGCTGACGCCGACGTTGCCACCAGAACCGCGCACGCCCCGGCCTACCACTTTGCAGCAGGGCGAAATGGTGAATATCAGCGACCGCCGGCCCCTGAATCTGCACCGCGTAATCCTGTTTCGCCTCGGGGCCGAAATCGGCCAGGTGATCGCCGGAAAAGTTGATCCCGCCAATGAACGCGATCAGTCCGTCGACCACCACGATCTTGCGGTGCAGGCGGCGGAACCAGTTGGTGCGAAAACCCAGATGTTTGGGCGCCGGATCGAACATTTGCAGGTGCACGCCAGCATCGCTCAATGCCGCGAGATAACCGGTGGACAATTCGCCACAACCAAAACCGTCGAGACTGACAGTGGTGCGCACGCCACGCCGGGCGGCGTCGATCAGGATCTGCTGCAACTCTGCACCGACCTTGTCTTCGAAAACGATGAAGGTCTCCAGCAGGATTTCACTCTTCGCCGCACGCATGGCGTCGAACACCCGGGGGAAATATTCCTCGCCGTTTTCCAGCAACTCGACGCGGTTGTTGCCCTGCCAGCCGTACTCGACATCGACATGCCCGGGCTCGCGCACCGGCGGGTTGATGCTGATCGGTGCCACGGCGGATTTCTCCAGCGGTGCGCTGCTCATAGTTCGATCTCCACCGATAACGGGGCGTGGTCGGAAAGGTGTGACCAGGGCCGATTCGCCAGGACTGTCGGCTGGCTGGCCTTGAGGTTGCGCACGTAAATGCGGTCGAGCCGCAGCGTCGGCAGGCGTGCCGGAAAACTGCGCGCCGGTTTGCCGTGATGCTCGGCGAACACCTCGCGCAGACCGCAGGGTTCGAGCAACGCATCGGCGCGTTGACGCCAGTCATTGAAGTCACCGGCGACGATCACTGGGGCGTCAACCGGCAGCTCCGCCAGACGCTCGCCGAGCAGCTTCAGTTGTGCATTGCGATGGCTTTCGCGCAGACCCAGATGCACGCAGATCGCATGCACCTCGACGCCATCACCGGGCAGGCGCAGCACGCAATGCAGCAGGCCACGGTTTTCGTGGCCGCTGATCGAAACGTCGAGGTTGTCGTGGCGAATGATCTGGAATTTCGACAGCAACGCATTGCCGTGATCGCCCTCCGGATACACCGCATTGCGCCCATAGGCGAATTGCGGCCACAGACTGTCCGCGAGGAACTCGTATTGCGGCATCGTCGGCCAGTTGCTGTAGCGTTTTGGATGGTGTTCGTGGGTGCCGTGGACCTCCTGCAAAAACACCACGTCGGCCGCCACGCTACGCACCGCTTCGCGCAACTCCGGGAGGATGAAGCGTCGATTGAGGGCGGTGAAGCCCTTGTGGGTGTTGACCGTCAGCACGGTGAAACGGCGCACCGACACTTCGACGCTGGTCTGTTCGTCGGTGACCCCGACCGGCTCTGGAATACTCATGCCAACACCCCTTCGGCTGCCGGTTCGCCGGGGGTGGTGGCGAGCGTTTTATCCAGCTCAAAACGGTGCAGCAAACTGCGGGCGTCGTAGGGCGCGCGGACTTTGATGTCGTTGTCGAAATAGCAGAACACTTCACGGGATTTACGGGCCCGAGGCTTGAGGCGCGGCGCGATCAGATGCGCATCGCGCGGTTGCTGACCGTGGTGCCAGGCGTCGATGCGTTCGGCCCAGTTCTGCAGCGCCGGTTCGCTGTAGCCGCTGGCGTAAAGTGCCTCGGCACCGTGCAGACGCAGGTAGACGAAATCGCTGGTGAGGTCTTCGCGGTACGGCCACTTGCCGGCGGTGTCAGCGATCACCAGGGCGGTGTTGTAGCGTTTCAACAAGCGCACGAAGTCGGGGTCGATGAAGCTGTCGTTGCGAATTTCCACGGCATGGCGCAGCGGTTTTTTGCGCCAGGCCTTCAGGCTGGCGTGGCCGTGCAGGTGCGAGTCATGCTGGCGGGCGAGGGCGGCGGCCGCTTCAGTGTCGTGAGGGAGCAGGGCGAGGAAGTGTTCGAAGCGCTCGGGATCGAATTTGAAGTTCGGCGGGAACTGCCAGAGGATCGGCCCGAGTTTTTCCTTGAGTTCCAGCACACCGGAGGCGAAGAAATTCGCCAACGGTTTTTCGATCTCGCGCAAACGGCGAATGTGGGTGATGAAGCGCGGCGCCTTGACGCTGAACACGAAGTCGTCGGGCGTTTCGGCGTACCACTGGGCATAACGTTCGGGCCGTTGCAGGGCGTAGAACGATCCATTGATTTCGATGCTGTTGACGGCCCGCGAAGCGAATTGCAATTCGCGTTTCTGCGCCAGTCCTTTCGGGTAGAAATCCCCGCGCCACGGAGCGTAGCGCCAGCCGGAAATACCGATGTGAATCGTTGCCATGTCGCCCTCCCGTTGTCAGTCCTCGTACAGCCTGTGTCTGTTGATGACTGTGGGCGGTTCGGGAAAGTTTCGGTGGCGTTACGGACGGTACATCCCTGAGAGCAACATAAAGCTAATGTGGGAGGGGGCTTGCTCCCGAAAGCGGTGTATCAGTCGCCATTGATGCTGACTGACCCTCCGCCTTCGGGAGCAAGCCCCCTCCCACAGGGTTACTCAGTGACCCGTGATTACTCGGCCTTGAGCCGGTTCGGCATAGACCGGACCGAGCCGATCCAGTCGACCGCTCCATGCGGTGAGTGCCAGCGCCACCAGCACCACCAGACCACCGATCCACGCCGTATGAATCAGGCCCAGATGCTCGACGATCAGCCCGCCGCCCCACGCCCCGCCGGCAATCCCGAGGTTGAACGCAGCAATGTTCAGCCCCGATGCCACGTCCACTGCCTGCGGTGTGTGATGTTCAGCCTGACGCACCACATACACCTGCAGACCCGGCACGTTGCCGAACGCCACCGCGCCCCACACCAGCACCGTGGCCAGCGCCAGCCATGGATTGCCGGCGGTGAAGGTCAGTACGAACAGCACGGCGGCGAGCAGGGCAAAGATGATTTTCAGGGCGCTGATCGGCCCGCGTTTGTCCGCCAGTTTACCGCCCCAGATGTTGCCGACCGCCACCGATACGCCGTACACCAGCAACACCAGGCTGACGGTGCCGGCGCTGAAACCGGAGATGTCCTGAAGGATCGGCGCAAGGAAAGTGAAGGCGATGAACGAACCGCCGTAACCGATTGCAGTCATGGCGTACACCAGCAACAGACGGGGTTGCTTCAGCACTTGCAGCTGTTGCAACAGGGACGCCGGTTTGCTGTGGGCGATGTTGTTCGGCACATACAGCAGGCTGCCGATGAAGGCGATCACACCCAGCGCCGAGACGGCGAGGAAGGTTTCGCGCCAGCCGAAATGCTGACCAATGAAGGTGCCCAGCGGCACGCCGGTCACAAGGGCCACGGTGAGGCCGGTGAACATGATCGCAATCGCGCTGGCAGCCTTTTCCTTGGGCACCAGACTGGTGGCAATGGTCGAGCCGATGGAGAAGAACACCCCATGCGCCAGGCCGGTAACGATCCGCGCCAGCACCAGCGATTCGTAACTCGGCGCCATCCACGCCAGCAGGTTGCCGAGGGTGAACAGCACCATCAGCGACAGCAGCAACAGTTTGCGCGGGACTTTGCCGGTGAGGGCGGTCAGCACCGGCGCGCCAATGGCAACGCCCAACGCATAGAGGCTGACCAGCAGCCCGGCGGACGGCAGGCTGACGCCGAGATCGGCGCCAATGGTGGGTAGCAGGCCAACGATGACGAACTCGGTCGTCCCGATGGCGAATGCGCTGAGGGTCAGCGCGAGCAAGGCAATGGGCATGACAGCACTCCGGTAGAGGTTTGAATGGAGCGCAGTGTCGGGGTTTGGCTTGTGCGGAAAAATACGGGGTTGGGCATTTGATATTTGCTGCTGGAGCAAATATCCAAGTACCGCCATGAATCCCCTCACCACAGGGGAAGGGTTAAATGAGGCGAAAACCGAACTTGTCCGCCATTCACCGATCAGTTCCTTACAGGTTCAGCCAAGAGGGATCGGAGTTTTGATCAAGTTCAGGGTCGCTGTTTTGCTTGGGGCGCTGCTGTTGGGCGCTGGCCAGATGGTGCAAGCCGCCGCGTTGCCGGGCGTTCCGGCCACCGCTGAAGAACCGGCCAAACCCGAGCCGATCGTGCAGGGCGGTCTGCTCGGCGCGATCAGTACGAGCATCGACGACGTGCAGGACAAACTCGATCTCAACGAGCATCTGGTCGACGCCTGGCGCCTGCGGGCCGATCGCGCGGCGGACGAGGTCGACAAACTGGTCAACCAGCCGTCGGATCGTTCGGGCTGGAGCGTCGCCGGGGATTTCCTGATGCTGTCCGGCGTCTGGCTCGGCGCCTTCGCGCTGCTCACGGTGCTCGGCAGCCTGCTGGCCAAGCGCCTGAGCGAAGGGCGCTGGCTGCGCACCCGCCAGCGCAGTCAGGACCTGGTGGGTTACCTGCTGCCGTACACGCTGCCGGCGCTGATCTGCCTGCCGCTGACGCTGTACGTCAGTCACTTTCTGCAAGCCTCGATCGGCCGGGCGCTGGCGCTGTGTTTTGCCTACGCCACCAGCAGCGGGATTTTCTCCACCTCGATGCTGTTGTGCGTGGTGGTGATGTTCAACGTCGGCCACAAACGGCCCGCCGCGCGGATCATCCGCGACCACTGCCCGAAACCGCTGTTCCTGATCGGCTTTCTCGCCGCCCTCAGTGACGCGTTGACCAGCCCACAGATCGCCCGTCAATTAGGCGGCAACATCACCAGCAGCGTCGCGGTGTTCACCGGGTTGATCGCCTCGATCATCTTCGGTCTGCTGGTGATTCGCCTGCGCCGGCCGGTGGCGCACCTGATCCGCAACCGACCGCTGGCGCAGCGTCTGAAACAGCCGTCGTTGCAGGAGTCGCTGCGGATTTTTTCCGGGCTCTGGTACTGGCCGATCGTGTTGATGGTGCTGGTCTCGGCGGTCAATCTGATCGGCATCGGTGAGGACAATCAAAAGGCCCTGCGCTGCGCGTTGTTCACCACGGTGCTGCTGATCGGCACTGTGTTTCTCAGCACCATCCTCCAGCATTTGTTTAAGTCACGAAAAGCCGAAGCGATCCAGCGCAGCAGTGCCTACAAGGAACGCTTTCTCAGCCTGTTGCATGCGTTGCTGCGGATTGTCATTGCAATTGCCTTCATCGATATTCTCGGGCGGATCTGGGGCGTTTCGCTGCTCGATTTTGCCCAGAGCAGCACAGTCGGACGGGCGATCAGCAACGCGTTGAGCAGCATCGGCCTGATCTTCCTCGTCACGTGGCTGTTGTGGGTGGTGCTCGACACCGCGATTCAGGAAGCGCTGAAACCACCGGTCAGCAAACGCTCGTCGCGCCAGCCCAGCACTCGGGTGAAAACCATCCTGCCGCTGCTGCGTAACGCGATCAAAATCATCCTGGTGGTGATCTGCGCGATCACCACCATGGCCAACCTCGGGATCAACGTTGCGCCACTGTTGGCCGGTGCCGGGGTGGTCGGCCTGGCCATCGGTTTCGGTTCGCAGCAACTGGTGCAGGACGTGATCACCGGGCTGTTCATCATCATTGAAGACACGCTGTCGATCGGTGACTGGGTGGTGCTCGACTCCGGTCACGCCGGCACCGTCGAAGGCCTGACCATCCGCACCCTGCGCCTGCGTGACGGCAAGGGTTTTGTGCACTCGGTGCCGTTCGGCCAGATCAAGGCAGTGACCAACCAATCACGGCAGTTTGCCTACGCGTTTTTCTCGGTGCAGTTCACCTACGACACCGATGTCGACAAGGCCATCGAACTGATCCGCGAGACCGGTGATTCGATCCGCGAAGACCCGTTCCTCAAGTACAACCTGCAAGGGCCGCTGGATGTGTTCGGGGTGGACCGGATGGACCTGAACGGCGTGGTGCTGACGGCGCAGTTCCGCACCGTGTCGGGCGGGCAGTATGCGGTGAGCCGGGCGTTCAACCAGCGTTTGAAAAAGCTTGTGGATAACAGTCCTGACGTGCACTTCGCGCAGACTTATCCACAGCAGGTTTTGTTGCCCAAGCGGCAGGGTGAGAAGGAGCTGTTGGCGAGCGAGGCGCCACAACGGTCGAATACCTGACCGCCGGATTTTGTGGTGGGATTGCCGGCCTCTTCGCGAGCAAGCCCGCTCCCACATTGGATTGGTGAACGCCGCCGATCCCCTGTGGGAGCGGGCTTGCTCGCGAAAGGGCCGGAACTGTCGACATCAATGCCGGATCAGCTTGCTCCGCACCTGTTCCATGGCCACCTGATCCAGCTCTGTCCAGAAAACCTGTTTGCCGGCAATCTCGGCAGCAACCGGCGCCCCATCGCGATACACCAACCGATTGCTCGCCAGCGCCGGCACTTTCGCCCCCGGCAACAACGTTCCGGCCAGGTTCAACGGATCCACCCCGCACACCGCGATCAAGCTGCCGTCATGTGCCCGGCGGCGCACTTCGCGCAGCAACGGAATCGCCTCCGGCAAGGCAAACTGTTCCCCCGCCAGACCACTGACAAAGCGCCCGCCGCGAATCTCGCCACGGGCCTCCAGCCGATGAAACGTGCGCAGCAATTCGCGCCAGCTCGGCAGCCAATCCGCCTCGCGCTCCAGCAAACGCCAGAACACCACGCCGTAGCGGCGCAGCAACGTCATGGCGACATGTTCGAGGGTTTCCGGCGAAGCGCTCTGGCTGTTCTCCATGAGCGGCCCGCGCCGCAACAACGCCCAGCGCCCGGCATCGTCCATGCCACCGACAAACGCCCCGCGTCCGCGTCGACTGCTGCGTTGCTGGCGCTTGCTCGCCGGGGTGATCAGCGCACGCAGACCGGCGAAGCTGTCGGCGTTTACCAAGCCGGCACCGACCAGTTCCTGCAAGGCGATTTCCAGCTCGGTGCGCAATAGGTGCGCTTCATGGATCAGTTCATCGAAAAACAGCGCACCGTGCTGATTCAGCGCCTCGTAGACCTTCTGCGTTTTCGCTGACAGCTCGCTGACCGGCGTTTGCTCGGCCAATCCACTCCACAGTCCGACCTGACTGCGCGGCAACAGCACAATCGGCGTACTGCGCAGCGCCGTGCCGCTGACTTTCTGTCGGGCGCTGAGCCGGGTCCACACCAGTTTGCCGTTGCGGCACAGCTCATCCAGCCAGCTCGGTGAATAGTCTTTCAGGCGTGCCGGGAGAATATCGCTGTCCCACGCGGAGGCCGCTGCCGGGTAACCTTCGAACTGACCGACAATCGCCGGCAACACCGTGCTGCCCTGAGCACGCGTAGCGGAGGACAGATGCTGCCAGTCGAACAGAAAACGCATGAAATCCTGCAGAGCCACCGGCTCGATTTCCCGGCGCAGACGCTTGACGGTGTAGCGATGAATGCGCGCCAGCAGATGCCGCTCGCACCATTCTTCAACCGCTACGCCGGGGGTGAAATGACCGCGCAGCACGTAGCCTTCGCGCTCCAGCTGCGCGAGGGCCTGATTGACCTGCGGTATCGGCAACGCGAGTGGTTCGGCAATGGCGGCTAACGGCAGCGGGCCAAATGCGCCCAGTCGCGCGCGGAGCACTTCGACCAGCGCTTCCTCTAACGTCCAAGGTTCGTTGAAACCGGGCAAGGCCTCTTGCTGCGGTTGCAGCGTGGCCTGTGGATAAAGCGCCAACAGGCAGGTCAGGCGTTCTCGCGCCAGCCACAACGAGCCAGGCTGTGGATGTGTAGTGACTGTGAGGCCGTCTTCGCGAGCAGGCTCGCTCCCACAGTTGACTGTGTTCCAACTGGCGGAACGCGGTTGAATGTGGGAGCGAGCCTGCTCGCGAAGCTTTTCTTTTGCCGTTACTGGCGGAACGGCCAAGCGGCAGGCGCGACCGCTCGCAGTCAGCGCGTCAAGCCATTCGCGCCAGTGTTCGCCAGCCTGAACTTCAAGGTCGCTGATGCACGCCAGGCTCATCAGCGCCTCGTGCATTTCATCGACGTTGGCCGGCGTCGGCCACGCTTCTTCACGCACCGCGTTAATGGCGTCTGCATCCAGCGCACCGAGATCATCGGTGGATTGCGGGTCGCTCCAGCGCCGGTTGAGCACCGCTTGGGTGCGGCGTTCTTCCAGCGGCGCATCGTCGAGAAAGCTGTACGGCCGCGCGCTGAGAATTTCTGCCGCCAGTGGTGACGGCGCCGGCAGGTCGCGGCTGATCAACCGCACCTCGCCGCGCTCCATGCGCCGCAGCAGATTGAGCCAGCCGTCGCTGTCCATGGCCTCGTGCAGGCAGTCGTCGAGGGTTTGTTCCACCAGCGGATGCTCGGGTATTTCCCGTTCGCCGGCGAGGTTTTCCAGGCAGGCGATCTGATCGGGAAACACGCTGGCAATCAGGTCTTCGCTTTTCATCCGCTGCAACTGCGGCGCGACTTTGCGCCCGCCGGTAAAACGCGGCAACGCCAGCGCCACCCCGGCATTCCAGCGCCAGCGCACGCCGAACAACGGCGCGTCGAGAATCGCCTGAATCAGGATGTGCTCGGCGCTGTTGCTGTGCAGGTAACGCCAGACGTCATCCAGCTCGAAACTGTGGCTGGTGGACAGCGACAGGACAATCGCGTCTTCGCTGGCAGCGGCCTGCAGTTCGAAGTTGAAGGTGCGACAGAAACGCTTGCGCAGGGCCAGGCCCCAGGCGCGGTTGATGCGGCTGCCGAACGGTGAATGGATGATCAGTTGGGTGCCACCGGATTCATCGAAAAATCGCTCCATCAGCAGCGTGTCCTGCGAGGGCAGGGCGCCGAGGGTCAAGCGAGCGCGGGCGAGGTATTCGATCAGTTGTTCGGCGCTGGCGTGGTTCAGGCCGAGGGTTGCGGTCAGCCAGTCGAGGGCCGGTTGCAGATCGCCGGGGCGGGCGCCGAGCAGGTCGTCGAGGGTCGCTTGCAGACGCGCCACCGCCGCAGATAATTCGTCGCTGCGCCCCGGTGCTTCGCCGAGCCAGAACGGAATGGTCGGCGGCTGGCCTTGGGCATCCTCGACCCGCACCTTGCCGGTTTCCACCCGCAGGATTCGGTAGGAGGTATTGCCGAGCTGGAACACGTCGCCCGCGATGCTTTCCACGGCAAAGTCTTCGTTGACGCTGCCGATGTTCAGACCTTGCGGTTCCAGCAGCACGCTGTAGTCGGCGTTGTCGGGGATGGTGCCGCCGCTGGTCACGGCGGTCAGTTGCGCGCCACGGCGGCCACGCAGGGTGCGGCTGACCGCATCGCGATGCAGGTAGGCGCTGCGGATGCCCTGACGACCGTTGTAGCCTTCGGCGAGCATCGTCAGCAGCGCCTGATAGTGTTTTTCGTCGAGATCGCGGTACGGCGAGGCTTTGCGAAACAGCGCCAGCAGCGCGTCTTCCGCCCATTCCCGGCAACTGACTTCGGCGATGATCTGCTGCGCGAGTACATCCAGCGGCGCTTCGGGAATGTGCAGGGTGTCGAGTTCGCCACGGCGCACGCAGTCGAGCAGGGCGGCGCATTCGATCAGGTCGTCGCGGGTGGTGGCGAACAAGCGGCCCTTGGGCGTGCCGCCGACCTGGTGCCCGGAGCGACCGACTCTTTGCAGGAACCCGGCAATCGAACGCGGCGAGGCGATCTGGCAGACCAGATCGACTTCGCCGATATCAATGCCCAACTCCAGCGACGCAGTGGCGATCAGCACTTGCAGCTCACCGCGCTTGAGCCGCTGTTCGGCGTCGAGACGGAACTCCTTGGCCAGGCTGCCGTGGTGCGCCGCCACCGCCTGTTTGCCCAGACGTTCACTGAGGTGTCGGCTGAGGCGTTCGGCCAAGCGCCGGGTGTTGACGAAAATCAGTGTGGTGCGGTGCTCGCGGGCCAACTCGGCGAGGCGGTCGTAGACCAATTCCCAGACATCGTTGGCCATCACTGCCGACAACGGCACCGGCGGCACTTCGATGCCCAGATCCCGTGGCCGGGCGTGGCCGATGTCGATGATTTCGCAGTGGCGATCAGTGCCGACCAGAAACCGCGCCACGGCGTCGATGGGTTTTTGCGTGGCGGACAAGCCGATGCGGGTCAGTGGTTCCGCGCACAGCGCCTGCAGGCGTTCGAGGCTCAGCGCCAGGTGACTGCCGCGTTTGCCGGCAGCGATGGCGTGGATCTCGTCGATGATCACCGTGCGTGTGCTGCCGAGCATTTTGCGTCCGGACTCGGAGCCGAGCAGCACGTACAACGATTCCGGGGTGGTCACCAGAATGTGCGGCGCGCGCTTGCGCATGGCGGCGCGGTCTTTTTGCGGGGTGTCGCCGGTGCGCACGGCGGTGGTGATTTGCAGTTCGGGCAGGCCCATCTGGCGTAATTGTTCGGTGATTCCCGCCAGCGGGTTTTGCAGGTTGATGCGGATGTCGTTGGACAACGCCTTGAGCGGCGAAACGTAGACGACGAGGGTTGCGTCGGGCAGGCCTTCGGGGTTTTCCAGGCCGCGGTGGACGAGGTCGTCGAGCACGGCGAGGAATGCGGTGAGGGTTTTACCGGATCCGGTGGGCGCGGCGATCAGCGTCGAGCGGCGCTGGCGGATCAACGGCCATGCGCGGGCCTGGGCGGCGGTGACCGTCGGGAAGGTGCTGCTGAACCAGGCGCTGACGGCGGGGTGGAAGCCTGCCAGGGCCGCGTCCTTGGGGATGGGCAGATTCATGGCTCAAGTTATGCGGGTGGGGGCGGCAAGATGCAAGTACCGCTGGGATCTTCAGCGTTTGGCCGGGCCTCTTCGCGAGCAAGCCCGCTCCCACAGGGGAACGCGATCAACTGTAGGCGTGAGCCTGCTCGCGATGGGGCCAGTTGATTCAGCACATTTCCCGGCGATCTACACTTTACGGGTGACGGTTGCGCACTAAACCCGCAAAATGCAACGATTCCGGCAATTATCGATGACGGTGTCACCAGCACCGTCGCTAAAGCCATCGTTCCAATCAGACTGGGCCTGCTGACTCTATGCGAATGCGCCTTATGTTACTGGGCGGCGGAAATGCCCTTGGGCAGGCGCTGATTCGCCTCGGTGCGGAAGAAGACATCGGTTTCCTCGCCCCCCGCCCGCCAGAAGACGGCTGGGATGCCGCAAGCCTGACGCAACTGCTCGACGATACCCGTCCGGATGCGTTGATCAACCTCGCCTACTATTTCGACTGGTTCCAGGCCGAGACCGTCAGCGAAAGCCGTTTGGCCGGGCAGGAACGCGCCATTGAGCGGCTGGCCGAACTGTGCCAGCACCACAACATCATCCTCGTGCAGCCTTCCAGCTATCGGGTGTTCGACGGTTCGCGGGCGACCGCCTACAGCGAGAAAGACGAGCCGGTGCCGCTGGGCCTGCGCGGTCAGGCGCTGTGGCGCATCGAGCAAAGTGTTCGCGCCACTTGCCCGCAACACGTGCTGCTGCGCTTCGGCTGGCTGCTCGATGACAGTCCTGAAGGGACCCTCGGGCGCTTCCTCGCCCGCGCCGAACAACCGGACGAATTGCTCATGGCCGATGACCGCCGGGGCAATCCGACACCGGTCGATGACGCGGCACGGGTGATCATTTCGGTGCTCAAGCAACTCGATTGCGCCGCGCCGCTGTGGGGTACTTACCATTACGCCGGCCACGAGGCGACCACGCCGCTGGCGCTGGGTCAGGCGATTCTGAGCGAAGCGCGCAACCTGCATCCGCTGGCGATCGAGTCGCCGACCGCACAGGCCCATGCCGCGCGGCCGGACGCTGCCGAGGAACCGCAACACGCGGTACTCGCCTGCAAGAAAATTCTGCACACTTTCGGGATCAAGCCCCGCGCCTGGCGCGCCGGGCTCCCGGCTTTACTGGATAGGTTTTATCGTCATGGCTGAAGGCCCTGTTTTAATCACCGGCGGCGCCGGTTTCATCGGCTCGCACCTGACGGATGCATTGCTCGCCACCGGCCATTCGGTGCGGATTCTCGATGATCTGTCGACCGGCAAACGCGCCAACCTGCCGCTGGACAATCCGCAGGTCGAACTGATCGTCGGTGACGTTGCCGATGCCGCGCTGGTTGCGCGGGCCATGCAAGGCTGCAGCGCCGTCGCGCACCTGGCGGCGGTGGCCTCGGTGCAGGCTTCGGTGGACGATCCGGTGAAGACCCACCAGAGCAATTTCATTGGCACCCTGAATGTCTGCGAAGCGATGCGCCAGGCCGGAGTGAAGCGTGTGCTCTACGCGTCCAGCGCAGCGGTGTACGGTAACAACGGTGAAGGCGAGTCGATTGACGAAGACACGCCAAAAGCTCCGCTGACGCCGTATGCCTCGGACAAACTGGCCGGCGAGCATTACTTCGATTTCTACCGTCGCCAGCATGGCCTGGAGCCGGTGATCTTCCGCTTCTTCAACATCTTCGGCCCGCGCCAGGATCCGTCCTCGCCGTACTCCGGGGTCATCAGCATTTTCAGCGAGCGGGCACAGAAAGGCCTGCCGATCACGGTGTTCGGCGATGGCGAGCAGACCCGTGATTTCCTCTATGTCGAGGATCTGGTCGACGTGCTGGTGCAAGCGATCGACAAGTCTGAAGTGGAAGTGGGGGCGATGAACGTCGGCTGGAATCAGGCAATGAACCTCAAGCAGATGCTGCAAGCGCTGCAGGAAGTGGTCGGCGAGTTGCCCCCGGTCAGCTACGGCCCGGCGCGCTCCGGCGACATCCGCCATTCGCGGGCGAACAACGCGCGTTTGCTGCAACGCTTCCAGCTGCCAGAGCCGACGCCGATGCGTGTGGGGCTGGCGCGGTTGCTGGGACGCTAAATCGAAAAAACAAAAAAGGCGCCTTTGCAGGCGCCTTTTTTGTGGGCGGGGTATCGCTTTGACGCTTGGCGCAATCCCTGTGGCGAGGGAGCTTGTCGAATCGTCGCACCGTCCCGCTCGACTGCGCAGCAGTCGCAAATTCAGTCAACGCGGTTTTTCTGAAGCACCGCTTTTGCCTTGTTCAGGGCTGCTTCGCAGCCCAGCGGGAGCAAGCTCCCTCGCCACATTAGCCCGCATTCACCACCACGCGAATGTTCGACTGTTGCTTAGAACTTGTAGCCCAGACCCACCATGTACACAAACGGATCGACATCAACATTCACCTTGGCACGGGTGCCCGGCGCCACGGCGTTGTTCTCGACAGTCGCGCGGGTGTCGATGTCCATGTAACGCACCTGGGCGTTGAGCATGATGTTGTCGGTCAGCATGTAGTCGGCGCCGACCTGCCAGGCCAGGCCCCAGGAGTTTTTCGCCTTGAAGTTGCTGAAGCCGTTGGACTGGGCTTCGCTGCCAACGTGCTCGTCATAGATCCAGGTGTAGTTGATACCGCCGCCGATGTACGGCTGGAACGGCGACTTGGAATCCAGCGGGTAGTACACGACGCTAAGGGTCGGCGGCAGGTGTTTCAGCGTACCTAGTTTGCCGTTGGCAGCTGGCAGTGCGGTGCCTTTGATTTTCACGTCATGCTCGAACGGCGAGGCGGCCAGCAACTCGATACCGATGTTGTTGGTCAGCATGTAGGCGAAGTTCAGACCCAGTTGGGTGTCGCTGCTCATGGTCGCCTTGCCGCCCAGGTTGGTGCCGTTCAACGGACCCTGATCGACCTTGACGCTGGAGCTGTCGGCTTTCGGGTTGACGGTGATCGCACCGGCGCGAACGATGATATCGCCGGCTTCGTGGGCGTGGGCGAGCGGGGCTGCGAGCGCGACTGCAAACAGCGCGGCGCTGAGCAAGGACTTGTTCATGGGAGCTCCAAAAGGACGTTAAAAATGTCTGATGTCCTATGGTATGAAGCCAACTGATACGGTCTTTTGACTCAGCTCAATGAAACAGTGAAGGGATGGTTTTTTGTGGAACCTTGGCCGGCCCTATCGCGAGCAGGCTCACTCCTGCATTTGGAATGCGTTCCCCTGTAGGAGTGAGCCTGCTCGCGATTGCAACTGATCCGGCAACTCAAAACCTCCGGGTATTACTCCGGCAGCTCATACACATAAATCTTGTCCGCCGCCATCTGATACCCGGCATCGGCCAGTTCGCTGGTGGACGCCTTGACCTGCAACGGTCCTTCGACCCAGTACGGCTGATACAGCTCGTCGAGCTTCACGCCCAACTCGCTTTTCACATGCACGATCTGGTTTGACGGCGGTGGCGGCACATGGATGCAGGCGCCGAAGTACGGCACCAGCAGGAAGTCGGTGGTGCGCCCCTCTTCGTTGACTTCCAGCGGCACGATGTAACCCGGCAGGCGGATGTTCTGCCCGTCGAGACTCTGCACCACCGGCGCGTTGGGCATGTCCTGTTTCGCCGCCGGCGCCGACTCGGCGGACAGCGCATCACTCATCTTCGACATGTCGTGCAGAGGCGTCATGTTCGGCACTTCCGGCGCGGCGTCCGGCGGGATCATCTCCGACCAGGTCAGGTCTTTCGGCGCCGCTGCCCACACGGGCAGGGCAACCAGCAACAGCAGCGCAAGCACGGCGCGGGGCATGGTGAACATCCTCATAAACGGATCGACAGGCCATCGGCCAGGGATTGGCGATACGCGCGCCAGGCCGGCACGCTGCCCATCAGCAGCGCGGCAGCCAGAATGCCACCGAGCAGCGTCCATTCATACTCGCTCGGCCACGCCAGTGGCAGATACAAACCGTAATTGGCCTGCACATAACCCTGCGCGGCGGCGATGCCGATGTACAGCAATGCCAGCCCGGCGATTACGCCGGTCAGCGCCAGGGCAAAGGCTTCCAGCACCAGCAGGCTTGCGATATGCCAAGGCCGGGCACCGACCGAACGCAGAATCGCCATCTCGCGGCGACGCTCGTTGAGGCTGGTGAGAATCGCCGTGAGCATGCCGATCAACCCGGTCAGCACCACGAACAGCGAGACCACGAACAAGGCTTTTTCCGCAGTACTCATCAGGCTCCACAACTCTTGCAAGGCCACGCCCGGCAGGATCGCCAGCATTGGCTCGCCACGGTATTCGTTGATCTCGCGTTGCAGGGCGAAGGTGGAAATCTTGCTGTTGAGGCCGAGCATGAACGCGGTGATCGCCTGTGGCGTCAGGTCCATGTTGCGTGCCTGATCCGCCGTGATCCGGCCGTTGCCGCGCGCCGGCACGCCGTTGTGCCAGTCGATATGAATCGCCTCCATGCCGCCGAGGCTGATGTGCAACGTGCGATCCACCGGCGTACCGGTGCGCTTGAGAATGCCGACCACGGTGAACGGCTTGTCGTCATGCTTGACCAGACTGATCGCCGCCACGCCGTGGGCCAGCACCAGTTGGTCGCCGAGCTTGTAATGCAGCGCCTCGGCTACTTCGGCGCCGAGCACCACTTCGAACGGATCGGTGGCGAAGGCGCGGCCATCGGCCAGTTCCAGGTGCTGCTGGCGACCGTACTGGTAATGCTCGAAATAGGCTTCGGTGGTGCCCATCACCCGGTAGCCGCGATGCGAGTCGCCGAGGGACATCGGGATCGCCCACTTCACTTTCGGGTTGCTGGCGAAATGTTCGAAGCTGTCCCAACGGATGTTGTTGGTCGCGTTGCCGATGCGGAACACCGAGTACAGCAGCAGGTTCACCGAGCCGGAGCGGGCGCCGACGATCAGGTCGGTGCCGCTGATGGTGCTGGCGAAACTGGCCTTGGCCTCGGTGCGTACGCGCTCGACGGCGAGCAACAGGCACACCGAAAGGGCAATCGCAAACGCGGTGAGCAAAGCGGTAAAGCGGCGGTTGGCCAGGCTGGCCATGGCCAGACGAAACAGATACATCTCAGACCTCGGCAGACGTGGCGGCGCGATTGAGCTCGGCCAGGGACAGGTGACGGTCGAACAGCGGCGCAAGGCTTTGGTCGTGGCTGACGAACAGCAAGCTCGACCCGGCTTCGCGGCATTCGGCGAACAGCAGACGAATGAAGTTTTCCCGAGCGTCGTAATCCAGCGCTGAGGTCGGTTCGTCGGCGATCACCAGTTCCGGTTGGCCAATCAACGCGCGTGCGGCGGCAACCCGTTGCTGTTGACCGATCGACAGCGAATCGGCGCGACGACCGAGGATGCTTTCATCCTTCAGGCCCAGGTGGGCGAGCAGGGTGGCGGCGGCCTGATCGACGCTGCCGTGGCGCTGTTTCGCCCGTTCTGCACGCAGTCTGGAGAAGTGGCAGGGCAACTCGACGTTCTCGCGTACTGAAAGAAACGGCAACAGGTTGAACTGCTGGAAGATGTAGCCAGTGTGATCGACGCGAAAGCGGTCGCGGGCGCCGGCACCGAGTTCGGTCAGCTCCTGGCCGAGCAGGCGAATGCTGCCGCGCCCGGGTTTCTGCACGCCACCGAGCAGGCCGAGCAGGGTGGTCTTGCCACTGCCGCTGGGGCCTTTGAGGAACAGGGTTTCGCCCGGCTCCAGGCGAAACGCCGGGATGTCCAGCAGCGGCGGGTGACCGGGCCAGTTGAAGCCCAGGTCGGACAGTTCGATGAGTGCTTGGGTCATGGCACCAATTTCATGAAGTGAACACGTAACCCCTTGTGGGAGCGGGCTTGCTCGCGAATGCGGTGGATCAGCCAAATCCATGTTGACTGACCCACCGCATTCGCGAGCAAGCCCGCTCCCACATGGGATTGTCGGTGTGATCAGAATTTCAGGGCAGCAGCCTTGGCCGTCACTTCCGTACCTTGCTGGCCGTTCGGGCCGATCAGTTGTACCTGAATTTTCTGGGTGGCCGGGAAGGTATTGAAGAGGTTTGCCAGATCCAGAGTCTTCAAGGCCCCCGGTGCAGCGCAACTGAATTGATAGTGCGCGTGGATTTCGCTGTGTTCATGGTGATGCGCTTCACCGCCCTTGGCGGCGGCATCGTGATCATCATCGTCATGGTCGTCGGCATCCGGTTTGTCGCCGAACAGCGGGCTTTCCAGTTCCTGGCTGGCGACTTTGCAACCAGCGGCGGCCGGCAGGCTGAACAGCGCCAGCGGGTTTTCCAGTTTGGCGCGGGCGGCGGCGACTTTGGCCTTGTCGGCGTCGCTGGTGGCGGCGTGTTCGAAGCCCACCAGGTTCATCGCCGGGCTTTCCAGTTCCAGTTCCAGGGTCTGGCCGTCGAGTGCGGCGTTCAGTCGGCCGACGCCATGTTCGTGGGCGCCGAGGCTGCCGTGCTCATGGTCATGATCGTGTTCATCGGCGGCATGGGCGATGGCCAGCGGCAACAGGGCAAACGGCAAAGCGAGCAGCAGACGACGCATGGCGGTCTCCGGAAAGTAAAGTGAAGAGTTTGTTATGTAATCTTATAACGAAAGTCCGCAGAGTTTGCCCGTGCGCTTGGCGTTGCACAAGTCCCGTGGGAGCATGCAGGTCAGAAATGTGCAGGAGCGAAGCAGATGTTGCGGATACGCGGAACCGTCGGCGCGATGCCGGTGGATTTGACGGTGGAACTGGATGACAGCGATTGGGCAAAGCTTGGCGCAGCCCTTGGTGCGCAGTCGCAGGGTGATCAGCCTGAAGCGGCATTGAGCGCGCCGGCAGCGAAACCGCTGAACCAGGACGATGCGTTGTGGCAGGTCGCGCAGGATCTGTTGCGCCAGGCCAGGCAACTCAGCGGGCCGGATCTTCTGGAGCAGCTTGAGGGCCTGACCGGCAGCGCGGCCGCAGGCAAACGCCTGCTGGTGCGCTTACGCCACAGTTCACAGGTGAAAGTGGCGAGCGGCGGCGATACGCCGCTCTACAGCTGGGTCGAGTGAGCCGCAAAAGATCGCAGCCTGCGGCAGCTCCTACAGGTTCAGCGTTCATCCGCAAATACGGGTGAATACGATCGAATGTAGGAGCTGCCGACGGCTGCG
Organism: Pseudomonas sp. MWU16-30322; assembly: GCF_020515535.1. Taxonomy (NCBI): domain Bacteria; kingdom Pseudomonadati; phylum Pseudomonadota; class Gammaproteobacteria; order Pseudomonadales; family Pseudomonadaceae; genus Pseudomonas; species Pseudomonas sp. MWU16-30322. The sequence continues at coordinate 99,361 of NZ_JAIWYL010000009.1, forward strand.
ATCTTTTGATCTTAATAAAGCGCAGCGAATACTTTACGACGGTAAGCGGTCACCAGCGGGTGATCGTTGCCCAGCAGTTCGAACACCTGCAGCAACGTCTTGTGCGGAAGACCCTCGCCATAACTGCGGTTACGGATGAACAGCTTGAGCAAGGCCTCCAGCGCCGCTTCGTATTGCTGACGCGCCAGTTGCTGGATCGCCAGTTGATACACCGCTTCGTCGTCCTGCGGATCTTTGGCCAGACGCGCCTTGAGGTCGGCAGCGTCCGGCAGATCACGGGCAAGTCCCAGGAACTTGATCTGCGCCTTGGCCCCGGCCAGTGCAGCCTTGTGCTCATCGCTCTTGACCGCGTCGAGCACGGTTTGCGCTTCGCCCAGTTCGCCGCGTTCGGTCAGGCAGCGGGCGTAGAGGATCAGCGCCTTGGCGTTGCTGTTGTCTTCGGTGAGCATCACCACCAGCGCGGCTTCTGCTTCAGCGAAACGCCCTTCATCGAACAGCGCCTGCGCCTGTTCGAACGGATCGGCGGCGGCCGGCGGCGGCATCTGCACATGCGGCTCAAGCAGGGCGCGTACGGCGGACTCCGGTTGCGCACCGGCAAAACCGTCCACCGGTTGACCGTCCTTGAACAGCACCACGGTCGGCAGGCTGCGGATACCGAAGCGGGCCACGATGTCCTGCTCGATGTCGCAGTTGACCTTGGCCAGCAGCAGTTCGCCCTGATAGCTCTCGGCAATGCCTTGCAGCATCGGCATCAACGCCTTGCACGGCGCACACCACTCGGCCCAGAAATCCACCAGCACCGGTTTGTTGAAGGAAGCTTCGATCACCGACTGGTCGAAATCGGCAGTCGTGGCTTCGAAGATGTACGGCGTTTGCTGACTCATGGGGGATCTCGTAAAAGCGTGGATGGGGCAACTATACGGCTTGGCAGGGGGTGGCCGGAAGCGGGGGCAGGTTTAGAGATGTGTTGCCTGACAGGACGCCTTCGCGAGCAAGCCCGCTCCCACATTTGGAATGCGTTACCCCTGTGGGAGCGGGCTTGCTCGCGAAGCTTTTTAGCTCCGCCGCGCGTGATACAGGCTCACATGCCGAAATTCTTCCGGCTCCGCCAGATCCGGCAAGGTCATCGCCTCAAGCATTTCGATGCGCTCATATAACGGATGGCGAAAATCCCGAACCCGTGAGTCCGCCACCAGCGCCTCGCGGCCACGACTGAGAAACGCATCGAGCAGCGGCAGGTTCTCGCGGTCGTAGAGCACGTCCGCCACCAGAATCAGATCAAAACGATCAGCCTCGGCAAAGAAGTCCGTCGAATAGCTCATCTGCACATCATTGAGTTCAGCGTTGGCCCGACACGCAGCAATCGCCAGCGGATCAAGATCGCAAGCCACCACCTCCAACGCCCCGGCCTTCACCGCCGCAATCGCGGCGATCCCGGAGCCGGCGCCGAAATCCAGCACCCGCTTGCCGCGCACCCACTCGGGAAACTCCGCCAGATAGCGCGCCACCGCCAGGCCGCTGGCCCAGCAGAAACTCCAATACGGCGGTTCGTGGAGGATGCGCCGGGTTTCGTCCGGACTGAATTCGCGATCCATGTTGTCGCCGTCGATCAGCCACAGCTGCAAATCGGTACCCGGCAATGCACAGGCCTTGAGCCGGGCATCACCGAGCAATTCACCTAACGCCAGTTGCAGGTCGAGCGGTACGGTCATGGTGCTTTGACAAATTGCAGCTGGCCCAGCGCTTGAGTGGTCGGCTGGGTAATGGGTTGCGACGGCAGATGCAGGATCAACTGGCCGGACTGCGTGGCGCGGCCGCGCAGCTCAACCCGCGCGCCGGCGGGGAATGCTTCGGGGTTGAAACGCAGACGGAACGGCAACGCCTGGTTATTGCCTATCAGCGTGGAACTGGCGAGCAACTGTTGCGGGCGGGACTTATCGTCGATCACCAGCAACGCCAGTTCGACTTCGGCCCCTGCCGGCACGCCTTGCAGAGTGCCGCTCAGTTCCCGTTGATAAGCCGGCAGCGGACCGAGGTCAGCGGCTTCCCGGGCTTTTTTCTGCGCCTGCTGCGGCGCCGGGCCCGGCGTTGGCGGCTGCGGCTTGGGTTTATCGCTGCCACAGGCCACCAGCAGGGCGAAAAGACTGAGCAAAACGAGCGGTCGTAGCGACATTGGCAGCTCCAGAAAATGAAATCCGTGGATCAAACGATCATGGCAGTCTGTATACCGCAAACCCTATGGCTTGTCTTGCCACCGGGATGCGCTACCATGGCCCTCCCTTTTTTTGTTGCCAGCCACCATGCACTGTCCCTTCTGCGGTGCCAACGACACCAAGGTCATCGACTCGCGTCTGGTCGCCGAGGGCGAACAGGTGCGCCGCCGGCGTGAATGCCTGGCCTGCGGCGAGCGTTTCACGACATTCGAGACGGCCGAACTGGTGTTGCCGCGCCTGATCAAAACCGACGGCAGCCGCCAACCGTTCGACGAAGAAAAGCTCCGCGCCGGCATGCAACGCGCCCTGGAGAAACGTCCGGTGAGCGTCGAGCGCCTCGAATCCTCTCTGGTTCACATCAAGCACAAGCTGCGCGCCACCGGCGAGCGCGAGGTCAAATCCCTCGTGGTCGGCGAACTGGTGATGGCCGAGCTGCAAAAGCTCGATGAAGTGGCCTACATCCGTTTCGCCTCGGTGTACCGGCGCTTCCAGGATCTCAATGAGTTCCGCGAAGAGATCGACCGCCTCGCCCGCGAACCGGTGAAAGAATGACCAGCGCCGCCGAGCAGGCGATCCTCGACGCCCACTTCATGGCGCGCGCGCTGCAACTGGCGCGCAAGGGCCACTACACCACCCACCCCAATCCACGGGTTGGCTGCGTGATCGTGCGTGACGGGCAGATTGTCGGCGAAGGCTTTCACGAGCGCGCCGGCGAACCCCACGCCGAGGTCCACGCCCTGCGCGCTGCCGGTGAGTTGGCGCGCGGCGCCACCGCTTACGTGACCCTTGAACCGTGCAGCCACCATGGCCGCACACCGCCGTGCGCCGATGCGTTGGTGACTGCCGGGGTTGCTCGGGTGGTCGCCGCGATGCGCGATCCGAATCCGCAGGTCGCCGGGCGTGGCTTGCAGCGTCTGACCGATGCCGGGATCGCCACCGAAAGCGGCGTGCTCGAAGCCGAGGCGCGCCAGCTCAATCAAGGTTTCCTGAAACGCATGGAACACGGCTTGCCGTTCGTGCGGGTCAAGCTGGCGATGAGCCTCGACGGCCGCACGGCGATGGACAGCGGCGAGAGCCAATGGATCACCGGCCCGGCCGCGCGTTCCGCTGTGCAGCGTTTGCGCGCGCAGGCGGCCGTGGTGCTGACCGGCGCCGACACCGTACTGGCTGACGGCGCACGCCTGACCGTACGCGCCGACGAACTGGGTCTGGATGCCGAACAAACCGCACGGGCCATGAGCCGTCCGCCGCTGCGGGTGCTGGTCGACGGGCGCCTGCGGGTGCCGCTGGACGCGCCGTTCTTCAAGGCCGGCCCGGCGCTGGTCGCGACGTGCATGGCGGTCGAAGAACAATACGCCAATGGCCCGGAATGCCTGATCGTGCCGGGTGACGATGGTCAGGTCGATCTGCATCAACTGCTGATCGAACTGGCCAACCGTGGCGTCAACGAAGTGCTGGTCGAGGCCGGCCCGCGTCTGGCCGGCGCGTTCGCCCAGCTCGGTCTGGTCGATGAGTTCGTGATCTTCATCGCCGGCAAGTTTCTCGGCTCCACGGCGCGGCCGTTGCTGGACTGGCCGCTGGCCTATATGAAGGACGCTCCCGAGCTGAAAATCACTGAAATCCGCGCGGTTGGCGATGACTGGCGAGTCACTGCGACGCCAGTCGTTTCGGCGAGCGTATAATTCCCGGCCATCGCCTTAGCGCTGGCTTCGTTCTCAAGGAGAACCCCATGTTTACCGGCATCATCGAATCCATCGGCAGTATCCGCGCACTGACCCCAAAGGGCGGTGATGTGCGGGTGCATGTCGAAACCGGCAAGCTCGACCTGAGCGACGTCAAACTCGGCGACAGCATCGCCGTCAACGGCGTGTGCCTGACGGCGGTTGAGCTGCCGGGCAATGGCTTTGCCGCCGACGTCAGCCGCGAAACCCTCGACTGCACCGCCATGAATGACCTGAAAAGCGGCAGCCCGGTCAATCTGGAAAAAGCCCTGACCCCGACCACCCGTCTCGGCGGCCATCTGGTCAGCGGCCACGTCGACGGTGTCGGCGAAGTGGTGTCACGCAGCGACAATGCCCGCGCCGTGGAATTTCGTATCCGCGCGCCGAAAGAACTGGCCAAGTACATCGCCCATAAAGGTTCGATCACCGTCGACGGCACCAGCCTGACCGTGAACGCGGTCGATGGCGCCGAATTCATGCTGACGATCATTCCGCACACCCTGAGCGAAACCATCATGGCTTCCTACAAGCCGGGCCGCCGGGTGAACCTGGAAGTCGATTTGCTGGCGCGTTATCTGGAGCGTCTGCTCCTCGGCGACAAGGCTGCTGAGCCAAGCGCTGGCGGTATCACTGAAAGCTTTCTGGCCGCCAACGGCTACCTCAAATCCTGACTGAAGGGGGTGCCTTGTGGCGCTCAATAGCATCGAAGAACTGGTTGAAGACATCCGCCAAGGCAAGATGGTCATCCTCATGGATGACGAAGACCGCGAGAACGAAGGCGACCTGATCATGGCCGCCGAATGCTGCAAGGCCGAGCACATCAACTTCATGGCCAAGCACGCCCGTGGCCTGATCTGCATGCCGATGAGCCGCGAGCGCTGCGAACTGTTGAAACTGCCACTGATGGCGCCACGCAACGGTTCCGGTTTCGGCACCAAGTTCACCGTATCGATCGAAGCCGCCGAAGGCGTCACCACCGGTATTTCCGCCGCCGACCGTGCGCGCACCGTGCAAGCGGCCGCGGCGAAAGACGCCAAGGCGGAAGACATCGTCAGCCCGGGCCACATCTTCCCGCTGATGGCTCAGGCCGGTGGCACCCTGGCTCGTGCCGGTCACACTGAAGCCGCCTGCGACCTGGCGCGCATGGCCGGTTTCGAACCAAGCGGCGTGATCTGCGAAGTGATGAACGACGACGGCACCATGTCCCGTCGCGCCGAACTGGAAGCGTTTGCCGCCGAACACAACATCAAGATCGGCACCATCGCCGACCTGATTCACTACCGGATGATCCACGAACGTACCGTTCAGCGGATTGCCGAACAGCCGCTGGACAGCGAACTGGGCCAATTCAACCTGGTGACCTATCGTGATTCGGTGGAAGGCGATGTGCACATGGCCCTGACGTTGGGCACTGTCTGCGCCGAAGAACCGACCCTGGTTCGCGTGCATAACATGGATCCGCTGCGCGACCTGCTGATGGTCAAGCAACCGGGGCGCTGGAGCCTGCGCGCCGCGATGGCTGCGGTCGCCGAGGCCGGCAGCGGTGTGGTGCTGTTGCTCGGTCACCCGCTCGACGGCGACGTGCTGCTGGCGCATATCCGCGAAACCGGTGAGCAGGCGGCGGTGAAAAAACCGACCACTTACAGCATCGTCGGTGCCGGTTCGCAGATCCTGCGTGACCTCGGCGTACGCAAAATGCGCTTGATGTCTGCGCCAATGAAATTTAATGCGATATCCGGTTTCGATCTGGAAGTTGTAGAATACGTGCCCTCCGAATAATGACCGGTCGTTTCCGGCATTGTTGACGTAGATCCTTGTGGTGAGGGGATTCATCCCCGACGGGCTGCGCAGCGGCCCTATTTGGTTGGGACTGCTGCGCAGTCCATCGGGGATAAATCCCCTCGCCACAGGGGTGTAGTCGAACAGCAATGCGGTGTTTCCGGTCATGAATTTGTGGCTAATATCACTGAGGGATGCGTACGAAACGCGTCCCGGCTCTTTAAGAGATCTGACGAATGACCCTGAAGACCATCGAAGGTACCTTCATCGCCCCTAAAGGCCGCTACGCTCTGGTAGTGGGCCGTTTCAACAGCTTCGTGGTTGAAAGCCTGGTCAGCGGTGCAGTTGATGCCCTGGTTCGCCACGGCGTGAGCGAAAGCGACATCACCATCATCCGCGCACCTGGCGCCTTCGAAATCCCGCTGGTTGCGCAGAAAGTCGCTCAGAAAGGCGAGTTCGCAGCCATCATCGCCCTCGGCGCGGTCATTCGTGGCGGCACTCCGCACTTCGAATACGTGGCTGGCGAATGCACCAAGGGCCTGGCCCAGGTGTCCATGGAGTTCGGCGTACCGGTCGCGTTCGGCGTCCTGACCGTTGATTCCATCGAGCAAGCCATCGAACGTTCCGGCACCAAGGCCGGCAACAAAGGTGCTGAAGCTGCCCTGTCCGCTCTGGAAATGGTCAGCCTGCTGGCGCAGTTGGAGGCCAAGTGATTAGCGACGATAGCGATCGTTTCAACCCGCGCGATCCGAAACCTGCGGATGCCGGCAAGCCATCGAAAAGCGTCAAGCGTCGCGAAGCCCGTCAGCTCGCGACTCAGGCTCTGTATCAGTGGCACATGGCCAAGGCTTCGCTGAACGAAATCGAAGCGCAGTTCCGCGTTGATAACGATTTCACCGATGTCGATGGCGCGTATTTCCGCGAAATCCTCCACGGGGTTCCGGCGAGCCGCACCGAAATCGACACCGCGCTCAAGCCGTGCCTGGACATCGAAATCGAAGAGCTGGACCCGGTTGAACTGGCGGTTCTGCGCCTGTCCACCTGGGAACTGCTCAAGCGCGTCGACGTGCCGTACCGCGTGGTGATCAACGAAGGTATCGAGCTGGCGAAAGTCTTCGGTTCGACCGACGGCCACAAGTTCGTCAACGGTGTACTCGACAAGCTGGCTCCGCGCCTGCGTGAAGCTGAAGTCAAGGCGTTCAAGCGCTGATCAGCGCTTGATATCGCAATGGGCGAGTTTGAGCTGATCCGCAATTTCTTCGCCGCCGCGCCTTGTGCGCAGGGCGGCGAGGGCGTTGCCCTGGGGATCGGCGACGACTGCGCCTTGCTGGCGGTTCCCCCCGGGGAGCAGCTGGCGATTTCCACCGATACGCTGGTGGCCGGCGTGCACTTCGCCGATCCCTGCGATCCGTTTCTGCTCGGTCAGCGCTCGCTGGCCGTTGCGGTCAGCGACCTGGCCGCTATGGGCGCCACGCCCGTTGCCTTTACCCTTGCCCTGACTGTGCCGACGGTGACCGCCGATTGGCTGCAAGCCTATGCCCGCGGTTTGAACCGCATGGCGCAGAGCTGCGGCGTCGCGCTGGTGGGCGGCGACACCACCCGTGGGCCGTTAAGCCTGACCGTCACGGTGTTCGGTCGCGTCCCGGCCGGGCAGGCCTTGACCCGCAGCGGCGCACAACCGGGCGACCTGCTTTGTGTTGGCGGCGAACTGGGCAATGCCGCCGGTGCCTTGCCGCTGGTGCTTGGCCAGCGTGAAGCCGACACTGATATTGCCGAGCCGCTGCTCAGTCATTACTGGGCGCCGCAACCGCAACTCGGGCTCGGTCAGGCCTTGCGCGGCAAGGCCACCTCGGCCCTGGATATCTCCGATGGCCTGCTTGCCGATTGCGGCCATATCGCTCTGGCTTCGCAGGTGCGGCTTGAGGTTGAACGCGAGCGCGTACCGTTGTCCGATGCTTTAGTGGCGTTTCTCGGCCAGCGTGGCGCCGAACGGGCGGCGTTGAGCGGCGGCGATGACTATGTGCTGGCCTTCACGCTACCGTCCGTCGAGTTGCCGGCACTGCTGGCCGATGGTTGGCCGATCCATGTGATCGGGCGTGTGGCGCAGGGCCAGGGTGTGGTGCTGCTGGATCGCGAAGGACACGACATCACCCCGCAAATCCGGGGTTATCAACATTTTCAGGAGACACCGTGACAGATCACCCGAAACAGGTTCCGGCCGAATTCGTTCCGCCGTCGGTCTGGCGCAATCCCTGGCATTTCCTCGCGTTCGGCTTCGGCTCCGGCACCTTGCCGAAAGCGCCGGGCACGTGGGGTTCGTTAGTTGCGCTACCCTTTATCCCGTTGTGGCAGATGTTGCCCGACTGGGGTTACTGGCTGATGCTCGGGATCACCATGCTGTTCGGCTTCTGGCTGTGCGGCAAGGTCGCCGACGATCTGCGGGTACACGACCACGAAGGCATCGTCTGGGACGAAATGGTCGGGATGTGGATCACCCTGTGGCTGGTGCCGGAAGGCTGGTACTGGTTGCTCGCGGGGTTCCTGATGTTCCGCTTCTTCGACATTCTCAAGCCATGGCCGATTCGCTGGATCGATCGGCATGTCCACGGCGGCGTCGGCATCATGCTCGACGACGTGCTGGCCGGCGTGTTCGCCTGGCTGGCGATGCAGGGACTGGTGTGGATTTTCGCCTGATCCGGATTGTCAGGGTTAAGTGGGGAGACTAAGGATGGGTAGTCGCTGGCTGGCGCTGGTGTTTTTTGCCTTGCTGGGCACTGTCGCCAGTGCGCAGGAAGCTGCGCCGACGCCCGCGGTCATCCATCTGGCCAGCGAAGACTGGGAAGACTACACCGCCGCTGACGGTCACGGCCTGGGCTGGGACGTGCTGCGCAAGGTCTTCGAACCGGCCGGGGTGAAGCTCGACATTCGCAGCGAACCATACACTCGTTCAGTTGGGCTGGCCCAGCGTGGCGAGGTCGATGCTTGTGTCGGTTCTTATCATGAAGAATTCAGCGACCTGCTCTATCCGCGCTGGAATTTCGACACCGACCACATCTACGCCCTGGGCCTGGCGAGTAATCCAGCACCGACCCCGGAAACCCTCGGCCAATATCGGCTGGCTTGGGTTCGTGGTTACGACTATCAGAATTATCTACCCGGCGTGCGCAACTTCAACGAGGTCGTGCGACGTACCGGGATCCTCTCGATGCTCACCCACAACCGTGCTGACTATTACATCGATGCGCAGACCGAAATCGATTACGTGGTTGGCCGGGCCAAGGATCCGACGCAGTTTCGCAAGACCCACATCGCCGAATTGCCGCTGTACCTGTGCTTCGCCGATACGCCGCAAGCGCGCACGCTGATGGCGCTGTTCGACAGGCGCATGGAGCAGTTGGTGAAGAGCGGCGAGCTGAAGCCGATTTTCGAGCAGTGGAAGCAGCCGTATCCGTTTGATACGCCCTGATTGCGAATCTTGTGCCCAACACTGTGCCCCCTGTGGGAGCGGGCTTGCTCGCGAATACGGTGGTTCCGCCAGCCTATTGCCGACTGACACGACGCCTTCGCGAGCAAGCCCGCTCCCACAGGGGGGGCCAGGCAAGTCGGGTGTTATCAAACTTTTTGATCGTTATGCCCGATAATTCAGCCTAAGCGCCTGCCGGAACCTGCTGTTACAATGCCGGCCTGCGAATCTTCAGACTTTTTAGATCAGGAGCACACAGGTGCCTGTCGTTTTTGTCGCCGCTTGCAAGCTGCCAACGCCTTTTGCGCAATTCACCATGCACGGTTTTCTCGATGAAGCCACCGGCCGCGAGCACGTTGTGCTGAGCCTGGGTGAAATTGACGACGGTGCCCCGGTCCTTGGCCGGTTGCATTCCGAGTGCCTGACCGGTGATGCCCTGTTCAGCCAGCGCTGCGACTGCGGCTCGCAACTCGAAGCGGCGCTCAAGGCCATCGCCCGCGAAGGCCGTGGCGTGCTGCTGTACCTGCGTCAGGAAGGTCGTGGCATCGGTCTGCTGAACAAGATCCGCGCTTACGAGTTGCAGGACGGCGGCGCCGACACCGTGGAAGCCAACGAGCGTCTGGGTTTCGCCGCCGACCAGCGTGACTACGCGATGTGCCTGCCGATGCTGGAGCACCTGGGCGTGAAGTCCCTGCGCCTGATGACCAACAACCCGCGCAAGGTCAAAGCCCTGACCGACATGGGCATCGTCGTCGCCGAACGCGTGCCGCTGCACACCGGCCATAATCCGCACAACAAGCTCTATCTGGCGACCAAGGCCAGCAAGCTCGACCACATGATGGGCAACGAGCATCAGGGCGAGGTCGACCGCGCGTGACCCGCGGTCAGGTGCGCCGCCGTCTGGCGGTCGATTGGTGGAAGTATCTGGCGTTGGCGCTGCTGCCGCTGTTCGTGCTCAACGCACTGTTCGGCCAATATGAAGCGTTTCTGCCGGTACTGACCATGCCGATGTTCATTGCCGGCGTGGCCTCGATGTTTGTCAGCCTGAAGTTTTTCGGTGGCTACAAACACGCACTGATCGCCACCCAGAAAGCCCTCGATACGCCTGCCGAGCCGGCGGCCTGGATCGCGCTCGCGGCCCGTCGTCGTGTCGCGTTCCTCGCTGCATCGCTTCCGGCATGGATCGGTGCGCTGGCCGTGTTCGTCGGCCTCGAAGCCGTACCGCTGATGCTGCTGGCGCTGTCCACGGCCGTGCTGTTCTACCTCTATCGCATCCCGCGTCAACTCGGCTGATGCGCCGTCTGTGGCTGGCGGTGCTGCTGCTGGCCGTCGCCGGCCCGGCGCTGGCGAGCCTGCGGGTGGTGAGCCTCGCGCCTTCGCTGTCGGAAATTGTCGTTGAGCTGGATTCGGCCGATCTGCTGGTTGGCGTGCTCGATGCCGGCGAGCGTCCTGCCGCGCTCAAGGATGTCCCGTCAGTGGGCCGCTACGGTCAGCTGGACATGGAGCGTCTGCTCAGTTTGAAGCCCGATTTATTGCTGTTGTGGCCCGGCAGTGTCGGCCCGGCGCAACGCGATCAACTCAAACGCCTGAACATCCCGACCTACGTCGCCGAACCGCACAATCTCGAACAGCTCTCTGCACAGATCGAAGCCATTGCCGCGCAACTCGGCCGGCCTGAACGTGGGGTGACACTGGCGGCGGATCTGCGCCAGAAACTCGATGACCTGCGCCAACGCTATCGCCGGGAGACGCCGCTGACAGTGTTCTATCAAGTCTGGGACAAGCCGCTGTACACCGTCGGTGGCGGGCAGATCATCAGCGATGCGCTTGAGGTATGCGGCGCGCGCAATGTGTTTGCCGATCTGAGTTTGCCGGCGCCGCAGGTCAGTATCGAAGCGGTGTTGCAGCGCGATCCCGGGGTGATTCTGGCCGGTGATCAGGCCCAGCTTGATGCCTGGAAAGCCTGGCCGCAGGTGAGTGCGGTGGCGCATGGCCAACTGTTGTTGGTCACGGATAAAGGCCTCGAACGCCCAAGCGGGCAGATGATCGAGGCAACCGCCAAACTCTGCCATCTGATTGCGCCTGACCGCTGAGACCGAGGTGAATTCTTCGCGAGCAAGCCCGCTCCCACATTTGGAATGCGTTCCCCCTGTGGGAGCGGGCTTGCTCGCGAAGAGGCCAGTCGAAGCAGCGCAAATTCTGGATCAGAGCTCCGGCGTCCAGGTCACCCCAAACACCCAGGCCCGACCTTCCTCGCGATAGCCATACTGGCTGCCGTCATAGCTGTACAGCGCGCGGCTATAGCTTTTGTCGAACAGGTTCTCGACCTTCATATCCAGTTTGATCTCGCGGTTCAGTGCCCAACTGCTGCGCAATCCGATCAAGCCGTAGCCGCCCAGTGACTGGGTGTTGTCCTTGTCGTCGTAGCTACTGCTTACCGCCTGCCAACTGGCGCCCAGACCCAGTCGGTCAAACTGTCGATCCAGATCCCAACTCATCATGCGCCGTGCGCGGCGGGCCAAGGTGTGCCCGGTATCGCGATCACGCGGATCGATAATCGCCACGCCGAGATTGCTCTGCCAGCCGAACAGCTCCTGCTTCAATGCCGCTTCAAAGCCATTGATCCGCGCCGAGGCCACGTTCTCCGGGCGCGAGTTGCTGCCGAAGATGATCGCGTCTTGCAGATCAGTGCGGTAAATCGAAGTTTCCAGGCGACTGGAATCGCTCAACTGGCTACGCCATTGCAACTCGTAGCTTTTCGAGGTTTCCGGTTTCAGGTTCGGGTTGCTGAAATCCGGGTAGTACAGGTCGTTGAAGGTCGGCGCGCGGAAGCCTTCGCTGTAGCTCAGCAGCAGATCGTTGTCCGGGTTTAGCGGCAGGGTAAAGGTTCCGCTCCAGGTGTTCTGGCTGCCAAACTGCTGGTTGTCGTCGTGGCGCAGGCCCAGCTCCGTGGAGAAGCTGTCGGCCTGATAGCGATGCTGGATGAACGCGGCGCGGTTCCAGCGGCTGTCCTCGTCGAACGCGGTGCTGCTGTTGACCCGGTCTTCGTACCAGTCGCCGCCGAGGATCAGGCTGTTGCGCGCATCCAGAGTCAGGTCGTTCTGCCAGTTCACCGAATCGCGATAGGTGTTGAACACCGTGCGCTCGTCGCTGAGTTTGTCGAGGGTCTTTTCGCGGTTTTCGGTGTGACCGAATTCGACGCGGGTTTTCCAGATTTCGTTGACCCGGGCATCGACGTAGCTGCTGACACTGCTGACGTTGAAGTCGCTGTAGGGCTGCTGTTGCACCGACTCGAAGGTGGTCGTATCGAAGCGCCCGAACGGGTTGTCGAACTCGCTTTTGCCGCGGTTATCCAGCAGGTTGGCGCCGACTTCGATGTCATCGGTCAGCGCATGGCTGAGACTCAGGCTGACGGATTGATTGCGGTAGGCATCGTGATCGCTGTCGCTGGGGTAGGACTCGTGCGTACGGTCGATACCGGCAGTGTCATCGAGGCTGGCACCCAGGTTGAAGCGGGTTTTCTCGTCGCCACCCGACAGGCCGAGACTGCGTTCCCAGGTCTGGTTGCTGCCGAGACCGACGTGCAATCGAGGCTGTAAACCTTGCTGGTTACCGCGTCGGGTGAAGATCTGGATCACCCCGCCAATCGCATCGCTGCCGTAGATCACCGAACGCGAACCGCGCAGCACTTCCACGCGTTCGATCTGGTCGATGTTCAGGTGCTGCAGGTTGCTGTCGCCGGAGGTCGAGCTGCCGATGCGCTGGCCGTCGACCAGCACCAGACTCTGCGCCGACTGGGTGCCGCGAATGTAGATCCCCGGCAGGCTGCCGCGCCCACCGGCCTGCGCCACCTGCACGCCCGGCACCCGTTGCAGCAGATCGGTGACGCTGCTCGGTTGCAGGCGGTCGATGTCTTCGCGGGTAAACACGGTGTTGGCGGCGCTGCTGTCGTTGCGCGCTTCGACTTGGCGGTTGGCGCTGATCAGCGTGTCCGGCAGTTTCAGGGCTTCGTCGCGTTCGAAGGTGTCGGCGAAGGCACTGGCGGCTGGCAGCAGGAGGAGGGGCAGGGCGAGGCGCGAGAGGTTCATCGGTGATCCAGTGGATATTTCTGATGTACACAAATCAAATGTGGGAGCGGGCTTGCTCGCGAAGGCGCCGGTTCAGTCAACTCATCATCGACTGAACCGGCGCCTTCGCGAGCAAGCCCGCTCCCACATGGGTATTGCGTGTTACTTGTTGAGCAGTTCCAGACGCTCACGAATCGAAGCTTCGATTCCCGCTTCATCAAGCCCGCACTCGGCCAGCATCTGCGCGGGTTTGGCGTGCTCGACGTAGATGTCCGGCAAGCCCAGATGCAGCATCGACTTGAGGATGTTCTCGCGCGCAAGGAACTCGCTGACCGCGCCACCGGCGCCGCCCATGACCGCGTTCTCTTCGATCGTCACCAGCAATTCGTGGTTGCCGGCGATTTCGCGCACCAGTGCCTCATCCAGCGGCTTGACGAAGCGCATGTCGACCACGGTCGCATCCAGCTTCTCGGCGACTTTCAGCGCTTCGCTCAGTTGCACGCCGAACACCAGCAGGGCGACTTTGCTGCCCTGGCGACGGACGATGCCCTTGCCGATTTCGATCGGCTCCAGATCCTTGTCGATGGTCGCGTTCGGGCCAGTGCCGCGCGGGTAGCGCACGGCCGCCGGGCCGTTGTACAGGTGGCCGGTGGTGAGCATCTTGCGCAATTCGTTTTCATCGCTCGGGGTCATGATGACCATCCCCGGGATGCAGCGCAGGTAGGACAGATCGAAGCTGCCGGCGTGGGTCGGGCCGTCTTCGCCCACCAGACCGGCGCGGTCGATGGCGAACAGCACGTCGAGGTTCTGCACCGCGACGTCATGCACCAACTGGTCATAGCCGCGTTGCAGGAATGTCGAGTAGATCGCCACCACAGGCTTGGCACCTTCGCAGGCCATACCGGCAGCGAACGTCACCGCGTGCTGTTCGGCAATCGCCACGTCGAAGTAGCGCAACGGGAAACGTTCGCTGAACGCCACCAGGTCCGAACCTTCCTTCATCGCCGGGGTGATGCCGACCAGCCGCGGATCAGCCGCCGCCATGTCGCACAGCCATTCGCCGAACACCGCCGAATACTTCGGCCCGCCCGCCTTTTTCGGCGCCGCGGCCGGAGCGTCGAGCGGTTCGAGCTTGGTGATCGCGTGGTAACCGATCGGATCGACTTCCGCCGGGGCGAAGCCTTTGCCTTTCTTGGTGACGATGTGCAGGAACTGCGGGCCTTTCAGATCGCGCATGTTGCGCAGGGTAGCGATCAGGGTTGGCAGGTCGTGGCCGTCGATCGGGCCGATATAGTTCCAGCCCAGCTCTTCGAACAGGGTGCCGGGAACCAGCATGCCTTTGGCGTATTCTTCGGTGCGACGGGCGATTTCCCAGGCGCCGGGCAGGCGCGACAGGACTTTCTTGCTGCCCTCACGCATGCTCGCGTAAGTGCGGCTGGAAAGGATCTTCGCCAGATAATTCGACAGACCACCGACGTTGCGCGAGATCGACATGTCGTTGTCGTTGAGGATCACCAGCATGTTGGCGTTGACTTCCGGCGCATGGTTCAGCGCCTCGAAGGCCATGCCGGCGGTCAGCGCGCCGTCACCGATCACCGCAATCGCCTTGCGATCGCTGTTTTGCAGGCGGGCGGCAATGGCCATGCCCAGCGCGGCGCTGATCGAGGTGCTGGAGTGGCCGACGCCAAAGGTGTCGTACTCGCTCTCGGCGCGACGCGGGAAAGCGGCGATGCCGTCCTTCTGGCGCAGGGTTTCCATGCGCTGGCGGCGACCGGTGAGGATCTTGTGCGGATACGCCTGATGACCGACGTCCCACACCAGCCGGTCATCCGGGGTGTCGAAGACGTAATGCAACGCGATGGTCAGCTCGATGACGCCCAGGCCGGCACCGAAATGCCCACCGGTCTGGCCGACCGTGTAGAGCAATTCCAGGCGCAACTCATCGGCCAGGGTTTCCAGCTCGGCTTCGCCTAACCGGCGCAGGCCGTCCGGCGTGTTCGCGCGGTCGAGCAGGGGCGTGGTCGGGCGCTTGCGGGGAATCTCATGAAACGTCGTGGGCATCAGGCGAATCGTTATAGGTATAAAAGATGCGGCAGTTTACCTGATGCATCGCCCCCTGCCCACGCGTTGGTCTTTTTTGGCAGGTTGGCGTTCAGTTACGCCGCTCGACGATATACCGGGCCAGGTCGCGCAAAGGCTCGGCTGCCGCGTCAAACGGTCGCAGCGCGTGCAGTGCCTGATCGCGCAGTTCCAGGGCGTAGACCTTGGCCGCGTCCAGCCCCAGCAAGGCCGGGTAGGTCGGTTTGTCGCGGGCGATGTCGGCGCCCTGGCGTTTACCGAGGGTTTCGGTATCGCTTTCGACGTCGAGAATGTCGTCCTGTACCTGGAAGGCCAGACCGATGGCCTGTGCATAAGTCTGCAGGGCTTTGAGTTGATCCTGCTCGGCACGGCCGCTGGCCAGGGCGCCGAGTTTGACGCTGACTTCGATCAGCGCGCCGGTCTTGTGCCGGTGCATCTGCTCCAGTGCTTGCTGATCCAGCTTCAGACCGACCGAACCGAGGTCGATGGCCTGACCGCCGACCATGCCCGCCGGGCCTGCCGCGTGCGCCAGCGCCGTGACCTGTTGCAGACGGATGTCGGCGTCGAGGTTGCTCAGGCGCGGGTCGAGCAGGGCGCTGAAGGCCAGGCTCTGCAAGCCGTCACCGGCGAGAATCGCGCAGGCTTCGTCGAATTTCTTGTGGGTGGTGGGCTGGCCGCGACGCAGATCGTCGTCGTCCATCGCCGGCAAATCGTCGTGCACCAGCGAATAGGCGTGGATCAGCTCCACCGCGCAGGCCGCGCCGTTGGCCTGCTCAGCCTTGCCACCGAGCGCTTCGCACGCGGCGTAGGCCAGCAGCGGACGCACGCGTTTGCCGCCGATCATCACGCTGTAGTGCATTGCCTCATACAGGCGCGACAGTTCCGGCAGCGGAGCCTTGAAGAGGATTTCCAGTGCCGCATTGACCCGCGCCTGACTGGTCGCCGAATACGCCGCAATCATTCTGGCTGTTCCGCGTCGAAGGGTTCCTCGGCGAGTTCGCCATCGCGCTCCAGCAGCACTTGCACCTTCTGCTCGGCCTGGGCCAGCGCTGCCTGGCAGTCACGGGTCAGGCCGATGCCCTGCTCGAAAGCGGTCAGCGAGTCTTCCAGCGACAATTCACCGTTCTCCAGACGCTCGACCAGTGTTTGCAGGTCGGCGAGGGACTGTTCGAAATCCAGTGCAGCTTTTTTGCGGGCCATGGCGGCGATTTCCGGTTGACGTTAAACCGGCGCGACACTAGCAGATAGGGGGTTTATGGGCAAATGAGGAGCCCCGGACGACCCCGCTTTACTGTGGCGAGGGAGCTTGCTCCCGCTGGGTTGCGTAGCGACCCCAAAACCCGCCACCGCAGTTCTTCAGGCAGATTGTAATGACCGGATTGGGCCTGCTGCGCAGTCCAGCGGGAGCAAGCTCTCTCGCCACAGTATTTGTGGTGACTTATGAAGGTTGGAGCTTATTCGGCTCATTTTGTGAGCCGAATAACGCTTCTATTCGGCTCACGCCCAACAAACCTGCGTGAATCCCACAGCAAATCCAGATGTATCCGATTGTTAAAAAACTGCCGAATCGCTAATCTTCGCGCCTTCTACGACCCGCTGGTCACGGGGTCTTTCAGACGAAACGCAGTTTCCACCGCTGTGAAGTACCGAGGATAGGGTGCAAGGTTTCGTTCAGGCATGGCAGGAGGCACTACATGCGTTCATTTCTTTTGTTGCTGATCGGTCTGGCTGGCGCGCCTGCGCTGCTGGCGGCGCCGACTGCCGAGCTGTCGGAACCATCCGGTGGCTGGCGTTATAACGGCTTGCTTGATCGCAGTGAAAACCCGCAAGTCGCCTATCCGACGCCGCCAATCGACCGTGGCATCCAGCGCAATCGCACGATGATCCAGGGCCAGCTCAAGGCCATCGGCAATCAGCGCGGGCCGCACACGCTGGCGGTCAATGGCAACCCACTGAATCTGTACACCGACGATGACGGGCGATTTGCCCGTCCGTATGCGTTCGGCGCCGGTTCCAACAGTGTCGAAGTGCGCAGCGCCGAGGGACAGTCGCTCAAGCGCGTGCAGTTCTACGAAGCGAACAACCTGCGCACTCCGGCGAAAATCCGTGTGGTGCTGGGTTGGGACGATCCCAAGGCCGAACTCGACCTGCACATCATTACGCCCGACGGTCAGCACGCGTTTTTCGCCCACACGGCGCTGACCAACGGCGGCGGTCTGGACCCGGACGGCGTCGATGGCCCCGGCCCGGAAATGTTCACCATGACCGCGCCGCTGCATGGCACCTATCTGGTTTACGTCAACTATTGGGGCAACTTTGGCGACGGCGGCTATAACTTCGAGGAGGCCAGCAATCAGAACGAGGTCATCACCTCGCAAATCACACTGGTGCTCAACGAAAACACGGTCGACGAAAAACGTGAAACGTTCATCGTGCCCCTGCGGGCGATCGGTGATCTGCTGCTGGTCAAGACTTTCAACTATTAAGCATCCCGCTCCACGGATGAACTTCGGGTTTTGTGAACATGAGTGATAACGCTGCTTCTCCGGCCGTCCCGACACCTGCCGGCAAACCTTCCCGGCGCTGGCCGGCGCTGCTGATTGGCCTGGTCCTGGTGGCCGGGGTGGCGGGTGGTCTCGGCTGGCTGCTGCACAAGCCCAAGTTGCCGGCAGCTCTACTTGCCAGCGACAAGCTCGGCCTGAGCCGCCCGGACGCACTGCTGGAAACCCGCTCCCTGAGCCAGTTGCCCAAGGACCTGCTGACGGTGCCGTTCCTCAAGGCCACGCTCACCGAAGATTTCGTCTTCTATTACGAAACCCACGCTGACCGCCTCGGCCTGATCGGCAGCCTGCGACGGATCATATACGAGCACGACCTGCAGCTGCAGGACAGCCTGATCGAGCAGCTTTTCGATCAGCCAGCCGATGTCGCGTTGTGGCGCGGTGCCGATGGCCGACTCAAGGATTTCCTGCTGGTGATGGATCGCGGCGGTCTGGCGAAACTGCTGGAGCCGCTGGCGAAAGTCGCGCTGGATGACTCGCAACTGAGCAAGTTCGGCACACTGAAAGTCGGCAGCGACGAGGTGACGCTCTATCAGCTCAGCTACAACGCCAGCAAATCGCTGCTGTTTGCTTCGCGCGGCGACAAGCTGGTAGTGCTGTCCAATCCGGCCAAATACTACGACGCCGACAACGGCGCTTCGGAGGAGTCGGGCCACGTGTCTTCACAAGCGCTGGCAGCGTTGCTCAATGGCGACAAACTGTTCCCCGAAGCCTTCGGTTTGGCAACGAAAGCGCCGGAAATCAAACAGCGCCTGTCGGTGAACTCCAGCGTGCTTGCCATGGGGTATCAGCGCTTCATCCCGAACTTCGCCGGACTGCGTTTCGACATGGACGACAAGGGCTGGCATAGCTTTCTGGCCATGGACGAACTGGACAATCAGCCGGACTTCGATTTCAAACCGGTGTGGCAAGCCATGCCGCTGGGCGCCAGTGCCTGCGTGACCTTGCCGGTGGCGGCCGAACCGCAGAAACCATTGCTGGTGAAACTCGGCGCCGACGAGGCTGTGGCGCAGAAACTCACCGAGCATGTGGCCGGCGCGGCGGGCCTGTGCTGGTACGCCGATTCGCGGTTGTACACGCCGTTGCTGGTCGCCAGTCTGAAGGATGAGGACAGCAGCAAGCTCGATGGCGATCTGGGCACGTTGTTCGGTTCGATGGTGGGCGCCTACGAGGCGAATATCGATGAGCACGTGTTCCCGGTGGTCGAGAAACAGGAAGGCCAGAGCCATGTCTGGCAGCGTCAGATCAGCTCCAATTTCGGTCCGTACGCAGCGAAGACTGCCGAGAACCCGGACGCGATCACCGGCAAGGCGTTCATGAAAGTCAGCCTCGCCCGTCACGGTTCGACGCTGCTGTTTTCCCTCGACGACAAACTGGTCGACAAGGCCCTCGGTACCCTCGACAAACGCTTCCCACCGATGGCCGACGTGCTGCCGAAAGACGTGCTGATGCCGATCTACTTCGGCCCCGATTCGATGGCGCAACTGATGCAGCAGGAAACCCTCGACAGCCTGCCGCAGGACATGGAGCCGGTGTTCTACAACGCCGCGCAAACCTACCTGATCCCGAAACTGCGCACCCTCGGCGGTTATGGCAAATACGCGCTGACCTTGCCCGAAGGCAGCGAGCCTGACGGCCACTGGCAATGGCTGCCGCTGGAATGGAAAGCACTGTGACGACACTGATCCGCAGCCTCGGCCTGCTCGCGCTGCTGCTCAGCGCCGGCGCCCGAGCCGTCGAAGCGCCTGCACTCGATCCGGCACAGTCCCAGGTGTTCCGCGCCTGGTTCGTGCGCATCGCTCAGGAGCAACTGAGCCAGGGGCCGAGCCCGCGCTGGTATCAGCAGGATTGCGCGGGGCTGGTGCGTTTCGCTGCCAACGAAGCGTTGAAAGTCCACGACGACAAATGGCTGCGCAGCAATGGCCTGTCCAATCGCTACCTGCCGCCGGAGCTGACGCTCAGAGATGAGCAGCGCAAGCTCGCCCAGCAATGGCAGCAGGGCGGCGGCAAGGTCGGGCCGTACGTCAACGCGATCAAACTGATTCAGTTCAACAGCCATCTGGTCAGCCGCGACGTGTCCCAGGCACGCCCCGGCGACCTGATGTTTTTCGATCAGGGCGACGACCAGCACCTGATGATCTGGATGGGCCGCTACATCGCCTATCACACCGGCACCACCACCCCCACTGACAACGGCATGCGTTCGGCAAGCCTGCAGCAACTCATGACATGGAAGGACACCCGATGGATACCCGACGCAGCCAACCCCAACTTCATCGGCGTCTATCGACTGAACTTTCTCTCCCAATGACCGGTGCCCGCATGCTGCGACTCTGCGCTCGAATTCCCCTGCTGCTGGCGCTGTTGCTGCCACTGGCGACCGTCAACGCTGAAGATTCGGTGGAGCCGAGCGGCTACACGCCGGTCTCTGGTGAAAGCTTTTTCCTGCTGGCTGACAGCAGTTTCGCGGCGGACGAGCAGGCGATGGTGCGTCTCGAAGCACCCGGTCGCGACTACCGCCGCTTCCGCATGGAACCGTACGGCGGTGCCGACATCCGCGTGTACCGCATCGACAAACCGCTGGATTTCCTCAAGCGCCAGAAGAACCTGCACCGCGTGGTCAGCGACGGTCAGTTCAAGGGCGAAGGTCTGTCCAACACCCTCGCGTACCTGTGGGACAACTGGTACCGCAAATCGCGGCGGGTGATGCAGCGTGCGTTCTCCTACGAATCGCGCAAGCAGGTCACCGAGGAAGTACCGGAACTGAAGATGGGCAACGCCATCGCCGCGCCGACCCCGTACGACGCACAGCCGCAATTCGCGTTGATTCCGGGTCTGCCGGTGGTCAGCCAGTTCCGTTATCCACTGTGGCAGGCCAAACCGATCCAGCCGCCGGCCGGGGTCAATCTGGCCGGGTCTTCCAGCGAGTTCGTCAGCGTTGCGCCGGGTAACGTGTACATCCCGTTGGGCAAGCTGAAACCGGGCCTGTATCTGGTCGAAGCGCTGATCGGCAAGTACCGCGCGACCACCATGGTTTTCGTCTCCAACACCGTGGCGGTGAGCAAGATTGCCGGTGATGAATTGCTGGTCTGGGCCGCACGCAAACACGAAGGCAGTTCGGTGCCGAAGGTCAATGTGCTGTGGACTGACGGCCTCGGCGTGATGAGCAGCGGCGCCACCGATGCCGATGGTTTGCTGCGCCTGAAACACGTCAGCCCCGAGCGCTCGTTCGTGATCGGCGAGGACGAAGAGGGCGGGGTGTTCGTCTCCGAGAACTTCTATTACGACAGCGAAATCTACGACACCAAACTCTACGCGTTCACTGATCGACCGCTCTATCGCCCGGGGGATTGGGTGTCGCTGAAAATCGTCGGTCGCGAGTTCAAGAATGCGCGGGATTCGGTATTGCCGGGTGCGGCGGACGTCACGGTCAGCGTACTGGATGCCACCGGAACCGAGTTGCAACACCTTGACCTGAAACTCGATTCCAAGGCCGGTACCCAGGGCCGCTTCCAGTTGCCGGATAACGCCGTGGCCGGTGGCTATGAGATCCGTTTCAACTACAAGGATCAGGTCTACAGCAGCGCCTTCCGCGTGGCTGAATACATCAAGCCGCACTTTGAGATTTCGCTGAATCTGGCCAAGCAGGATTACCGCACCGGCGAGCCGGTGACGGGCAGTCTGGTGCTGCTGTATCCGGACGGCAAACCGGTGGCCAACGCCAAACTGACCTTGAGCCTGCGCGCCCAGCAACTGTCGATGGTCGACAACGAGCTGCAATACCTTGGGCAATTCCCGGTGGAACTGACCAGCACCGAACTGACCACCGACAGCAAAGGCAACGCGACCCTCGACCTGCCGGCCGCCGACAAACCGAGCCGTTACATGCTCACCGTGTTTGCCAGCGATGGCGCGGCGTATCGGGTCAAGACCACCAAGGAAATCCTCATCGACCGTGGCGCCGCAAGCTTCCGTCTGAGCGCGCCGCAACGTTTCAGCGCGGTCAACGACAAAGTCGCGTTCAGCTACGTCAACGAAGGTAGCAGCGAGCAAAGCAAAGCCGTCACCCCGAGCAGCTACAGCTGGGTGCGCCTGGAAGACCAGAGCACCGGCGAAGGCAAACTGGCGGCAACAGACAAGGGCTTCAGCATTGCCTTCGAACGTCCGGGTACTTACAACCTGACGCTGAAGGATCAGCACGGTCGCGTTCTCGGCGCCACCGGCCATTCGGTCACTGGTGACGGCGTCAAAGCGGTGCCGGGCACTGTGGAAATCGTCCTCGACAAGCCCGAGTACAAGGCTGGCGATGAAGCGCTGGCGCTGATCACGTTCCCGGAGCCGGTCAGCGATGCCCTGCTGTCGCTGGAGCGCGACAAGGTCGAAGCCACCGCGCTGCTGGCCAAGGGCGGCGACTGGCTGAAACTGGAAAAACTCAGCGACACCCAATACCGCGCACGCATCCCGGTGAAGGACAATTTCGCGCCGAACCTGACCTTCTCGGTGCTGTACACCAAGGGCGGGCAGTACAGCTTCCAGAACGCCGGGATCAAGGTGGTCGCGCCGCAAATCGACGTGGCGATCAGCACCGATAAAACCGTGTACCTGCCGGGCGACACGGTCACGGTTGACCTGACCACGCAGTTCGCCGGCAAAGCGGTCCCGGCGCATCTGACCGTCAGCGTCGTCGATGAAATGGTCTACGCGCTGCAACCGGAAGTCGCACCGACCATCGACCAGTTCTTCTACCACCCACGCCGCAACAACGTGCGCACCAGCGCCAGCCTGTCGTTCATCAGTTACGACGTGGCGTTGCCGGGCAGCCCTGGCGCACCGGGCAAGGCAAACCGCAGCGAGCGCGGAGTGAAAGTGCTGGAGCGTCCGCGTCGCGAAGACGTCGACACCGCCGCATGGCAGCCTGAGCTGTTGACCGGTGCCGACGGCAAAACCCGGTTCACCTTCAAGATGCCGGACTCGCTGACCCGCTGGCGCATCACCGCCCGGGCCATTGCCGATGACGGTCAGGTCGGGCAGAAGAAGCAGTTCGTCCGTTCGGAAAAACCGCTGTACCTGAAGTGGAGCGGGCCGAGCAAATTCCGCAAGGGCGATCAGCCGCAACTCGGAGTGTTTGCCTTCAGCCAGGCGGAAAAACCGGTCAAGGCTGAGCTGGTCACCCATTACGCTGGCGCCGAACAACGCCTGCCGGTGACCCTGAATAACGGCATCAACTACGTGCCTCTGCCGGCGTTCGCCCTGGCCTCGGGTGAGTGGACTGCCGAGCTGGTGCAGGATGGCAAAACCGCGGACTCCCTGGCCGTGCGCCTGAGCGCGACCGGTGACGGCTGGCAAGTCACGCAAACCCAAAGCCTCGACGTGGCCAGCGGCGACACTCCGTTGAGCCTGCCGGCGGACGCCACTGACATTCGTCTGCGTCTGGATGACAGTCCGCAAGCGCTGTTCCGTTCCGCGCTCGACGATCTGCTGAGCTACCCGTATGGCGGCGTCGAGCAGACGGCCAGCCGTTTGCTGCCGCTGAGCATCGCTTATCCGTCGCTGGCGTCGAGCCCGCAAATCCGCGATCGCCTGCGTCTGATCATGCAGAACAGCCGTTTGCGTCTGGTGCAAATGGCCGGGCCGTCGGCGAGCTTCACCTGGTGGGGCTTCGACGGCGAGCCGGACGCGTTCCTCACCGCTTACGCCTATTACGCCGACTGGAACGCCAGCCAAGTGCTGGAGCTGACCTTGCCACCGGAGCACTGGCAGCGAGTGCTGGAGGTCTACGCCAAGCAAGCGCCGAACACGCCGCTGCTGCAGCGGGCACTGATTCTGTCGTTCGCCAAGCAGATGCACCTGCCGGTGAATACCCTGCTCAGCGGTTTGATGGACGATCTGGCCAAGGCCGGTGAGGGCAATGCCGAAACCCTGATGGACGACGGCGAAGACAGCATGGTGATGAATGACCCGGATTCGGCGCTCGGTCTGGCGGCGGCGCGGGTGTTGACCGCGGCGCTGGCGACTCAGTCGAAAGTCGCGTTGCCGGACGCATTCAATCGTCAGGTTGGCGCGGCGCAACAGCGTCTGGCGGTCAGTTCGCAGCCGTTTGCCGAAGCGCTGAACCTGTCGCTGCAAGCGTTCGATCAGGCCCGTGCGACGGCGTTGCTGCAACGTCTGCTGCCACAGCAATCGACCCTCGAACGCGCCCTGGCGCTGAGCTGGTTGCAACGCAGCATCGCCCAGGCCTCGCCGACCATCGCGCTGATGCCGGGTGAAGGCTGGAAGAAAAGCTACGGCGCGACCGGCGAGATGTTCTGGACGTGGCAGGGTGCGACACCGGTGCCGAGCGTTTTGTCGGTGTCCGGCACTCAGGAGCGTCCGCTGCGGGCGGCGCTGAGCTTCCAGACCCGGCAACCGGCGGTCGATCCAATGGCCGTGACCATCACCCGGCGCCTGTCGCGACTGGTGCCGGGCGACGAAGCGTTCACCTTCAAACTGGAGCCGGTCGGCAGCAAGCCGCTGTCCAGCGACAGCCTGTATCTGGATGAAGTGATCCTCACCAGCAAGGCGCCGAAACCGCTGCGCTACGGCATGCTCGAAGTGCCGCTGCCACCGGGCGCCGATGTCGAGCGCACCACCTGGGGCATCAAGTTGCAGGGCAAGGATGGCACCGAACCGACCGCGCTGGAGAAGGCGCGCTTCGAGCCGGGGCAACTGGCTTACGCGGTGCCGGTGGATGCGCTGAGCGGCGAATTGCGTCTGCGTCATCTGGTGCGCTTCTCGCAGAAGGGTCAGTTCAACCTGCCGCCGGTGCGCTTCACTCAGGTCTATGCACCGCAGCATCAGGCCCAGGAAGCGCAAGCCGCCCTCGGTCAGGTCACGGTCAACTGACATGAACCGGCCGCTGCTGTGGCTGCTGATGTGTGTGATGCCTGCGCTGGCGACGGCGCAGGATGAGCCGTTGCGGCTGGCGTACAAGGGCGAGTTGTTGTCGTTGAATCACACGCAACTGATCGCTCGCGAGCCCTTGCCGTCGACGCTGGATACCCCGCTGGGCAGTCTGTGGAAATTGTTCGTCTATGCGTGGCTGGTGGATACCGGTGCCCGCGAACCGGCGTATGAATGTCACGGGCAATCCAAGGAAGAGGTTTATTGCTGCTCGGCGGGCGGCAAGATCGAGCGCGATCAGGCGTTGGTCAAATCCTGCGGGTTGTACTTTGAGCCGGCGCGGTTGGGCATAGCTGCTGCCGATTGGCGCACGTATTGGCAGGCGCGGCAGGCACCGTCGTGGTTGCTGGATTTACCAACCGTGCAACCGGCTACCCGGGTTTCCGTGGCTGACTTGCTGAAGGTGTTGTCGGTGCTGCCGGCGCAGGAGCAGATGCGCCGCGTATTGCTCGACGTCGTGCTGAATGCGGCGGATGGCAATGTCGTCGGCGAACTCGGTGGTCGCCTGCGGGTGAAAACCTGGAGCTGGCTCGGCGATCAGGATCCGCAATCGCGACAGGGCGGTTTCGCCGGTTGGACGGCAGATGGCTCGCCGATCTGGGCCGGTGGGCGTGGCACCAGTCAGATGGTTTTGCGCCATTACGGGCAGGCGTTGGCGTCGGTGTTGCCAGCAACGTGGCCGGCGGAGGCGGGGCGTTGTGTTGAGGTCGGACTGTTCTCGCGCTATCCGGTTTCGCGAGTCCTTTCGGGTGAGCGCGTTGCTGGCTCCGGGCCTTTGCAGGGCGACTACCGCGTCGAATTCGCCAATGGCAATGCGCTGGATATCCACAGCGCCGGCGAACTGTTTCTGCTCAACGACAAACTCGTCGCACGGCTCGATCGCGAAGAATACGTCGCCCGCGTTCTTGAGCGCGAAGCCAAACCTGAACCGGCCGAAGCCGCCAAGGCACTGGCCGTGGCGATCCGCACCTACTTGCTGCAAAACGCCACGCGCAATGGCGATTGTCTGAGTATCGACGACAGCAGCAACCGTCAGCGCGTCGCCCCACGTCCGGCTTCCGCCGAGTCGCGCAACATCGCGGCGTGGACCGCGGATCTGGTGCTGGCCGGCAGCACCGTCACCTATCACTCCGACCAGCCCGGCCCGGACAAACTCGCCTGGCAACAAGCCGTCGAACAGGCCAACGCCGGCCAGCGCTACGACGCGATTCTGCTGCACGCCTACCCGCGCGCCAGCCTCAGCCGCTGGGACAACCCGGTCGCCTCCTGCGAAGCACTGCCCGCCGCGCAAGACTGGCTGCAAAAGCAGCGTCGTGGCTGGCGTCCTAAGCTTGAAAGCGAAACCGGCTACAACGAAGTCAGCACCTTCGCCGTGTGCAAACTCGCTTTCGGTCGCCCTTTTGTCGATCGCGAACGCCAACGTATTTACGTGCGCGGCGTGCTGACGCTGCAGGATCGCCTCGACCTGACTCACGAATACCTGCACCTGGCCTTTGAGGCACATCCCAATGGCCAGGATGAAACCTACATCGAAGGGCTCGCCCGTCACCTCTTGCTGGAATAGACCATGACACTCCGTTATCCACAGGTCTTGCTGTTGCTCTGCGCGTTCAATGCATTGCCGATGGCAATGGCCGCCGACAGCGTCAAACTCGACACCCCGGTCGGCGGCTGGCGCACCGGCGCGCCCGAGGGCGAAGGCGAAAACTTCCGCCAGACCGTCAACTACCCGGCCTCGTCGGTCAATACACCGGTCGGCCAAGCCAACACTGCACGCATCAGCGGTGAAATCAAAGCCACCCCCAAGAGCAAGGATCCCGGTCGGTTGATCGTCAACGGCGTCAGCATGCCGCTGAAAATCGACGACAGCGGCCACTTCGACCGTCCGTTCTCCTTCCCCAACGGCAGCAACAGCGTCGAAGTGCGCAGCCCTGACGGCCAGCAACGCCACCGCACCCAATTCCTCAACGCCAGCGGCGGCGCCACCCCGGCCAAACTGCGCGTGCTGCTGTCGTGGGACAGCGACGGCACCGACCTCGACCTGCACTTGGTCACCCCCGACGGCGCGCACATATGGTACGGCGATCGCGTCGCCCCCAACGGCGCGGCGCTCGACGTCGACGTCACCACCGGCTACGGCCCGGAAATCTTCGCCATGCCGGCACCGATCAAAGGGCAGTATCTGGTGTACGTGAATTATTTTGGTGGCGGCTATCGCGGGGATGACGAGGGTGGGGAAGAGGCGGTGCAGCCGTTGACCACGGCGCAGGTGACGGTGATTACCGAAGAGGGTACGCCGAGCGAGAAGATGGAGACGTTTGTGGTGCCAATGCGGGCGGTGGGGGAGTTGACGTTGGTGAAGTCGTTCAGTTATCCCTGAGCAGCAGCCTGCTCAGGGTTGCACTAGAAACCGGGCGGAATGTAACCAGGCACGAACGGCACGTTGATGCACTTGCCGTGAATGATCTTTCCGTCCTCGATCCTGAACAGCACGATCTTTTTCGCCTTGTTGACGGTGGCTTCGAGTTTGCAGTCGGAACTGTGACCGACCGTCTCGTAATACTCGGTGTAAACCATGCCGTTGCCGGTGTGATTCATTGAAGTGCCGGCCGCTTCCGTGGTGGTCCAGCTGGACGATTTATACCAGGTGAGCACAGCCAGATTCTCGCCGTTGGCACCGGTCTGTTTTTTCATCGAGTCCGGTTTGCCGAACAGGTCTAGCGCTTCCTGAACATCACGTCCTTCCCAGCGCGACTGCGCAATCAAGTGGCAGCCATTGATCAGCAAAACAGCGGGCGTTATCAGCAGCGCCAATAACGTTTTAGTCCATGGGTTCATCGTAATTCCCGCCGCTTACTTGTTGCCCAGGATCGAGTCGAGGTTATCCATCATCTGGCCTTTCTCCTGAATCGGCGCCAGTTTGAAGAACATCTGCTGCATGCCCTGAATCATCTGCAAATACTCCATCTTGCCCAGCGCAATCATGTCCTTTTTATTGGGTGAGCAAACAAACTCGCTGGTGCGCTGCACCCAGAACTCCTTCGGCTGCTGCCATTGGTCGTTAACTTTGAGGTTGCGCATCATGTAAGCGATGCGATCAACCGACTGGCCATTGAGCATTCGAACCTTGTTCGTCGAACACTGAACTTCGAGGTTGTAGGCATCGATCATCGGTTTGCCGGGTTCCTCATACACCAGCGTCACGGCGACCAACTTGGCCCCCTTGGTCTGCTTCGACGGCACGACTGAAGTGCTGTCGGCGACATACATGATGTTCTTGTGGGGAACGCCGTTGCCGTAAATGATCCACCAGTCACCGACGAGCTTCGGCTCCTCTGCCAAGGCTGAACTGGTAGCGGTCAGGAGTGCGGTCAGTAGAACAACGGATTGATTGAGTTTGAAAAACGACGACATGGTGTTGCTCCATTCCTTGGCGCTTTTGTAATGCACAAAAACAGAATGGAAATTTAGTGGTGAGGTTGGGCGCGGGGCAATTAGGGCGGATGTGCTAATGGCTTATTGCAATGTCCGTTTCAGTCTGGGGACGGTAAGGGGGCAAGTACTTCTTGCCCCCTTTCATAACGATATCAGGCCGCTAGTTCCGGGCTGAAACTGCTGGATGTCAGACGAGTGATCGCGATTCCCAGTGCCTGATCATCGAATAACTTGTTTTTACGCACCGCAGCTCCTGACCCACCGTCCCAGTTCTTCAGTGCTTTACGTACCGCAGGAACGGTTGGAGCAATCCTTTCCCGAATCAGCAACCAATCAACGGTGGCCAGCAACTCCATGCCGAAAGGTGACTCAAAACCGTCGATCAATTCAGCCGTTCGCTCTAAAGCCTGGGAGTATTCCTTGGCTTCAGTCTTGAGGTAGGTTTGCAAAAAGGCTTTGCGATCTTGATCAAACCAAATGACATCGGTGATTCCTGCATCACTGATGCGCTTGTCGCAATGTAGATAGCTGCCATCCAGATTGTTGAGCAGATGCTCCAATCGATTGGCATACGGACCGAATTTATGAGCGACAAATTTGAGGTTTAGCGGATTCTCGGTACCTGGAATTTTCTCGATGGCACGCTCAAGAAACCAAGCCAGTTTCTGAATTTCGAGCAGGCTGCATTCCATGCCCAGAACCCAATAACGCCGGACCAACTCAGCAATCAGTGCGCGTGCCGGAGTGAGTTGCTCAACACCATCGCGCTTAGCGACATTCAGATACTGATTAGAGGGTTCGAACACTAATACATCGACATCCAGGTCACCCAGCACTTCTATAATCTGCTCGCGTACTTCAGGCCACTTCAAACCGCCGTTACCAGCACCGAGAGGTGGGACGGCGACAGATTTCACGTCGTTCTCAAGCAGAAACCGACGCAGATCATGCAAGCCTTCAGTTATCCACGCCATTTGCGACGGTGAACGCCAATGGCGTTTGGTAGGGAAGTTCACGATCCAGCGTGGGCCATCGAGTTCATTGGTGGCCGTCACGTGCATCTTGCCGGTTTCTACTTCCCCGGCCTTACATGCCGCTGCATACACGCGGTAATTTTGCGCAAAGCGCTCTTTGAACATCAGCGCGATGCCCTTACCCATCACGCCCACGGTATTCACCGTATTGACGAGGGCCTCGGTTTTGGCTTCCAGCAGGTTGCCTTGGGTGAATCTGATCATTGGAAATACCATTTGGGGCGCGCATGAACCGGCAACGTCAGGCCTCTGGCGGCAACGTCTGCTTCTATGCGTACTTTCATTGCATCGGTGTGGCACATGATGCCCAGTAGTCCCGTAATCGGTAAGTGATGGTGGATCAGAGCCTCAGCCTGATAACGCTCCATTTTTCGAGGGTCATCAGGGTCGCGCTTGAAGTCGCGCTGTTGAAGGATAGACCAATCGATCTGGTCGAGATTCGCCAGATCGCTGTAATAGTTTGTCCAGCTCGGATAGGCGTGCGCGTTTGTGAAGACAAACGGTAGGCCGAGCTCTTCAACGCGATAGAGGCTTGAGACCAGAATCACGATCTCGTCGTTGCTGCGTTGCTGAACACTCCAGCCAGAGTGAATGTTCTGCATCATCACCGAGAAGGGCGTGAAATAGAAGGGCACGTAGTCGGCCAAAACACCTTCGGGAGCGATGGGCACCTGACGGGAACGGCGCTTGTCGATCAAATCGACGTTACCGATATTCACGTATTGAGGTGCCTGTGCTTCCGAGTTTGCGCAATGCAGACCGTTGTCCAGAATCCAGGGCAGGTTATCGCGGTGGACGATACGCCAAATCAGAGCTTTCTCTGGATTCAGGTTGGTGTAGATCATTGATAAAACATTCTCTGGTTCACGCTGGTCTGCACATTAACATCGGCCGCCTGCAATTTAGCTACGCAAAGTGCATCGACTTCTTCGCTGGGGGTGAAGATTTTGAAGAAGGCATCAGGTTTAACAACCCCCGGTGCGAGACACTCTGCCATGCAGATGCTTTTGCAATGAGGGTCCAGATAATCGCGACTGCTCATGACATCCCACTCGATGGCTTCGAAACCCTGTTCGTAATCAAGTAGCTGTATTGAGTCGCCTGCTAACGGGTGGCGTGGAATGACTTTCCAGCCGTATTGCTTGGCTGTTGATCTGTAGACCGAGATCAACACAAATTGGGCCTCTGGCCTGTTGCGCTGTACGCTTCCGTCAAATGGATTCTTCGCAAACCAGTGGAAGGGAACGTAGTTGTCGAGCTGCAGAGTCTGCCGCTTTTTCAGGATTTCAGCATCTGCGACGTCTTTGAAACCCGAGAGGCCGGCGCGAGGTTTCAAGCCCTCCCTGAAAATTCCATCCAGGTTTTCAACTGAAGTGAGATGGTAGAGAAGCTTCTGATCCTTGATGCTCTTAACGTCCGACATAGTGGTCTCCTTGACCTGCACATCAACCTAAGCTGGATTCAGTCCCGACCTTGCCCCGCGCTGATGTAACCCTCGATCCGTGGGGGTTGGTAGAACAGTTGGTGTGATTCTAGTGTGCCATCACTTTTAGCCACAAGCTCAACGTGGAAATTGGTTAGCAGGATCCGTCAGCAAGACCTTTGATCTCACTCTTCATCAAAGTAATCGCGGTCCAGCGTCGGCAGCCGCAACAAACGCGATGTCACGCCCACCTCATGATCCATCATCAGATGCACCAGCCGCGTACCGTCTACCAGCACAATTCCGTCCACCGATTTGGCAAAGTCGACAGCGTGCGCTGTGAAGCCCGACGTAGTGATGAAAACGCCGCGCTTGGCTTTTTGCCCCGCGAGCGCTCCGTAGAACGCCTGTAGTTCAGGCCGGCCAACCGTGTTCTGCCAGCGCTTGGCCTGAACGTAAACTTTTTCCAGCCCCAATTTATCGAGCGCGATAATGCCGTCGATACCCGCATCACCGGAACCGCCGACACGTTGCAGATCATTACGACTGGCGCCGTAACCCAGGCGATGAAGCACATCCAGCACGATCACTTCGAAGCGGTTGGGGCTGACTTGCAGCAAGTTATCCAAAAGGTCGGCCGCCGTGGCATCGCGCAATTCTTTTAGCGCTCGCTCCAGTCGGTCGTCGGGGCTTTCGGTGGCGGAGGCCAGATCTGGCTCAACGTTTGGTTGGTCATCCAGTGGCTCGGCATCAGGCGCGACTTTCAGCTTCACATTCATGTAGCCGATTGCTAAATGCTCCACATCCTTGGCCGACAGCGGAAATGCATGCTCCTTGGCGTACTGCACACCTGCATCAGTCAACTTCCAATAACCGCGTTTGGCACTGCTCGAAAGACCGGCACGCTTGAGACGGTCGTGTGCCCAGCCTGACCGGTTCTTGTAGGTGAACTGCCCACTCGCGAGCTGTTCTTCACGCTGTGTCTCGGCTCATTTGTATGCCGAATGGCTGAATAGAGCATTTTTTAGCGGGCATTAAAAAGCCGGCTTGTGGCCGGCTTCTCGGGGACTGGCTTGGTTTATTTTTGGTAAACCGCGCCAGCCTTCAAAACGTACACCCGGATCTGCGTCCGGCTGTGGGACTTGGTCAGACGTTGGTCTGCCGCGTCAGGCGTCATCTGGGCCGCGGGAGCGGGGCGATGCGCAAATGTGGGGCGCAGGATACTGAGTTTTGTTGGGGATTCCCAGTCTCAACTGCGGAATAGAGCCACTGCGGCGGTCGATATTTGTAATTTGTACTGATTTTCGGGGCCTCTTCGCGAGCAGGCTCGCTCCCACAGGGTTTGGTGCAGGGTTGAAGATCCGTATCCGATCAGAGAAACGGCACCACCGGCCGGCGTTTGCCCAGAGTCGACCACCAGAATACCCAGCCCAGAATGTGTATCCGTTGCTCATCGATCTGCGCCGCGCGAAAGATTTCGTCCGGGTATTCGGCGCTGTTGTGGCTGCGCAGGCGCAGGGCGTTGCCGGGCATGCGGTGCAGGTATTTGATGCGCAGCATGCCGTCGTGTTCGATGGCGTAGATTTCGCCGTCGACCACCTGGGTCAGGCCGCGGTCGATGCCGATGATCGAGCCGTCTTCGATGCGCTCGGCCATGCTGTTGCCGATCATGTGTGCGCAGATGGCGTCGCCGGGGCGGATTTCCAGTTGGGCGAGGTGGGCGCGGGGCAGGCGGACGGTATGTTCGGGGTCGAGAATGACGTGGGTTTTGTCGGCGCCGGCGCTGAGCGGTGTTTCCTTGAAAAACGGCAGTTCGATGTCGTTGGGGTCGATGATCGAATAGACGCCGTTGACGGACTGCGCGTCAAAGATGTCGCCGTTGCTGGCAGGGGTGTGCAGGCGGGGTGATTCCTTGGTGCCTTCGCCGGTTTTCAGCCACTCGCTGTTGACCGAGAGCAGGCGTGAGACTTCCTCCATGCGATACGCCGGGACGCCCCGGGTGTACCAGTTATGAATATTTTGGGCTTCCGTGCCCCAGAACTTTGCGAATCCCGTGGTGGTGATGTTCGCTGCTTCCAGGAGTGCCTTGAATCTTGGACCGCTAGTGTTCTTTCTCATAAACACGGAGTCTACGGCCGTGCTAGAGCGGTTTGAATAAACTGGGTGTTCAAAAAGCGGCTGTATTTTGCGACTGGATGTAAGACGTGCTTGTGGGAAATTACACGCCTTAAAACTTTTCTGTAGTCCGTCGTAAACACGCTGTTTAAGACGACTTTTCCCAGGCACAAAAAACCCCGGATCAACCGGGGTTTTCTTCAAGCGTCATGCAGCAAGCAGGCGCTTAGCCCTTGTAGGCAGCAACCGACTTGGTGATCGCAGCGCGAGCGGCGTCAGCGCCGTCCCAGCCTTCGATCTTGACCCATTTGCCTTTTTCGAGATCTTTGTAGTTTGCAAAGAAGTGCTCGATCTGCTGGATCAGCAGCGGTGGCAGGTCGGTGTATTCCTTCACGTCGACGTACAGCTGGGACAGCTTGTCGTGTGGGACTGCGATGACTTTGGCATCGCCGCCGCCGTCGTCGGTCATGTTCAGGATGCCGACTGGACGCGCGCGGATCACCGAGCCTGGAGCAACCGGGTAAGGGGTCACAACCAGCACGTCGAGGGGATCACCGTCGTCAGCCAGGGTGTTCGGGATGTAACCGTAGTTGGCCGGGTAGAACATTGGGGTGGCCATGAAACGGTCAACGAACAGGCAATCGCTGTCTTTGTCGATTTCGTATTTGATCGGCGCGTGGTTGGCCGGGATCTCGATCGCGACGTAGATGTCGTTCGGCAGGTCTTTGCCAGCCGGAATCTTGCTGTAGCTCATTGGGCGTTGCCCCCGTAGTTGACCAAAAACACTTGGCCGGATTGACCAAAAAGTGGCGGCGATTATAGGCATATTCCTAAGCCGACGCCACGTACCAGAAGTCGTGCAGCGCTTACTCGTGCGCCTGATAGACCGGGTCTGTGGCCTGAAGTTGCCGCAGCCTGCCCAACGGATCCTGCCGGTAGAAAAGCTGCAGCTGCAAGTAGACCTGTGGATAAGCCGCGTACAGCAGATCCGGGGCGCTGAAGAAGTATTCGCTGGTGACCGCGAAGAACTCCGCCGGGTTCTCGGCGGCGTAGGGGTCGATGGCGGTTTCGGCATCGGGGTTGCGGTCGAGCTGGCGGTTGAGGTCATCGTAAGCGTGTTGCATGACCTCGGCCCAGTCGCTGACGCGCATGTCGGCGTGCAGCGGTGGCAGGCCGTTGGCGTCGCCATTGAGCATGTCGAGTTTGTGCGCCAGTTCGTGGATCACCAGGTTGTAGCCTTCCCAGCCCCCACTGGCCATCACGCCCGGCCAGGCGAGGATGATCGGCCCCTGTTGCCAGGCTTCGCCGCTGTGCTCGCCGTCCCACTCGTGCTCGACCCCGCTGGCATCGCGATGCCGTTGCGGGCTGAGGAAGTCATCGGGGTAGAGGACGATTTCGTGGAAACCCTGATACCAGTTCAAATCGCCCAGATTGAGCAACGGCAACTGGGCCTGGGCGGCGAGCAGCAGGCGTTGTTCCTGATGCAGTTCGACACCGGGCAGGGCGGTCAGGTGTTTTTCTTCGAGGAACAGGACGCTGGCTTCACGCAGCCACTGGTCTTCGGCGGCGCTGATGCCGTCGAGAAAGCTCAGGTGATGGCGCACCCGTTGCCACATCTCGTCGGCAATCGGGTGCCTGGCCAGAATGCGCCGGCGACGCCAGGCGCTCAGTGACCACATCGGATCAGCGGGTTTCGGCTTTGGCGCCGCCGAAACGGCTGCGCACCACACCGATGATCATCGGCACCAGCGACAGCAGGATGATGCCGACCACCAGCAGCGACAGGTTCTTCTTGATGAACGGCACGTTGCCGAAGAAGTAACCCAGGGTCACCAGGCCGCCGACCCAGAGGATGGTGCCGAACACGCTGAAAGCGAAGAAGCGCGGGTACGGCATTTTCCCGACGCCGGCGACGAACGGGGCAAACGTGCGGATGATTGGCAGGAAACGCGCCAGAGTCACGGTTTTACCACCGTGCTTGTCGTAGAAATCGTGGGTTTTCTGCAGGTAGTCGCGACGGAAGATTTTCGAGTTCGGGTTGCTGAAGAGTTTTTCACCCGCGGTTCGTCCAATCACATAGTTGGTGCTGTCGCCAAGGATCGCCGCGAGCATCAGCAGACCGCCCAACAGCACCGGATCCATGCCACCGCCCGCAGCAACGGCACCGGCGATGAACAACAGCGAATCGCCCGGCAGGAATGGCATCACCACCAGACCGGTTTCACAGAAGATGACAGCGAACAGAATCGCGTAGATCCACGGCCCGTAGTTGGTTACCAGCAAATCGAGATACACGTCGAGATGCAGGATAAGGTCGAGCGGGTTGAAATCCATGGGGGCACCTGTGGTGATGGCCTGACTCGGCAAGCCTGTGCGGATGATTCGGGTGTAAGCCTACAGCGGGGTGTAGTTTTTCTTACAAGCCGGAAAGCTCGGGATTATACGGGCTGAGAGGTGAAAAGCGCGTTGGTTTTGTAGCGAGGGATGTCGGGGTGTGAACAAATGTCAGGCAGGCATTGATGGTGGCGGCAAGGTTGATGTGGCGAGGGAGCTTGCTCCCGCTGGAGGGCGGAGCACTCCCAAGCCTTGATTTGCCTGACCTGTTGAGATGACTGAGGTGGGGCCGCTTCGCAGCCCGGCGGGAGCAAGCTCCCTCGCCACAACAGGCCCTTGATGAGTGCTAGAGCTCGTCGCTGATCGGCAGCACGTAGTTCTTGAACTCGGTGTCTTCCTTGAAGCCGATCGACTCGTAGGTCTTCTGCGCCACTTCGTTATTGCTGCTGGTGGAAACGCGCATGCGCACGGCCTGGGTTTCCTTGGCCATTTTCTTCGCGGTGCGGATCAGGTTGTCGGCCACCAGTTGGCGGCGGGCGTCTTCGGCGACATAGATGTCGTTGAGGATCCACACGCGCTTGAGCGACAGCGAGGAAAAGCTTGGATACAGCTGACAGAAACCCATCAGTTTCTTGTCGTCATCATCGGCCAGGGCCAGATAAATCACCGATTCCTTGCGGCGCAGGCGTTTTTCGAGAAACGCGCGGGAGGAATCCGGGTAAGGCAGGGAACCGTAGAACTCGCGATATTTGACGAACAACGGGGTCAGCAAATCCAGGTGTTCGAGGGTCGCTTGAATAATCCGCATGATAGGTCTCGTCTTCAAGTGGCTGTCTTCAACTGCTCTGACGGCGATGGGAAACCCTGCGGCCGTGCATCGATCCTGCCTTAAAGCAGCGCAGAAACGCAATGCGGAAACGGTTCAGGTTGTGGGCGGATCGAGTAGGAAGTTTCCCTTAATGTCCGCACCTGCGTCCGACTCCAGCGTCTGAACCTGTGCTTCGTCCTTCAGATTGACCCCCGACAGCTGCCGCCGACAGGCTTCGCGCATCAGATACAGCAAGCGATGTGCCGCCATCCCGTAACTCAAACCTTCAAGCCGCACGTTGGAGATGCAATTGCGGTAGGCATCGGTCAGCCCGATCTTTGGATTGTAGGTGAAATATAACCCCAGGCTGTCGGGCGAGCTGAGGCCCGGGCGCTCTCCGATCAGCATTACGAGCATTTTCGCGCCGAGCAACTGGCCGATTTCGTCACCGACGGCAACGCGGCCCTGTTCCACCAGCACCACCGGGGCAACCGACCAGCCGTCGCCGGCCATTTGTTCCTCCAGACGGCCGAGAAACGGCAGGGTATGCCGATGCACTGCCAGTGCCGACAAACCGTCCGCCACGACAATCGCCAGATCGACGCCGCCAGGGTGCGCCGCAGCGTAATCACGCAGGGTCTGTGCCGATGCGTCGCTGAGCTTGCGCCCCAGATCCGGCCGTTGCAGATAGCTGTTGCGATCCGTTGCCGCGCTGTGCAGCAACAGGCTCTCGCGCCCGCGTTCGCGCAGTTGCGCACTGAGTCCGGCATGATCGAACGGCAGATGCACCGCATCCCTTGCCTGAGCGTGGGCGAACTGGAAATCCAGCTGGGAGCTGGTCGGCAGGCTGGTGCCGGTGCGGCCGAGGGCGATGCGCGCCGGGGTCAGGCGGCGCAGCTCCAGCCATGGGTTTTGCGGGTCGACAGGCGGTTTTTCCATAACACTCATCCCAGTTGCGCCAGCGCCTGGCGGAAAGCCGGCGGCAGGTTGTTGCCAAAGCGAACCTTGCCGTCCGCCTGGGTGAAGATGCCCATGTTCGCCAGCCATTGCTCGAACTCCGGCGCCGGTTTCAGGCCCAGGGTCTGGCGCGCGTAGAGCGCGTCGTGAAACGAGGTGGTCTGGTAGTTGAGCATGATGTCGTCGGAGCCGGGAATGCCCATGATGAAGTTGATCCCGGCCACACCGAGCAGGGTCAGCAGGGTGTCCATGTCGTCCTGATCGGCTTCGGCATGGTTGGTGTAGCAGATGTCGCAGCCCATCGGCACGCCGAGCAACTTGCCGCAGAAATGATCTTCGAGGCCGGCGCGGATGATCTGTTTGCCGTTATAGAGGTATTCCGGGCCGATGAAGCCGACCACGGTATTCACCAGAAACGGCTTGAAATGCCGCGCCACGGCGTAGGCCCGGGTTTCGCAGGTTTGTTGGTCGACACCATGGTGGGCGTTGGCCGACAACGCGCTGCCCTGACCGGTCTCGAAATACATCAGGTTCTGCCCCAGAGTGCCGCGTTTCAGGCTCAGCCCGGCGTCATAGCCTTCCTGCAAGACATTGAGGTTGATGCCGAAACTGGCATTGGCCGCTTCAGTGCCGGCGATCGACTGAAACACCAGATCCAGCGGCACACCACGGTTGATCGCCTCGATCGAAGTGGTGACGTGGGTCAGCACGCAGGCTTGGGTCGGGATGTCGTAGCGCTGGATGATCGCGTCGAGCATTTCCAGCATCGCGCAGATCGAGGCGATGCTGTCGGTGGCCGGGTTGATCCCGATCATCGCGTCGCCGTTGCCGTACAGCAGGCCGTCGAGAATGCTCGCGGCGATGCCGGACGGTTCGTCGGTTGGATGGTTCGGTTGCAGACGGGTCGACAGGCGCCCGCGCAGGCCGAGGGTGCCGCGAAACCTGGTGACCACGCGGATCTTCTGCGCCACCAGCACCAGATCCTGCACGCGCATGATCTTCGATACGGCGGCGACCATTTCCGGGGTCAGACCGGGGGCGAGGGCGCGCAGGCTGGTTTTGTCAGCGGCGTCGCTGAGCAGCCAGTCGCGGAAGCCGCCGACGGTGAGGTGGCTGACCACGGTAAAGGCTTGTTTGTCGTGGGTGTCGATGATCAGTCGGGTGACTTCATCGGTTTCGTAGGGAATCAGCGCTTCCTGTAGGAAGTGCGTGAGCGGGATGTCGGCCAGCGCCATTTGTGCGGCCACGCGTTCGCCGTCGTTGAGCGCGGCGACGCCAGCCAGAAAGTCCCCGGAGCGCGCCGGGCTGGCCTTGGCCATGACGTCCTTGAGGCTGTCGAAACGGTAGGTCTGGGCGCCGACGGAATGGGCAAATGCGGCCATGGGGCGGTGTCCTCCTGATTCTGTGGGTAACTCGGTCTCCCTGTGGGAGCGGGCTTGCTCGCGAAGGCGTCGTGTCAGACGACATCGATGTTGGATGACACGACGCCTTCGCGAGCAAGCCCGCTCCCACAGGGGGATTTTCATGCACTTCTATATAGCGGGCATCGGGCGATGAGCCCGGTGCCGGTGCAACTAGATACCTTCGAGCATAGCGTCTGCCGGGGCTTCGGCGCGTTGCCTGGCGGTCAGCTGGAAGTACAGATAGCCAGCGGCCATGAAACCCAGGAACACACAACCGATCAGCGTGTTGAACCACGCCATCGCCACCAGGCACACCACCGCCAGAAACAGCGCAATCGCCGGCACCAGCGGGTAGCCCGGGGCGCGGAAAGTGCGTTCCAGGTTCGGTTCGGTTTTGCGCAGTTTGAACAGGCTGAGCATGCTGATGATGTACATCACGATCGCGCCGAACACCGACATGGTGATCATCGCTGCAGTCAGGGTCATGCCTTGCAGATTGACCAGACCGTCGCTGTAGATCGCCGCGATGCCGATCACCCCACCGGCCAGAATCGCCCGGTGCGGGGTCTGGAAGCGTGACAGCTTGGCCAGGCTTTTCGGCAGGTAACCGGCGCGGGCGAGGGCGAAGAACTGTCGCGAGTAGCCGAGGATGATCCCGTGGAAACTCGCCACCAGACCGAACAGGCCGATCCACACCAGCATGTGCATCCACGATGAGTTGTTGCCGACCACCGCTTTCATCGCCTGTGGCAGCGGGTCATTGATGTTCGACAGTTGACGCCAGTCGCCGACGCCGCCGGCCATCACCATCACACCGATGGCGAGAAACACCAGGGTCAGGATGCCGCTGACGTAGGCCTTGGGAATCGTGCGTTTCGGGTCCTTGGCTTCTTCGGCGGCCATGGCGGCGCCTTCGATGGCGAGGAAGAACCAGATGGCAAACGGGATCGCGGCAAAGATTCCGGGGATCGAGCCCAGGGTGAACTCGTTGGACCCCGACCAGCCGTTGAGCACGAAGTTGCTGAAGCTGAAGCCCGGCGCGACCACGCCCATGAACACCAGCAGTTCGGCGACCGCCAGTACGGTGACCACCAGTTCGAAGGTGGCGGCGATGCTGACGCCGAGGATGTTCAGGGTCATGAACACGAAGTAAGCGCCGACCGCGGCGATTTTCGGATCGAGCCCCGGATATTGCACGTTGAGGTAGGCGCCGATGGCCATGGCGATGGCCGGTGGGGCAAAGACGAATTCGATCAGCGTGGCGATCCCGGCGATCAACCCGCCTTTTTCGCCGAACGCCCGGCGACTGTAGGCAAACGGCCCGCCCGCGTGGGGAATCGCGGTGGTCAGTTCGGTGAAGCTGAAGATGAAGCAGGTATACATGGTCGCGACCATCAGCGCCGTGACCAGAAATCCGAGGGTGCCGGCCGTGCCCCAGCCGTAACTCCAGCCGAAGTATTCGCCGGAAATCACCAGGCCGACGGCAATGCCCCACAGATGCAGGGTGCCGAGTGTGGGTTTGAGCTGTGTGGTGGAAGTCATAAGTCCTCTCTGTTTTTTATTGTTCGATCTGTTGGACTTTCGGGTGCAGTGGTTGGGTGGATGGATGCTGTTCACGCAGCGGCAGTTTTCGCGCAAATCCTGAATGACGGGTACGCAAGGGCCGTGCCAGAGCGGCCAGACCTATTGTTGTGTCATTGAGGGCGCCTTCGCGAGCAAGCCCGCTCCCACAAGGGATTTGTGCCGAACCCAACATCCCCTGTGGGAGCGGGCTTGCTCGCGAAGGCGATTGAACAGGCAACACAGAATCATCTGTGTTGCCCAGGGTTTTAGAAGAAGCCCAACGGATTGATGTCGTAGCTCACCAGCAGGTTTTTGGTCTGCTGATAGTGATCGAGCATCATCTTGTGGGTTTCACGGCCGACGCCGGACTTCTTGTACCCGCCGAACGCGGCGTGCGCCGGGTACAGGTGGTAGCAGTTGGTCCACACACGACCGGCCTTGATCGCGCGGCCCATGCGGTAGGCGCGGTTGATGTCGCGGGTCCACAGGCCGGCACCGAGGCCGAACTCGGTGTCGTTGGCGATCGCCAGGGCTTCGGCTTCGTCCTTGAAGGTGGTGATGCTCACCACCGGGCCGAAGATTTCTTCCTGGAACACGCGCATTTTGTTGGTGCCCTTGAGCAGGGTTGGCTGGATGTAATAGCCGGTCGCCAGATTGCCCTCGAGTTTTTCCACCTTGCCGCCGGTCAGCAACTCGGCGCCTTCGCCCTTGGCGATTTCCAGGTACGAAAGAATCTTGTCGAATTGCTGCTCGGACGCCTGCGCGCCAACCATGGTGTCGGTGTCCAGCGGGTCGCCACGTTTGATCTGCAGGACTTTCTTCATCACGACGGCCATGAATTCGTCGTAGATCGACTCCTGCACCAGTGCGCGGGACGGGCAGGTGCAGACTTCACCCTGGTTGAAGAACGCCAGCACCAGGCCTTCTGCGGCTTTCTCGATGAAAGTCGGCTCGGCCTGCATGATGTCTTCGAAGAAGATGTTCGGCGACTTGCCGCCCAGTTCCACGGTGGACGGAATGATGTTCTCGGCCGCGCACTTCATGATGTGCGAGCCGACCGGGGTCGAGCCGGTG
Source organism: Pseudomonas sp. MWU16-30322 (assembly GCF_020515535.1). Classification (NCBI taxonomy): domain Bacteria; kingdom Pseudomonadati; phylum Pseudomonadota; class Gammaproteobacteria; order Pseudomonadales; family Pseudomonadaceae; genus Pseudomonas; species Pseudomonas sp. MWU16-30322. The sequence continues at coordinate 140,329 of NZ_JAIWYL010000009.1, forward strand.
AAGGCGATCTTGGCGATACGTTTACTGGTGGCCAGCGCTTCGCCGGCCTCTTTGCCGAAGCCTTGCACCACGTTGAGCACACCCGGTGGCAGCAGATCACCGATCAGCTCCATCAGCACGCAGATGCCCAGCGGAGTCTGCTCGGCAGGTTTGAGCACCACGCAGTTACCGGCGGCCAGTGCCGGAGCGAGTTTCCACGCGGCCATCAGCAGCGGGAAGTTCCACGGGATGATCTGGCCGACCACGCCCAGCGGCTCATGGATGTGATAGGCCACGGTGTTGCCGTCGATTTCGGCAGCGCTGCCTTCCTGCGCGCGCAGGCAACCGGCGAAGTAGCGGAAATGGTCGGCCGCCAGCGGGATGTCGGCGTTGAGGGTTTCGCGGATGGCTTTGCCGTTGTCCCAGGTTTCGGTGATCGCCAGCAGTTCGAGGTTCTGTTCGATGCGGTCGGCGATTTTCAGCAGGATCAGCGAGCGCGCCTGCACGGAGGTCGCGCCCCACGCATCGGCAGCGGCGTGGGCGGCGTCCAGTGCCTTGTCGATGTCTTCGGCAGTGGAGCGCGGAAATTCGGCAATCGGTTGGCCATTCACTGGCGAGGTGTTGGTGAAGTACTGACCTTTGACAGGCGCGACGAACTCGCCGCCGATGTAGTTACCGTACTTGCTCTTGAACGAGACTTTGGCGCCTTCAGTACCGGGGTGAGCGTAACGCATGATTTGTTCTCCTTGGCTTTGTACTTATTAGAGAAACGCGCAAGTGCGCTTGCTATAAGCGTAGAGCAAAGGTCGGGCCACTGCCGTGCAGGGCAGGCAAATCAAGGCCTTGCGTGGTTTGTGTCGGACGGGCGGACGGCGCCTGTGATGGTTTCGGTACAGATCGGGTGACAGTTTGTACCGCTTTTGGCACAGCCTGTGACCGGGTGGTCTTGCCAGCATTGCAATGCGCCGATGGCTGGAGGATGCTGACTGCCAATCGCCCGGCGGTTGATTTTTGTGGCGAGGGAGCTTGCTCCCGCCGGGCTGCGCAGCAGTCCTGAAATGTTTACCGCTCATATACTTTGGCGAGCGCTTCGCACTCGAGCGGGAGCAAGCTCCCTCGCCACAGGTCAGTGTTGGTAGTCTGGAAGGGTCGACCTTTCGGGGAGAATAATAAGAAATGCACGACAACCATTTGAGTCGCCATGCCCAACAGGTGCTCACCGTCACTCAGGGCAAGCCGCACCTGCACGGGCCCGGTGCCGACCCTTCGATTGCCCGTTCGTGGCTGCGCTGTCTTGAGGACTATCACCTCGATCCGGCCCTGACCATGGCGCCCACCGTGCTTGAGCACGGACGCGTGCTCGAAAGTCGTGAACGCCTGCAACAGGTGCTGCAGATCGCCGGCAATGAAATGAGCAGCCTGCATCAGCAGTTGTCCGGCGCCGGTCATGCGGTGCTGCTGACCGATGCGCGCGGGGTGATCCTCAACTGCGTCACCGCACCTGCCGAGCGCAAGATTTTCGAACGGGCCGGGCTCTGGCTCGGCGCCGACTGGAGCGAGGCCTGCGAAGGCACCAACGGCATTGGCACCTGCCTGGTCGAACGGCAGGCGCTGACCATCCATCAGGACGAACACTTTCGCGGCCGCCACACCGGCCTGACCTGCTCGGCGAGCCCGGTGTTCGACCCGCACGGCGAACTGCTGGCGGTGCTCGACGTGTCCTCGGCGCGCCATGACGTTTCGCGGCAGAGCCAGTTCCACACCATGGCGCTGGTCAATCTGTCGGCGAAGATGATCGAGAGCTGCTATTTCCTGCGTTGCTTCGATAATCAGTGGCTGCTGCGTTTCCATCTTCAGGCCGAATCGGTCGGGCTGTTCAGTGAAGGGCTGCTGGCGTTTGACGGGGAAGGGCGGATCAGCGCGGTCAACCAGAGTGCGCTGAACCTGCTGGGGCATATTCGCGGTGGTTTGCTCGGCAAACCGGTGGAAGCGTTTTTCGATTGTTCGCTGGATGAGCTGCTCGGTCGTGCCAGCGCCAATGCCAGCGCCAGTTGGCCACTGCGCACCCGCGACGGGCGGCATCTGTTTGCCTTGTTGCGCGGCGAATCACGCAAGCCGCTGCCGATCACCCCGGCCCCAGTGGTGGCCAAGGCTCAGCCACTGGCGGGCATTTGCCTCGGTGACGCAACGCTGCAAGCGGATTTCCGCAAGGCGTTGCGAGTATTCGAACGCGACGTGCCGCTGCTGATCAATGGCGAAACCGGCTCGGGCAAGGAAGCCTTTGCCAAGGCTGTGCATCACGCCAGCCAGCGCGGCAACAAAGCCTTCGTCGCCCTCAACTGCGCGGCGATCCCCGAAAGCCTGATCGAGAGCGAACTGTTCGGTTATCGCGGCGGAAGTTTCACCGGTGCGCGCAAGGACGGCATGCGCGGCAAGCTGCAGCAGGCCGATGGCGGTACTCTGTTTTTGGATGAAATCGGTGACATGCCGCTGGCGCTGCAAACCCGTTTGTTGCGGGTACTGGAAGACCGGCAGGTGGTGCCGATCGGCGGCGAGCCGGAAGCGGTCAACGTGCGGATCATCAGCGCCACTCACCGTAATTTGCTGGAGCGGGTGGCGGACGGCAGTTTCCGCGAAGATCTGTATTACCGGCTCAATGGCCTGGAGGTCGCGTTGCCGGCGTTGCGTGAGCGCAGCGACAAGTCGCAGTTGCTGGATTTCCTGCTGGCCGAGGAGGCGGATGGCGAAGTGATTGTGATCGACGAACCGGCGCGTCAGGCGTTACTGACCTTCAACTGGCCGGGCAACGTGCGGCAGTTGCGCAATGTGCTGCGCACATTGGCGGCGTTGTGCGATGAGGGGCGGATCGGGCTGGAGGATTTGCCGGTGATGATTCGGCAGGCGCGGCCGACGCTGGAGCTGAAGTCGGTTGAGTCCGAGCATCCGCTGGAAGACGCTGAACGTGTGGCGCTACTCAATGCGCTGGAACAGACACGTTGGCATATGACCCAGACCGCGCAGCAGCTTGGGGTCAGCCGCAACACCCTCTATAGAAAGCTGCGTAAGCACGCGATCTCCCGTTAAACCGCGTCGCGCCATTCGCGAGCAAGCCCGCTCCCACAGGATTAGCGCCATCCTTGTGGGAGCGGGCTTGTTCGCGAAGGCGTCGGTGCAGGCGAAACACAAGGTGCGATTTCCCCCTCCCTGCGCTAACCTGCGGCCATGTTTTACGAGGTCGACTATGCACATTCATATTCTGGGTATCTGCGGGACTTTCATGGGCTCGATGGCGGTTCTGGCCAAAGAGCTGGGCCATCACGTGACCGGCTCCGACGCCAACGTCTATCCGCCGATGAGCACGCAGCTTGAGGCCCAGGGCATTCAGCTGACCCAAGGCTACGATCCGGCCCAGCTCGATCCGGCGCCGGATCTGGTGGTGATCGGCAATGCCATGTCCCGCGGCAACCCGGCGGTGGAATATGTGCTGAACAAAGGTCTGCCGTACGTTTCCGGCCCGCAATGGCTGGCCGATCACGTGCTGCAAGGGCGCTGGGTGCTGGCAGTTGCCGGTACGCACGGCAAGACCACCACCAGCAGCATGCTCGCCTGGGTGCTGGAACACGCCGGCATGAGCCCGGGGTTCCTGATCGGCGGGGTGCCGCAGAACTTCTCGGTGTCGGCGCGGTTGGGCGGTACGCCGTTCTTCGTGATCGAGGCCGATGAGTACGACAGCGCGTTCTTCGACAAGCGTTCGAAGTTCGTCCACTACCGTCCGCGCACCGCGATCCTCAATAACCTTGAGTTCGATCACGCCGACATCTTCCCCGATCTGCCGGCGATCGAGCGGCAGTTCCACCACCTGGTCCGCACTATCCCGAGCGAAGGTCTGGTGATCCACCCGACCACCGAGCCTGCCCTGCAGCGTGTGATCGAAATGGGCTGCTGGACCCCGGTGCAAACCACCGGCGTCGGCGGTCAGTGGCAGGTCAGGTTGCTCAAGGACGATGGTTCGGCGTTCGAAGTGATGTTCGAGGGCGTGTCCCAGGGCACTGTCGAATGGGAGCTGACCGGTCAGCACAACGTCGCCAACGCCTTGGCTGCGCTGGCAGCGGCGCGGCATGTCGGTGTGGTGCCGTCGATGGGCATCGCCGGGTTGAGCGCATTCAAGAACGTCAAACGCCGGATGGAGAAAGTCGCCGAAGTGCGCGGCATCACCATCTACGACGACTTCGCCCACCACCCGACCGCCATTGCCACCACCCTCGATGGCTTGCGCAAGCGCATCGGCGACGCCCCGCTGATCGCGATCATCGAGCCGCGCTCCAACTCGATGAAGCTTGGCGCGCACCGTGACGGTCTGCCGGACAGCGTGGTCGATGCCGATCAGGTGATCTGGTACGCCCCGGCCAATCTCGGTTGGGATCTGGCAGCCACCGCCGCACTGTGCAGCGTGCCGTCGATTGTCAGCGACTCGCTGGAAGGCATCATCGAGCGCGTTAAGAGTCAGGCTCAGCCTGGCACTCACGTGGTGATCATGAGCAACGGCGGCTTCGGCGGCCTGCACGGCAAACTCGCCGAGGCGCTGCAATGAACACTTTTTCCCAGAACGGCGGCCCAGAACGCATCACGCTGGCGATGACCGGCGCGTCCGGCGCGCAGTACGGTTTGCGCCTGCTCGATTGTCTGGTGCGTGAAGATCGCGAAGTGCACTTCCTGATCTCCAAGGCCGCACAACTGGTGATGGCCACCGAAACCGATGTCACGCTGCCGCCCAAGCCGCAGATGATGCAGGCGTTCCTCACCGAATACACCGGGGCGGCCGCCGGGCAGATCCGCGTGTACGGCAAGGAAGACTGGATGTCGCCGGTAGCCTCGGGCTCCGGCGCGCCGGCGGCGATGGTCGTGGTGCCGTGTTCCACGGGTACCTTGTCGGCGATTGCGACGGGCGCGTGCAACAACCTGATCGAGCGCGCGGCGGACGTCACCTTGAAGGAACGTCGCCAGTTGATTCTGGTGCCACGCGAAGCGCCGTATTCGAGCATTCATCTGGAGCACATGCTCAAGCTGTCGAACATGGGCGTGACCATCCTGCCGGCCTCGCCGGGTTTCTATCACCAGCCGCAGACCATCGACGACCTGATCGATTTCGTCGTTGCGCGGATTCTCAATCTGCTGGGTATTCCACAGGACATGCTGCCGCGCTGGGGCGAACATCATCTGAGCAGCGATGAATAAGCTGCTGGCAATGATGCTGGCCCTGCAACTGGCCGGCTGCGCCACCGCGCGCACGCTGGATGCCGCCAAGCCGGGGGCGCCGGTGGTGTATTCCGGGACGCGCCTGGATTTGTATGCGATGAATGGCGGGTGTTGTGCGATGGACCGGTTCGGGGCTGAGGCGCCGAGCTATCCGGGGGTGGATCTGCCGGCCAGTGCGTTGCTCGATACGCTGTTGTTGCCGTTGTCTTTGCTGACCGTGATTGGCGTGGGATTTCAGGCGACTGGCGGGTTGTAGGGGAGCGCTGCGCACTCCTGTGGCGAGGGAGCTTGCTCCCGCTGGGCTGCGAAGCGGCCCCAAAACCCCGCGACTAAATCCTTCAGATACACCGCATCTTTCAGGGTTGGCGACTGCTACGCAGTCGAGCGGGAGCAAGCTCCCTCGCCACAAAGTCCCGCTGTTATTTGCCGAGCTTGCGCAACTCATCCGACTCGACTATCCGCACCCCGTCCTGTTCTTCCAGCGCCAGACGCCACATCGCCCGGGCCAGTTGGCAAGCTTCGATGCCGCGGTACTTGCCGGGAATCAGCTTGGAAAACGGCGCCGCAAGCTGTTCGCCCAGGCGCGGTTCGCTGCGATCTCCCAGCAATAGCGATGGCCGGCAGATGGTCAGTTGCGGCCAGTCCTGAGCGCGCAATGCCTGCTCCATCTCGCCTTTGACCCGGTTGTAGAAAATCGACGATTTCGGATCGGCGCCCAGCGCACTGATCACGATCAAGTGCCGCGCACCCATCTCCCGTGCGCGTTTGGCGAAGGCCACGACCATGTCCAGATCCACCGCGCGGAACGCGGCTTCGGAACCGGCCTGTTTGATCGTGGTGCCGAGGCAGCAATAGGCGATATCGACGCGTCCGCTCAGTTGCGGCAGAAAGGTCTGGGGGTCGCCCACCGGGTTTTCCAGGTGCGGATGTTCCGCCAGCGGCCGGCGGGACGGCGCGAGCACGCGGGTGATCGTCGGCTCGTTGAGCAAACGGTCGAGCAGATGCTCACCGGTCAGTCCGGTGGCTCCGGCAAGCAAAACGTGCTGAGGCGTCAAGTACATAGTGTTTCTCCCTTGATACTGTTCAGCTTAGTTGCTGTTTGTTGCGCCGTCGTTCAATGCAGCACTCTGCAACGCTTTTCTCGCTTGCTGTTTACGCAGCAGTTGCCAGTGCGCCAGTACGGTTTTCGGTGCCCAGATCTGCGGCTCCGAGGCTTCGAAGTTGTCCGCCAGTTCGCGCTCGGCGACGGTGGCCTTGGCCAGTTTGAACGCCTGCTCCAGATCGTCCGTCTGGTTCAGGGCCTGAGCGAACAAGGCGTCGCCGAAGTAGGTGAAGTTGGCTTCTTCCGAGCAACCGAACGACACGCGGTCGGCGCGCGAGGCGGTCATGATCAGGGTGCGCTCATCTTTCAGCGCGGGGATGAAACCGCCGGAATAGCACGAGGAAATCACGATCACCTTGTCGCGATTTTTCAGCGGGGCCAGCACCGTGGCAAGTTCGTCGGCGGGCAGGTCGGCCAGCTCCATGCGCGGCTGGTCGAGCACCAGTTCGTGTTCGGCGGTGCCGTGGCTGGTCAGGTAGATGAACACCAGGTCTTCCGGGCCGCTGCGCTCGGCCAGGGTCTGCGCGGCGCGGCGCAGGTTTTCGCGCGTGGCCATCGGTCGGTCGGTGAGATGATCGCGATGGTTCACCAGGCGGATTTGTCCATAGGCGCCAAACCGCGTGGAGAGCATGTTGGCGACATAATCTGACTCGCGCAGGAACACGCTTTGCTTGCCGTCGCCACCGAGGGTCAGGGTGTACAACTCCACCGCAGGCGTTGAGGCGGGCACGGCGGCCAGCGCCTCGTCCAGCAGACGACCCTGGGCCAGCAGGCCGAGTTCGAGGGTGTCGGGCAGCAGCTTGCCGTCGGCGTCACGTACGCGCTGACCATTGATCCAGGTGCCGCTGAGGACGGTGCCGTCGGTCAGCACCAGAGTGCCGCGTCCCGCGTAGCTGTCGCTGTCGAATTCGCCGATGTAGAAACTGCCGTCGGCCAGGTTCAAACGGCCCTGTCCGCTGAAGCGCCAGTCGTTGAAGTAGCCGACGTAATGGCTGCCGTCGGCACCGATCAGTTCACCCTTGCCGGTCAGTGCGCCTTCCTTGAACTGGCCGAGCCATACGTCGCCGTCGGCGTTTTCATAGCGGCCCTTGCCGTGCAGCTGGCTGTTCTTGAAGCCGCCGACATAGATGTCGCCATCGGCACTGTTGAAGGTGCCATTGCCTTCGAGCTGGCCGTTGACGAAATGGCCGCTGAAGGTATTGCCGCTAGAGTCGCCGCGCTGGCCTTCGCCGTTGGGTTTGCCATGGGCGAACTGGCCCTGATAGGAGCTGCCGTCGTCCATTTCCAGACGGCCGAGGCCGGAATACTGGTCAGCCTTGAACTCGCCACGGTAGGTCATGGCGTTTTCTTTCAGCGTGCCTTCGCCATCGCGGCGGCCCTGCTTGAAACCGCCGGTGTAACTGCTGGCGTTGGTGGTCAGGCTGCCCTGACCGTCGAACAGCCCCTGCTGGAACTGGCCGCGATAGACCTCGCCATTGCTGCCGTGCCACTCGCCCTGACCATGCCACTGACCCTTGTCGAACTGGCCGGCGTACCAGCTGCCGTTGGGGTAGTCGACGCGACCCTGACCTTGCAGTAAACCGTTGACCAGTTCGCCGCGATAGCGTCCGCCATCCGGCAGCCGTGCATCCGGGGGCAACAGCGATTCGCCGTCGCCGCAAGCGGTGAGCATCAGGGTCAGGGCAATGGGTGCAAGAGAAGCGAGTGGGCGCATAGCGGGATCCGGGCAATTAGGCGACCGAGTATGCCGCAGCTATGTGTCGCATATATAGAGAGGGAACGCGAAACAGCGTGAGCCGCTTCGCATCCGGGGCACTTAGACGAAGCAGAGCGACAGCGGTTCGGCGATGTAGGCCGGTTTGTCCGAGCCTTCTATCTCCAGTGTCGCGGTGGCCTTGAGCAGCCATTGACCGGGTTTTTTCTCGGTCACTTCGGCCAGATCGACTTTCAGGCGAACTTTCGAATTGACCTTCACCGGCTGGATGAAACGTACGCTGTCCAGGCCGTAATTGACCACCATCTTCAGGCCTTGCGGCAGCACGAGGATGTCTTCCATCAGTTTCGGGATCAGCGACAGCGACAGGAAACCGTGAGCAATGGTGCTGCCGAAAGGCGTTTGCGCGGCTTTGACCGGATCGACATGGATGAACTGATAATCCCCGGTGGCTTCGGCGAACAGGTTGATGCGCTCCTGATCGATGGTGAGCCATTCGGAACGTCCGAGTTCCTTGCCGACATAATCTTTGAGCTCTGCAACTGGAACATAGGGCATTGAGACTCTCCTTGGGTTCATCGGTTTTATAGTTTTTCAGGTGGGGGATTTGACCGCCCTGCGAACCACTGTAGATCAACATGGCGATTTGCTCCGGTCAACCGACCATGCTTTTGGCGAATGCCGATGCATAGCGCCGGCGTGCTTATAATGCGGGGCGCTTTTTCACAGGGGATGTCGGATGTTGTTACGTGGCCTGACCATGCTGGTGCTGTTCCAATTGCTCGGCACCGCGCTCAACCACTTGCTGCTGCCGGTGCTGCCGGGGCCGATCATCGGCCTGCTGCTGTTGCTGGTGTTCCTGATCATTCGCGGCGAAGTCGCTGAACCGCTGAACCTTGCTGCCGGCAGCCTGCTGCGCTATCTGCCGTTGCTGCTGGTGCCACCGGCGGTGGGCGTGATGGTGTATGCCTCGGCGATTGCCGCCGACTTCTGGGCGATTGTCGGTGCGCTGGTGCTGTCGCTGATTCTGTCGATGGCGTTCGCCGGGGTGCTGATGCAACGGCTGGTCAAGCGCCATGCGCCACACTCGGAGGAGTCGTGATGCTCTTCGATTGGCAAGGGGCCTGGGCTTCGGTCATCCATCATCCGCTGTTCGGCATCGGCATCACCCTCGGTGCCTATCAACTGGTGCTGGCGGCGTTCGAGAAAACCCGCTGGATCTTTCTGCAACCGGTGCTGGTCTCCATGCTGTTGGTGATCGGCGTGCTGGTCGGCTGTGGCCTGACTTACGCCGAGTACCGCAAAAGCACCGAGATCCTCAGCATTCTGCTGGGCCCGGCCACGGTGGCACTGGCGGTGCCGCTGTATCTGAACCTCAAACGCATCCGCCAATTGTTCTGGCCGATTTTTACTACGCTGGTGATAGGCGGGGTGGTTGCCACCGGCATGGGGGTTTTGCTGGGATGGTGGTTCGGTGCCGATCATATGATCCTGATGACCATGGCGCCGAAGTCGGTGACCTCACCGATTGCGATGCTGGTGGCCGAGCAGATCGGTGGCGTCGCGGCGCTGGCTGCGGTGTTCGTGCTGATCACCGGGGTGATCGGGGCGATCTTCGGCCCGGCCATGCTGACCCGGCTCGGTGTCCACAGCCCCGAGGCGCGCGGCATGGCGCTGGGCATGACTGCACACGCGGTCGGCACCTCGGTGGCGTTGCAGGAAAGTGATGAGTGCGGCGCCTTCGCGGCGCTGGCGATGAGTCTGATGGGCGTGGCCACGGCGGTGTTCCTGCCGTTGGCGGTGTCGATGGTGGTCTAAGGAAATGTCTATGAGTCTGCCGCTTTTTCCGCTCAACACAGTGCTGTTTCCCGGCTGCAACCTCGACTTGCAGATCTTCGAGGCGCGCTACCTGGACATGATCGGCCGCTGTATGAAACAGGGCGGCGGTTTCGGCGTGGTGTGCATCCTTGACGGCCACGAGGTCGGTGTTGCGCCAGAAGGCTTTGCCCTGGTCGGCTGCGAGGCGCGGATCACCGATTTCCAGCAACAGGACAATGGTCTGCTGGGGATTCGCGTGCAGGGTGGGCGGCGTTTTCAGGTGCTGCACACTGAAGTGCAGCGTGATCAGTTGATACTCGCCGACGTCGAGTGGCTGGACGATGAGCCGGAGCAACCGCTGCAGGACGAAGACGCCGATCTGGTGGCGCTGCTCAAGGCCTTGGCCGAACACCCGATGGTCGAGGCTTTGAACATGGGCACTGAGGCGTTGGGCCAGCAGTCACTGGCCAATCAACTGGCGTATCTGCTGCCGTTCGCCGAAGAGGACAAGATCGACCTGCTGCAACTCGACGATCCGCAGCAGCGGCTGGATGCGATCCAGGCGCTGCTTGATGAACTGCAGGGCGAGTTGTTCGCCTGAGCGTCAGTAGGCGTAGCGCAGCATCGTATGCGGCAAATGCCGCAGAACGAAGAAGCCGAACAGCGCGACCAGTGCCGGCAGCACCAGCCACCAGACTTTCTGCGGCATGGGTTCGAGCGGCGTGTTGCGCTGGCTCAGCCACAAGGCCGCAGCGCAGACGCACGCTGCCAGCATCGCCCCAGCCAGAATATCGGTCGGCCAGTGCGCGCCCAGATACACCCGTGACAGCGCAATCGCCATGGCCGGAATACAGCCGAGCAGCAGCCACGTCAGGCGCATGCGCGGCGGTTGTCCGCGTCCGGCCAGGACGGCGAGGGTCAGGAACAACGCAAACGACCCTGACGCATGGCCGCTGGGCATGCTGAAACTGGTCAGCGGTTCGGTCAGAACTTCCGGTCGAACACGAGCGAAGAATTGTTTGGTCGCGGTGTTTGCCAGCGCCGTGAACAGCAGTGTGCCGCCGACGAAAATAGCCTGTCGCCATTGCTTGCACAGCAACAGCAGGCCGGTCAGCAATGCACTGAACACGAACATGTTGCGGAACTCACCGATCAGCGTGAAGGTGACCGCAATTTCATCCAGCACGGGTTGACGGTGCTCCTGCACCAGCGTCATCACACCCTGATCGAGCGCACTCAGATACGGATAGCCGACGAACAGGCCGAGCAGAATCAACAGACTCATGCTGCTGACCCACAGCGTGGCGCGGCGATGCTGACGCAGGCTGCTATTGACGCTCAGGCCGACCATCACCGCGATACTGCCGGCGACGATCCCGGCTTGCAGCCAGAAACCTTCCGGTAATGGCAGGCGGATTGCCGCGCCGGTGGCCCAACCCGGCAGCAGGTAGGCGACGCTCCAGCCGGCAGCGGCCAGCAGGCTGACGGCGGCGAAGCGTGGGAAGGGCATGTCGCACATGCCGGCGACCATCGGCAGCATTGGCCGCAGCGGGCCAATGAAACGGCCGACCAGCAGGCTGGCAATGCCGTAACGCTGGAAGTAGGTTTCGGCCCCGGCCATCCATTCCGGGTGATGGCGCAGGCCGGGCAAACGGCGGATGTTCTGGTGGAAATGACGGCCCAGGTAATACGACACCGCATCGCCCAGAATCCCGCCGAGAAAGCCCAGCAGCAAGGTTTCACTCAGCGACAGTGCGCCGCTGCCGGCCAGTACGGCCACGGCAAACAACAGCACAGTGCCGGGCACGATAATTCCGGCAATCGCCAGACACTCCACGAATGCGACGATAAACACCGCAGCGGCCAGCCACTGCGGATTGGCGGCGAGCCACCCGGTCACGCTATCGAGCCATGGGCCCATACAAGCAACTCCATCAAATCTTCAATTGGCCCCAAAGGGTGCAGGCTACTTTCAACAGCACTCAGTTCCCCTGTGGGAGCGGGCTTGCTCGCGAATGCGCTGTGTCATTCAACTTATCCGCTCCTGACACGGCCCCTTCGCGAGCAAGCCCGCTCCCACAGGGGGATTTCATCTATTTCAAATCCGTCACTTCAGGACAGCAAAAAATAATCGCGACCTTCGACCTGGCCCCGGCGCAGCGGGTTCCGTGTGCACCACTGGGCGTACGTGGCGTCGACGAAGCGGTACATCAGGTGTTCGTCGCGGCCATGGGGGATGCCCAGGCGGGTGGTCTGGATAATCTGGGTCGGCGCAGGCCCGGTGTCTTCCACCAGTATCCGTTCATGATCGAAACGCTTGGCGTCCCACATCGGTACTTTCAGGCCCAGCGCTTTGCACAGCAGCGTCTGTCCGGCGCAAAGCTTTTGTGAAGGGCGCGGCCGACCCTGAGTGTCAGGGTTGTTCAGCAGCATCTGCGCCAGACTCGCCTGCCCGCTGATTTCATCGACCCAAGGGTAGGCGGACTTGATCAGCACCGCGTTGCCTGGCCCCTTGGCGCTGAAGTTCAGCGAATCGCCGCCCCGGGCGTAGTACATATAGATGTGCCCACCGTCCAGAAACAAAGCCTTACGCTTTTCCGTATAACCGAGCGACGCATGACTGCCTTTTTCCGCGCAGTAATAGGCTTCGGTTTCGATGATCCGGGCGCTGAGCCACAGATCGCCGACCCGGTGGCGGATGACTTTGCCGAGCAGATCGCGGGCCAGCACTTGAGCGTCACGGTCGAAAAAAGCGTCCGGAAGGCCCAGTGGCAGGCGCTCGGCGGTGGCGCGAACGGTCAGGTTGGACATGGCAAACGAGGTTTATCCAGGCGGAAGAGGTCGTGATGATAGCAATCCGAGGCTTAATTACGGCTGAACGTCGGCAAATTGCAGTCCATTTCGACCATCCGCCTGTCACCGCTGTTAGTCCCGGGACGCGACAGCTATAATCTGCCGCTTTCCTCTTTGCCAAGACCCCAGCAGACCATGACTGAGTCCGTTCTTGACTACATGACCCGATTGGGTCGCGCCGCCCGCGAAGCTTCCCGGGTCATCGGCCGTGCCAGCACCGCGCAGAAAAACCGCGCCCTGCAGGCTGCTGCCAATGCCTTGGACGCCGCGCGCGCCGAGCTGGCAGCAGCCAATGAGCGGGATCTGGCCGCCGGTCGCGCCAATGGTCTGGAGCCGGCCTTGCTGGAACGTCTGGAACTGACCCCGGCACGCATCGACGGGATGATCGTCGGCCTGCGTCAGGTCGCGGCACTGCCGGACCCGGTTGGTGCGATCCGCGACATGAGCTTTCGTCCGTCCGGCATTCAGGTTGGCAAGATGCGCGTGCCGCTGGGCGTGATCGGGATCATCTACGAATCCCGACCCAACGTGACCATCGATGCCGCCAGCCTGTGCCTGAAGTCCGGCAACGCGACCATCCTGCGCGGTGGTTCCGAGGCGATTCATTCCAACCGGGCGATTGCCGCGTGCATTCAGCGCGGTCTGGCCGAGGCCGAGTTGCCGGCAGCCGTGGTGCAAGTGGTCGAAACCACGGATCGCGCCGCCGTCGGCGCGATGATCACCATGCCCGAGTACGTCGACGTGATCGTGCCACGCGGTGGTCGTGGCCTGATCGAACGCATCAGCCGCGATGCGCGCGTGCCGGTGATCAAGCATCTGGACGGCATCTGCCACGTGTATGTCAGCGAGCACGCGGATCTGGCGAAAGCCCAGCGCATCGCCTTCAATGCCAAGACTTACCGTTATGGCATCTGTGGCGCGATGGAGACCTTGCTCGTCGATCAAAGTGTTGCGAAGGATTTCCTGCCGTCGATGGCAGCCCAGTTCCGCGAAAAAGGCGTCGAGCTGCGTGGCTGCGAACGCACCCGGGCGATCATCGACGCGGTGCCGGCCAGCGAAGACGACTGGAGCACCGAGTATCTGGCGCCGATCCTGTCGATCCGCGTGGTCGACGGACTGGACCAGGCCATTGAACACATCAACCATTACGGCTCGCATCACACCGACTCGATCGTCAGCGAAAACCTTGCGGACACCCGGCGTTTCGTCGCGGAAGTCGACTCGGCGTCGGTGATGATCAACACCCCGACCTGCTTCGCCGATGGATTCGAATACGGATTGGGTGCCGAGATCGGCATTTCTACTGATAAGCTGCACGCCCGCGGCCCGGTGGGCCTCGAAGGGCTGACCTGCGAGAAGTACATCGTGGTCGGTGATGGCCAGTTGCGCGGCCAGGCGACGGTCTGACTTGACCGACCTCGACCTGACAGCGCCGCTGCCTGACAGCGAACTCCGACCCCGGCGCATCGGCGTACTGGGCGGCACGTTCGATCCGGTGCATATCGGCCATTTGCGCGGTGCGCTGGAAGTCGCCGAAGCGCTGGCGCTCGACGAGCTGCGCATGATGCCCAGCGCCCGGCCGCCGCATCGCGATACGCCGCAGGTGTCGGCGCAGGATCGGTTGGCAATGGTTGAGTGCGCGGTGGCCGGAGTGCCGCCGCTGGTGGTGGACGCCCGCGAATTGCAGCGGGACAAGCCGTCCTGGACCATCGATACCCTGGAGTTGATGCGTGCCGAAATGGCCGCCGAGACCCAGGTTTTTCTGCTTTTGGGCTGGGACGCATTTTGCGGCCTGCCCACTTGGCACCGCTGGGAAGAGTTGCTCCAGCATTGCCACATCCTGGTGCTACAGCGCCCGGACGCCGACAGCGAACCGCCGGATGCCTTGCGCAACCTGCTGGCAGCGCGTTCGGTGAGCGACCCGCTGGCCCTGAAAGGGCCGAGCGGACAGATTGCATTCGTCTGGCAGACACCGCTCGCGGTTTCCGCCACCCAGATCCGTCAACTGCTGGCCAGCGGTAAGTCGGTACGTTTCCTGGTGCCCGACGCGGTCCTGGCCTACATCGATGCGCACGGTCTGTACCGTGCGTCGAACTGAACAAGGCGTGCTTCACTGATACGAATCCACGTATCGCCAAGCCGCCGAATACATGAGCAAAACGAGTTTTATATGACTGACAAAGATGTAAGCAAAGTTAAGCGTAAAGGCACGTTCAAGAGCGCGCCGCTGCCGGAAGTGGCCAACACCAACGAGCCGCTGAAAGGCGACGAACTGGTCAAGGTTGCCGTGGCCGCCCTGGAAGACGTCAAGGCACAAGACATCCAGATCATCGATGTTCGCGACAAGCAGAGCATCACCGACTACATGATCATCGCTACCGGTACGTCCAATCGCCAGATCAACGCGATGCTGGACAAGGTCCGTGAAGAAGTGAAAAAGCAGGGCGCCAAGCCGCTGGGCGAAGAAGGCAAGGGCGACAGCGACTGGGTGCTGCTCGACCTCGACCTGGTGATCGTGCACATGATGACTGCCTCGGCGCGTCAGTTCTACGACCTGGAACGCCTGTGGGCCGGTGCCGAGCAAAGCCGTGCGGCAGACGCCAGGCACCACAGTCCGGAAAACACCCACGAGCATTTCACCAAGCTCAACAAAGACCAGCTGTAAGGGATCGCTGTGCGACTGCGACTGATCGCCGTCGGTTCACGCATGCCCAAGTGGGTGGAAGAAGGCTGGCATGAATATGCCAAGCGTCTTCCGTCCGAGCTGGCGCTGGAACTGGTGGAAATTCCGCTCAATACCCGTGGCAAGAACGCCGACGTGGCCCGTTTCATCCGTCAGGAAGGCGAAGCCATGCTGGCCAAGGTCGGGCCGAACGAGCGGATCGTCACGCTGGAAGTCCACGGCAAGCCCTGGAGTACCGAGCAGTTGGCGGTCGAACTCGACCGTTGGCGGCTGGATTCGCGCACGGTCAATTTCATGGTCGGCGGCCCCGAAGGGCTGGCGCCGGAAGTCTGCGCCCGCGCCGATCAGCGCTGGTCGTTGTCGCCGTTGACCTTGCCGCATCCGCTGGTGCGGATCCTGATCGGCGAACAGTTGTACCGTGCCTGGACCGTGCTGTCCGGTCACCCTTACCACAAGTAGTCCTGCCCTCATGTCTCAGCCGATCCGCATCAAGGACCACGAAAAGGACGCCCGCCTGGTGCGTAGCCGCGTCGTGTTCGGGGCCATTGCGGTCATGCTGTTGATCTGCGTATTGATTGCGCGGCTGTACTACTTGCAGGTGATCCAGTACGAGTACCACTCGACGCTCTCGGAAAACAATCGCGTCCACGTGCAGCCGATTCCGCCGACCCGCGGCTTGATCTTCGACCGCAACGGCGTGGTGGTGGCGGACAACCGCCCGAGCTTCAGCCTGAGCATGACCCGCGAGCGTTCCGGCGACTGGCAGCAAGTGCTCGATGTGATCGTCGAAGTGCTGCAGCTGACGCCCGAGGACCGGGTGATCTTCGAGAAGCGCATGCGTCAGGGGCGCCGGCCGTTCGAGCCGGTGCCGATCCTGTTCGAGCTGACCGAAGAGCAGATCGCCAGGATCGCGGTGAACCAGTTCCGCCTGCCAGGGGTGGAAGTGGTTGCGCAGCTGGTGCGCCACTACCCGCAGGGCGCGCACTTTGCGCACTCGGTGGGTTACATGGGGCGGATCAACGAGAAAGAGCTGAAGACCCTCGACCCGGTCAATTACAGCGGCACTCACCACATCGGCAAGACCGGCATCGAGCGTTTTTACGAGCCGGAATTGCACGGGCAGGTGGGTTACGAGGAAGTCGAGACCAACGCCCGAGGCCGCGTATTGCGCGTGCTCAAGCGTACCGATCCGATTCCCGGCAAGGACATCGTCCTGAGCCTGGACATCAAACTGCAGGAAGCGGCCGAGGCCGCGCTGGGCGGGCGTCGCGGCGCGGTGGTTGCGCTCGATCCGAACACCGGCGAAGTGCTGGCGATGGTCAGTCAGCCGAGTTTCGACCCGAACCTGTTCGTCACCGGCATCAGCTTCAAGGCTTACGCCGAGCTGCGTGATTCCATCGACCGGCCGCTGTTCAACCGGGTGCTGCGCGGTCTGTACCCGCCGGGTTCGACGATCAAGCCAGCGGTGGCGATTGCCGGTCTCGATGCCGGTGTGGTGACAGCGTCGAGCCGGGTGTTTGACCCCGGTTATTACATGCTGCCCAACTACGATCACAAGTACCGCAACTGGAATCGCACCGGTGACGGTTTCGTCGATCTCGACACGGCGATCATGCGTTCCAACGACACCTACTTCTACGACCTGGCGCACAAGCTGGGCATCGATCGGTTGTCGGCCTACCTGAACAAGTTCGGCATCGGCCAGAAGGTCTCGCTGGACATGTTCGAAGAATCCCCCGGCCTGATGCCGTCGCGCGAGTGGAAACGCGCGACGCGCAAACAGGCGTGGTTCCCGGGCGAAACCCTGATTCTGGGGATCGGCCAGGGCTACATGCAGTCCACCCCGCTGCAACTGGCGCAGGCTACGGCGCTGGTGGCCAACAAAGGCATCTGGAACCGGCCGCACCTGGCCAAGACCATCGAAGGCGCCAAACCGGTAGACGAAAACCCGATGCCGGATATTGTCCTGCGCGATCCGTCGGACTGGACCAAGGTCAACCATGGCATGCAGCAGGTTATGCACGGCGCCCGGGGTACGGCGCGCAAGGCGGCGATCGGTGCGCAATACCGCATCGCCGGCAAGTCCGGTACCGCTCAGGTGGTCGCGATCAAGCAAGGTGAGAAATACGACCGCTCCAAGGTTCAGGAGCGCCACCGCGACCACGCCTTGTTCGTCGGTTTCGCCCCGGCCGACAACCCGAAAATCGTGGTCTCGGTGATGGTCGAGAACGGTGAGTCCGGCTCGGGCGTCGCCGCGCCAGTGGTGCGTCAGGTCATGGATGCCTGGCTTCTGGACCAGGATGGTCGGTTGAAGGCCGAATACGCCGGTCCTATCAGTGCGGAGGCTACGGCCCGTGATGAATAATTTTGATCGCATGCTCTCCAGCGAGGATGTGATGCGTCGCCGCGCGACGCTGCTGCAACGTCTGCATATCGATGGCCCGCTGTTGATCCTGCTGCTGATCCTCGCCGCAGGCAGTCTGTTCGTGCTGTATTCGGCCAGCGGCAAGAGCTGGGATCTGCTGGGCAAACAAGCCACTTCGTTCGGCATCGGCCTGGTGTCGATGATCGTCATCGCTCAGTTCGAACCGCGTTTCATGGCGCGTTGGGTGCCGCTCGGTTACGTGGTCGGCGTGGTGCTGCTGATGGTGGTGGATATCATGGGCCACAACGCCATGGGTGCGACGCGCTGGATCAACATCCCCGGGGTGATCCGCTTCCAGCCCTCGGAGTTCATGAAGATTCTGATGCCGGCGACGATTGCCTGGTATCTGTCCAAGCGCACACTGCCGCCGCAGCTCAAGCATGTGGGCATCAGCCTGTTGCTGATCGGTGTGCCGTTCATTCTGATCGTGCGCCAGCCCGACCTCGGTACGTCACTGCTGATTCTGGCCGGCGGCGCGTTCGTGCTGTTCATGGGCGGGCTGCGCTGGCGCTGGATCCTCAGCGTGCTGGCCGCCGCCGTACCGGTGGCGATCGCCATGTGGTTCTTCATCATGCACGACTACCAGAAGCAGCGGATCCTGACCTTCCTCGACCCGGAAAGCGATCCGCTCGGCACCGGCTGGAACATCATCCAGTCGAAAGCCGCGATCGGTTCCGGCGGTGTGTTCGGCAAGGGCTGGCTGCTGGGTACCCAGTCGCACCTGGACTTTTTGCCGGAAAGCCACACCGACTTCATCATCGCCGTCCTCGGCGAAGAGTTCGGTCTGGTGGGCATCTGCGCGCTGCTGCTGATCTATCTGCTGTTGATCGGTCGCGGGCTGGTGATTACCGCCCAGGCGCAGACGCTGTTCGGCAAACTGCTCGCCGGCGCGTTGACCATGACGTTTTTTGTTTATGTTTTCGTCAACATCGGTATGGTCAGTGGCCTGTTGCCGGTGGTGGGGGTGCCGTTGCCGTTCATTAGCTACGGAGGAACTTCGCTGGTGACACTGCTGTCAGCGTTTGGGGTTTTGATGTCGATTCATACGCATCGCAAGTGGATCGCACAGGTTTGAATAAGGTGAAGAGTTCAATGCAAGTCATGCGCAGCTGGGCGACTCGTTACGCGCCGTGGGTCGGCCTGGTCGGCATCCTTGGCAGCGCGCAGGAAGCGCTGGCCGGCGATTACGAAGGCTCGCCGCAGGTGGCCGAATTCGTCGGTGAAATGACCCGCGACTACGGTTTTGCCGGTGAGCAACTGATGGCGGTGTTTCGCGAGGCCCAGCGCAAACAGGCGATTCTCGACGCGATTTCCAAGCCCGCCGAGCGGGTCAAACAGTGGAAAGAATATCGCCCGATGTTCATCACCGACGCGCGCATCGCCCGTGGCGTGGACTTCTGGCGCCAGCACGAGGCCGTACTGGCCCGTGCCGAGCAGGAATACGGCGTGCCGGCACAAGTCATCGTGTCGATCATCGGCGTCGAGACCTTTTTCGGACGTAATACCGGCAATTACCGGGTGATTGATGCGTTGTCCACGCTCGGTTTCGACTATCCTCCCCGTGCCGAATTTTTCCGCAAGGAATTGCGTGAGTTCCTGCTGCTGGCCCGTGAAGAACAAGTTGATCCATTGACCCTCAAAGGCTCGTACGCCGGGGCGATGGGCCTGCCGCAATTCATGCCGAGCAGCTTTCGCGCCTATGCGGTGGATTTCGACGGTGACGGTCACATCAATATCTGGACCAATCCGGACGATGCGATCGGCAGCGTTGCCAGTTACTTCAAACGGCATGGCTGGGTCGCCGGGGAACCGGTGGTCAGCCGCGCCGATGTGCGCGGCGAGCAGGTCGATGAAGGCCTGACCACCGGCATCGAGCCGACGAAGACGGTTGGAGAGTTGCGGGCGCTGGGCTGGTCAAGTCATGATGCGCTGCGCGATGATATGCCGGTTACTGCATTTCGCCTCGAAGGCGATAACGGCCCTGAATACTGGATGGGCCTGAAGAATTTCTACGCGATCACGCGTTATAACCGCAGCGTGATGTACGCCATGGCCGTATATCAACTGTCTGAAGAGCTGGTAAAAGCACGGGGCGTCAAGTAATGCGGGCATTGCCTATCAATAAACCCCTGAAGCTGGTGGCTTTCGCTGCGTTGGCGGTACTGGTCGTCAGTTGTTCGACCAGCCGCGCGCCGACCCAGAAGACCTCGTCCACCGCCGTGCGTGCGCAGCCGGGGCTGGACATCAACCGCGCCCACAAAGACGGCGCGCCTTGGTGGGATGTCGACGTTTCGCGGATCCCGGATGCCACGCCGACCCTGCACACCGGCCCGTACAAGGCCAACCCGTACACCGTGCTGGGCAAGACCTATTTCCCGTTGCAGGAATCCAAGACCTACGTCGCCTCGGGCACGGCGTCCTGGTACGGCACCAAGTTTCACGGGCAGAACACCGCCAACGGCGAAGTGTATGACCTGTACGGCATGAGTGCTGCCCACAAGACTCTGCCACTGCCAAGTTACGTTCGGGTGACCAACCTGGACAACAACAAGAGCGTGATCCTGCGGGTCAACGATCGCGGGCCGTTCTATTCGGACCGGATCATCGACTTGTCCTACGCGGCCGCGAAGAAACTCGGTTACGCCGAAATCGGCACCGCGCGGGTCAAGGTCGAGGGCATCGATCCGCAGCAATGGTGGGCCGCGAAGGGCCGTCCGGCGCCTTTGATGCTCAACGAGCCGCAAGTCGCGCAGAATAGCGCCCCGGTGATCACGGCGTCGGCCGGTACCATCGAGCAGTGGACCCCGCCGCCGCAGCAACATGCCTCTGACACTGTACCTGTACAGATCAGCGCAAAAAAAAACGCTTCTGCACCAGCGTCTGGCCAGTATCTGCAGGTGGGCGCGTTCGCCAACCCGGACGCTGCAGAACTCCTGAGGTCGAAGCTCAGCGGTATGGTGAGCGCTCCGGTGTTCATCAGCTCGATCGTGCGCAATCAGCAGACCCTGCACCGGGTACGCCTGGGGCCGATCGGTTCGCCGGGTGAAATCGCCCAGGTGCAGAACAGCGTGCGCCTGGCCAACCTCGGTTCGCCGAGTGTGGTCACAGAGTAAGAAACGTAGCACTTGATTGACGGTTCACTTGCGGTTTTGGGGGGTGAACCAGGTTGTTGGCTCGTCGAAGAACAAAAGCCCGGCAAGGGTGACTGGAGTGAGCAACTGAACACGCGATGGCCCGTTAGAAGGCTGTCTGAATAGTTTTGCCCTCGGGCAAGTTTCCATTAGCGATTTCGAGAGACGGATGAACATCACCACCTTTGCCAAACGCCTGTGTCTGCTAGTCCCGCTGCTCCTCTCGCCAGCCGCCTTCGCGGCCGAGATGATGCCGTCGCCACCTCAACTGGCTGCAAAAGCCTACGTGCTCATGGACGCCAGCAGCGGCAACGTGCTGGTGGAGAACAACGGTGACCAGCGTCTGCCGCCAGCCAGCCTGACCAAACTGATGACCGCGTACATCGCTACGCTGGAAATCCGTCGTGGCCAGATCGGTGAAAACGACCCGGTGACCGTCAGCGAAAACGCCTGGCGTACCGGCGGTTCGCGGATGTTCATCAAAGTCGGCTCGCAAGTGACCGTCAGCGACCTGCTGCACGGCATCATCATCCAGTCCGGCAACGACGCCAGCGTGGCGCTGTCCGAGCACATCGCCGGCAGCGAAGACGCGTTCGCCGACCTGATGAACAAGACGGTCGCCGATCTGGGCATGACCAACTCCCACTTCATGAACCCGACCGGTCTGCCGAACCCTGAGCACTACTCGTCGGCTCACGACATGGCGATCCTGGCGCGCGCGATCATCCACGAAGACCCGGCTCACTACGCGATCTACTCGCAGAAAGAGTTCTTCTGGAACGGCATCAAGCAGCCTAACCGCAACCTGTTGCTGTGGCGCGACAAGACCGTTGACGGTCTGAAAACCGGTCACACCGACGAAGCCGGCTACTGCATGGTGTCCTCGGCTGTACGTGATGGCCAGCGTCTGATCGCCGTGGTGTTCGGCACCAACAGCGAAGTGGCCCGTGCTGCTGAAACCCAGAAGCTGCTGACCTACGGTTTCCGTTTCTTCGAAACCCAGACCTTCTACCAGAAGGGCACCGAACTGGCCCAGGCCCCGGTGTGGAAAGGCACCACCAGTCAAGTCAAGGCCGGCCTGGCTGAAGACCTGACCATGACCCTGCCAAAAGGCCAGCTGAAAAAGCTCGCTGCCAGCATGACCATGAACCCGCAACTGACCGCGCCAATCGCCAAGGGCGACGTGATCGGTAAAGTCGAAGTGAAACTGGACGACAAGGTGGTGCACAGCGCCGACCTGATCGCCCTGGACGCTGTCGAGGAGGGTGGTATCTTCCGTCGCATGTGGGATAGCATCCGCCTATTCTTCTACGGCTTGTTCAACTGATTGAGTGTTGACCTGCATGGCCCCGTTCCCATCCGGATCGGGGCCATGTGCGTTACCACGGCTTACGCTTACGAGGCCGTTACGCCATGACCGATACCGAAGTAAAGGCGCCAAAGATCGAATTCCCCCAGGTTGATTATCCGGTTAAGGTAATCAGCGATACGGGCGTCGGGCACAAAGACAAGATCATCGAGATCGTGAAGAAATTCGCGACCATCAACGATGAGCGTGTCGACGAACGCTCGAGCAGCAACGGCAAGTACACCACCATCCAGTTGCACATCGTCGCGACCGATCAGGATCAGCTGTACAACATCAACAGCGAACTGCGGGCGACCGGTTTCGTACACATGGTGTTGTGATGCCGGGCACGCTGGGCTTTCGCGAACTTGGCCAGATGGCTTACGAGCCGGTCTGGCATGCCATGCAACGCTTCACCAACGAACGCGGCAGCGATGCCGCCGACGAAATCTGGCTGGTCGAGCACCCTCCGGTGTTCACCCAGGGCCAGGCCGGCAAGGCCGAACACCTGCTGCTGCCGGGCGATATCCCGGTGGTACAGGTCGATCGCGGCGGACAGGTGACCTATCATGGCCCCGGCCAGCTGGTGGCTTACCTGTTGCTGGACGTACGCAAGCTGGGTTTTGGCGTACGTGATCTGGTCAGTCGCATGGAACACTGCCTGATCGAACTGCTGGCCAGCTACGGCGTGACCGCTGTAGCCAAGCCAGATGCTCCCGGCGTCTACGTCGACGGAGCGAAAATCGCTTCTCTGGGTTTGCGGATTCGCCACGGTTGCTCCTTTCATGGCCTGGCCCTGAACGTGGATATGAACCTGGAGCCGTTTCGACGGATTAATCCCTGCGGCTATGCCGGGCTGGCGATGACCCAGCTGAGCGATCACGCAGGATCGATTGAATTTGCCGAGGTAAGTGCCCGGCTGCGCGCGCAGCTCGTCAAACACCTCGACTATGCTGAGCAGACGACCCTGACGGGCGGAATCGACTGATATGACTACTGATGCAGTGCAAACCATGATCCCGACGCTCGACGTGACCGAGCGCCCGGCCCCGCGTCCCAAGGTTGAAGCCGGCGTCAAGCTGCGCGGCGCCGAGAAGGTTGCACGCATTCCGGTCAAGATCATTCCGACCACCGAACTGCCGAAGAAACCTGACTGGATTCGTGTACGTATCCCGGTTTCGCCGGAAGTCGACCGGATCAAGAGCCTGCTGCGCAAGCACAAGCTGCACAGCGTCTGCGAAGAAGCGTCCTGCCCGAACCTCGGCGAGTGCTTCTCCGGCGGCACCGCGACCTTCATGATCATGGGCGACATCTGCACCCGTCGCTGCCCGTTCTGCGACGTTGGCCACGGCCGTCCGAAGCCACTGGACGTCAACGAGCCGGAAAGCCTGGCGATCGCCATTGCCGACCTGAAGCTCAAGTACGTGGTGATCACCTCGGTTGACCGCGACGATCTGCGTGACGGCGGTGCACAGCACTTTGCCGACTGCATTCGCGAAATCCGCAAGCTGTCGCCGAACGTGCAGCTGGAAACCCTGGTCCCGGACTACCGTGGCCGCATGGACATCGCCCTGGAAATCACCGCCGCCGAGCCGCCGGATGTGTTCAACCACAACCTGGAAACCGTGCCGCGCCTGTACAAGGCTGCGCGTCCGGGTTCGGACTACCAGTGGTCGCTGACCCTGCTGCAACGTTTCAAGCAGATGATGCCGCACATTCCGACCAAATCCGGCTTGATGCTCGGTCTGGGCGAAACCGACGACGAAGTCATCGAAGTCATGAAGCGCATGCGCGAACACGACATCGACATGCTGACCCTCGGCCAGTATCTGCAACCGTCGCGCAGCCACTTGCCGGTGCAGCGTTTCGTGCACCCGGACACCTTCGCCTGGTTCGCCGAGGAAGGTTACAAGATGGGCTTCAAGAACGTTGCTTCCGGCCCGCTGGTACGTTCTTCGTATCACGCTGACGAGCAGGCGAAACTGGTCAAGGCCGAGCTGCTCGGTTCCTGATCCGGCGCAGATAGCCTCCAAAAATACCCGCCTCGGCGGGTATTTTTGTTTGGGCCTGCCGAGCACTCTTTTGTTTGTCTCTGTACCTGACTACTGTGTGTTCATGAATTCACAGGGAGACCCATGGATGACCGTTCGACCGACTCACACCCTTTTTCCGCATAAGCCCGTGCCGGCGCTGCCGTCCGAAGGGCAGATCGGCGTGATTGCTCCCGCCGGCCCCGGTGCACTGGACACTGACAAGGCTGTGCAGTGGATGCGTGCCCGCGGCTATGCGCTGAAGGTGTTCCCCGGTGTCTACGAGAAGGACGGCTATCTGGCCGGCAGCGATGACGTACGCCTCAACGACCTGCACGCCGCTTTCGTCGACCCTGAAGTCGACGCGATCATCTGCCTGCGCGGCGGCTACGGTACGCCGCGTCTGCTGGACCGGATCGATTACGACTTGCTGAGTCGTCACGCCAAGCCGTTTGTCGGCTACAGCGACATTACCGCGCTGCATCTGGCGATCAGTCGCTACGCCGGGTTCGTGACCTTCCACGGCCCGCTGCTCAATGCCGATCTGCTGGGCGACAAGGAGCCGCCCACCGTCACCTCATTCTTCGCCATGTTGCGCGGTCAGTTGAAGGCGGGGAGTGTGTTGAGCCATCCGGTGGCTTATCCATTGACCACGGTCGAACCCGGCATCGCTCACGGGCGCTTGCTTGGCGGCAATCTGGCGATGATTGCCTCGACGCTGGGCACACCTTATGAGATTGACGTCGAGGGCGTGATTCTACTGATCGAAGACGTCAACGAGCCGCTGTATCGCATCGACCGTTTGCTCACGCAGATGCGCCTGGCTGGCAAGCTGGCCAGATTGCGCGGTGTGCTGGTGGGGGATGTCGCCGGGGTCGATGTCGAGGCGTTGAATCGCTTGCTCAAGCAGACCTTCGAGCCGTTGCGGATTCCGGTGCTGTCGGGGTGGCGCAGCGGGCATTGTGATCCGAACCTGACGCTGCCGATGGGAGCGCTGGTTCGCTTGGATGCCGGGAAGAAGGAATTGATGTTGGAACAGGATGTAGTGATCAAACGCTAGGGTTTGGTTGCCAGTGAGTCAGTCTTCGGGAGCAAGCCCGCTCCCACATTTGATTCGTGTCGTAGACAGAACCAATGTGGGAGCGGGCTTGCTCCCGAAGGCGGCATCAGCCATACGATTATCGTTCTATTGGCTGCGCAGGCTCTCAAGCAGCTTATGCGTCGGATACCCGTCCGCCGGCCAGCCAAACGACTGCTGGGCACTGCGGATCGCCTTGCGGGTATTGGCGCCGATAATCCCGTCCGCCGTGCCCGCATCGTAATTACGCGCGCTCAGCAGGTTCTGCAATTCGATGCGTTCGGAACGGCTCAGTGGCAGGTCGTCTTTCGGCCAGGTGCCATTGATCAGGCCTGCGCCATTGAAACGCTCGGACAACAGACTGACCGCCAGTGCATAGGACGACGAGTTGTTGTACTTGAGGATCGCCCGGAAGTTATCGAGGATCAGGAACGCTGGGCCACGGTAGCCGGCCGGCAGCAGCAGGGCGGCAGACAGCTGTTCCGAGCCGGCAGGGGCCTGACCGCCATTGGGCAGGATCACGCCCAGTTGACGCCATTCGGCAACGGTCTTGCGCATCGCGCCATCGGCCAGGGTGTAGTTGAAACCGCTCGGCAGTTGCACCTCGAAGCCCCACGGCTGACCACGCTGCCAGCCTGAGCTTTGCAGGTAGTGTGCGGTGGAGGCCAGCGCATCGGCCGGGCTGCCCCAGATGTCGCGGCGACCGTCACCGTCGAAATCCACGGCGTGAGTGTTGTAGGTCGTCGGAATGAACTGGGTCTGGCCCATCGCACCCGCCCACGAGCCGAGCATTTTTTCTGGGGTGATGTCGCCCTGTTGCAGGATCTGCAGCGCCGCGATCAGTTGTGCATGAGCAAATGCGGGGCGACGGCCTTCGTAGGCCAGGGTCGCCAGCGAGTTGATCACCGATTTGGTGCCCTGGAACTGACCGAAGTTGCTTTCCATGCCCCATACCGACACCAGTGCCTGGCGATCCACGCCATAACGCTGTTCTATGCTTTGCAGGATGTCGGCGTACTGACTGATCAGCGCCTGCCCCTTGCGCACCCGCAGCGGCGACAGGGCACCGTCGAGGTATTCCCATACCGGACGGGAAAATTCCGGCTGGCTGCGGTCGGCTTTGATCACGCTGGCATCGAAGCTGACATTGGCAAACGCGCGGTCGAACACATCTGCACGGATACCGGCTGCCAGCGCATCCTTGCGGAAACCTGCCTGCCATTCGGCAAAGGTCTGGGTTGGCTGCAAGTCGAGAGAGTCGGCGGACGGCACTACCGGCGGGATGATCGCTGGGGCCGTGACTGCAGGAACGGTCTGTAATGGTTGCGCATCGGCGGCGGTAGGTTTTTCCGCGCAGGCGACAAGCAGAATGAAGCTGGAGGCAGCGATCAGTTGGCGAACGGGCCAACGACGGGAAAGACTGAAGGGCATGCACAGTTCCAGGGGATACGAATCAGGTGCAGACCTTAACATGACCGGGGGGTACTGTGCTTCAGGCAGCCAGAAAGTAAGAAGCCTCCCAGCTATCAGACTGGAAGGCTTCGCGGCGGTAGCTGCCTTTGCCCTTGGTTGGTCGTTCCTGGCGGCTGCGGAACAGGGGTTGGGCGATGATGGATTTGGCCTTGTTCGGGCCATGTTTCGATGGCTTTTTGCTCATGATGGATCTCTCGAGTGAGTGGTTTTTGCGGGGGAAATAATCTGCCGATGTTGGACGTCTGTCCAGTCCCTGATATGTAGGAATTTTCTGACGCCTTCGCGAGCAAGCCCGCTCCCACAGTCGACCGAGTTCTATCATGAGAATGCGATCGACTGTGGGAGCGGGCTTGCTCGCGAAAGGGCGTTATGCGGTTGAACGTCTTACTCGGCGGGCAGTGAAAGACGCTGGCCGGACATCAACAACGCCAATCGGCTCAGGCTCATCCACGGCGAACCGGCGGCTTGCCCCTTGATCTGCGCATCGATTCGCTGGGCTTCGAGCAGCAACTGCGCCCAGCGTTGTGCCGAATAGCGTTGCAGGGCTTTGCTCATCAGGGGTTTGCGCTTGTCCCAGACTGGCGGTTTCGCCTGGCTGAAGCACTTGTCCAGCGGCGTGCCTTGGCTGTACTGCAGCGAGATATTGGCCAGCAGGCGCAACTCCCGCGCCAGTGCCCAGAGAATCACCGGTGGCTCGACACCCTCACCGCGCAGGCCTTCGAGCATGCGCAAGGCGTGGGCCGGTTCGCCGTTGAGCACGGCGTCGGTCAGGCCGAACACGTCGAAGCGCGCACTGTCGGCCACCGCGGCCTGCACGGTTTCGACGGTGATCTGCCCACCTTCGGCCATCAGCTTGAGCTTTTCGATTTCCTGCGCGGCGGCGAGCAGGTTGCCCTCGACGCGCGCGGCGATCAGTTCGACCGCGTCCTGGCTGGCCGACAATCCGGCCTGCGAGAGGCGTTGGCGAATCCAGCTCGGCAGCTGATTGGCATCCACTGGCCAGATCTGAATGAACTGGGTCTGCTGGCCTTCGACCAGCGCCTTGCCCCACTTGGTCTTCTGCGCACTGCCATCGAGCTTGGGCAGACTGATCAGCAGCACAGTGTCTTCGGCGGGGCGCGAGCAGTATTCGATCAGCGCGGCAGCACCCTTGTCACCGGGCTTGCCCGAAGGCAAACGCAGCTCCAGCAGGCGCTTTTCAGCGAACAACGACATGCTGGCGCCGGCCTGCAGCAAGGTACCCCAATCGAAATTGGCATCGGCGGCGAACACCTGGCGTTCGTCGAAACCTTGCTGGCGGGCGGCGCTGCGGATGGCGTCGGCGGCCTCCTGGCACAACAGCGGGTCATCGCCGCTGATGATATAGACGGGCGCAAGAGCGCCTTGCAGGTGTTTGCCGAGTTGAGCGGGAGCGAGCTTCATAAGAGAGGGCGAACGGGGCGCCTGAGCGCCCCGTACGTTTTACTGCTGCGGCAGTTCGAGCGGCGACTGACGCGGCGTTTCCGCTTCAGCCTTCTGTGCCGCCTTCAGCGCGTCGGCTTCGGCCCGGGCACGGTCGTTGGCCGCTTGCTGCAGTTTCTCCAGTTGACCCGGCGTCAGCTGTTGCAGGCGCAGCATCATGCGCTGAACCATTTCACGACGGGTTTCATTGCGGGCGTCGTTGGCTTCCTGATCGGAGCCGACCAGGTTGTTGCCGTCGTGGATGAACACCTTCTGCACTTCAAGCTTGTCGCTCAGCAGGTTCAGATTGTGTTCGCCAACGATGTCGTAGTTCAGCACGGTGGTCACTTGATACTCACCCGTACGACCGGCGCCGGCATAGCTGAGGATGCGCTGGTTTTCCTGCTCGTCAGCCAGATACAGCTTGTACGGTGCACCGCTGTAGACCTTGACGCCGCTGGACTCCAGCACCTGACGCAGCTGGGTGACGGTGTCGCCATAGGCGTTGCGGGCGCTCAGGTCGAGTTCCTTGATTGCCAGTTCGGTGGTGCCAGTGCCACGCAGCTGGAAACCGCAGGCGCTCAGCAGAACAGCGAGGCCCATCACCAGCAGATTGCGTTTGATCATTGTGTTGCTCCCCTTGAAACCATGTGGGCCGACCTTGCGGCCCGAAAGGTTTTACAGTGCGTCAGGCGAACCTGACGCCCAATCCAATTTAGCTGGCGACGATGTTGACCAGTTTCCCTGGTACAACGATCACTTTGCGAATGGTCAGACCGTCGACGAAACGCAGCACGTTTTCGTTGGCGCGGGCTGCCGCTTCGACTTCCTCGCGAGTGGCGCTGGCCGGCATTTCGATCTGGCCACGCAGCTTGCCGTTCACTTGAATGACCAGTTGCAGGCTGTCCTGCACCAGGGCGCTTTCATCGACGGCTGGCCAGCCAGCATCGATCACCGGGTCAGCGTGGCCCAGTTGATTCCACAGCTCATGGCTGATGTGCGGCGTGATTGGAGCCAGCAGCAACGTCACGGCTTCCAGACCTTCGTGAATCAGCGCGCGGTCCTGCTCGGTGCCTTGCGCGGCTTTTTCCAGCACGTTCATC
The DNA here is from genome assembly GCF_020515535.1 of Pseudomonas sp. MWU16-30322. Taxonomy (NCBI): domain Bacteria; kingdom Pseudomonadati; phylum Pseudomonadota; class Gammaproteobacteria; order Pseudomonadales; family Pseudomonadaceae; genus Pseudomonas; species Pseudomonas sp. MWU16-30322. The sequence goes on from NZ_JAIWYL010000009.1 coordinate 169,762, forward strand.
AGCGTCATCACCTGAGCGATGGCGGTGTTGAATTTGTGGTTCTGGCCGACGTCGTGGCTGGCCTGCTTGATGGCCAGGTGGATGGCGCGGCGCACGGCTTTCTGCTCGTCGTTCAGGCCGGCGATGTCCAGTTTGCCCGGCAGGCCCTGGGTGACGTGGGCCTGAGCCAGACGCCAGACGCGCTTGAGGAAGCGGTGCGAGCCTTCGACGCCGGAGTCGGACCATTCGGCGCTCATGTCCGGCGGCGAAGCGAACATCATGAACAGGCGGCAGGTGTCGGCGCCGAACTGATCGATCATCGACTGTGGGTCGACGCCGTTGTTCTTGGACTTGGCCATTTTCTCGGTGCCACCGATTTCCACCGGCAGGCCGTCGGATTTCAGTTTGGCGCTGATGACCTTGGCCTTGCTGTCACGCTCGAGTTCCACGTCCGCCGGGTTGAACCAGGTGTAGGCACCGTTGGCTTCGCGACGGTAGTAAGTCTCGGCGATCACCATGCCCTGGGTCAGCAGGTTCTTGAACGGCTCATTGGAGCTGACCAGGCCTTCGTCGCGCATCAGCTTGTGGAAGAAGCGCGCGTACAGCAGGTGCAGAATCGCGTGTTCGATACCGCCGATATACTGATCCACCGGCAGCCAGTGGTCCGCCGCGGATTTTTCCACCAGGCCACCTTCGAAGTGCGGCGAAGCGTAGCGGGCGTAGTACCAGGACGACTCGACGAAGGTGTCCATGGTGTCGGTTTCACGCTTGGCAGGCTGGCCGCATTTCGGGCAGCTGCACTCGTAGAATTCCGGCATGCGCGCCAGCGGCGAACCGGCGCCGTCCGGCACCACGTCTTCCGGCAGAACCACCGGCAACTGGTCTTCCGGCACCGGCACGTCACCGCAAGTGGCGCAGTGGATGATCGGGATCGGGCAGCCCCAGTAGCGCTGACGGCTGATGCCCCAGTCGCGCAGGCGGAACTGGGTGCGCGAGGCGCCGAGGTTTTTCTTGATCAGTGCAACTTCCATGGCATCGAACGCGCCAGCGAAGTCCAGACCGTCGAACTCGCCGGAGTTGATCAGCGTGCCGTGCTCGCCGTAGGCGTCTTGCCACGGAGCCGGGTTGGTGTCACCGGAGCTGGTGCGCACCACCGATTTGACCGGCAGGTTGTACTTGTGGGCGAATTCGAAATCGCGCTCGTCGTGCGCCGGCACCGCCATCACCGCGCCGTCGCCGTAGTGCATCAGCACGTAGTTGGCGACCCATACCGGGAGTTTTTCACCGGTCAGCGGATGCTCGACGAACAGGCCGGTCGGCAGGCCTTTCTTCTCTTGAGTGGCGACGTCGGCTTCAGCGACGCTGCCGCCCTTGCATTCGGCGATGAACGCTTGCAGCTCAGGATTGTTCTGCGCGGCCTGGGTGGCCAGCGGGTGTTCGGCAGCCACGGCAACGTAGGTTGCGCCCATCAGGGTGTCCGGACGGGTGGTGAAGACCTTGAGGGTGCCTGCTTCGCCGATCGAGTCGACGTTGTACGGGAACTGCACTTCCATGCCGCGGGACTTGCCGATCCAGTTGCGCTGCATGGTCTTGACCTGTTCCGGCCAGCCAGTCAGTTCGTCGAGGCTCTCCAGCAGCTCATCCGCGTAGGCGGTGATCTTGAAGTAGTACATCGGGATTTCGCGCTTTTCGATCAGCGCGCCGGAACGCCAGCCGCGGCCGTCGATCACCTGCTCGTTGGCCAGTACGGTCTGGTCGACCGGGTCCCAGTTCACGGTGCCGTTCTTGCGGTAGATCACACCTTTTTCGAACAGGCGGGTGAACAGCCATTGTTCCCAACGGTAGTAATCCGGTTTGCAGGTGGTCACTTCACGGGACCAGTCCACCGCCAGGCCCAGGCTGCGCAGCTGGGACTTCATGTAGGCGATGTTTTCGTAGGTCCACTTGGCGGGTGCCACGTTGTTCTTCATCGCGGCGTTTTCTGCCGGCATGCCGAAGGCGTCCCAACCCATCGGTTGCAGAACGTTCTTGCCTTGCATGCGCTGGTAGCGGGAGATCACGTCGCCGATGGTGTAGTTGCGCACGTGCCCCATGTGTAGCTTGCCGCTGGGGTAAGGGAACATCGACAGGCAGTAGTAGGTCTCCTTGCCTGGCTGTTCACTGACTTCAAAGGACTTTTGCTCGTCCCAGAACGACTGGGCGGCGGCTTCGATTTCACGGGGCTGATATTGTTCGTGCATGGCTACTTTTGTACTGGATAGGGGTGGCCTAATCCTCTTCAACGCGCCCTCCGGGAATGCTCCGGACAAGCTGGAAGTGGAATTACAGGAAGCGCCGTAGCATACATGACCGCGCTTGGCCTAGGGAAACCCTGATTACAGCTGTCTGGCCCCGGAAAACCGTGGCGAGGGCCGTTGGTCGCGGCGTTCAGCCGGTTTGTGCAGCGAAGCTAAGCTCTTATTGGGGAGTGAGTCTTATCTTCAATGAGGTGAGGGATGGTGGAGCAACGGCAAAAAAACGTGACGAAACCCGAGTTGTACGAACGGTTGATGGATCGTCTGGGCATGGCCCTCGACGCTGCCAAAACCGCTGGCCGGCTGCGCGACGAGCGCCCCCTGGAACTGGAATTGCGTGGCTTGAGCCCCGCCGAGTTCAAACTGGTCAAGGCCTATCTGGATCGCTGTGAACGTGAAACGCATGGAAGCTTGTCTCAGGCAGTGAAGCAGCTCGATGCACCACAATCGGCCAAGGTCATCTGGCTCAAGGATAAGGCGCCCGGCAAAGACACCGTCAAGGTTCGCTCTTTGCAGGCCAAGTAAGCGCAAGGCAGCAGGAAACGGATCTTTTTCAACAGGATCCGACCCTATCGGTTGTAACGCTCTATTAACACTCTTAGGCTTCGGGCATCTCTGGAGATGCCCCGATGCCTTTTCGTTACTTCATCAAACAACTTTTATTGCCGCCCGGCATTCTTTTGCTGCTGTTGTTGGTCGCCTGGTGGCTGCGCCGCTCCCGACCGCGGCTGGCCGCTGCGTGTTTCGCCATTGGCCTGGGTGGGTTCTGGCTGATGAGCCTGCCAGTGGTGGTGCAGTGGGGCGCCAAGGCGCTGGAGCGTGAGCCGCCGCTGCCCCGTGACGCGTGGTCGATGCTGGCGCAGCGGGCTGACGCCATCGTGGTATTGGGTTCCGGGCGTGAGCGCGGCGATCTGGCCTGGGGCGAGGATCAGCCGACCGGCGTTGGACTGGAGCGTCAGCGCTACGCCGCGCGGCTGGCCAAGGCGTCCGGCTTGCCGATCCTGACCAGTGGTGGTTTGCATTACGGCACACCGCCGACGGAAGCGAAGCTGATGGCCGATTCGCTGCGCGATGATTTCGGCGTGACAACGCGTTGGCAGGAAGGCGAGAGCCGTACCACATGGGAGAACGCCAAATTCAGCGCCGATATGTTGCTGCCACAGGGGATCAAACGTGTCGTGGTGGTGACCCAGGCCTGGCATATGCCGCGCGCCGTCTGGTGTTTTCAGCAGGCAGGTTTTGAAGTGGTGCCGGCACCCGTAGGGTTTCTCGGGACCGACAATGCACGACCGTTTGGTGGCTGGCTGCCGGAGTTCAAGTCAATCTGGCAGAGCGGACAGTTGCTGAATGAGGCGGTGGGGCAGGTGGGGTATTCGCTGTTTTACCGCTAAATCACTCAGTGGCAGTGAGGCCTTTTGTGGCGAGGGAGCTTGCTCCCGCTGGCCTGCGCAGCAGGCCTGATCCAGGTAAACGCACTGCCTTAGACAGATCGCGTGCGCTGGATTTACGACTGCTTCGCAGCCGAGCGGGAGCAAGCTCCCTCGCCACAGGTCAGTGACCTGCTTTTAAAGGGTTTTCGACATCCGGCTCGCCATCAGTGCCCAGCCGAACAGCAGCACGCACAGAATAATCAGCGGCCACGAACGCCATTCAAGGTACGGCGTCAGGTTGTGCATCGGCACCACTTCGCCATACAGAATGCCCTGCTCGAACTGCGGAATCTGCTCGGTGATCTGCCCGAACGGGTTGATCAGGCCGGTCACGCCGTTGTTCGTAGCACGGATCATCCAGCGACCTGCCTCAAGTGCGCGCATCTGCGCCATTTGCAGGTGCTGCAACGGGCCGATCGAGGTGCCGAACCAGGTGTCGTTGCTGATCGTCAGCAGCAGATCGCTGCGTGCCGACAAACCGGCGGCGAACTCCGGGTACACCACTTCGTAACAGATGAACGGCGCGATCTGATAACCCTTGGCCTGCAGCAACGGCTGATCCGCCGGGCCGCGAGCGAAGTCGGACATCGGCAAATCAAAGAACGCAATCAAACCGCGCAACAGATCCTGCAGCGGCACGTACTCACCGAACGGCACCAGTTTCTGTTTGAGATAGGTGCCATCGCCTTCGCCGACCACGGTGATGCCGTTGAAGAAGCGTTTTTCGTGGCGCACCGTCTCGCGGATCGGCACGCCGGTGATCAGTGCTGACTTACGCTCGGCGGCGAAGGTGCCCATCATGTTCAGGTAGCCCTCGGCGGACTCCTTGAGCACGGGTACCGCGGTTTCCGGCCAGATCAGCAGGTCCACCGGTTTGGAGCGGAAACTCAGGTCGCGGTACAGCGCCAGTTGCGCGTTGAGCTGCGCCGGGTCCCATTTCATGCTTTGTTCGACGTTGCCCTGAATCGCCGCGACAGTCAGCGGTGCACCGGCCGGACTGGTCCAGGCGTGGCCCTTGAGCGCAATGCCCGCCACCCAAGGCCCGACCAGCAACACCAAACCGGCCGCGATAAAACCTTTGCGAGCGGATTGCAGCAGGCGCGGCGCGTTGTAGATCAGCGCGGCAGTCAGTGCCAGAACGAAGGACACCAGCCACATGCCACCGACCGGCGCGAGCCCGGCCAATGGGCCGTCGAGCTGGCTGTAACCGGAGTAGAGCCACGGGAAACCGGTGAGGAACCAGCCGCGAAACGCTTCCTGACCGACCCACAGTGCGGCAAACGCCAGCGCATCGGCCAGCGGCGCCTCGTTGCGGCGCAACCAGCGTGCCCAGACCCACGCGGGCAGGGCGAAGAACAGCGCGATCGCTGCGGTGAACAGCAGCATCAGGAACCCGGCCAGCAGCACAGAGGCGCCACCGAAGTGGTGAATGCTGTAGTAGATCCAACTGGTCCCGGCGCCGAACAGGCCGAAACCGAAACACCAGCCACGGCCTAGCGCCTGACGCGGTTTCAGCTCGCGCAGGCCGGCATAGAACAGGCCGACCGCGAGCAAAGCCAGCGGCCAGATGTTGAACGGGGCCAGGGCGAAGGTGGTGATTGCACCGGCCGCCACGGCCAGCAGGTTACCGGGCCAGCCGGGGCGGGTTGTCCAGCGCATTTCAGTCCTTAGATTTAACGAGCGATTGGCGTCAGTCGCAGCAAATGAATCCGACGGCTGTCGGCGTTCAGGATGCGGAAGCGATAGGCGCCGATTTCAGTGATTTCGTTGCGTTTTGGCAAGTGCCCGAACGCGCTCATCACCAGACCACCGACGGTGTCGAACTCGTCGTCGGAGAATTCGCTGTCGAAGAACTCGTTGAAGTTCTCGATCGGCGTCAGGGCCTTGATCAGGAAGTCACCGCTGGGCAGCGGCTTGATGTAGCTGTCTTCTTCGACGTCGTGCTCGTCTTCGATGTCGCCGACGATCTGCTCCAGCACGTCTTCAATCGTCACCAGACCGGCCACGCCGCCGTACTCGTCGATGACGATGGCCATGTGGTTGTGGTTGGCGCGGAATTCACGCAGCAACACGTTCAGACGCTTGGACTCGGGCACGAAGGTGGCCGGGCGCAGCAGGTCCTTGATGTTGAAGCTGTCGCCGTTCTCCTTGAGGATCAGCGGCAGCAGATCCTTGGCCAGCAGCACGCCCATCACGTCGTCGTGGCTTTCGCCGATGACCGGGTAGCGCGAGTGGGCCGAGTCGAGCACGGCAGGCAGGAATTCACGAGGGGTCTGGGTCGCCTTGATGCTGATCATCTGCGAGCGCGGGACCATGATGTCGCGTACTTGCAGGTCAGCCACCTGAATGGCGCCTTCGACGATGGCCAGCGCTTCGCTGTCCAGCAGTTTGTTCTGATGTGCATCACGCAGCAGCTCAAGCAGCTCCTGACGGTTCTTCGGCTCGTGGGCAAAAGCCTGGGTCAGTTTACCCAGCCATGACTTCTGCCCGTTGCTCGATCGATCTTCGCTCATAGCGATTACTCTGAATCCTTTGTTGTAACGATAGGGGAGGTTTCGGCTTCGTCGTCCGCGTACGGATCGGGATAGCCCAGTTCGGCAAGCAACTCGCGTTCCAGTGCTTCCATTTCTTCGGCTTCGTCGTCATCTATATGGTCGTAACCGAGCAGATGCAAGCAGCCGTGAATGACTAGATGTGCCCAATGGGCCTGGAGTTCCTTGCCTTGTTCGGCAGCTTCGCGTTCGACCACGGCCACGCAGATCACCAGATCGCCGAGCAGCGGGATGTCGAGGAACTCGTCCGGGACTTCGGCCGGGAACGACAGGACGTTGGTCGCGTAATCCTTGTGGCGCCAGGTGTGATTGAGTTCGCGACCTTCTTCCTCGTCGACCAGGCGAATGGTCATTTCCGAGTCGGCGCTGCGCTGGCGCAGGGCCAGTTCGCACCATTTGCGGAAGTCGGCTTCACTCGGGGCGTTCGCTTCGGTAGCGATTTGCAGATCCAGTTCAAGCATCGCGCGAGGTTTCCTTGGCGGCTTCGGCACGGGTCTCGAAGCGCTCGTAGGCCTCGACGATCCGCTGCACCAACGGGTGACGCACAACGTCTTTGGGCTGGAAGTGCGTGAAGCTGATGCCCGGAACGTCCTTGAGCACTTCGATCACATGATGCAGCCCGGACTTGGTACCGCGCGGCAGGTCGACCTGGGTGATGTCGCCGGTGATGACGGCGGTTGAGCCGAAGCCGATCCGGGTCAGAAACATCTTCATCTGTTCGACGGTGGTGTTCTGGCTTTCGTCGAGAATGATGAAGCTGTTGTTCAGCGTCCGACCGCGCATGTAGGCCAGCGGCGCGACTTCGATCACCTGACGCTCGATCAGCTTGGCCACGTATTCGAAGCCGAGCATTTCGTACAGCGCGTCGTACAGCGGGCGCAGGTACGGGTCGATCTTCTGGCTCAGGTCGCCGGGCAGGAAGCCGAGTTTTTCACCCGCTTCAACCGCCGGACGCACCAGCAGGATGCGGCGGATCTGCTCGCGCTCCAGGGCATCAACGGCGCAAGCCACGGCCAGATAGGTCTTGCCGGTACCGGCCGGACCGATGCCGAAGTTGATGTCGTTGCCGAGGATTTCCTTCACGTAGCGCAGCTGATTCAAGCCACGTGGGCGAATCATGCCTTTCTTGGTGCGCAGGGCGACGGAGGCTTCGGCGGGGGCGTGGTTGTCCAGTTCGACGACAGCCGATTCCTGGAGGAACAGGTGCACCATGTCCGGCGACAGCTCGGTACCCTTGGTTTCCCGGTACAGGCGGCGCAGCAGGTTTTCCGCAGACGTGGTGTGCTTGGGGTCGCCGATCAGCTCGAACTGGTTTCCGCGATTGCGGATCTCGATGGCCAGGCGTTGTTCGATCAAGCGCAGGTGCTCGTCGAATTGCCCGCACAGATTGGCGAAGCGGCGAGCCTCAAAGGGCTCGAGGATAAAACGATGTGGTTCTATGGGTGCGTTCAAGGTCGTATTTAGCCGCCCTGGGGCAATTAAGATGAAATCAAGGATAACGCCAGTGGCGTGGGTGCGAAAGCTCTTAAAACGGTCTCACCGGATAACTGTGGCGAGGGAGCTTGCTCCCGCTGGAGTGCGCAGCGCTCCCAAGTCCTCCAGCCTCGATCATTCAGGATGATCGAGGTGTCTGGTTTGCGGCTGCTTCGCAACCGAGCGGGAGCAAGCTCCCTCGCCACAGAGGCACTTTGACGCCTTACGTTTACTGGACCAGCGAGCCGCGCAGCGAGTGCGGTTGCGCCGCGTCGATGTGCACGTCGGCGAACTGGCCGATCAGGGTCGGATTATCGCAGCGGAAGTTGACGATACGATTATTCTCCGTGCGCCCTTGCAGCTCGCCCGGGTCCTTCTTTGAATAGTCGGTGACCAGAATGCGCTGGATCGAGCCGACCATTTGTCGGCTGATCTCGAACCCTTGCTGATTCAAGCGATGCTGCAAGGCGTTCAGGCGTTCTTTCTTCAGTTCTTCCGGAGTGTCATCGGCCAGATCGGCGGCCGGGGTGCCCGGGCGCTGGCTGTAGACGAAGGAATAGGAGAAGTCGAAACCGACGTCGGCAATCAGCTTCATGGTCTGCTCGAAATCTTTTTCGGTCTCGCCGGGGAAGCCGACGATGAAGTCCGAGCTGATGCAGATCCCCGGTACGGCAGCGCGCAGTTTGCGCAGTTTGGACTTGTACTCCAGCGCCGTGTGGTTGCGCTTCATCGCCGCGAGGATCCGATCCGAGCCCGACTGCACCGGCAAGTGCAGGTGTTTGACCAGCTCCGGCACCTCGGCGTGGGCCTGGATCAGGCTGTCGGAGAACTCCAGCGGGTGCGAAGTGGTGTAGCGAATGCGGTCGATGCCATCAACGGCAGCGACCACACGGATCAGCTCGGCCAGATCGGCCAGGCGCCCATCATGGGTCAGGCCGCGATAGCCGTTGACGTTCTGCCCCAGCAAGGTGACTTCACGCACGCCGTTTTCCGCGAGGTGGATGATCTCGGCGATCACGTCATCGAACGGCCGGCTGACTTCTTCGCCACGGGTGTAGGGCACCACGCAGAACGTGCAGTACTTGCTGCAACCTTCCATCACCGACACGTAGGCACTCGGGCCATCGATGCGCGGCTCGGGCAAGTGGTCGAATTTCTCGATTTCCGGGAACGACACGTCGACTTGCGGCAGCTTGCTGCTGCGTGCCGCGTCGATCATTTCCGGCAGGCGGTGCAGGGTCTGCGGGCCGAACACCACGTCGACGTACGGCGCGCGATCACGGATCGCCGCGCCTTCCTGGCTGGCCACGCAACCGCCGACGGCGATCACCATGTCCGGGTTGGCCAGTTTCAGTTCACGCCAGCGGCCGAGCTGCGAGTACACCCGATCCTGGGCACGTTCGCGGATCGAGCAGGTGTTGAGCAGAATCACGTCGGCGTCTTCCGCACGCGCGGTGACTTCCAGGGCCTGATGTTCGCCCAGCAGATCGACCATGCGCGAGCTGTCGTACTCGTTCATCTGGCAACCGTGGGTTTCGATGTAAAGCTTCTTGGCCATGGAGTAGGGTCGTCACGTGATTCAAAGAACCGCGCATTATAGGGAACAAGCCCTCAGGTTCCTACCGCTGTGCGTCCGGTGGCTATGCTATAGTTTGCGCCCTCATTTTTATCCCCGATGTTATCCGCCCGCCATGACCAAACGCGAAGCTCCAATCTACAAGGTGATTTTCCTCAACCAGGGCCAGGTGTTCGAAATGTACGCCAAGCAGATCTATCAAAGTGATCTGTGGGGTTTTCTGGAAGTGGAAGAGTTCGTCTTTGGCGAGCGCACGCAAGTGGTCGTCGATCCGAGCGAAGAGAAGCTCAAGGCACAGTTCGAAGGCGTGGTGCGCAGCTTTGTGCCGATGCATTCGATCGTGCGCATCGACGAGGTGGAGCGTCTGGGCACCCCGAAAATCAGCGAAGCCCGTGGCGCGGTCGGCAATGTGATGCCGTTTCCGATGCCGATGCCTGAGAAGTAAGCCGCAAAACCGAGTCGCTGCCATCGCGAGCAGGCTCACTCCTACAGGTGATCTTCAGTGTGCAGGAGATCCCCTGTAGGAGTGAGCCTGCCCGCGATGGGGCCAGAAAGGTCAGCGTAGAAATCAGGGAAGTGGCGAAAACGGCGTACGCCCATCCGCGCTCTGCAGTTCCATCAGGTATTTACGGAAAATTTGCCCGAGCACCTGGGTCGCGGTTTCGAGGTCTTCGCGGGACATTTTTTCCGAGACTTCGTCGGCGGTGTCCAGCGCATCTTCGGCGCCGTTGACCGCGGCCATCTTCAGCACGATGTACGCCTGAATGTTGTTGGCCTGCACGCCTTCACCGTGGAAGAACATGGTGCCGAGCTTGAACTGTGCCTGAGCATGGCCTTGCAGCGAGGCCTTTTCGAAATAGCTCAGGGCTTGATTGAGGTCGCGCGGCGCATTCTTGCCGTCGTAGTAGAACTCACCCAACTCGTATTGCGCTTGCGCATCCCCTTCATCCGCCGCTTTCTGGCAGGCAGCCAGTGCCTGCGTGACGTCTTGCGGCTGAGTATTGAGGGTGCAACGACCCATCGCCGGGATCAACAACGAGTTGCCGCCTGCTTGTGCATGCGCGAGCAGGGGCTGAAGGAGCAACAGGCAGCCCAAGGCAAGGGTGCGGCCGGTGCGGTTCATGGGAATCGACTTACCTCTGAAGGGCACGCGGACCCATCGAGGGATCCAATAAGCGCGCATTATGAAATAAGCGGGGCCAACCTTACAAAGTCTTTACTCGTTTTTCTGCTGCGCGGGGAATATATCGCCCACTTTCTGGCGGATTTTTAGCAGAGGCGTGGGAAAAACGGCGTGGGTGTAGGTAAAAGCTGACGCTGGCCATGGCCAACGTCAGCGGGACGGGCATTACTTCAGTGCGGCGAAGGCGCGCTCGGCAGCGTCCAGGGTGATTTTCAGCTCGGTTTCGCCGTGGGCGATCGACGTAAAACCGGCTTCGAAAGCACTCGGTGCCAGATAAACGCCGCCTTCGAGCATCAGGTGGAAGAAGCGCCCGAACAGTGCCGCGTCGCTGGCCATCACGTCTTCAAAGGTGACGATGTCGTCGGCGCCGCTGAAGTACAGGCCGAACATGCCACCCGCTTGCGTGGTCACGAACGGAATGCCCGCCGCATCGGCGCGTTGTTGCAGGCCGTCGAGCAGGCGCGTGGTGTAGTCGGTCAGTTCGGCGTGGAACCCCGGACGGCTGATCAGGCGCAGGGTGGTCAGACCGGCAGCCATCGCCAGTGGGTTACCCGACAGGGTGCCGGCCTGGTACACCGGGCCCAGCGGCGCAATGCGTTCCATGATTTCGCGCTTGCCGCCGAAGCAGCCGACCGGCATGCCGCCACCGATGATCTTGCCGAACGTGGTCAGGTCCGGGGTCACGCCGTAGTGCGCCTGGGCGCCGCCGAGGGCAACGCGGAAACCGGTCATCACTTCGTCGAAAATCAGCACCACGCCATGCTTGTCGCACAGCGAACGCAGGCCCTCGAGGAAGCCCGGCGCCGGCGGTACGCAGTTCATGTTGCCAGCGACTGGCTCGACGATGATGCAGGCGACGTCCTGACCGACTTCGGCGAGCATCTTTTCCACTGCGTCGATGTCGTTGAACGGCAGGGTCAGGGTGTGTTTGGCGAACGCTGCCGGTACACCGGCGGAGCTCGGCACACCTTGGGTCAGCGCGCCGGAACCGGCCTTGACCAGCAGGCTGTCGGAGTGGCCGTGGTAGCAGCCTTCGAACTTGATGATGCTGTCCCGACCGGTGTAACCACGGGCCAGACGAATCGCGCTCATGGTCGCTTCGGTGCCGGAGCTGACCATGCGCACCATGTCCATCGACGGCACCAGCGAGCAGACCAGATCGGCCATCTCGGTTTCCATCGCGGTCGGCGCGCCGTAGGACAGGCCGTGTTGCAACTGATTGCGCACCGCGTCGAGCACATCCGGGTGGCTGTGGCCGAGGATCATCGGCCCCCACGAACCCACGTAGTCCACATAGCGCTTGTCGTCTTCGTCGGTGACGTAGGCGCCTTCGGCATGCTTGAAGAACAGCGGTGTGCCGCCCACGCTCTTGAACGCGCGAACCGGCGAGTTCACGCCACCGGGAATGTGTTTCTGGGCATTGGCAAACAGGGTTTCGGAACGAGACATGATCGGGCTCTCAAATCAGATTTTCAGAAGTTCGTTGAAGGCGCGCGCGCGGCGGGTCACTTCGGCGGTGCTCTCGGCACCGAACAAACCGTGGACCACCGCCAGCAGGTCGACCCCGTGGGCCACCAGCGGCGCGGCGTTGTCGAGGGTGATGCCGCCAATCGCGCAGACCGGCAGGTGCAGCTTGCGTTTGGCCTCGTCGAGCAGATCGAGGCTGCAGCTTGGCGCGCCGGGTTTGGTGTTGGAATTGAAGAAGCGGCCGAAGGCGACATAACTCGCGCCTTCCTTGGCGGCCTGTTCAGCCAGTTCGAGCTGCGCGTGGCAGGTCGAACCGATAATGGCCTTGGAGCCGAGCAGGGCGCGGGTCGGCGACAGCGGGCCGTCGGTCTGCCCCAGGTGCACGCCGACGTTCAGGCGCGCGGCCAGCTCGGCGTCATCGTTGATGATCAACTGCGTCTTGTAGCGCTCGCACAGGTCACGCAGCGCTTCGGCCTCGCGCAGGCGGCGGGCCTCGTCGCTGCTTTTGTCGCGGTATTGCAGCAGGGTGACGCCGCCTTCCAGCGCCGCCTCCACGTACGACAGAAACTTGCCCGCCAGCAATTGGCTGTCGGTGATGGCGTACAGGCCACGGAGTTTCATCAGGCAGACCTCACGACGTTACGAGCAAAAATCCAGCGGCAGGCGACGCGGCACGAACTGGCCTTTGCCCAGTTGTTCGGCGTCGCGCAGGGTGCGCCAGGTGTAATCCAGTGCGGTACGCACGGCGCTGGCAAGGTTTTCACCCTGGGCCAGCCGACCGGCGAGGGCGCTGGCCAATGTGCAGCCGGAACCGTGATAACTGCCCGGCAAACGCTGGCAATAGAAGGTTTCACGCAGGCCGTCACGGCTGTACAGGCGATTGTGGATTTCAGTTTCGTCGCCATGGCCGCCGGTGATCAGCAGGTTTTTGACGAACGGCAAAAGTTTTTCCGCGCACTCGTCCGCCGTGCCTTCGGGCAATTCGGCGAGAATCCGCGCTTCGGGAAGGTTGGGGGTGGCAATGATCGACAGCGGCAGCAGACGCTCGCGCATCGCATAACCGACTTCGTCCTTGCCCAGACGTCCGCCGCCGCCGGCACGCAGCACCGGGTCGCAGACCACCGGCAGGTGCGGGTGCGCCGAAAGCAGTTCGACAACGGTGTCGACCATTTCCAGCGAACCGAGCATGCCCAGTTTGACCGCAGCGACTTCGGAGTCGTTGAGCACGGCATTGGCCTGGGCCAGTACCCACTCACGGTCGAGGACGCGGAAGTCAGTGACGTTGACGGTGTCTTGCACGGTCAGGGCGGTGACGGCCGGAGCCGCATGGCAACCCTGCGCGAGCAGGGCTTCGATATCTGCCTGCAAGCCGGCGCCACCACTGGGGTCGTGGCCGGAGAGACAGAGGACAACGGGGCGGGAGCTGTAGATATTCATGGTGCGCGAGCTTACCACCAAACCTGATTTTGGGGTTCAGTCCTGACGGTGTTTGCGAGCAGATTGTCGGACAACACGGCAGCTACCATTGTGGCGAGGGAGCATGCTCCCGCTGGGTTGCGAAGCAGCCCCCTGCATTTATTCAGGCACAGCGCATTTACAGGTTTTACGACTGCTGCGCAGCCGAGCGGGAGCAAGCTCCCTCGCCACAAAAGCGGATCGCAATGATTGAGCTGACCAACTCAACAGCTCTAGCTCGCTGTTTTGCTCTGAAACGCCCGTTCTAGAGCCTTTGTAGGAAAAATTTCGATGGTGCTCAATGGCCATCAACGGCTATGCTAGTCTGGATCCAAACCAATAACAGGTAATACCGGTTTTACGTCTACTCAAAGGGAATGGGGGGCTTCCTGACACAACCGGACGAGCCACGCTGGGGCTTCAATGCGCTATTTGCTGATGTTGCTGTTCTGCTTGCCCCTCTTCGCAAGCGCCGTAGAGTTCGACGAAAATACCCAGAGCCTTCCCCTGGGCCGCTCATTGCAAGTGTTCGAGGACCCAAGCGGTCAGGCGAGCATCTCCGACGTCCGCGCTCAAGCGGCGGCGGGCAATTTCAAACCTCACGATAAAGCCACGCTCAATGCCGGTTACTCGCGCTCGGCGTTCTGGCTGAAGATCGACCTGCATTACCGCCCGAACAATCCGGCCGCCCAGCGCACCTGGCTGCTGGAACTGGCGTATCCGCCGCTCGATCACCTCGACCTTTATATGGCCGATGCCAATGGCGACTACCGGCTGATCCGGCAAACCGGCGACGCCTTGCCGTTCGCCAGTCGCGAGATTCGCCAGAACAATTACCTGTTCGACCTTGAGTTCAAGCCGGAGCAACAACGCACCGTGTACCTGCGCCTGGCCAGCGAAGGCTCGATCCAGGCGCCGGTGACCTTATGGTCGAGCACCGCGTACCTCGAGGATCAACCGGTGCGCCTGTATGTGCTGGGGATCATTTATGGCGTGTTGCTGGGGATGCTGGTCTACAACCTGTTCATCTACCTGAGCGTGCGCGACACCAGTTACCTCTATTACATCTTCTACATTGCCTCGTTCGGCCTTTATCAACTGTCGGTGAACGGCGCGGCGGTCGAGTATTTCTGGCCGGACAATCCGTGGTGGGCCAACGCCGCCACACCATTTTTCATCGGTTGCGCCGGCCTGTTCGGCAGCCAGTTCGCCCGCAGTTTCCTGCAGACAAGAACCCACAGCCGCTGGCTCGACTATCTGCTGATCGCCCTGATCGCATTCGGCGCGCTGGTGGTCGGGCTGTCGCTGATGACCAGTTACGCCTTGTCGCTGCGCCTGGCGACCCTGTTGGCGCTGGTGTTCACCGTGGTGATCTTCGCCGCCGGAATTCTCGCCTGGTGGCGCGGCTTGCGCGTGGCGCGTTATTTCATCATTGCCTGGTCGGCATTCCTGCTCGGCGGCATCGTCAATACGCTGATGGTGCTCGGCCTGCTGCCGAACGTGTTCCTGACCATGTACGCCAGTCAGATCGGCTCGGCGATCGAAGTGGCGCTGCTGTCGCTGGCGCTGGCCGACCGCATCAACGCCATGCGCGAGCAACAGGCGCAGACCCTGTTCGACGCCGGACAGAAGCTCGAAGTGCTCAACCAGCAACTGGCCCATAGCAACAAGCTCAAGGATGAATTCCTCGCGACGCTGACCCACGAATTGCGCACGCCGATGAACGGCGTGATCGGTTCGCTGGAACTGATGCAGACCGTCGAGCTGGAACCCGAGCTGGAGCAGTACCAGCAAACCGCCGCCGGCTCCGCCCGGGACATGATGCGCATGGTCAACGGCATCCTCACCCTCACCGAACTGCAGGCCGGCAAGCTCAAGGCGACGCCGGGCAGCTTCAGCCTGCGCGCGGTGGTCGAGGCCTTGCGCATGCAGTTCGATGGCAACGCGGCGAGCAAGTCGCTGGACTTCAAGGTCGAGGTGCTGCCGACCCTGCCGGATCGCTTGCACGGTGATAGCGCCAAACTGGCGCAGTGCCTGGAGTGCCTGCTGGACAACGCGATCAAGTTCACCCGGGTCGGTGGTCTGGCGCTGCGCGTGACCGGCAAACCGTCGGCGGGCAATCGCTTGGCACTGTCGTTTGCGGTGATCGACACCGGCATCGGTTTCACCGATCTGGGCGAGGCGACGATGTATCAGCGCTTCTTCCAGCTCGATGGCTCGATGACCCGCGAATACGGTGGGCTGGGCGTGGGGCTGGCGATCTGTCGGCAACTGGTGGAACTGCTCGGCGGCAAGCTCACGCACCGCTCCCAACCTGGCAGCGGCAGCCGTTTTCAACTGGATGTCGAGTTCGAGCTGCCGGAAGTCGAAGCGGCACCAACCCCGGACGCGCTGCACGAGCGCAGCCGTGCGCCGCAGGACTGCACGGTGTTGCTGGTGGACGACAACAGCGTCAATCAACTGGTGATGCGCGGCATGCTGCTCAAACTGGGGTTCCGCGTACGCACGGCGGACAACGGCGCGGCGGCGCTGGATTATCTGCAGCGCGAGGCCTTCGATGCGGTGCTGATCGATTGCCAGTTGCCCAGCCACGAAGGGGCCTCGTTGTGCTGCCAGATTCATGGGTTGCCCGGCTGCGCCAATCTGCCGGTATTCATGCTGGCCCTGGGCACGGATCGCGAGCACTGCGCACCGGGCGCGCGCATCGATTACCTGAACAAACCGGTGAAATTCGAAGACCTGCAAACGGCGCTGGAGCGTCGGGTGCTCAGCGCGTAATAGGGTGAAAGCGCCGGAAGTTCGGCGCATATGACACTTTGATCAGCGGCGGCCCGGTGCTTAACTGGATTCCTTGGCTGACCAAAGGAGCCCCGTCATGAACCTGCATCAGTTCGCCGAAACCCACGAAGTCACCAACCAGCCACCGTCGCTGGACGGCGCCAACCTGTACCGCATTGATCTGCCGCTGCAGGAGTGGTCGCGCCGTTTTGGCGCCGGTTGGGCCGAGTCGCGAATCGACACCTACGGCGCTCTGGCCGGTGGGCCGCTGATGGAAGCCGGGTTCCTCGCCAATCAGAACAAACCGGTATTCGTCAGCCATGACCGCTACGGTCATCGCATCGATCTGGTGGAATTCCATCCCGCTTATCACGAGCTGATGCGCACCGCGATCGAACATGGCCTGACGTCGTTGCCATGGGCGCATCCGCAGGACGGCGCGCATGTCGCCCGCGCGTCCATGAGCTATTTGCACAGCCAGGCTGAGGCTGGCAGCGGTTGCCCGTTGACCATGACCTTCGCCAGCGTCCCGGCCATGCGTTTGCAGCCGGATCTGGCTGAACAGTGGCTACCGAAGATCCTCGCCACCGAATATGACCCGCGCAACGTCGGCATGGCGCACAAGGCCGGTGTGACCATCGGCATGGCGATGACCGAAAAACAGGGCGGCACCGACGTGCGCGCCAACACTACCAAGGCCTATCCAGTGGGTGCCAGCGGCCCGGGGCAGGCTTATGAACTGCTCGGGCACAAGTGGTTCTGCTCGGCGCCGATGTGCGATGCGTTCCTCACGCTGGCGCAGACCGACAAGGGCCTGACCTGCTTCCTGCTGCCGCGCCATCGCCCGGACGACACGCGCAATCAGTTCTACATCCAGCGCCTGAAAAACAAACTCGGCAACCAGTCCAACGCCTCCAGTGAAGTGGAGTTTCGCGGCGCGCTGGCGTGGATGGTCGGCGAAGAGGGGCGCGGCGTACCGACCATCATCGAGATGGTGGCGATGACCCGTTTCGATTGCATGGTCGGCTCCAGCGCCTTGATGCGTCAGGCGCTGACCCAGGCCAGCCACCACTGCGCGCACCGCAAGGTCGGTGGCAAGCTGCTCAGCGAGCAACCGTTGATGCAGAACGTGCTGGCCGATCTGGCCCTGGAAAGCGAAGCCGCACTGGCGTTGAGTCTGCGCATGGGCAAGGCGCTGGATCATCTGGATGACCGCCATGAAGCACAATTCGCCCGTCTGGTGACGGCGGTGGGCAAATACTGGATCTGCAAACGCGCCCCCGGAATGATCAATGAAGCTGCTGAATGCATGGGCGGCGCGGGGTATGTCGAGGAGAGCATTCTGCCGCGCCTGTATCGCGAGGCGCCGGTCAACTCGACGTGGGAAGGCTCGGGCAACGTGCAGTGCCTGGACGTATTGCGTGCGCTGTCGAAAGAACCGGGAGTGCTCGATGTGTTGTTCAGCGAATTGGGCGACGGGCACGGCAACAAGCGCCTGGCCGCGCATATCCAGCAGTTGCAGGCACAGTTCAAGGACACCAGCGACATTCAGTATCGGGCGCGGCAGTTGACTGAGGACATTGCGCTGGGGCTGCAGGCCAAGCTGTTGCTGGAGGCCGGAAACTCAGCAGTGAGTGATGCGTTTATTGCCAGCCGTTTGAGCGGTGGCGGCCGGGTCTACGGTGCACTACCGCGTGGGCTGGACGTCGAAGCCATCGTCGCCCGCTCAACCCCGCAGGGTTTCTGACCCAACACAAATCCCCTTGTGGGAGCGGGCTTGCTCGCGAATGCGGTGTGTCAGTCAATGGATAGGTCGACTGACACTGCGCATTCGCGAGCAAGCCCGCTCCCACAGGGGGATCTCCATTGACAGGGAGATTTGGGTACAGCCACAACGCCACTGTTCCCGTGACGCCACGATGCAGGCAAGATGAAGCTCTGCAAGTCAGAACACAGGAAGCTGATCGTGACCGAAGCGTTTATTGTCGTTCAAACCGCCGAACAAGCCGTGGATCGTCTGGCCGAGCTGCATGAGCGGGCCACCACTGCGCTGAACTCGGCGCTCAAGCGGTATCTCAAGGATCGCGTCGAGCCCGACGCCGAACAGCGTGCTCTGTTTCGTTACCCCGAACTGCGTCTGACCTACCTGTGTCAGGGCGAAGTGCCGCAGACCACCCGCGCCTACGCCAAGGTACAACTGCCGGGCACCTACAGCGTCACCGTCACCCATCCGAAGGCGTTCCGCAAATACCTGCTGGAACAGCTGGTGCCGTTGATGCATGACTTCACCGTGACCGTGGAAGTCGGCGTCAGTCAGCAGAACATTCCGTATCCGTACGTGGTCGAGCAGGGCGATGAACTGGCCGGCTCCGGCGTTACCGCTGCGGTACTGGCGCGGGTGTTCCCGAGTACCGACCTGTCCGCCGCCACCGATGGCATCGCCGACGGTCTCTACGATTGGGAAAACACCGATCCGCTGCCACTGGCGCTGTTCGACGCCGCGCGCGTCGACTTTTCCCTGCGTCGCCTGGTGCACTACACCGGCAGCGACTGGCGGCATGTGCAGCCGTGGATCCTGCTGACCAACTACCACCGCTACGTCGACCAGTTCATCGTTCATGGCCTGGAGCAACTGCGCAACGACCCGCGTTTCGTGCGCATGGTGCTGCCGGGCAACGTGATCATCGAGAAGGGCATGGATCACGGCGAAGCGTCGGCGATTGCCGCTGGCGTGGTCTGGCACCGCTACCAGATGCCGGCCTATCACCTGATCGCCAATGACGGCCACGGTGTGACCCTGGTCAACATCGGTGTCGGCCCGTCCAACGCCAAGAACATCACCGACCACCTGGCGGTGCTGCGTCCGCATTGCTGGCTGATGATCGGCCACTGTGGCGGTCTGCGGCAGTCGCAGACCATCGGCGACTACGTGCTGGCGCACGCCTACATGCGTCGCGACGGGATTCTCGATCGCGTAGTGCCGCCGAACATCCCGATCCCGGCGCTCGCCGAAGTGCAACTTGCGCTGCAACAAGCCGCGGCCAATATCACTGGCGAGAAGGGCGAGGAGCTGAAAAAACGCCTGCGCACCGGCACCGTGCTGACCTATGACGACCGCAACTGGGAGCTGCGTTGGGCGCAGGAACGTCCGCTGATCAACCTGTCCCGCGCCGTGGCGGTGGACATGGAAAGCGGCACCATCGCCGCCCAGGGTTATCGCCTGCGGGTGCCGTACGGCACGCTGCTGTGTGTTTCGGACAAACCGCTGCACAGTGAAATCAAGCTGCCGGGCTCTGCCAACGCGTTCTACGAGCGTGCGGTCAGCCAGCACTTGAAGATCGGCATCGAGGCGGTGGATCTGCTGCGCACCGAACTCAACTCGCTGCACTCGCGCAAGCTGCGCAGCTTCGACGAGCCGCCGTTCCGTTAACGGTTAGTCGTGGTCATTTGGCGGTCGGGGCACTAGCATTGTCAGCCCAGATCGCCAGATGTTGTTTTGCCCATGTCCCGTCCCCCGCGTCCTCCTTCCCGCCGTCCCGGTGCGAAGCCATCCTCCTCAGCTCCACGTCGTGTCGCCAAGGCGCCGCCGGCCGAGCCGAAGCTGATCCTGTTCAACAAACCGTTCGATGTGCTGACGCAGTTCAGCGACGAAGGCGGGCGGGCGACGCTCAAGGATTACATTGACGTGCCCGGTATCTATCCGGCCGGACGCCTTGATCGCGACAGCGAAGGCTTGTTGTTGCTGACTAATGACGGCCAGTTGCAGGCGCGCATCGCTGATCCGAAA
This sequence comes from Pseudomonas sp. MWU16-30322, assembly GCF_020515535.1. Lineage (NCBI taxonomy): Bacteria > Pseudomonadati > Pseudomonadota > Gammaproteobacteria > Pseudomonadales > Pseudomonadaceae > Pseudomonas > Pseudomonas sp. MWU16-30322. The sequence continues at coordinate 189,736 of NZ_JAIWYL010000009.1, forward strand.
CACAAACTGGCGAAGACTTACTGGGTGCAGGTCGAAGGCGTGCCGACAGGCGAGCAGTTGCAGCGTTTGCGTGATGGCGTCGAGCTGAATGACGGCATGACCCTGCCCGCCGAAGCCCGGCAGTTGGATGAGCCACAGTTGTGGCCGCGCAATCCACCGGTGCGCTTTCGCATGACGGTGCCGACCAGTTGGCTGGAGCTGGTGATTCGTGAAGGGCGCAACCGTCAGGTACGGCGGATGACCGCCGCGGTGGGGTTGCCGACGTTGCGGCTGGTGCGGGTGCGGATTGGCGACTGGACGCTCGAAGGGCTCGATCAGGGCCAGTGGAAAGAAGTGCCGGCGCGTCTATAGAGCGCCGGATTCGATCAGGCCGATCACCACACTCTTGATGATGAATGCGGCCACGCCCAGGCCCAGGACGAAGAACAGGATGAACGAGCCGAAACGCCCGGCCTTGGACTTCTTCGCCAGATCCCAGACGATGAAACCCATGAAAATGATAAGGATGCTGACCAGGCCAGTCATCATCCACTCTTCGAATACTGCAGGATCCATCGGGCATCTCCGGCGCGCACAGGGCTGAAAGGGCTGGGCGATTATACGCCGAGGGGGATTGCGGGCGCATTGACCTGTGTCGGTGTGCCGCAGTGATGGTGTTCGCCTTGCCGGCCCCTTCGCGAGCAAGCCCGCTCCCACATTTGCAATGCATTTCCCTGTGGGAGCGGGCTTGCTCGCGAGGGCGATGTCAGCTGCGCAGATGGGTCAGCGGCAGTTCAGTGCTGTTGAGCACCTGATTCAGCACAAAACTGGAGCGCACGCTGGTTACGCCTTCAATCCGGGTCAGATGCCCCAGCAGCAGCTTCTGATAATGATCCATGTCCGGCACCACCACCTTCAACTGATAGTCGGCATCGACGCCAGTCACCAGGCTGCATTCCAGCACCTGCGGCAGGGTGCGGATCGCCGCTTCGAAGTTTTCGAAACGCTCCGGTGTGTGCCGGTCCATGCCGATCAGCACGTAGGCGGTCAGGCTCAGGCCGAGCATCTTGCGATCGAGCAGGGCGACCTGGCGCGAGATGTAGCCGTCGTCCTCCAGTTGCTTGACCCGGCGCGAGCAGGGGGAGGGCGACAGACCGATGCGCTCGGCCAGTTCCTGGTTGGAGATGCGGGCGTCGCGCTGCAATTCCGCCAAAATGCTCAGGTCATAACGGTCGAGTTTGCTCATGAATCTGTCCTTGGTTGTAACTATTGCGGCGGATTATCTATCCAGGGTTAAAAATTGCGCAAGCAGTGTTTATTTGAGCAATCTTCGCAATCCTCTGTCGCGCTTCGCGGCCTATTCTTATCACCAGAATCACTGCTCGGTAACACAGTCCACTGCGGCCCGCCCAATCAGGCCCGCCGCGGCCGCCACCCCTACCGGGGATGTGCCGGCCCCCGAGCTGCACACTGTCCAGAAGACGGCGTGAGGTGAGCCGACGTCAAAAGCGTCGAGCCAGGACGAAGTTCTCTAAAGGGAGGCCGACGGGTCTCCCTTTTTTCTTACCTGCGATTTTTGTGCCTCGCTGCACGGCCTTCCTCAATAAATAAGTTTCGTGACTGATAACCTGTCGCAGAACCCGGTGTGCGTATTCCCGGTCTTAGCTACAAGCCCTCTTAATACCCGCAGTGAGGAAAAGCATGAAGTCGCGCATCTGGCGTCTGGCCGGTGTTGGTTTGCTGTGTGTGAGCGTCGGTGCGCAAGCGCTGGCCGACGAGCCGCAGAATCGGGGCCCCGAGAACAATGGACGCGGTCCCGAGCATCAGGGCAACAATCAGGGCCATGGTGGCAACAATCAGCCCCACGGGCAGAACAACCCGCCGCCGCAAAACCAGCCGCGGCCGCAGAACAACGAAATCATTCGGGGCGACAACAGCCGCCAGTTCGAGCACAACGGCCAGCAGCACAACAATGGCCAGTGGCAGAACCAGAACCGTGCGCCGAACTCGCCTGCTCCGGTGCATCAGACGCCACCGCCTCCGGCCAACAACCTGCCGATCCAGCCACGGCCCGACGCCGTGCGCCAGACCCAGGAACCGCGCCAGGGCTACTACCGTGACGAGCGTCCGCAGAACGGCTACAACAACCAGCATTGGCAGGCCGGCAACAATCGGCCCAACGACAATCGCTGGCCGGGCCGCCCGGACGGGCATGGCAACGGTTGGGGCCCCGGCCCGCAATACCGCCCGGGGCATGTGATCGACCGCTTCCCGGATCGCGAATACCGCGTGCCGTATCGTGGTCAGGACTATTTCTATTCCGGTGGCTACTGGTATCGCCCGCAAGGCCCACGCTACATCGTCGTGCAACCGCCACGGGGCATTCGTACCCACTATCTGCCGGACTACGCCCGTGAAGTGTGGATCGGCGGTGCGCTGCTGTTCCTCGCTGCCGGCTCCTACTATGCGTACGAAGAAAGCACCCAGGATTACGTGGTGGTCGAGCCACCGGTGCAACAACCGCCGCAACCGCAGCCGCAATCCCAGGGCTATGACGTCGAGGCCTATCCGGCCAACGGTCAGTCGCCGGAACAGGTGCAGCAGGACGGATACCAGTGCTACCAATACGCCGTGCAGCAGAGCGGATTCGATCCGCGTACCGCGACCTATCAACCGGCGCCTGAAGTGGTGCAGGCTTACCGTCAGGCCCAGGGTAATTGCCTGAGCAGTCGCGGTTATCAGGTGTCTTACTGAATCCGGGTTTGTGCCCGTTCGGTCTTGACCACTTCCTGCGGGTCGGCGTGCACCAGCACTTCGGCCCGCGGGTAGGCGGCGTGAATCGCATCGGCCGCCTGATCGCTGATGCCGTGGGCGACTGACAAGGTCAGCTCTCCCGGCAATTCCAGATGCAACTGCACAAACCAGTGGTTACCCGAGATCCGTGTGCGCAAGTCATGCGCGCCCAACACACCGGGCACCGCGCAGGCCAGTTCGAGCATGTGCTGACTGACGTCCGTCGGCAGCTCTTCATCCATCAGCACCGAAAAGCTTTCCCGGGCGATCTGGATCGCACTCCACAAAATGTACCCGGCAATCCCCAGGCCGAACCACGCATCGAGTTGATGAAAGCCCATGCCGGCGAGGATCAGCGCGATCAGAATGCTGCCGTTGAGCAGCATGTCCGACCGGTAGTGCAGCGAGTCGGCGCGCACGGCGTTGGAGCCGGTCTGCTTGATCACTCGATGTTGCAGCGTCAGCAACGCCGCGGTCAGCAGCAGTGAGAACACGATCACACCGATGCTCAGCCACGGGGCGCCCAGCGGCTCCGGTTGCTTGATGCGCTCATACGCCTGAAACGCAATCAGCACCGCGCTGCCACCGATGAATAGCGCCTGCGCCATGCCCGCCAGCGATTCAGCCTTGCCGTGGCCGTAACGGTGATCGTCATCGGCCGGGCGCAGTGCGTAATGCACCGCCAGCAGATTGAGCAGCGAGGTGACGCCATCCAGCGCCGAGTCGGTGAGGCCGGCGAGCATGCTCACCGAGCCGCTCAGCCACCAGGCGATGGCTTTGGCAATGATCAGCGTGCAAGCCACCGCCACCGAAGCGCGGGTTGCCAGCCGCAGCAGGCGGGCGTGTTCGGGGCTGGTGGTCATGTGATTTCCTTATGCGGCGGGTTGCAGGCCAAACATCGCCAGTTGCTGAGTGCTGCCCTTGTGCTGGATCAGGCGTGGATCGTCCAGCGGCAGATTGCGGCCCAGCTCAGTTTCGAGAATAGCCTGCAACTTGAGGTTATCGACCTGACCATCCGGGCCGACCGCCTGTTTGAGCTTGGCCGGATCGACCTGGGCGGTATGGCCCGGTTCGAAATAGATCGCGCCGGTGGTGAAGTCGACCGCGAACGCGATCAGCCCTGGAATCACGTAGAACAGCAGGCCCACGGCGTCGAGCACGGCAATCGCCGGGTCGATCTTGCCGTCGATCTGACCGCGACGGTCCGGATAGAAAATCGAACCGCAGGCCGTGAGTTGAGTGAGCAGGGTGGCGACCAGTACACCGCCGATCAGGCGAGAAGGTAAGCGCATGGAAAATCTCCTGAGTCATCTATTAACGAAGCTTCGTCTTGTGAAGTTAAGACCCTGACGAACGCCAAGCAGTTCGCCGTTATACTCGCGCCTCTGTTTGGGAGCCAGCATGATTTCTTTGCCGATCGATGAAGTTTTACCCGCCCTGCGTGAAGCCTTGGCGACACGCCACGAAGCCGTGCTCGAAGCACCGCCCGGCGCCGGTAAAACCACCCGCGTGCCCCTGGCCTTGCTCGATGAAGCGTGGCTGGCCGGGCAGACCATTCTGATGCTCGAACCGCGCCGTCTCGCTGCGCGTGCGGCGGCTGAACGTCTGGCCAGCGAACTGGGTGAGAAGGTTGGCGAAACGGTCGGCTATCGCATCCGCCTCGACAGCAAGGTCGGCCCCAACACCCGTATCGAAGTGGTCACCGAAGGCATCCTCACCCGGCGTCTGCAGGATGATCCGGCGCTGGAAGGCGTCGGTCTGCTGATCTTCGACGAATTCCACGAACGCAGTCTCGACGCCGATCTGGCCTTGGCCCTGAGTTTGAACGGTCGTGAACTGTTCCGCGCTGAACAGCCGCTGAAGATTCTGCTGATGTCCGCCACGCTGGAAGGCGAGCGTCTGGCCGGGTTGCTGGATGACGCGCCGATCCTGCGCAGCGAAGGGCGCATGTACCCGGTGACGATGCGCTGGGGGCGACCGTTCCAGCCCGGCGAATACATCGATCAGCGCGTGACCCAGACCGTCATCGAAGCGCTGCACGATGAAAGCGGCAGCTTGCTGGTGTTCCTTCCGGGGCAGGCGGAAATCCGTCGCGTGCATCAGCAACTGAGCGATGCCATCGGCGAGCGTGAAGACGTATTGCTTTGCCCGTTGCACGGCGAATTGGACCTGAATGCCCAACGCGCTGCCATCGACCCGGCCCCGGCCGGCCAGCGCAAAGTGGTGCTGGCGACCAACATCGCCGAGACCAGCCTGACCATCAACGGCGTGCGCGTAGTGATCGACGCCGGGCTGGCACGGGTGCCGCGCTTCGACCCAGGCAGCGGCATGACCCGCCTCGATACTCAGCGTATTTCCAAGGCCAGCGCCACCCAGCGTGCGGGCCGGGCCGGGCGTCTGGAGCCGGGGGTGTGTTACCGCTTGTGGTCGCAGGATCAGCACGAGCAACTCGCCGCTTACGGCAGTGCGGAAATTCTGTCGGCGGATCTGGCGAGTCTGGCGCTGCAACTCGGACGCTGGGGCGTGACCCCGGGCGAGCTGGTGTGGCTCGATGTGCCGCCGGCAGCGGCCTATGCACAGGCGCAGGATTTGTTGCAGCGCCTGGGCGCACTTGAAGGCGAGGCGTTGACTTCCCACGGTCAGGCCATGGCCGAATTGCCGTCGCATCCGCGCATCGCCCATCTGTTGCTGCGCGGTCAGGCGCTGGGGCTGGCGAACATGGCGTGCGACGTCGCCGCACTGCTCGGCGAGCGCGATATTTTGCGCGGTGCCGGTGCCGATCTGCACAGCCGCCTGGTGCTGCTCTCCGGCGAAGAACGCGCGGCACGCGGTGCACAGGGTGGAGTGCAACGTGCGCGGCAACTGGCGCGACAATATCGCGGTTACCTGCGCGGCAAGGCCAGCGAGCCGGTCAGCGATCCCGATCACCCGCGCTGGCTCGGAGCGTTGCTGGCGCTGGCCTACCCGGATCGTGTTGCCCAGCAGCGGCGTGCCGGTGGCGCCGAATATCGTCTGGCCAACGGTCGCGCTGCACTGTTCGCCGAAGCCGACAGCCTGATGAAGGAACCGTGGATTGTCATCGCCGACCTCGGCAGCCGTCAGGGTCAGCGTGAGGAGCGGATTTACCTGGCGGCGGATTTCGATCCGGCGCTGTTCGATTCGGTGCTCGCCGAGCAAGTGCACGTCGTCGATCAACTGGACTGGGACGAGCGCGAAGGCGTGCTGCGCGCCGAGCGTCAGCGCAAGGTCGGCGAACTGATCCTCAGCCGCGAACCGTTGACCGGTCTCGACGAAGCGGCGCGCAGTCAGGCGCTGGTCAATCTGGTGCGGCGCAAGGGGCTGGAGTTGCTGCCGTGGACGCCGGAACTGCGCCAGTGGCAGGCGCGGGTTGCCCTGTTACGGCAATTGGATCTGGCCACGCAGAATGACAGTCAGTGGCCGGATGTCAGCGATGCAACGTTGCTGAAAACCCTCGAGCATTGGTTAATGCCTTACTTGGGCAAGGTCTCGCGGTTCAGCCATTTCGCCAATCTTGACCTGTCGAGCATCGTCCGCAATCTGCTGCCGTGGCCGTTGCCGCAGAAGCTTGATGAGCTGGCGCCGCACCACATCAGCGTGCCGTCGGGGTCATCGATTCGTCTGGATTACAGCGAACAGCCACCGATTCTCGCGGTGCGTTTGCAAGAGCTGTTCGGCCTCGCCGAGACGCCGCGAATTGCCGGCGGCCGGCAAGTGGTCAAGCTGCACCTGTTGTCCCCGGCGCGCCGGCCGGTGCAGGTGACGCAGGATCTGGCCAACTTCTGGCGCAGCACCTATGCCGAGGTGAAGAAGGATCTGAAGGGGCGTTATCCGAAGCATTACTGGCCGGATGATCCGTTGGTGGCCGAGGCCACGGCACGGGCCAAGCCACGCGGCACCTGAAGATCAAAAGATCGTAGCCTTGCCCGTCAGTTGTTCCCGGCAATAATCGGCGAACAACTGCGCCGGTTTGGTCAGTTGCCCGCGTTTGAGCCACGCGGCAACCAGGCCTGAACCGGTGACATCTTCGACAATGTCGACGCACACTACTTTCTTGCCGTCATAGGTGCACTCCGAGTGCGGCTTCGTCACCAGCACCGAGAAGCCAAAACCCTGGCCGACCATGCCGCGCACCATCTCGATCGAAGGCGAGCTGAACTCGATGCGCGGGGTCAGGCCAAGTTCTTCGAAAAGACTGACGAAGTAGGTTCGGCTCGGCTGCACGTCGAGCAGAATCATCGGTTCCAGGCACAGATCGCGCAGCGATACTTGCTTGTACTCGGCGAAGCGATGATCGGCCGGCAGCAGCGCATACGGCCGTTGTGCCGGCATCAGCGGTTCGGTCTGGATGGTGGCATCAAGTTCGTGTTCGTAGAGGATCACCAGATCGAACGTACCCGAGGTCAGGCCTTGCACCAGTTCCTGCTGCTCGCCGTCGCGGATGCGGATTTTCACTCCCGGATACAGCGCGGAAAATCCGGCAATCAACTGCGGCAGGTACAGCGGCGCGACGGTTTCGAAGCAGCCGATGTCGATCTGTCCGGCGACGATATCGTTGTCGGCGAGGGCGTTCTGCTCGAACTCCCGGGCCATGCGCAACAGCTCCTGCGCCTTGCGAAAAAACCGTGCACCGCTGGGCGTCAGCGAAACGCCCTGGGCGTGATGGCGGATCAGCAGTTGCACGGCGAAGCTGTCTTCCAGACCCTTGATCGCCGTAGAGATCGCCGGTTGCGCGATGTACAGCTTGCGCGAGGCTTCGGCAACGCTGCCGCATTCGACGGTGGTGATGAAGTATTTCAGCTGACGCAGATTGTAGGCGGCCACGGCAAACCTCAGGACGAGCGGACTCGACTTCCAAGCAATTTGTGCGCCGCCGCGTCCGCTGCGCGACGATGTTTTTGTCCTTGAACAGTAGTCACCCACAACGGTTTTGGGGAAACCGATTGAGCAGTTTTTTCATTGCCTGCGAAGACATTTTTACTATTTTTCGCCCGTCCGGGCCTGCGCCACCATCGACTGCACAATAACGTCCAAGGAGCATTCGACGTGTTCGAACTTGCAGAGTGGCAGCGCCAGGCCGTTGCCTTGAAGTTTCCCGATAAAGCCGTAATCAATGGTCAACACTGCGCCGCGCAATCGGGGCAGACCTTCGCCGCGATCAATCCCGCCACCGGCCGGTTGCTGGCGAATGTCGCCGCGTGTGGCGAGGACGAGGTCGACGCGACGGTGGCTAATGCGCGACAAGTGTTCGAGGCCGGCATCTGGGCACAACGTCCGCCTGCCGAGCGCAAGCAGGTGCTGCTGCGGCTGGCCGATCTGCTGATGGAGCATCGCGAAGAACTGGCCCTGCTCGATTCGCTGAACATGGGCAAACCGGTGATGGACGCTTACAACATTGATGTGCCGGGCGCCGCCGGGGTGTTTCGCTGGTACGCCGAAAGCATCGACAAACTCTACGACCAGATCGCCCCCGGCGCCGCCAATGTGCTGGCGACCATCACCCGTGAAGCGCTGGGCGTGGTGGCGGCGGTGGTGCCGTGGAATTTTCCGTTGGACATGGCCGCGTGGAAGCTCGCGCCGGCACTGGCGGCGGGTAACTCAGTGATCCTCAAGCCGGCAGAGCAATCACCGTTTTCCGCGTTGCGTCTGGCCGAGCTGGCGCTGGAAGCGGGCCTGCCGCCGGGTGTGCTCAACGTGTTGCCGGGGCTGGGTGAGCAGACCGGCAAAGCCTTGGGCCTGCACCCGGATGTCGATTGCCTGGTATTCACCGGCTCAACGCAGGTCGGCAAGTATTTCATGCAGTATTCGGCGCAATCCAACCTCAAACAGGTGTGGCTGGAGTGCGGCGGCAAGAGTGCCAATCTGGTGTTCGCCGATTGCAAGGATCTGGATCTGGCGGCGGAAAAAGCGGCGTTCGGGATCTTCTTCAACCAAGGCGAAGTGTGCTCGGCGAACTCGCGGTTGCTGGTCGAGCGTTCGATTCATGATGAGTTTGTCGAGCGCCTGAAAGCCCAGGCCGAGCGCTGGCTGCCGGGTGATCCGCTCGACCCGCAAAGTCGTGCCGGGGCGATCGTCGATCAGCGGCAGACGGCGAGCATCATGCGCGCCATTCGCGGTGCCGAGCAGGCGGGTGCGAGTCTTGTGTGTGGTGGTCGGCAGCGGCGCTTGAATGGCTCGGACAACTTTATCGAGCCGACGATTTTTACCGGCGTGAGTGCCGACATGGCGCTGTTTCGCGAAGAGGTGTTCGGCCCGGTGCTGGCGGTGATGCCGTTCGATGATGAAGACGAGGCGGTGCGCCTGGCCAACGACAGCGTATATGGGCTGGCGGCGTCGCTGTGGACCGATGATCTGCATCGCGCGCACCGCGTGGCGCGACGACTGCGGGCGGGTACGGTATCGGTCAACACTGTCGATGCCCTCGACGTGACAGTGCCGTTCGGCGGTGGCAAGCAATCGGGATTCGGCCGTGACCTGTCGCTGCATTCGTTCGACAAATACACCCAGTTGAAAACCACCTGGTTTCAGTTGCGCTGATTGCGGTTGATTCAAAAGCAAAGATCGCAGCCTTCGGCAGCTCCTACATGGGCCAGTGTTGCTCTGTGTAGGAGCTGCCGAAGGCTGCGATCTTTTGCTTTCAAAGCTGTGCACCATCTCCGCTCGGGGCGCGCTTTTACGGTGCACCCTAAGCAGTTTTTTCATCATTTGCAGCCAACAATTTCCTGATTTTCCTCAGCCCGCACATGGGCCACCATCGATCTTGCCAGCCCGGTGTTTCCCGCCAGAGTCCAGCAGAGACCGCAGCGTGAATTCACATCATCGCGGCCGGCCGTACTGCCCATGACAAAACTAAATCAACAGCGTCGGGAGTGCTCCATGATCAAGTCCTTGTGTATCCGTCTCACCCATCCTCTGGCGATCACCGCCCTGGCCGCCACGGTCGCGACCAGCGCTCAGGCCGGCACCCTGTCCATCGGCCATACCACCTGGGTCGGCTACGGCACGCTGTACCTGGCTCAGGACCTGGGCTACTTCAAGGAAAACGGTCTGACTGTCGAATTGCCGGTGGTTGAGGAAGCTTCGATGTACATGGCCGCCCAGGCCTCCGGGCAACTGTCCGGCTCGGCCTCGACCATCGACGAAGTGCTCAAGTACCGTCCGCAGTTCTGCTTCAAGGCTGTGGCGGCGCTGGATGACAGCCATGGTGGTGACGGCGTGCTGGTCGGCAAGGACGTGAAATCGTTGCAAGAGCTCAAGGGCCAGGCGGTGGCCGTCAACGAAGGTTCGACGTCGCAGTTCTGGCTGTCGTACCTGCTGAAAAAGAATGGCATGAAAATGAGCGACATCACCGTGCAGAACATGACGGCCGACGATGCAGCCACCGCGTTCATCGCCGGTCGCGTGCCAGCCGCCGTGACCTGGGAGCCGCACCTGTCGATGGTCCGCGACAAGCAGCAGGGCAAGGTGCTGATCGACAGCAGCAGCACGCCGGGTGTGATCGTCGATGTGGTGGCGCTCAATTGCAGCGTCATCGAAAAACAGCCGCAGGACGTCAAGGCGCTGGTCGCCGGTTTGTACAAGGCGGTCAAGTACACCCAGGAACACCCGGACGAGGCCTACGCGATCATGGCCAAAGGCGTCGGCGGTTATCTTTCTGATCCGAAGGAACTGGCCGCTGCCGCCAAAGGTGTGCGTTTCTACGATCAGGCCATGAGCGAAAAACTTCTCGGCTCGCCGGGCAAACCGGGTGACAGCGCCGCGTTGATCAAACTCGCCAACGAGACCGCCAGTGAACTGCAAGGCAAGCCCTACAACGTCAGCCACGACGAGCTGGTCGACAACCGTTTCGTCAGCCCGCTCTAGGAGGTCCGCATGTTCAAGCGCAAATCATGGCTGAGCCGCTGCCTGACGCCCAAGACCGGTTTGCCGGTGCCAGTGGTGTGGAGCGCCAGCGGTCTGGCCTGGGTGTTGTTGGTCGGTCTGTGGGCCGGGTTGTCCTACGGCGGCATCGTCCCGGGGATGTTCCTGCCAACGCCCGGCGCGGTGCTCGAAGCGGCGGTGCGCCTGAGCCGCGACGGCACCCTCGGCACGCATGTGTGGGCCAGTGTCGAAGTGGTGATGGTCGGCTTCATCGTCTCGTCGCTGGTGGCGGTGCCGCTGGGGTTGTTAATGGGCAGCTTTCGCATCGTCCAGGCATTCCTCGAACCGCTGGTGAACTTCATTCGCTACCTGCCGGTGACCTCGTTCGTGCCGCTGTTCATTTTGTGGATCGGTATCGGTCTGGAGCAGCGGGTGTCGGTGATCATCTTCGGCGTGTTTTTCCAGCAACTGGTGATGATCGCTGACGTCTCCAAAGGGATTTCCAAGGACCTGATCAACGCCTCTTACACTCTCGGCTCCAATCGCCGCGATGCGGTGCTGCATGTGATCGCCCCGGCCTCGGTGCCCGGCGTGCTTGACACCTTGCGCGTGACCATGGGCTGGGCCTGGACTTATCTGGTGGTGGCCGAACTGGTCGCGGCGTCGAGTGGCCTCGGTTACTTGAGTCTGAAAGCCATGCGCGGTTTTCAGGTCGACGTGATTTTCCTCGCCATCGCGATCATCGGCCTGCTGGGTCTGGTCACCGATCAACTGTTCCGCTTTCTCCGCTTGAGGGTTGCCGCATGGGCTCAGTAACCGCCGCCAATCATCGTTTCATCGAACCGCGTGCTGCCGCGCCGCAAGCCGCCCCGCGCCTGCAAGTGGACAAGGTCAGCCTGCGTTACCAAAAGCCCGATGGCGGTACGTTCACTGCGCTGGAACAGGTGTCGTTCGAGGTGCCGGATCAGCAGTTCGCGGTGCTGGTCGGGCCGTCGGGGTGTGGCAAGTCGAGCCTGTTGTACCTGACCGCCGGCCTCGCCGAGCCGACTTCTGGCGAGATCTACGTCGGCGGTCAGCAAGTGCAAGGCCCGGGTGCCGATCGCGGCATGGTGTTCCAGAGCTACACGCTGTTTCCGTGGCTGACCGTGCGGCAGAACGTCGAGTTCGGCCTCAAGCGGCGCGGCATGCCGGCGGCGCGGCGCAAGGAGATTGTCGATTATTACGTCAATGAGGTCGGTCTCAGTGGCTTCGCCGACAGCTACGCCAAACAACTGTCGGGCGGGATGATGCAGCGCGTGGCGATTGCCCGGGCGCTGGCCAATGATCCGCAGATCCTGCTGATGGACGAACCGTTCGGCGCACTCGACAGCCAGACCCGTTTGCAGATGCAACAGCTGTTGCTGCGGGTCTGGGGCAACAGCAAAAAGACCGTACTGTTCGTCACCCACGATATCGACGAGGCGATTCTGCTCGGCGATCGGGTCTATGTGATGGGCGCGAAGCCGGGGCGGATCAAGCAGATCCTCGACGTGCCGATCGAGCGCCCGCGCTCACTGGACATGGTCATGGAGCGCGCGTTTATCGACATGAAGCGCGAGATCTTCGGGCTGCTGCATGACGACTTCGAGGAAGTGCATTGACCTGGAGTCATGCATCTTTCCCTGTGGGAGTGGGCTTGCTCGCGAAGGCGTAGTGTCAGCCGCCATCAACGTTGAAGACACACCGCTTTCGCGAGCAAGCCCGCTCCCACAGGGTTATGAGGGGGGTGTGACTACGGAGCAGCAGGCAGCAGGAACCGCGCAATCACTGGCAAATGATCGGAGATGCGCAGCGTATCGTCCTGACGCACCATCGCCTCGATCCGTTTGATCTTCGGGCTGTAGAACAGGTAATCGACTGTGCGATCCGGGCCATCGAGGCCGGGGTCGTTGGGGTAATGGGTCAGCCAGTGGGCGCGGTCGATGCCGCTGGCTTCGTTGTTGGTCGGGATCATCGGGTACTTGTCCCATAACAGATGCAGCGCGCTGTCCACGGAGTAGGGCTTGCGCTGTTCAGTGGGCAGGCGTTGGTACTGGCCCAGCGGCAGCAGATTGAAGTCACCGCCGATCAGCCATGGCAGGCCCTGGCTTTCGTAGGTGTCGAGCACTTTGGCCACCGCCGTTACCTGCGCCCGCAAGGTGTCGTCCGGTTGGCTGGCGCGATCCAGATGGGTGTTGAACACCGTCAGTTGCCCGCCGTCGCTCAGCGGTAGTTTGGTGGCGAGCAGGGCGTCCTTGGGTGCGAACTGGCGCGAGATGAAATTCGCCGGGGGCACCGGCAATTGCAGGCGTTCGGCATGTTCGATGCGATAACGGCTCAGGGTCGCCAGTTGCCGGCCGACGCTGCCGAAGATGTGCGGGTCGGGGACAAAATCGGCCTTCCAGTCGAAGGCGTGGGCGCTGCATGGATAAAGGTCGGTGACCCGTTCTTGCAGCAACTTGAGCTGATTCTGGTAATCGCTGGCCTTGGCGCCGTCATCCAGTTCCTGAATCAGAACCACGTCGGGCTGCTCGTCGCGGATCACCCGCGCCACTTCGTCGAGGCTGAAAGCCATGTCTTCCAGGGTTGGCGACTCGTCGTCGCCGTGGGCCAGATCGTTCCAGAACACGTAGCGCTTGCCCGCCAGGTACTGCACGTTCCAGGTCATGACTTTCAGGGCTTGTCCGGGCACCAGGGTCGGCGGCGTACCGATGCAGCTGACCGGCAGGGTTTCGCGGGCGCCGGGGCGCCAGGTCAGGCTGTAGATCAGCCCGCCGATCAGGACGATGGCGAGCACAATCAGCAACAGGGTGTAGCGCAGTAGACGGGGCATGGCTCGGCTTATCGCGTTACAAAGATGGCTCCGAGCATACCTGACGGTGAACGCTTGGCCCAAGGGCCACGAGGTCAGACCGCGCCGTTACGCTTGTCAGGCAATTCGCTGATCAGCATGAACAGGCGGAACAGCACCACACTGGTGAACAGTTGCAGGAAGCTGTGCGCGCTGTCGATCATGACCGCGATCAGCGGATTCTGTGGATCGGGGTACACCGCCAGCGTCGCGCCCTTGAGCAGCCATAAAGGTCCCATCACACACAGAATGCACAGCAGGATGCGCCAGAAATGCCCGCGCGTCAGGCGCAGGCTTTCCTTCATCGCCTGCAACGGCCCCATGCCGCGCAACACCAGCAGATATTCACCGAACGCGAGCATCACCATCAGCATCAGGCCCGGCAGGAAATACAGCGACAGTCCCAGCAGGATCAGCAACGTATTGAGCGCCGTGAGCAGGGCGAAGCGCGGCCAGAGGCGGGCGGACATCGCCAGCAGGTCGAGGGTGCGCGGAGCTTCGCCACGTGTGCGGGCGTCGAGGAACAGGATCAGCGCAGCGGTGTACAGCGGATACACCAGCAGGCCGACGACCACGCTGGCGGCGGAGAAACTGTCGGGGTCGGTGGCGTGATCCACTACTTGCTGCAGCGCGGCCTCGAAGATCACCAGCGGCAGACACAACTGCACGATGCTGGCCAGATGGCGTTTGAAAAAATACAGCGAGTCGCGCAGTACATCGAAGGCATTCATCAGTCGGTATCGCAGGTCGAAAACAGTGGCTCACTTTAACCGATGATGGGCGGGCCGACACAAACGTAAACATTCGGTAAAGGTCGTTGAAACATCCTGTCACTGCCTCCATTACAGAGGTGCGCCATGTCCACAGTGGACACGGGCAACGTTATCCCCGGCAATCTACGAGGTCGCCATGAACAGCGAAGAGCAAACCCTGATCGATGGACTGTTTTCCCGGCTGCAACAGGCCGAAACGGAGGCAGCCCCGCGCGACGCCCAGGCCGAGGCGCGGATCAAGGAACACCTGACCCGCCAGCCGGCGGCAGGTTATTTCATGACCCAGGCGATTCTGGTGCAAGAGGCAGCGATCAAGAGCCTCGACGAACAGAACAAGCAGCTGACCCAGCAAGTCCAGCAATTGCAGGCTGAACTGCAAGCGGCCAAGTCCCAGAGCGCGGCCCCGGCGCCCAGCGGCGGCGGTGGTTTCCTGTCTAGCATCTTCGGCGGCGGCAGCTCGCGCCCGGCACCGACCCAGAGCGCTCCGGCTTCCACCGGCGGCTGGCGTGAACCGGCACCACAGCAGAACTTTGGTGCACCGCCGCCACAACAGAACTGGGGGGCGCCTGCGCCTAACTATGCCCCGCAGCAAGCAGCACCGGCTGCAGGCAGCAGCTTCCTCGGCGGCGCTCTGAAAACCGCCGCTGGCGTGGCCGGTGGCGTGATGCTGGCGCAGGGCATCAGCAGTCTGTTCCATCACAACCAGCAGCCCGAAGAAATCGTTGAAGTGATCAAGGAAGAGCCGGCGCAAGTGGCCGACCAGAGCGAAAACGACTGGGGCAATGACCAGCGTGTGGCCGATAACGGTTTCTCTGGCAATGACCAGGGGGGATTCACTGACACCGACTACAGCGATGACAACTCGTCGTTCTTCGATGACGACGATTCGTTCGTCTGACTAACGGTCAGGCACCAGGCAACACCGTTTCTGTGGCGAGGGAGCTTGCTCCCGCTGGACTGCGCAGCAGGCCCTTCTTTTAAAAGACAGGGTCGCTGCGCAACCCAGCGGGACGGTGCGACGATTCGACAAGCTCCCTCGCCACACTGCTTTTTACTGGCATACTGAGCGCCTTTTTCGGGCCTGGTGCCTGATTCCGCTTCGTGCGCTCGCGCGCTCACAGGAATTCCGGTGAAAAAAATCGCAGTGTTCGCCGATGTGCAGAACCTCTACTACACCGTGCGTCAGGCCTATGGTTGCCATTTCAACTACGCCGCATTGTGGGCTGACATCAGCAAGGACGGGCAGATCGTCGAGGCCTATGCCTATGCGATTGACCGCGGCGACAGCAAGCAGCAGCAGTTCCAGCAGATCCTGCGCAACCTCGGTTTCACCGTGAAACTCAAACCCTACATCCAGCGCAGTGATGGCTCGGCCAAGGGCGACTGGGACGTGGGCATCACCCTCGACATCATGGACGCCGCCGACCATGTCGACGAAATCGTCCTGGCCTCCGGTGACGGCGACTTCGACATGCTGCTCGAACGCATCATCAACAAGCACGGCGTGCAGGCAGTGGCCTACGGTGTGCCGGGCCTGACTGCCAACTCGCTGATCCGCGCCGCCAGCCGTTATGTGCCGATCGAAGGCGCGTTGTTGCTCAAAAATTGATTTTTGTACGGAGTTGAACCCGGTTTGGAACGCATTGCAGTCATCGACTTTGAAACCACCGGCCTGTCGCCGAACAGCAGCTGTCGCGCCACGGAAATCGCCGTGGTCATGCTGGAGAACGGGCGCATCGTCGAGCGTTACCAGAGCCTGATGAACGCTGGCGTGCGCGTCCCCGCGTTCATCGAACAACTGACCGGCATCAGCAACGCCATGCTGCGCAGTGCGCCGCCGGCAGAGCGGGTGATGGAAGAGGTCAACGAATTCGTCGGCTGCACACCGCTGGTGGCGCACAACGCGTCATTCGACCAGAAGTTCTGGGATTTCGAACTGGGGCGGATCAAACGCACCCGCCTGCAGAACTTCGCCTGCTCACTGCTGCTGGCCCGGCGCCTGATGCCGGCGGCACCGAATCACAAGCTCGGCACCCTGACCACGTTCGCCCGCCTGCCGCACACCGGCCAGGCGCACAGGGCGATGGCGGATGCCGAGATGGCGGCCAACCTGATGGCGCATCTGGCGGAAGAACTGCGGCACAAGCATGGGGTGCGTGAGCTGAACCACGACCTGCTGTGCAAACTGCAGAAAGTCCCCGCCGCCAAAGTCAGCGAGCATCTACAGCGCTACCGCTGATCCCGAGAACGCTACAAATCCCCTGTGGGAGCGGGCTTGCTCGCGAAAGCGGTGTGTCATTCGGCAAATATGTTGTCTGACACACCGCATTCGCGAGCAAGCCCGCTCCCACATTTGGATCCTCTGAGTTGCTGATTACTTGCCGTTGCCTTCGATATGGCTCAACGGCACGCGCTTCTCGATTGCGCTCGACAACACAATCGAGGTCTTGCTGAAGCCGAACTTCGCCACCCGGTTGATCAACTCTTCCAGTTCCGGCATCGAGCCCACCGCGCCCTTCATCATCACGCATGGATCGCCGGTCACTCGGAAGCATTCGGTCAGTTGCGGGATTTTCACCAGTTCGTCGTAGACCTTCTGACTGCCGTTCTGGTGCAGGCGCAATTCGATCATGCACTGGATCGGCAAGCCGATTTTCGACAGGTCGATGTTCGCCTGATACCCGGTGATCACCCCGGACGCCTCAAGCTTGGCGACGCGTTCGGCCACCGCCGGGGCGGAGAGGTTCACCTTGCGCGCCAGATCGGCGTAGGACGCGCGACCGTTTTCCAACAGGGCGCTGAGCAGCATGCGGTCGTATTTGTCCAAGGCCGGACTCCTGAAATTGCCAGACTTTCGAAATCGCGGTTAATCCCGTCGATCTCCGTTGTTTCAAAAGTGTACCGGCGCGATAAACAGGTTTTGTAACTTATTTTTGCCCGCGGGCCTTTCTAGAATAATCGGACCCTGCCTCTGACTGTCGAGCTGCCCATGCCTGCCTTGCGCCGTTTTTCTCTGCCGCTGATCGCCGCGTTTTTCGCGCTGTACGTGATTTGGGGATCGACCTATCTGGTGATCCGTATCGGCGTCGAATACTGGCCGCCACTGATGCTCGGCGGCGTGCGCTTCGTGATTGCCGGCAGCCTGATGTATGCGTTCCTGCGCTGGCGCGGGGCGCCGGCGCCGACCTGGGCGCAGTGGAAAGCGGCGGGGATCATCGGGATTTTGCTGCTCAGTTTCGGCAACGGCGCGGTCAGTGTCGCCGAGCACACCGGCGTGGCGTCCGGCGTGGCCGCGTTGGCGGTGGCGACGGTGCCGTTGTTCACCTTGCTCTGCGGGTATTTCTGGGGCGCGCGCAATACTCGGCTGGAGTGGGCCGGGGTGGCGCTGGGGATTATCGGCATCGCCATGCTCAACATGGGTTCCAACCTGCAATCGAGCCCGATGGGCGCGGCGCTGCTGATTTTTGCGGCGGCAACCTGGGCGTTCGGCTCGGTGTGGAGCAAACACCTGCCGTTACCGCAAGGGGCGATGGCCAGTGCCGTGGAGATGCTGGTGGGCGGCGTGGTGCTGCTGATCGGCAGCGCGGTCAGCGGCGAACACCTGCAAGCCTTGCCGCCGGTGGAAGGCTGGCTGGCCCTGGGTTATCTGATTTTCTTCGGCTCGATCATCGCGTTCAATTCCTACATGTACCTGCTCAAGCACGTGCGTCCGGCGGCGGCCACCAGTTATGCCTACGTCAACCCGGCGGTGGCGGTGTTGCTGGGGATCGTGTTTGTTGGCGAGAGCATTGGCATGGAAGAGGCGCTGGCGATGCTGGTGATCATCAGCGCGGTGGTGCTGATCGGTCTTCCGCAGTGGCGGCGCCCGGCGCAGCCGCTCGTCGTGGAGACGCCGAAGACCGCCATTCCAGCAGAGCAACGTGTGAATTAGGGTAAACTGCGCGCCATTGCATCCTTGTTTTGCGCAGCCGCGCTGATTTTTCCTACGGTACTCCCATGACTTTCGCCACCCTTGGCCTGATCGAACCCTTGCTGCGCTCCCTCGAGAAGCTCGGCTACCAGACTCCAACGCCGGTCCAGGCGCAAGCCATTCCGGCCGTTCTGGCCGGTCGCGACCTGATGGCTGCGGCCCAGACCGGCACCGGCAAGACCGCCGGTTTCGCCTTGCCGCTGCTGCAGTTGCTGGCCATGGAAGGGCCGAAAGTGGCCGCCAATTCGGCGCGTGCGCTGATTTTGGTGCCGACCCGCGAGCTGGCGGAGCAGGTTCATGAGTCGGTGCGCCAATACGCTGAAAACCTGCCATTGCGCACGTATGCGGTGTACGGCGGCGTCAGCATCAACCCGCAGATGATGAAGCTGCGCGGCGGCGTTGATGTGCTGGTCGCCACGCCTGGTCGCCTGATCGACCTGTTCCGCCAGAACGCGTTGAAACTCGATCAGTTGCAAACCCTGGTGCTGGATGAAGCCGACCGCATGCTCGACCTGGGCTTCTCCGAAGAACTGGCGAACATTTACCGCATGCTGCCGAAGAAGCGCCAGACGCTGCTGTTCTCGGCGACCTTCTCCGATGACATCCGCCTGCTCGCCGGGCAGATGCTCAACGATCCGCTGAGCATTGAAGTCAGCCCGCGCAACGTCGCGGCCAACACCGTCAAGCAGTGGATCGTGACGGTGGACAAGAAGCGCAAGGCCGAATTGTTCGTGCACCTGATGCGCAAGAACAAGTGGAAGCAGGTGCTGGTGTTCGCCAAGACCCGTAACGGTGTGGATGCGCTGGTGGAAAAACTCCAGGGCCTGGGCATCAACGCCGACGGCATCCATGGCGACAAACCGCAGGCGACCCGTCAGCGTGCGCTGGATCGGTTCAAGCTCAGCGAAGTGCAGATTCTGGTGGCGACCGACGTCGCCGCGCGTGGTCTGGACATCGAAGATTTGCCGCTGGTGGTCAACTTCGACCTGCCGATCGTCGCCGAGGATTACATTCACCGCATCGGTCGTACTGGCCGTGCGGGCGCGACGGGCGAGGCGATTTCGCTGGTGTGCGCGGATGAAGTGAACATGCTTTCGGCGATCGAGATGCTCACGCGTCAGACCTTGAAGCGCCAGAACGAGCCGGACTTCGAACCTGAGCACCGCGTGCCGGATACCGACGCCAGCGGTCAGGTGATCAAGAAGCCGAAGAAACCGAAAAAGCCGAAGACGTCCGGTGGCGGTGGCGGCAAGCGCAATCTCGGTAAATGGGTCGACAGTGGCGACACCCAGGCGCCGGAGCCGTCGATCAAGCCTGTACGTAAAGTGCCGGTGTTCAATACCGGGCCGCGTAAGCGCAAGCCTTGATCTGATGGGGCGTCTGTAAGGACGCCTTCGCGAGCAAGCCCGCTCCCACATGGGTCTTCATTGAATGGAGATCTCCTGTGGGAGCGGGCTTGCTCGCGAAGGGCGCGCCGCGGTCTTCAGCCTTGGCGCTGCAACCACTCCAACATCCCCAGTCCCGCCGCCCGCCCGCTGGCAAAACACCCGGTCAGCAGATAGCCGCCCGTCGGCGCTTCCCAATCCAGCATCTCGCCCGCACAGAACACCCCCGGCAACGCCTTGAGCATCAAACGCTGATCCAGCGCTTCGAACGTCACGCCACCGGCACTGCTGATCGCTTCATCCAGCGGCCGCGTTTTTACCAAAGTCAGCGGTAACGCCTTGATCGCCCGCGCCAACAGCGCCGGATCAGCAAACGTTGCTGCATCGCTCAGCTCTCGCAACAACGCCGCTTTCACCCCATCAATCCCGACCTGACTGTGCAGATGCTTGGCCATCGAACGCGAGCCGCGGGGTTTGCTCAACGCGGCCTGTAATTTATCCACAGGACGGCCGGGCAGCAGATCGATGTGCACCGTGGCTGAGCCGTGTGCATTGATCGCTTCGCGAATCGGTGCCGACAGTGCATAGATCAGGCTGCCTTCGACCCCAGTCGCGGTTTTCACGCATTCGCCCAGGCGCGGGATATCGTCGTTCAAACCGATGGCGACATTTTTCAGCGGTGCGCCGGCGAATTTACTGACAAGGAACTCGCTCCAGGCCTGCACCTCGAAGCCGCAATTGCTCGGTTGTAACGGCGCCAGTCCTACGCCTTTTTGCTCAAGGGGCAGCATCCACGCGCCATCCGAACCCAGCCGCGACCAACTGCCGCCGCCGAGGGCGAGCAGGGTGGCGTCGGGTTTGACGGTGATTTCGCCGTCGGGGCTGGCGATGCGCAGCGCACCGTGTTCATCCCAGCCGAGCCAGCGATGGCGGGTGTGGATAACCACGCCGCTGTCGCGCAGGCGCTTGAGCCAGGCGCGCAGCAGCGGCGCGGCTTTCATGTCGGTGGGGAATACCCGGCCGGAGCTGCCGATAAAGGTTTCGATGCCCAGTTCATGAATCCAGCGGCACAACGCGTCGGCGTCGAAACCGCGCAGTAACGGCGCGATCTGCGGCGCGCGTTCGGCGTAGCGCGCGAGGAATGCCGGGTAAGGCTCGGAGTGGGTGATGTTCATGCCGCCGACCCCGGCCAGCAGGAACTTGCGCCCCACCGAGGGCATGCCGTCGTACAGATCGACGCGCACGCCGGCCTGGCTCAGCACTTCGGCGGCCATCAGGCCGGCGGGGCCACCGCCGATGATGGCGACGTGAGCGGGTAGGGGGGCGGAAGTCTGGGTCATGGCGTGCGCTGCGGTATGGCGGGATAAGGCGCGCATTCTAACAGCGCAGGCCTTTGTAGGAGTGAGCCTGCTCGCGATGGCGGTTTATCAGGCGACATAAGTGCTGAATGTCGGTCCGCCATCGCGAGCAGGCTCACTCCTACAAGGAGATCGAGGTGAATTCAGTATGTGGTTAAAAAATAACCATCGCGCTGTACGCCATGTTCGCTGTGGTCTGTAGTCCCTTTCGCTCAGGTTATCCACAGGCCGTTCCACAGCCATTGTGGGTAACGCAGCACAGCTTAGTGACAACCGTGTGACGTCCAGACCCGTTGCGCGCTGTGATGGAGGATGCCGTGGCGGCGGGCGAGGGCGTGGCGATCCTTGCTGTAGCCGCCGCCGATCACGCCGACCACCGGGATGTCGCGACCCAGGCAATGGCGCATCACGCTTTCATCGCGGGCGGCGACGCCTTCGTCTGTCAGCTGCAGATAACCGAGGGCGTCGTCCTTGTGCACATCGACGCCGGCGTCGTACAGCACCAGGTCCGGTTGATACAGCGGCAGCAGGTAGTTAAGGGTGTCATCCACCACCTGCAGATAGTCGGCATCGCCCATACCTTTGGGCAGCGGAATGTCCCAGTCGCTTTCGGCCTTGCGTGCAGGAAAGTTCTTTTCGCAGTGCAGGGAAACGGTGATCGCCTCCGGGGTGTCCTGCAGGATCCGTGCGGTGCCGTCGCCCTGATGCACGTCGCAATCGAAGATCAGCACCCGGTTCACCCGACCGCTTTGCAGCAGGTAATGGCTGATGATTGCCAGGTCATTGAAGATGCAGAACCCGGCCGGGTAGTCGTAGTGAGCGTGATGGGTGCCGCCGGCCAGGTGACAGGCCAGACCATGCTCCAGGGCTTTTTCCGCCGCCAGAATCGAGCCACCGACCGCACGCACCGTGCGCCGCGCCAAGGCTTCGTTCCACGGCAGGCCGAGGCGCCGCTGGTCTTCACGGGACAACTCGCCGCTCATGTAACGTTCGATATAGCGACGGTCATGGGCCAGGGCGAGGATGTCGTTGGGACAGATCTCAGGACGCAGCAGGTCGGCGTCGCGGGTCAGGCCGCTGTCGACCAGGTGATCGCGCAGCAAGCGGAACTTGTCCATGGGAAAGCGGTGATCCGCCGGAAACTCGGGGCTGTAGTCTTCGTGGTAGATCAGCGGCAGTGGCATGGTGATTTCGTATGGCTGTTGAAGATTGGGAACGCAGGAAAGAGTGAACGATCCTACCAGCGATGTAGACTTGCGGCATGGAAATGGAGGGGCATGATGGAGCCGATTCAGCAACTCGAAAGCGCACGCCTGTTGATGCGTCAGTGGCGCGACGAGGATTTGCCGGCATTTGCGGCGATGTGCGCCGATCCGCAGGTGATGCGTTACTTTCCGGCCCCGCTCAGCCGTCTGGAAAGTGCGTCGATGATCGGCCGGGTGCGCGGGCATTTTGCCGAGCACGGTTTCGGTCTGTGGGCGCTGGAGCGCAAGGACAGCGGTGAGTTCATCGGTTTTACCGGTCTGGGTGTGGTCGGCTTCGATGCCCCGTTCACTCCGGCGGTGGAAATCGGCTGGCGTCTGGCCCGCGAGCATTGGGGCCTTGGTTATGCCAGTGAGGCGGCGTGGACGGCATTGCGCGCAGGCTTTGATCGGCTGGGGCTGAAGGAGATCGTTTCTTTCACCGCGCAGAGCAATCTGCCGTCGGAGAAAGTCATGCAGGCGATTGGCATGCAGCACGATCCGGCCGATGATTTCGATCACCCCAAAGTTGCCGTCGATCACCCGTTGCGCCGGCATCTGTTGTACCGAATTACCAGGGAGCAATGGCTGCAAACCCTGCATGGCTAAGCCGACACGGACGTTTACAATGGCGCGACAGTGGCTCGCGCCAGAACCTGAATGGGCCGCCGCAGCCAAGACTGCGCGGCATAGCGTTGTGTGAGGAGAGTCTGAATGAGCCAAGTGTTGGAAGATCTGGTCGACCTGCTGACCCTGGAACCGATCGAGGAAAACCTGTTCCGTGGCCGCAGCCAGGACTTGGGTTTCCGTCAGTTGTTCGGCGGGCAGGTGCTCGGTCAGTCGCTGTCGGCGGCCAGTCAGACGGTTGAAGAGGCGCGCCATGTGCATTCGATGCACGGCTATTTCCTGCGCCCGGGCGATGCCAAGTTGCCGGTGGTGTATTCGGTGGATCGCGTGCGTGATGGCGGCAGCTTCAGCACCCGTCGGGTCACGGCCATCCAGAAAGGCCACCCGATCTTCACCTGCAGCGCTTCGTTTCAGTACGACGAGGCAGGCTTTGAGCACCAGAGCCAGATGCCGGTGGTGGTCGGCCCGGAAAACCTGCCGTCGGAGCTGGAACTGACCCAGCAACGCGCGCACCTGATCCCCGAGCACATGCGCGAAAAACTGCTGTGCCCGAAACCGATCGAAGTGCGCCCGGTCACTGAAAAAGACCCGTACAACCCGCAACCGGCCGATCCGGTGAAATACGTGTGGTTCCGTGCCGACGGCGCGTTGGCGGATATTCCGGCGCTGCACAAATACCTGCTGGCCTATGCTTCGGACTTCGGTTTGCTGACCACGTCGATGCTGCCGCACGGCAAGTCGGTCTGGCAGAAAGACATGCAGGTCGCCAGCCTCGATCACGCGCTGTGGTTCCACAATGATCTGCGCGCCGATGACTGGCTGCTCTATGCGATGGACAGTCCGTGGGCCGGCAATTCTCGGGGTTTCTCCCGTGGCAGCGTGTACAACCGCGCCGGGCAACTGGTGGCGTCGGTGACCCAGGAAGGCCTGATTCGTCACCGCAAGGACTGGGCATGAGCCTGAGCGATGTGAAGCATTGGGTGTTCGACATGGACGGCACCCTGACCGTCGCCGTGCATGACTTTGCGGCGATCCGCGTGGCGCTGGAGATTCCGCCCGAGGACGACATTCTCACCCACCTCGCGGCGCTGCCGGCCGATGAAGCCGCGGCGAAACATGCTTGGTTGCTGGAGCATGAGCGCGATCTGGCGCTGGGTTCGAAACCGGCTGCCGGTGCGGTGGAGCTGGTGCGCGACCTGCACGGGCGTGGCTATCGCCTGGGCATTCTGACCCGCAATGCGCGGGAACTCGCGCATGTGACGCTCGACGCCATCGGCCTGGCCGACTGCTTCGCCGTGGAAGATGTGCTGGGCCGCGATGAAGCGCCACCGAAGCCGCATCCCGGCGGATTGCTGAAACTGGCCGAAGCCTGGAACGTTCCGGCCAACGAGATGGTGATGGTCGGGGATTACCGCTTCGACCTCGATTGTGGACGGGCGGCAGGGACGCGGACGGTGCTGGTGAATCTGCCGGACAACCCGTGGCCGGAGCTGACGGACTGGCATGCGCAGGATTGTGTCGAGTTGCGGCGGATGCTTTTGGCCTGAATCTTTATTGTCTGATCTGGCCTCATCGCGAGCAGGCTCACTCCTACAATTGGAATGCGCTCGCCTGTGGGAGCGGGCTTGCCCGCGAAGAGGCCAGATCATCCACCGCACAACTTACTGATCAAACAGCGCTTTCTGCCCCTCCGGCGACGTCAACATCCCATCGCCGTTATGCCCGACACCAGGCACTTCCACCAGCCGCTGATTCACCCCTTCCGGATGGCGGCGCAGCAGGTAACTGAAAAACGCCTTGCCCCGCTCCAGTCGATACGCGCCCTGCGCTTCGGCCTCACAACTCTTGTCCAGCGCCGGATGTTGCGGGTCGGTGTCCTGCTGCCCCAGCAGATAAATCACCTCGCGTTTGATGTAACTGCTTTCAAGCTGCATCGGCGTTTGCCCACCGGCGTACACCGGCATGTCGGTCAGACCGTACTTCCAGCGATTGAAGCCCGGGCACTGTGCGTGATCGAACGCCACTGGCCGCTGTTCGTTGAAATAAGCGTACGACGACGGATTGGCCACCACATACCGCAGGCGAATGCCGTTGGCCTTCAGCGCCGGCTGATCCTTGGCCAGCAGGGCGTAGCGTTGCACCACTTGTCCGCCACCGGAATGGCCGAAAATCACGATCTGCTGCACATCCGGAAACTGTTTGCGATCACTGACCCGGGCGACGATGGCGTCGAGCGCGGCGTAGGAGCTCAGTGGTTTCGGCCCTGTGGATAACCCGCCGCCCATCCACTCGTTGCCTTTCCAGCGCAGCAACGTGTTGGGCAGGGAGTACAGGGCGACGTCGCTTTCGTTGAGAAACTGCGGCGCGATCACCAGCGTGTGCGCCGTTTGCCCGGCCAGTTCGGTGGCGCGTTCGGCACTCTTGCGGTAGGTCTCGGCGTTGCGCAGACGACCGTGAATGACGATCAGCACCCGCTCGATTTTCTCCGGTGCCGGGCTGATGCCGACGGCCATTTCGCCGGCCTCGAATTGCAGGCGTCCGGGGCTGATGGCATCGACGCCCGCCGCGTGGGCGTTGCCGCCGATGATCAGTAAAGCCAAAAGCCATTTGCGCATTTACAGGTTTTTCGCCGCGAAGGTATCGCACTGGCCGACCTGGCCTTGGGCGAAACCGGTTTTGAACCAGCGCACCCTTTGCGCCGACGTGCCATGGGTAAACGAGTCCGGCACCACACGGCCCTGACCCTGTTGTTGCAGGCGATCATCACCGATGGCGTTGGCCGCATTCAAGGCCTCTTCGACGTCACCCGGTTCCAGCCAGTTCAGACGCTTCTGCGCATGGTAGGCCCAGACGCCGGCGAGGCAGTCGGCCTGCAGTTCCTGGCGCACCAGCAAACCACCGTCGCCCTGCATCTGCCGGCCTTGCTGACGGGCCGCCTGAATTTTCGCCGAGACGCCGAGCAGCGTCTGCACATGGTGGCCGACTTCGTGCGCGATCACGTAAGCCTGGGCGAAATCGCCGGCAGCCTTGAAGCGCTGGGCCATTTCCTGGAAGAAGGCCATGTCCAGATAGACTTTCTGATCCGCCGGGCAATAGAACGGGCCGGTCGCCGAAGTCGCCAGACCGCAGGCGGAATTCACCCGGTTGCTGAACAGCACCAGGGTCGGGTCCTTATATTGGCGGCCGGCCTGCTGGAAAATCGCGCCCCAGGTGTCTTCGGTATCGCCAAGGATCGACCGCACGAATTCGGCTTGCTGGTCGTTGGCCGGTGGCGCCTGACGGGTTTGCGTCGAGGCCGGTGCCGAATGTTCGGTCATTTGCCCGGTGAGCTGGCCGAGGATCTGCAACGGATCCTGGCCGGTGATCCAGCCGATGCCGACGATCAGCAAAATCGCCCCCAGGCTCAGACCCTTGCCGCCACCGAAACGCATGCCGCCGCCACCGCCGGTATCATCGCCACGGGCATCGACGACGTTGTCACTGCGTCGGCCTTTTTTCCATAGCATGTGGGAAATCCTCTTTCTGTACGTGGTGATGAGTGTTGCTGGTGTGAGAGTGTGGCGCCAGTCCGGTCGTCCGTCTATTCGCGCACACGCCAACAGGCCCGGCCTCGGGTGACGAGGGCGGGCCTGTTATTGACGAGCGTGTAGGCGACTAATTCAATCCTTTGGCGGATTTCTCTCGGCGCGCTGTGCGTCAGCGATCGAAGGCATCCCACACCGGGGCGAAATCCGGGCTGACCTGACGCTGATTCTTCGGCAGTGCGGCGATCAGTGCGCGGTCTTCAGCGTCCAGTTCAACCTGCAGCGAATCCAGGTTCGCCAGTTGATTGGCGCGGCTGCTGGCCTTGGGAATCGCCGCGACGTTGGGCTGATCCAGCAGCCATTTCAATGCGACCTGAGTCGGCAGCACGCCGTGTTTTTCGGCAATCTGCTGAATCTGTGGAATCTCCGAGACCTTGTTACGCGCCAATGGCGTGTAGGCCGTCAGTGCCAGATCGTGTTGGCGGGCGTAGTCGAGCAGGGCGTTTTGTCCGAGCAGGACGTGGTACTCGACCTGAATCGCTGACAGAGGGATGCCGTATTCCTCGACGACTTTGCGCAGCAGCGATAGCGGAAAATTCGCCACGCCGATGTTGCGCGCCAGACCTTGCTCCTTGAAGGATGCGAGGGTTTCAAGCGTGCGCGGCAAGTCCCAGTCAGTGCTCGGCCAGTGGATCATGAACAGGTCGACATACTCGCTGCGCAAGGCCTTGAGGCTGCGCTGCATCGAGTGGCGCATCGCATCGGGTTGCAATTGATCCCACCAGACCTTGGTGGTGACATGAATCTGCTCGCGGGGTGTCGGTGTGTTCGCCAATGCTTGTCCGACGGCGTCTTCGTTGTTGTAGGCCGCTGCCGTGTCGATGTGCCGGTAGCCGAGTTCCAGCGCTTGCTCCACGGCACGGGTGCATTCGTCGCCGAGCATCGGCCAGGTGCCGAGGCCGAGTTTCGGCATGTTCAAACCCTGGGCGTTAACGATGTGCTGCATGGTCGATCTCCTGTTCGAAAGCAGTGATGCCGGCGATATGCCGGGCGGCGATGTAGCCGAAAGTCAGCGCCGGGCCGAGGTTGATCCCGCCCGCCGGATAGTGCCCGCCCATGATGCTGGCCATGTCGCCACCGGCGGCGTAGAGCCCGGCGATGGGCTGGGCATTGGCATCGAGCACTTGCGCATGCGGGTTGACCTTGAGCCCGGCAAAGGTGCCGAAGCAGCCCGGTTGGACTTTCACGGCATAGAAGGGGCCTGTCTCTATAGGGGCAACGCAAGGGTTGGGAAGGTTCGCCGGATCGCCCTGTTTGCGGTTATAGGGCGTTGCGCCGCGACCGAACGACGGGTCCTCGCCGTGGCGTGCATGGCGGTTGTAGTCCTCCACCGTGTGGCGCAACCCGCTGGGGTCGATGCCGCAGGCGCTGGCCAATTCTTCAAGGGTGTTGCCGGTTTTCAGATAGCCGCTGCGGATAAATCCTGACACCGGAACGGGAAATGGCCGCGACATGCCCAAGCCATAACGCCGTTGAAAGGCGCGGGTGCAGATCAGCCACGAGGCGACTTCTTCGCCTTCAGGCGTGGCGGCAACCATGGCGCTGACGTAGTCGTAGTAACCGTTGGCTTCGTTGACGAAGCGTTGGCCGTTGCGCAGTACGCCAATAATTCCCGGCTTGCCGCGTTCGATGATGTGTGGGAAATGGCCGATGCTGCCGTCGGTATGGGGCACTTGCGAGACCGGCGCCCAGGCCACGGGCGAAGCCACGTCGGTGTTGACCGTGGCGCCGACACTTTCGCCCAGGCGCAGGCCGTCGCCATTCACCGCCAGCGGCGGCAGTGCCCAGTGTTCATGACCCGTGGGCGTGCGCGGAAACAAGGCCTTGCGTCGCTCGATGTCGTTGGCAAATCCACCGGCGGCCAGCACCACGGCTTTGCGTGCATGAATGCGGATCGGGCCTTTGGCGCTGCTGACCACTGCGCCGCAAACCCCTGCTTCATCGCGCAGCAGTTCGGTCACCGGTGCCGAGGCCCAGAGCAGGACGCCAAGGTCCTCGGCGGACTTCGCCAGTCGTGCGACCAGCGCCACACCGTTGACCAGTTGCATGGCCCGGCCGTGTACCGCGAGGTCAAGCAAGTGCCGGGTAAAACGCCGGGTTACGTGCCACGCGGCTTTCAGTGATCGGCTGAGATTGAGGAACGCCGCAAGGTCGGCGCCGGCCATGATTGGCATGCCCATGAAGGAGGTTTCGCGCATCGTTGTACGCAGGCGCTTGAGCAGGCGTCCGACTTTTCGTCCGTCGTAAGGCGCCGCGATGACCGAGCGACCGCCCGTGCCCGCGCCGGGTGTATCGCCATGAATGTCGGCGATGGCGTTGCCGTCGGCAAATTGCAGAGCGGTGTGTTGTTGGAAAAACGCGACCATGTGCGGCCCGGCGGTGAGGAAGGCATCGACCATTGCCGGGTCGTAATGCTCGCCGAGTTCGTGGCGCAGGTAAGTGCGCGGTTGCTCAACGTCCTCGACGATGCCTGCGCGCCGAGCCAGCGGATTGCACGGCACCCACGCCCAGCCGCCGGACCACGCAGTGGCACCACCGAACACAGGATCTTTTTCAACCACGATGACTTTCAGACCATGCCACGCCGCAGTGACCGCTGTGGATAAACCGGCGGCACCGGAGCCGACGACCAGAACGTCGCAGTCGATTTCGGGAAGTTCGGCAGGCATCAGGCAAAGCTCCGCAGTAGGTTTTATTGGAATTGGATTCCAGAAATTAACCAATGAAGCGTGGCTGCAACAAGGCTTGTTTCAGTAAAGTGGGCGGTTATCGCCCGGCCAGTTCCGGATTTCGCTTTGTGTGAGATGTCTTCTAGAATCGGCAAAATTTCACTTGGATTTCCCCATGGCCGGCAGTCAGATCGAACGGGTTTTCAGCGTGCTCGAAAGCCTCACCAGTGAGCCGCGCGGGCTGCCGATGCAGACCCTCGCCGAGCAACTGGACATCCCGAAAAGTGCCACTCACCGGATGCTCGCCGAGCTGATTCGCCTGGGTTACGTGCGGCAGAATGCCGACACTTTGCGCTATCACTTGTCGACCAAACTGGTGGCGATGGGGTTTCAGTATCTGTCCTGCAGCGGTGCCGACATCGTGCAACCGGTGCTGGATCGACTGGCTCAGGAAACCGGTGAACTGGTGCGTCTGGGGGTGATCGATGGCGAGCGCCAGACCTGGATCGCCAAGGCGCAGGGCGCACGCACGGGCTTGCGTTATGACCCGGACATGGGGCGCGATGCGCCGCTGTTCTACACCGCCTCCGGGCATGCGTGGCTGGCGTGCATGAGCGATGCCGAGGCGTTGTCGCTGGTCGAGCGCCAGGGCGCGGAAGTACCGGTGGGCGTCGGGCCGAATGCGCCGCGCTCCAATATCGAACTGCTGGAGCGCCTGCGCCTGGCGCGGGAACAGGGTTATGCCTGTGTCGAGGAAAGTTCGGCGGTGGGCACCTCGGCGATTGCCGCGGTGGTCAAGCATCCGGTTGACGGGCGAGTGATCGGCGTACTGAGCATTGCCGGGCCAAGCGCACGGATGCCCGGCGCGCGACTGCACGAATTGGCGCCGTTGCTGGTGAAGTTCACCGAGGAATTGTCGGCGGCGAGTCTGGCGTCTGAGTTATTCATCTGACCTATCCCCTGTAGGAGCTGCCGAAGGCTGCGATCTTTTGATCTTGATCTTGAAAAACAAAGTCAAAAGATCGCAGCCTTCGGCAGCTCCTACAGGTCAGGCGTTGTGTATAAAGTTGTGCGGTGTTCGCACGGTTTTCCCGTCACCGGGTGTTTGATTGTGGAACGCGGTTCTAAATTGTTGCTGGAGTGACTTTTCCAACAACAATCACAAAAGGATCGCGTCTTGACTCCGCCCCTTCGTATCGCCCTGATCGGCGCTGGCAACATGGGCCAGCAGCATTACCAGCACCTGCAAACCCTCAACGAAGCCCGCTTATGCGCAGTGGCCGATCCCGGCCCGCAGGCTGCCGCGCTGGCGGGGCAGTGGGGCGTGGCGTATTTCGCCGATCATCGGCAGATGCTGGAGCAGGTGCGGCCAGACGCGGTGATCGTGGCCAATCCGAATAATCAGCACGTCAGCACCGCCCTGGATTGCCTCGCCGCCGGGGTTCCGGTGTTGCTGGAGAAACCGGTCGGCGTGCACCTGGATGAGGTGCGTGAACTGGTGGCGGCGGTCAAACGCTGTGGCGTGCCGGTGCTGGTCGGCCATCATCGGCGGCACAATCCGCTGATCGTGCGCGCCCATGAGTTGTTGCGCAGCGGAGCGCTCGGGCGGCTGACCACGGTTACCGCACTGTTCCAGTTACGCAAACCCGACGCTTATTTCGAGATCCCGTGGCGCCGTGAACCGGGGGCGGGCCTGTTGCTGACCAATCTGATTCACGACCTCGATCTGCTGCGTCATCTGTGCGGTGAAGTGCAATCGGTGCAGGCCGTCACCGACAACGCGGTGCGTGGTTTTGCCAACGAAGACAGCGTGGCGCTGTTGCTGCAATTTGCCGACGGTGCACTCGGTACGCTGAGCGGTTCTGATGCGGTCGCCGCGCCGTGGAGCTGGGAGCTGAATTCCGGGGAAAACCCGGTCTACCCACGTCAAGTCGATCAGCCGTGTTACCTGCTGGCGGGTACCGCCGGGGCGCTGAGCATTCCGCAACTCAAGCGCTGGCATTACGCTGCCGATCAAGTCGATGCCGGTTGGCACGAGCCTTTGCTCGCGGTGCAGGAACATTGCGCGGCCGGGGACGCGTTGCGTTTGCAACTGCAGCATTTTGTGCAGGTCGCGCGGCGTGAAGTCGAACCGCTGGTCAGTGCCGCCGATGCCGCGCGAACATTGGCGCTGGTCGAGGCGATTCGCGAGGCGGCGGCCAGCGGTCGTGCCTGTTCCCCTGCAGTGGTCGAGGCTTGAACATGAACGAACGAATCCTGTCCCTGGCCAGTCTCACCGTACTCGAATTGTCGCCACCGCAAATGGTCGAGGTGGCGGCGCGTGCCGGTTACAGCCATGTCGGCCTGCGTCTTGAGCCGGCGACGCCCGAGGAATATCACTTTGCGTTGGTGGCCGATGCTGATTTGCGGCGTCAGACGCTGGCGCGTTTGCGCGACACTGGCATCGCTGTGCTCGATGTGGAAATCCTGCGCTTGAAACCGCAAACCGTGGTCGCCGATTTTGAGCAATTGCTGGCCGTCGGTGCGGAGTTCGGCGCCAGTGAGTTACTGGTCGCCGGCAACGATCCTGACGAGCAACGGCTCACCGACAATTTTGCTGCGCTGTGTGATCTGGCGGCGCCTTACGGCTTGCATCCGCATCTGGAGTTCATGCCCTGGACCGATGCGCGCAACCTCGAGCAGGCGTTGCGCATCGTTGCCAACGCCGACCGGGAAAACGCCGCGGTGCTGGTCGATGCCTTTCATTTCGATCGCTCCGGCTCACGGCTGGAGGACCTGGCCCACGTCGCGCCTGCGCGCCTGCGTTATGCGCAATTGTGTGATGTGGCGGGCCCGAGACCGGCGGACATGGCCGAGATCTTGCGTCAGGCGCGTAATGAGCGGCGGTTTCCCGGCGAGGGCGATTGTGACTTGCTCGGGTTGCTGAAAGCGCTGCCGACTAATCTTGCGTTGAGCCTGGAAATTCCTGCGGTGAAATTGCTCGAGCAGGGCGTGAGTGGATTGCAGCGGGCGCAGATGGCGATGGATAGCACCCGAGCGTTGTTGGCGCAGCTTTAAGCGCTGCTGCGCACCTGTCGCGGGCAACCCCGTTGCCACAGGGACAGTGTTGTTCCAGTGGCGACGAGACTTGCCTGCGAAGATTTTTGATCTTTTTTTGCAACACAAGGAAATCCGATGACCGTCAGCACCCCGCTCTCTGGTGTCAACCAACCCTTCAAGGGGATCTTGCTGATTGTCGTGGCGACCTTCCTGTTCTCCAGCCACGACGCCCTGTCGAAATACCTCTCGGGTTTCTACCCGATCATCATGGTGGTGTGGGCGCGGTATCTGGTGCACACCTTGCTGATGGCGGGGATTTTCCTGCCGCAGTCGGGGTTGCGCGTGCTGCGCACCAAACGGCCGTTATGGCAGTTGGCGCGGGCGTTGTGCCTGCTCGGCACCAGTCTGTTTTTCACCACTGCGCTGCTGTACATCCCGCTGGCCGAGGCCACGGCGGTCAACTTTCTTGCGCCGGTGCTGGTGACGGCCCTGTCGGTGCCGCTGCTCAAGGAACGGGTGACGCGCGGGCAGTGGATCGCGGTGATCTGCGGTTTTATCGGGGTGCTGATCATCGTCCATCCGGGCGGCGAATTGTTCACCCCGGCGGTGTTGCTGCCATTCTGCTCGGCGCTGTTTTTCTGCTTCTATCAACTGCTGACGCGCAAGCTCGCAGAAGTCGACAGCCCCACCACCAGCAACTTCTTCGCCGGCTTGTGCAACACCTTGGTGATGAGTGCGCTGGTGCCGTTCTTCTGGCAAGTGCCAACGTTGTCTCACGCCGTGTTGATGCTGGCGCTGGGCAGCTGCGGGATGACCGCGCACCTGTTTCTGACCCAGGCGTTCCGCCATGCCGCGCCGGCATTGCTGGCGCCGTTCGGTTATTGCCAGATCGTGTTTGCCGGGTTGTTGGGGTGGGTGGTGTTCAATCACACGCCGAGTCTGTTGACGGTGATCGGGATCGCGGTGATCTGCTGCAGCGGCCTGGCGGCGGCGTGGCAGCAGAGCCGTAAGTGAGATAAAGACACAACCCTGTGGGAGCGGGCTTGCTCGCGATGGCTTTGGGGCTGTCAACATCTTCATCGACTGACACACCGTCATCGCGAGCAGGCTCACTCCTACAGGGGGGAGGGTGGTGCAGGCCGGGGTTACTCGGTAACGTCTGGAATCTTGCGCGGCGCCATGAAGTACATCCAGGTCAGTGCAATGAAGTACATCGCCGGAATCAGCGTGAACAGCACGGTGTAGTTGTTATGGGTGACGGTCAGGATGTGGCCGACGATCTGGGTCATGAACATCCCGCCGATCGCGGCGCACATGCCGCCGAAACCGAACACCGTGCTCATCATGTGCTTGGGTGTGTAGTCCATCACCAGGCTCCAGATGTTCGCAGTCCAGGCCTGATGCGCGCCGATCGCCAGGGAGATTGCCGCGACGGCGACCCACAGATTGCTCGAACCGGCGGCCATGATCACGCCGATGATGCAGCAGGCGAACAGGAACATCGACAGCAGCCGCGCCTTGATCGAGTTCATCCCGCGACCGATCAGGAACGACGACAGAATGCCGCCGCCGACGCTGCCGAAGTCGGCCGTCACGTAGATGATGATCAGCGGAATCCCCATCTGGGTGACGTTGATGCCCAGGTTGTATTGCTGATTGAGAAACGGCGGCAGCCAATACAGGTAGAACCAGAACACCGGCGCGGTCAGCGAATAGGCGAGGGCGAACGCCCAGGTGCCACGCATGCGCAGGATGCGTGAAAACGGTACGCGGGCCTGTTCCGGTTCGACTTCCTGCTGGATGTAGTCGAGTTCGGATTTCTTCACCCGGGGATGGTCTTCCGGGTTGAAGTATTTCAAGCCCCAGAACAGCAGCCAGATCCCGCCGAGTGCCGACATGCACAGGAACGCTGCCTGCCAGCCCCATACGTGGAGAATCAGTGGCAGCAGCATCGGCGTGAACATGGCGCCGACGTTGGTCCCGGCGTTGAAGATGCCGGTGGCCACGGCGCGTTCACCGGCCGGGAACCACAGGCGCGTGGTTTTCACGCAGGCCGGGTAGTTGGCCGCTTCGGTCAGGCCGAGGATGAACCGGCAGACCATGAAGCCGACGGCCGACGTCGCCAGACCGTGCGCGCCGGTGGCCAGGCTCCAGAGCAGCACTGCGCAGAAGAACACGCGTTTCACGCCGACCCGGTCGATCAGGCGTCCCTGCAGGACGAAACCAATCGCGTAGCCGACCTGAAACCAGAAGTTGATGTTGGCGTAATCCATCGCCGTCCAGCTCATTTCCTTGGCGAGGATGGGCTGCATGACGCCGAGTGCGGCGCGGTCGATGTAGTTCAGGGTCGTGGCGAAAAACACCAGCGCCAGCATGCCCCAACGGGTCTTGCCGACAGCCATGGCGCCGCGGATCTTGTCGCCGATGCCACCCGTGGCAGTGCTCATGGCCGGGGCCATGCGGGAAGTCTGTGAAGGAATCATTGTTCCACCCGTTTTTGAATTTGTTATGTGGTGTTGTTTGCACGCACTGCGACCGAAGGTTCATTTCCGGACTCAATGTGAAGTCGATGGTGGGCAGTGGACGAAAAATCGTCAATTCGTCGAAACGCCATAGTGTTCGATAATCGCACGCAAAACTAACCGGCTGGTACACTTTAAATTGCTGCTGAAGACGATGCAGCCAATAATTTCCTCACGATAAAAAACGATCCCCTGTAAAAAACTGCAGCGCAGTCCGGGAGTAGAAACATGCAGCGTTCCATTGCCACCGTTTCCCTGAGCGGCACCCTGCCGGAAAAGCTCGAAGCCATTGCCGCTGCCGGGTTCGACGGCGTCGAAATCTTCGAAAACGATCTGCTGTATTACGACGGCAGCCCGCGGGAAATCAGGCAGATGTGCGCTGACCTGGGGATCGCCATCACGCTGTTCCAGCCGTTCCGCGATTTTGAAGGCTGCCGCCGTGATCGGCTGGCGCGCAATCTGGAGCGGGCCGAGCGCAAATTCGACCTGATGCAGGAACTGGGCACCGATCTGGTGTTGGTCTGCAGCAACGCCTCGGCGGACAGCATCGGCGACCAACAGATTCTCGTCGATGACCTGCGCCTGCTGGCCGAACGGGCCGGCGCTCGCGGCTTGCGCATCGGCTATGAAGCGCTGGCCTGGGGCCGGCACGTCAATACTTATCAACAGGTCTGGGACATCGTCCGCCAGGCCGATCACCCGGCCCTCGGCGTGCTGCTCGACAGCTTTCACACCTTGTCGCTGAAAGGTGATCCAAGCGCGATTGCCGACATTCCCGGCGACAAGATCTTCTTTGTGCAAATGGCCGACGCGCCGATCCTCGCCATGGATGTTCTGGAATGGAGCCGGCATTTCCGTTGCTTCCCGGGGCAGGGCGAGTTCGATCTGCCGGGGTTCCTCGCGCCGATCATCCAGAGCGGCTACACCGGGCCGTTGTCGCTGGAGATCTTCAACGATGGTTTCCGCGCCGCGCCGCCACGGGCGAATGCCGCCGATGGTCTGCGTTCGCTGCTGTATCTGGAAGAGAAGACCCGTCAGCGCCTGGAACAGCAAGCAACGCCGGTGGCCAACCGCGAAATCCTCTTCGAAACGCCGCCGGCCAGCGAATACAACGGCATCGAGTTTCTTGAGTTCGCCGTCGACGAAAGCCTCGGCGCCAAACTGAGCAACTGGCTGGAGCGGCTGGGCTTCGTCAAGGCCGGGCAGCACCGCTCCAAGAGCGTGAGCCTGCTGCGTCAGGGCGATATCAATCTGATCCTCAACGCCGAACCGTATTCGTTTGGCCACAGTTTTTTCGAAGCCCACGGCCCGTCGCTGTGCGCCACCGCCGTGCGGGTCAAGGACAGTGCCAGCGCTTTGGCCCGCGCCGTCGCCTACAAGGGCCAGCCCTATCGCGGACTGGTCGGCCCCAACGAGCTGGAACTGGCCGCGGTGCGTGCGCCGGACGGCAGCCTGATTTATCTGGTGGATGAAGCGGCGGATGTCTATGGCACCGACTTCAATCTGCTGCCGAACGCTCAGGCCCGTGGCGGCCTCAAGCGCATCGATCACATGGCCATGGCGTTGCCGGCCGACAGCCTCGACAGTTGGGTGCTTTTCTACAAGAGCCTGCTGGATTTCGAGGCTGACGATGAAGTGGTGCTGCCCGATCCGTACGGGCTGGTGAAGAGCCGGGCGTTGAGAAGCCGCGACAGTTCGATCCGCCTGCCGCTGAACATCTCGGAGAACCGTAACACCGCGATCTCCCACGCGCTGTCGAGTTATCGCGGCTCCGGTGTGCATCATATCGCCTTCGATTGTGATGACATCTTCGCCGAAGTCAGCCGCGCCAAAGAAGCCGGTGTGCCGTTGCTGGATATCCCGCTCAACTATTACGACGACCTCGCCGCGCGCTTCGATTTTGACGACGAATTCCTCAGTGAGTTGGCGTATTACAACGTGCTCTACGACCGTGACGCGCAGGGTGGCGAGTTGTTTCACGTGTACACCGAGCCGTTCGAGGGGCGCTTCTTTTTCGAGATCATCCAGCGTAAAAACGGTTATGCCGGTTATGGTGCGGCGAACGTCGCGGTGCGTCTGGCGGCGATGGCCAAATCACGCAGCGGCGCGGTGCGCCAGGCGAAGTTGTAGGAAATTCGTAAACGCGGGATTAAACACGGGCCGCGCAGCTTCCTTAGCGCAGTTGTGCGGCCCATAATCGCCAGCCTGTGCAGTGATGGCCGTGAGCCCGCAATGACAATGACTTCAGAACTCCCCGCAGCCCCCGTCGTATCTGGCATCGAGCCGCGCAAGAGTCGCAAGAACAACCCGGAAAAGACCCGCGAGAACATCTTGCAGGAGGCGATCGTCGAGTTCGTCCAGCAGGGGTTGTCCGGCGCCCGCGTCGACGCGATCGCCGAGCGTATCCACACCTCCAAACGCATGATCTATTACTACTTCGGCAGTAAGGAGCAGTTGTACGTCGAGGTGCTGGAAAAACTTTACGGCGACATCCGCAGCACCGAAAACCGCCTGCACCTGGCCGAGCTGCCGCCGGTGGTGGCGATCCGCCGACTGGTGGAGTTCACCTTCGATCACCACGACCGCAATGTCGATTTCGTGCGCATCGTCTGTATCGAAAATATCCATAACGCCGAGTTCGTGAAGCGTTCGGACACGATCAAGGCGATGAACAATACGATCCTCGATTCACTGGGCGAGATTTTGCGTCGCGGTGCCGAGGAGGGTGTGTTCCGCACCGGGCTGGACGCGCTGGATGTGCACTTGCTGATCAGCTCGTTCTGCTTCTACCGCGTCTCGAACCGTCACACGTTCGGTGAGATTTTTCAGATCGACCTGCCGGACGAAAGCATCAAGCAGCGTCATCGCGAGATGATCTGCGAGTCGGTGTTGCGCTACTTGCAAGCCTGACACCCTCCAATGTGGGAGCGGGCTTGCTCGCGAAGGCGATGTGTCAGCCTATACATCTGGCGCCTGACACACAGCTTTCGCGAGCAAGCCCGCTCCCACAGGATTGATGTTGATCTTCAGCTATTCATGCTTTGGAAATGCGCAAGCATTCGCTGCGCATCCGGCACCACGCCGCTGAACAGTTCAAACGCCTTCACCGCTTGAAACACCGCCATGTTGCCGCCGTCCAGCGTGCGGCAACCCAAGGCGCGGGCGTTGCGCAGCAGTTCGGTTTCCAGCGGGAAGTAAACGATCTCCGCGACCCACAACTCCTTCCGCAGCAACTCCACCGGCAACGGCATGCCCGGCAGTTTGGCCATGCCCATCGGCGTGGTATTCACCAGACCATCGGCCTGATTCAGCGTGCCCGGCAGATCTCGCCCGGCCACCGCGCGGCCTGAGCCGAAATGCTGGTTGAGGTTGTTCGCCAGACTCTCGGCACGCTCGCGGTCGACGTCGAAAATGCTCAGTTGCTGTACGCCTTCGCTCAGCAGCGCGTGGGCCACCGCCGCCCCGGCACCACCGGCGCCCATCTGGACCACACGCTCACGCGCAGCATCTTTCAGGCCCCGACGAAAACCTTCGGCAAAACCCAGGCAATCGGTGTTGTGGCCGATGCGCTTGCCATCCTTGAGCACCACCGTGTTGACCGCGCCGATGCCCCGGGCTTCCGGCGACAGTTCATCGAGCAACGGGATGATCGCCTGCTTGCACGGAAAGGTGATGTTCAGGCCGGTGTAGTGCATGCGCTCGGCGGCCAGCAGCAGGTCGGGCAGCGCGTTGCTGTCGAGTTGCAACTGATCGAGGTCGATCAGTCGATACAGGTAGCGCAGGCCTTGGGCATCGCCCTCGTGTTCATGCAGTGCTGGCGTGCGCGAGGCCTGAATGCCCGCGCCAATCAGCCCGGCGAGTATTACGTTCTTGCGGATCATGCTGCGCGTCCTTTCAGCCGTTGACTGAAATGCTCCAGGGCCAGGCGATAGCCATGGCTGCCGAAGCCGCACATCACCGCCGTGGCGATGGCCGAGACGAACGAGTGGTGGCGGAACGGCTCACGCGCATGCACGTTGGACAGGTGCACTTCGATCACCGGCAACTCACTGGCCACCAGCGCGTCGCGGATCGCCACCGAAGTGTGCGTCCAGGCCGCCGGGTTGATCACGATCCCGGCGCAACGCCCGCGTGCCGCGTGAATCCAGTCGAGCAATTCGCCTTCGTGATTGGTCTGGCGAAACTCCACGGTCAGGCCGAACTCTTCAGCGGCGCGCCCGCACAGTGCAGAAATATCGGCCAGGGTTTCGTGGCCGTAGGTCGCCGGTTCACGGGTGCCGAGCAGGTTCAGGTTCGGGCCGTTGAGCACCAGAACGATAGGGGGCATGGGGGCAAACTCCACTTATTGTTTTTGGCTTGGGCCGAGGGTCTCAGCCTGTGGAGGTAAAATGTACCAGATGGTTACCATGGTCAATTGAGCAACGTTGCGCTTGGCGCTTAGTGTTCGTTAATCGCACAAAACAAAACATCACCCACAAAAAAGCCGTCAATCACGACGGCTTTCTCGTATCTGGCATTCGCTATCAACGCCGGGTCAGCAGCACCCCGGACTCCATGTGGTGCGTCCACGGGAACTGGTCGAACATCGCGCAGCGGGTGATGCGGTGCGTGTCGTGCAGTTGGGCGATGTTGGCCGCCAGGGTTTCCGGGTTGCAGGAGATGTACAGGATGTTGTCGAAGCGCCGGGTCAGCTCGCAGGTGTCCGGGTCCATGCCGGCGCGCGGCGGGTCGACGAACACGCTGCCGAACTCGTAGCTTTTCAGGTCGATGCCTTGCAGGCGACGGAACGGACGCACTTCGTTCAGCGCTTCGGTCAGCTCTTCGGCGGACAGACGCACCAGCGTGACGTTATCCACAGCGTTTTCGCTGAGGTTGCTCAGTGCGGCGTTGACCGAGGTCTTGCTGATCTCGGTGGCCAGCACGTTGCGCACGCGGGTGGCGAGCGGCAGGGTGAAGTTGCCGTTGCCGCAGTACAGCTCCAGCAGATCGTCGGGACGATCGCCCAATGCTTCGTACGCCCAGTTGAGCATCTTCTGGTTCACCGTGCCGTTGGGCTGGGTGAATGCGCCTTCCGGCTGACGGTAACTGAAGGTGCGACCGCCGACTTCCAGCTTCTCGACCACGTAATCGTGGCCGATCACTTCGCGCTTGCCCTTGGAGCGGCCGATGACGCTGACGTTGAGATCAGCCGCCAACTTCGACGCGGCCGCATGCCAGTGCTCGTCCAGCGGACGGTGATAACACAGGGTGATCATCGCATCGCCGGCCAACGTGGTCAGGAACTCCACCTGGAACAGCTTGTGGCTCAGCGCCGAGCTGGCCTGCCACGCCGCCTTGAGCTGCGGCATCAACTGGTTGATGCGCAGGCTGGCAATCGGGAATTCTTCGATCAGGATCGGCGTGCGTTTGTCGTCCTGGGAGAACATCGCGTAGTGCCGCTCACCGCCCTCGCGCCACAGGCGAAATTCCGCGCGCAGGCGGAAGTTCTGCAGCGGCGAGTCGAACACGGTCGGCTCTGGCGCATCGAACGGGGCCAGCAGGTCACGCAAACGCGTGACCTTTTCTTCGAGCTGAGTGGCGTAGGCCTGGGAATCGAAAGTCATGCGTTGAACCAACCCAACTTGATCACGAACAGAATCGACAGGATCACCAGCGCCGGGTTCAGCTCACGGGCGCGGCCCGACAGCAACTTGATCACGGTCCAGGAGATGAAGCCGAAGGCGATGCCGTTGGCGATCGAGTAAGTGAATGGCATCGCCAGCGCGGTAACCACCACCGGTGCGGCCACGGTGATGTCTTCCCAGTCTATTTCCGCCAGGCCCGACGTCATCAGCACGGCGACGAACAGCAGCGCCGGTGCGGTGGCGAAGGCTGGAACGCTGGCCGCCAGTGGCGAGAAGAACAGCGCCAGCAGGAACAGGATCGCCACGACGACCGCCGTCAGGCCGGTACGCCCGCCAGCGCTTACGCCGGCAGCGGATTCGATGTAGCTGGTGGTGGTCGAAGTCCCCAGCAGCGAGCCGGCCATCGCCGCGGTGCTGTCGGCGATCAGTGCACGACCCATTT
The DNA here is from genome assembly GCF_020515535.1 of Pseudomonas sp. MWU16-30322. Taxonomy (NCBI): domain Bacteria; kingdom Pseudomonadati; phylum Pseudomonadota; class Gammaproteobacteria; order Pseudomonadales; family Pseudomonadaceae; genus Pseudomonas; species Pseudomonas sp. MWU16-30322. The sequence goes on from NZ_JAIWYL010000009.1 coordinate 230,489, forward strand.
TCGGCATGTGGCCGTCCTTGCCCATCAGGCCGGCGCGCTTGGCGACGCCGATCAGGGTGCCGGAGTTGTCGAACAGGTCGACGAACAGGAAGGCGAAAATCACGCTGACCAGACCGATGTCCAAGGCGCCCTTGATGTCCAGTTGCATGAAGGTCGGGGCCAGCGAAGGTGGCATCGAGGTCACGCCGCCAAACGGAGTGAAGCCCATGGCGATGGAAATGATGGTCACCGCCAGAATGCCGATCAGTACTGCGCCGCGCACTTTCAGCGCTTCGAGGGCGACGATCAGCGCGAAGCCGAGGGTGGCGAGGATCGGCGCCGGGGCTTTCAGGTCACCGAGGCCGACCATGGTCGCCGGGTTGCTGACTACGATGCCGGCGTTATGCAGGGCAATCAGCGCCAGGAACAGGCCGATACCGGCGGCAATCGCCGAGCGCAGGGGCAGCGGGATGCTGTTGATGATCCATTCGCGGATGCGGAAGATCGACAGCAGGAAGAAGCACACTGCCGAGATGAACACCGCGCCCAGCGCCACTTGCCAGGTGTGGCCCATGTGCAGGACCACGGTGTAAGTGAAGAAGGCGTTCAGGCCCATGCCAGGCGCGAGGGCGATCGGGTAGTTGGCGATCAGGCCCATGATGGTCGAGCCGATGGCGGCTGCCAGACAGGTGGCGACGAACACCGCGCCCTTGTCCATGCCGGTCTCGCCGAGGATGCTCGGGTTGACGAACAGAATGTAGGCCATGGCCAGGAAGGTCGTGACGCCCGCCAGAATCTCGGTACGCACGTTGGTGTTGTGTGCCTTGAGTTGAAACAGCCTTTCCAGCATGTCTGCTCCCCGTGGCGCGCGCGGCGCCGTGAATGTATCGACCTCAACAGCAAAGCACAGACCGTCGCAAGCGCCTGGGAATTTGTGGTGGGCCGGAAAAAGCCGCGCATCATACCAGCAGCGTGAGGAATATGGCGGTTGTTGGTGCCGAACGTCGTCGAAGTTTTGCCGGAGGGTTATCTGCGCCATACTGCGCGCTGAATTTTTGGGGAAATACGATCACATGGGCAAGCGCTGGATAAAGGCTTTGGGGGTAATGGCCGGGTTGATGGTCGGGTCGACGGCGGCGCTGGCAGCCTCGGCGCCACCGTTGACTGAAGTGAAGGTGATCAAGGTTCAGTCGCCGGCTTGCGGCCTCGAAGACATCGGCGATAACCAGCCGCAAACCCAGTGCAATCACAGCGGCCCGAGCATCAAGGTGTATGTGCTGGAAGTCGGCTATGGCCAGAACCAGCCGCGCGCCACGCTGGACGGTTTTGAAGTCAACGGCACCCGGGCTCCAGTGTGCGCTTTTGATAACGGTAATCTGACCGAGTGCACCCCTGGCAGCAAAACTGTCGGCTCGCTGTATACCTTCGATCTGGCGGGCAAGCAGGAAGGCACCTTCAGCTTCAGCAACACCTCGCTCAACGCGCCGCGCAACACCCTGTCGACCCAGCTTTACATCAAGTAACGGCTATCACCGGACGGGGCAGGACAAAGCTGACTACGCTTGGAAGATCACCCAGCGGATGGCGCCCATGACCTTTAGAGCCCTGATTACCCTCGCCGAGGGCATCGATGATCTGCAAAGCGTGACCCTGATCGACGTGCTGCGCCGCGCCGGTATCGAAGTGGTAGCGGCCAGCATCGAAGGCCGGCGCATGCTGACCTGCGCGCGCGGTACGCGCCTGACGGCGGATGGCATGCTGGTCGATGTGCTGGCGCAGACCTTCGACCTGATCGTCCTGCCCGGCGGGGTGGTCGGTTCACAACATCTGGCAGCACATCAACCGCTGCAGCAATTGCTCAAGGATCAGGCCAGCGCCGGACGCCTGTTCGCCGCCATAGGCGAAGCCCCGGCCATCGCCCTGCAAGCCTTCGGCGTCCTGCGTCAGCGCCGCATGACCTGCCTGCCGGCTACCAGCCATCAACTGTCAGGCTGTACGTTTGTTGATCAACCGGTGGTGATCGACGGCAATTGCATCACCGCCCAAGGCTCTGGTGGCGCACTGGCGTTTGCCCTGACGCTTGTCGAGCAGCTTGGCGGCAAGGCGTTGCGGGCGAAAGTGGCGGGGGAGATGTTGGTTTGACGAGAGTCAGACCTTCGCCTCTTCCACCGGCACATGCATCCGGTCGCGTCTGGCCAGGGTCGGGAACAGTTTGATCCAGGTCCCGGTCACCACCAGCGTGCCAATCCCGCCCATCACCACGGCCGGTACGGTGCCGAACCAGTGCGCGGTGAGGCCGGATTCGAATTCGCCCAACTGGTTCGAGGCGCCGATGAACAGGCCGTTCACCGCGCTGACTCGGCCGCGCATTTCGTCCGGGGTTTCCAGTTGCACGAAGGAGGCGCGGATCACCATGCTGATCATGTCCGCCGCGCCGAGCACCACCAGCACCGCCAGCGAGAACCAGAATGAGGTCGACAGACCGAAGGCGATGGTTGCCACGCCGAACACGCCGACCGCGGTGAACATCACCCGGCCAACGTTGCGTTCGACGGAAAACCGGGCGAGGAACAGCGACATCCCCAGCGCGCCAACCGCCGGCGCCGAACGCAGCAGGCCCAGGCCCCATGGGCCGGTGAGCAGGATGTCTTTGGCGAACACCGGCAGCAACGCGGTGGCGCCACCGAGCAGCACGGCGAACAGATCCAGCGAGATCGCCCCGAGAATGTCCGGGCGGCTGCGGATGAAGCGAATCCCGGCCAGCAGCGAGTCCAGCGTGGCTTTGCCTTTGTTCAGCGGCGTCTGCCGCGCGGGCAGATTGAGCATCAAGGTGCAGGCGATAACGTAGAGCAACACCGTCGGGCCGTAGACCCAGACACTGCCAAACGCGTAGAGCAGGCCACCCATCGCCGGGGCGACGATGGTGGCCGACTGCTGTGCCGACTGCGCTGCGGCGACCGCCCGTGGAAACAGGGCGCTGGGCACGATGCTCGGCAGCAGTGCCTGGGTGGTCGGCAGCTCGAAGGAGCGTGCGCCGCCGAGCAGGAAGGCGAGGATGAAGATCATTTCCCGGGTGATGTGATCGGTGGCGCTGCCGATGGCCAGTGCCAGGGCGATCATCGCCTGCAACGACTGACAGATCGCCGCGACCCGGCGTCGGTCATAGCGGTCGGCGACGTGACCGGTGTGCAGCATGAACAACACCCGTGGCGCGAACTCGACCAGCCCGACCAGACCCAGGTCGAGCACGTTGCCGGTCAGTTGATACAGATTCCAGCCGATCGCCACCGTGAGCATCTGAAAACCGCTGGCGGTGAAGATCCGGGCGAACCAGAACGCGAGAAATGGACGATGGTGACGTAACAGCAGGGGCTCTTGGCTGGGCATCTGAAGGCAGGTCTGGCTCGGGGGGGAACCGCGAGGTTATCACCAGTCTGTAACAGGAAGTTGCTATGACAAAAAATTTAGTTAGCCAGACATCTATCGTCCAAAACTCTCAGTTCTTTGTGGCGAGGGAGCTTGCTCCCGCTGGAGGGCGAAGCACTCCCGAGCATTTGTCTGGATAGGTCAAGGTGGCAGGTTTTACGACTGCTGCGCAGCCGAGCGGGAGCAAGCTCCCTCGCCACAAGGGATTTCGCCGCTCCGGGAATGTCTTTCAGAACGTTGCTCAGGCAATGAGGCAACTTGTCACGCGGCAAACGACCACGCCGTTCTTCGTCGGAAATGGGACTACTCTTTCAACATTGCTTGATCCAGATCAAGACCCTCCCGGGCCATGGTCTGGTGGCCCGATGGCCAGACTCCCTGCGTTGCGATGGTTATTAAAAAAGAACGAATCAGAATTCGCCGCACTCGATATTCGTGGGGGCAGTAGGTGCAGGGGCCGCAAGCCCAATCGCCGGTATTACCTGACAGAGGAAGACGTATGTTCGGTTTAGAGGCGCTCGATCTCGCCCGAATTCAGTTCGCATTCACCATCTCGTTCCACATCCTGTTCCCGGCCATCACCATTGGTCTGGCGAGCTACCTGGCGGTGCTCGAAGGCTTGTGGTTGAAAACCCATAACGACACCTACCGTGACCTCTACCACTTCTGGTCGAAAATCTTTGCCGTCAACTTCGGCATGGGTGTGGTCTCCGGTCTGGTCATGGCCTACCAGTTCGGCACCAACTGGAGCCGTTTCTCGGACTTCGCCGGTTCCGTCACCGGACCGTTGCTGACCTACGAGGTGCTCACGGCATTCTTCCTCGAGGCCGGTTTCCTCGGGGTGATGCTGTTCGGCTGGAACAAGGTCGGGCGAAAACTGCACTTCTTCGCCACGGTGATGGTGGCCATCGGTACGCTGATCTCGACGTTCTGGATCCTCGCTTCCAACAGCTGGATGCAGACGCCGCAAGGCTTCGAGATCGTCAACGGTCAGGTGATCCCGACCGACTGGCTGGCGATCATCTTCAATCCGTCGTTCCCGTATCGCCTGATGCACATGGCGACCGCTGCGTTCGTGGCCACGGCGTTCTTCGTCGGCTCGTCGGCGGCCTGGCACCTGCTGCGCGGCAAGGACAACCCGGCGATCCGCACCATGCTGTCGATGGCGATGTGGATGGCGCTGATTGTCGCGCCGATCCAGGCGGTCATCGGTGACTTCCACGGCCTCAACACCCTTGAGCATCAGCCGGCAAAAATCGCCGCGATCGAAGGCCACTGGGAAAACAAAGGCAACGAAGCGACGCCGTTGATCCTGTTCGGCTGGCCGGACATGAAGGAAGAGAAAACCAAATTCGCCGTGGAGATTCCGTATCTCGGCAGCCTGATCCTGACCCACTCGCTGGACAAGCAAGTACCGGCGCTCAAGGAGTTCCCGCCTGAAGACCGGCCGAACTCGACCATCGTGTTCTGGTCGTTCCGGGTCATGGTCGGTCTCGGCTTCCTGATGATCTTCACTGGTCTGTGGAGCCTGTGGCTGCGCAAGCGCGACACCCTCTACACCTCGCGCCCGTTCCTGTATCTGGCGTTGTGGATGGGACCGTCCGGCCTGATCGCGATCCTTGCCGGCTGGTTCACCACCGAGATCGGGCGTCAGCCGTGGGTGGTCTACGGGCTGATGCGCACGGCGGATGCGTCTTCCAACCACAGCTTCATGCAGATGAGCATCACCCTGATCATGTTCGTCGTGGTGTATTTCGCGCTGTTCGGTGCCGGGCTCGGCTACATGATGCGTCTGGTGCGCAAAGGGCCGAAAACCGATGAGGGCAAGGAAACCAACGACGGTGGTCCTGGCCAGAAACGCACACCGGCGCGGCCGTTGTCCGCCGCCGATGACGAAGGCACCGACGCTGACTCGCAGCGCAGCCTGGAAAAGGAGATTTGACTCATGGGTATTGATCTTCCGCTGATCTGGGCCGTGATCATCATCTTCGGCATCATGATGTACGTGGTCATGGACGGTTTCGACCTGGGGATCGGGATTCTCTTCCCGTTCATCCCGGGCAAGACCGACCGTGACGTGATGATGAACACCGTGGCCCCGGTGTGGGACGGCAACGAAACCTGGCTGGTACTGGGCGGCGCGGCGTTGTTTGGCGCGTTCCCGCTGGCCTATTCGGTGGTGCTGTCGGCGCTGTACCTGCCGCTGATCTTCATGCTGATCGGCCTGATTTTTCGCGGTGTGGCGTTCGAGTTCCGCTTCAAGGCCAAGGACGACAAGCGCCACCTGTGGGACAAGGCGTTCATCGGCGGTTCGGTGGCGGCGACGTTCTTTCAGGGCGTGGCACTCGGGGCATTCATCGACGGCTTGCCAGTGGTCAATCGGCAATACGCCGGCGGTTCACTGGACTGGCTGACGCCATTCACCCTGTTCTGCGGCGCTGCGCTGGTGGTGGCCTATGCCTTGCTCGGTTGCACCTGGCTGATCATGAAGACCGAAGGCAAGTTGCAGGAACAGATGCACAACCTCGCGCGGCCGCTGGCGTTCGTGCTGCTGGCGGTGATCGGCATCGTCAGTCTGTGGACGCCGCTGGCTCACCCGGAAATCGCGACACGCTGGTTCAGCATGCCGAACCTGTTCTGGTTCATGCCGGTGCCGATTCTGGTGCTGGTGACGCTGTACGGCTTGATCCGCGCGGTGGCGCGCAACGCCAACTACATGCCGTTCCTGCTGACCCTGGTGCTGATTTTTCTCGGCTACAGCGGTCTGGGCATCAGCCTGTGGCCGAATATCGTGCCGCCGTCGATCTCGATCTGGGACGCCGCTGCACCGCCGCAAAGCCAGGGCTTCATGCTGGTCGGTACGCTATTCATCATCCCGTTCATCCTGGGTTACACCTTCTGGAGCTACTACGTGTTCCGCGGCAAGGTCACCCATGAAGACGGTTACCACTAGCCTGCGCTCCGCTCACCCAGTGGGAGCGAGCCTGCTCGCGATGGTGTCGTCAGTGACGCCATCGCCTGACGGAGGAACGATGCAATGAACGGCAAACATTCCCTGCACGAGATTGAAGAGGCCGAAAAAAAGCCGCTGTGGCAGCGGCTCGGCTGGTTGGCCCTGATCTGGATCGGTAGCGTCGGCGCGCTGTTCATTGCGGCCAGCCTGATGCGCCTGTTCATGAGCGCGGCGGGCCTGACCACTCACTGAACATCCCGTTCCGTTGCCTCTGGGCACGGTTTACCACCCTCCGTACCACGGAGGGTTTTTTTTGCCTGAGGTTTTACTTGCGGGCTTTGAGAATCACGAATTTCGGTGTGGCCGCTACTTGCTCGACGCCACGGAACAGCCGCGCCAGTTTGCTGTGATAACCCAGATGACGGTTGCCGACAATGTATAACGCACCGCCGACCACCAGCGCCTCGCGGGCCTGCTGGAACATGCGCCAGGCGAGGAAGTCGCCGACCACTTGCTGTTGATGGAACGGCGGATTGCACAGCACCACGTCCAGAGATTGCGGCGCTTGTCCGGCCAGACCATCGCCGGCCCGCACGATCACTTCTCGTTCGCCCAGTGCCGCCCGCCAGTTCTCGCCGGCCGATTGCACCGCCATGAACGATTCGTCGACCAGCGTGTAATGCGCGTCAGGGTTGTGCAGGGCGCTGGCGATCGCCAATACGCCGTTGCCGCAGCCCAGGTCGGCGACCCGGGCCGAACCAAGGTTTTTCGGCAAGTGCGGGAGGAACGCGCGGGTGCCGATGTCCAGCCCTTCGCGGCAGAACACGTTGGCGTGGTTGAGCAACTCGATGGCCGGATCGTCGAGCAGGTAACGTGTCGGGTAGGGCGAGACCGTCGGGGCTTTCGCTTCGGGCGTGGCGATCAGCAAGCGCGCCTTCTTCACCGCCAGCGACGCCTGTACCGGACCGATGTAGCGCTCCAGCAGGTCGCCAGCCGCCCGCGGCAAATGCTTGACCATCGCCGCAGCCACCACTTGCGCGCCCGGAGCCAGTTGACCTTGCAGGCGAATCAATTGCTCTTCAAGCAACGCCAGGGTTTTCGGCACACGGATCAGCACCCGGTCGTAGGGGCCGATCAACGGCTCGCTGGCCGGTGTGCCGCGCACGGCATCAAAGGCCAGGCCATTGCGCACCAGGTTCTTCTCAAGGCCCTGAAAAGCCAGGAACGAGTCACCACTGCTGCTGACCTGAACCTTGCCCGCCAGGCTGGCCGCGAGGGCGCCGAAGCTGTCGTTGAGCACCAGTACCCGGGTATTCGCTGCCGGTTGCTCGGCGGCCAGATGATTGAGCAGGTATTCGTCGGCCGCATCGAAGGCTTGCAGCGGTTCATTCTGCTGTTCAGGCTGGCGGATCAGATCGAGTTGGGCGAAGGGCGTATCGAGCAAGGGCATGGGACGGGGACTCTGGGTAATCAACGGGTGGCCCGCGGCCCGGTGAGCGTGCTGCGGAACCGTCCGAGTGGACCACGACGCCAAAGTTGCCGTCATCACTCAGGAAGGTCGCAAATGGTACTTTTTTTTGCGCTCGAATACTCGCAGGTTTTAGCGCTTACGGCGTATCCAGCAGGCCGATGCGCGTGGCAGCAATGACTGCGGAAATCTTGTTGCACACATTCAACTTCGAAATCACGTTCTGCACGTGATAGTTCACGGTCCGTTCGCTGAGGCAAAGGATCCGCGAAATTTCATAAGCGGTCTTGCCGACGGCCGAAAGCTTCAGCACTTCCAGTTCCCGGGGTGAAAGCTTCGGTCGGGTGACAGGGTCGCTGTGCCTGGGCAAGGTTCTGGCGAACAACTCGCTCAGATGGCTGGTTACGTAGAACATGTAACCGAAATGCTCGTACAGCTCGAGCGGGCTCAAAGGACCCTTTTTTCTGGCGAGACTCAGCGTGGTGCAGAGCCCGGATGCTTCATGATGGAACGACTGTGACCAGCCGTGGCGCAAGCCATGTTCTTGCAAGGCCTGCCAGAGTTCTGGCGTTTGCGAGTACAGGTTTTCGCTCCACATCACCGGCAACATACAGCGATTGCAGTGTGCTATTACCGGATCAATCTTGCCGTAGCGTTCAAGTTCATACAGTTCGTTCCACTCTTGAGGGTAATTGTTGATTTGCAAGGGATTTAAGTTGTCGTTCCGATTATTCGAAGTCAGCGAGATCGCGCAGAAATTAAAACCGATGTTCTCAGCGAATCTCAGCAGGATCGGATAGGCAGTCTCTATCTCCTTTGCGAAAGTCAGTTGCTTCAGTTGCGACTCCTTCCACATTTCCATTACAAACTCCGTGAGGCTTTTCCTGGGAGTGCGGTTTGGATCCAAAAGATCCGGCACGAATCCGAGTGTAGGATGTTTCTTACGTTGTGTTCTGATCTTTTCGCTCTTGGCTGCTTTGAAAATTAAATAAAGGGTTATTAGTGGGGTTATTTATAAAATGTCATTCTTAATTCAAAAGCTGAGCTGTTCCAGTTAGTTAACATTCACAATGTGAAAATAAATTCAATTCTGAAATGCCGAGCGTACAACAGCACAAACTGTCGGTGTTTAAGTTGTTGATTTTGCGCGACACTGGGGGCATTCGTTGAATGGAGTGCCCCATGACCGCCAGCGCAGATAAGTTCACGGCCCAGACGTTGCTCGACGTGCAGCGCTTGACCCCCAGCCTGTTCACCCTGCGTACCACACGCGACGCCGGGTTTCGATTCCGCGCCGGACAATTCGCCCGTCTCGGCGTGACCAAGGCCGACGGCAGTACCGTGTGGCGCGCCTACTCGATGGTCTCGTCGCCATTCGACGAGTTTCTCGAGTTCTTTTCCATCGTGGTGCCGGGGGGCGAGTTCACCAGCGAGCTGAGCCGCTTGCAGGTGGGGGATACCTTGCTGGTGGAGCGCCAGGCCTTTGGCTACCTGACACTGGACCGGTTTGTCGATGGTCGGGATCTGTGGCTGTTATCCACAGGCACCGGGGTCGCGCCGTTTCTGTCGATCCTGCAGGACTTCGAGGTCTGGGAGCGATTCGAGCGGATCATCCTGGTGTACAGCGTGCGTGAGGCACGGGAGCTGGCCTATCAGCCTTTGATTGTGGGGTTGGCCGAGCGTGATTACCTGGCAGAACATGCCCATAAACTGCGATTCATTCCCACGGTTACCCGCGAACAAGTGCCTGGCGCCTTGCACGGTCGCATTACCAGCCTGATTGAAAACGGCGAGCTGGAACGGGCAGCCGGTGTTGAACTGACCCCTGAGCACTCGCGCGTCATGCTCTGCGGCAATCCACAGATGATCGATGACACCCGGGCATTGCTGAAAAAACGCCACATGAGCCTGAGCCTGTCGCGGCGGCCGGGGCAGGTGGCGGTGGAAAACTACTGGTAGAAAAACGGCGCCATCAGGCGCCGTTTTCATTCATGAAGCGGTCAAGGCCGGTTGTTCTGGGCCTTGAGCAGATCGCGAATCTCGCCGAGCAACTCTTCTTCCTTGGTCGGAACCGGAGGCAGGGAAGGGGCCACGGCTTCTTCGCGTTTCAGGCGGTTGATGGCTTTGACGCCCATGAAAATCGCGAAGGCGACGATCACGAAGTCCAGAATGCTCTGGATGAATTTACCGTAGGCCAATACCACGGCCGGGGCGCTGCCCTCGGCGGCTTTTAGCGTAACGGCCAGATCACTGAAGTCCACCCCACCGATCAGCAGGCCGATTGGCGGCATGATCACGTCGCCGACAAACGACGAAACGATTTTGCCGAAGGCGGCACCGATGATGATACCGACGGCCATGTCGACCACATTGCCTTTGACCGCGAAGGCCTTGAACTCACTTAGCACGCCCATAGGTTATTTCCTTGTTACAGATGAGGTTGGTGTACGCAGTGTAAATCAGCAAAACGCGTCCTGCGCGAAACACCTTCTTACAATGCCCGTTTTTATCGACACATGAATCCACGATTAGTTTGCAAAGTGCCACTAATCACGCGCGAAATACGCCGTAAACCGCTGATCAGGAAGCCATTTTTTTCAATCGTCGAGTTGCGAACTTTCTATTTATGTTCACCGGCATAGCCCTCTAGCCTCTGGTTGGCGCACCTGGATGCGCCCAAAAAAACCAGAGGAACCTGATATGAATTCCACTCTTGGACTGGGGGCTTTTCCCCATCGCCGTACGCTCGGCGTACTGACCGCCAGCCTGCTGACTTTTTCCGTGAACGCCGCACCCCTGACCCGAGATAACGGCGCAGCGGTTGGCGACAATCAGAACTCGCAGACCGCCGGCGCCAACGGCCCGGTGTTGCTGCAGGATGTGCAACTGATCCAGAAGCTCCAGCGTTTCGACCGCGAGCGCATTCCCGAGCGCGTGGTGCATGCCCGCGGTACTGGTGCCCATGGCACCTTCACGGTGACCAATGATCTCAGCGACCTGAGCAAGGCCAAGGTGTTCGCTGCCGGCCAGGTCACTCCGGTATTTGTGCGTTTCTCTGCGGTGGTGCACGGCAACCATTCCCCGGAAACCCTGCGCGATCCACGGGGTTTTGCCACCAAGTTCTACACCGCCGATGGCAACTGGGATCTGGTGGGCAACAACTTTCCGACCTTCTTCATCCGCGACGCAATCAAGTTTCCGGACATGGTTCACGCGTTCAAACCCGATCCGCGTACCAACCTGGACGATGACTCGCGTCGTTTCGACTTCTTCTCCCACGTACCGGAAGCCACGCGCACGCTGACCGAGTTGTATTCCAATTCTGGAACTCCAGCCAGTTATCGGGAAATGGACGGTAATGGTGTGCATGCCTACAAGTTGGTCAATGCCAAGGGCGAAGTGCACTACGTGAAGTTTCACTGGAAAAGTTTGCAAGGCATAAAAAATCTGACGCCCGAGCAAGTTACAAAAGTTCAGGGGAAAGATTACAGTCATATGACTAATGATCTGGTCAGTCATATCAACAAGGGTGATTTCCCGAAGTGGGACTTGTACATCCAAGTGCTAAATCCGCAAGATTTGTCCAAGTTTGATTTCGATCCATTGGACGCTACCAAGATCTGGCCGAATGTTCCTGAGCGAAAAGTTGGACAAATGGTGTTGAACCGTAACCCAGCCAATGTGTTCCAGGAAACCGAACAAGTTGCGATGGCCCCGGCCAATGTTGTTCCGGGTATCGAACCTTCCGAAGATCGTCTGCTGCAAGGCCGAGTGTTCTCTTATGCCGATACGCAGATGTATCGTCTGGGTGCCAATGCCCTGCAGTTGCCGATCAACGCGCCCAAAGTTGCCGTCAACAACGGCAATCAGGACGGTGCGATGAACTTCGCTGCCACGCAGTCCGGGGTGAATTATCAGCCGAGCCGTCTGCAACCGCGTGATGAGCCACAAAATGCGCGCTACAGCCAAATGGCGCTGTCGGGCAGCACCCAGCAGGCGAAGATTCAGCGTGAACAGAACTTCAAGCAGGCCGGTGATCTGTATCGCTCGTTCAGCCAGCAGGAGCGTCAGGACCTGATCGCCAGCTTCGGCGGCTCGCTGGCCACCACCGATGACGAGAGCAAGCACATCATTCTGTCCTTCCTTTATAAGGCCGATCCGGAATACGGCAGCGGTGTGACCAAAGTCGCCAACGGTGACCTGAGCCGGGTCAAGGCGCTGGCGGCGAAACTGGTCGACTGATCTCGACGCCATGTCATGCGGGGCCTGACTCAGGCCCCGTTCTGCTCAAGGAGACGGCTATGCGATTTTGTCTGTTATTGCTGCTCGGTTGCCTGTCATTTACAGCGCTGGCCGAACAAAACCCCGAGGCGATCAAGGCCCAGTTGCAGGATTACTATTTCGATGCCGCCCGGCGTGGTGATGTGCCGATGCTCGAAACCTTTATCGAGTCCGGCTATTCCCTCGATACCCGCGACAGCAAGGGGTACACCGCTTTGATTCTGGCGGCTTATCACGGCCAGAGCGCGGCGGTGGAGCGTTTGCTGGCGGCGGGCGCTGATGCCTGCGCGCAGGATCAACGTGGCAACACGGCGCTGATGGGCGCGATTTTCAAGGGCGAGATGCAGATTGCCCGACGGTTGATGGCCACTGATTGCAGCCCCGATCAGCGCAATGGCGCCGGACAAACCGCTGCGATGTACGCCGGGTTGTTCAAGCGTGTCGAACTGCTCGACGCACTCAAGGCCAAGGGTGCCGACCTCAATGCCGAAGACCCGCTGGGCAACAGTGCCGCGCGTCTGGCCAACGGCGAAATCCGCACCGCCGCGCCGCGCTGAGCGGTGGCTGCGTTATCATCGCGGTTTTTGCCGGGGGATCCAGATGGCCAAGGCCAAGCGCATGTACGGCTGCACCGAGTGCGGCGCAACCTTTCCCAAGTGGGCGGGCCAGTGCGGCGAGTGCGGCGCCTGGAACACCCTGACCGAAACCATGATCGAAAGCGGCGGGGCCACGGCGCCCACCGGGCGTACCGGTTGGGCCGGGCAGCAGGCGCAGATCAAGACCCTGGCCGAAGTCAGCATCGAGGAGATTCCGCGCTTCTCCACCGCGTCCGGAGAGCTGGATAGGGTCTTGGGTGGCGGTCTGGTCGACGGTTCAGTGGTGCTGATCGGTGGTGATCCGGGCATCGGCAAGTCGACGATTCTGTTGCAGACCCTGTGCAACCTCGCCAAGAGCATGCCGGCGCTGTACGTCACCGGCGAAGAGTCCCAGCAGCAAGTGGCCATGCGCGCGCGACGTTTAGGGCTGCCTCAGGATCAATTGCGGGTGATGACCGAAACCTGCATCGAAACCATCATCGCCACGGCCCGCCAGGAAAAACCCAAGGTGATGGTGATCGACTCGATCCAGACCATTTTCACCGAACAGCTGCAATCGGCGCCGGGTGGTGTATCACAAGTGCGCGAGAGTGCGGCGCTGCTGGTGCGTTATGCCAAGCAAAGCGGTACGGCGATTTTCCTCGTCGGTCACGTCACCAAGGAAGGCGCATTGGCAGGCCCAAGGGTTCTCGAACACATGGTCGACACCGTGCTGTATTTCGAAGGCGAATCCGATGGGCGTTTGCGTCTGCTGCGGGCGGTGAAGAACCGTTTCGGTGCGGTCAACGAACTCGGCGTGTTCGGCATGACCGACAAGGGCCTGAAAGAAGTCTCCAACCCTTCGGCGATTTTTCTGACCCGTGCCCAGGAAGAAGTCCCGGGCAGTGTGGTCATGGCCACGTGGGAAGGCACCCGGCCGATGCTGGTGGAAGTGCAGGCACTGGTCGATGACAGCCATCTGGCGAACCCACGGCGGGTAACTCTGGGGCTGGATCAGAATCGTCTGGCGATGTTGCTCGCCGTACTGCACCGCCACGGCGGCATTCCGACTCACGATCAGGACGTGTTCCTCAACGTGGTCGGCGGGGTAAAGGTGCTGGAAACCGCGTCCGACCTGGCGTTGATGGCGGCGGTGATGTCGAGCCTGCGCAACCGGCCGTTGCCGCATGATCTGCTGGTGTTTGGCGAAGTCGGTTTGTCCGGTGAAGTGCGTCCGGTGCCGAGCGGTCAGGAGCGCTTGAAGGAAGCGGCCAAGCATGGCTTCAAACGCGCGATCGTGCCCAAGGGCAACGCGCCGAAGGAAGCGCCGGCGGGGTTGCAGATCATTGCCGTGACCCGGTTGGAGCAGGCGCTCGACGCATTGTTCGAGTAACCGCTTACGCTCTCTCCAGCCGCAATTTCTGCCCATTCCGCGAAAATAATCTGTGGCGAGGGAGCTTGCTCCCGCTGGACTGCGCAGCAGTCCCTTGCTTTTTTAGTGAAGAGCAGGGGCCGCTTCGCGACCCAGCGGGAGCAAGCTCCCTCGCCACGGTGGCAGCGTCCACCTGAGCAGCATTATTTTATATTTCGATCAAGGCACCCAATTCGCGCTCAAGCTCGGTTTCATCCGCCAGATTCAGCTCGATCAACCGCCGCAAGCGCTGGATCGATTCCAGGCTGATATGCCGGCATTCAAACCCCAGTTGCCCGTGATCCTCGTGGGCCAGATGCACATCCATCTGAATATTCACGTCATCGCTCAGATGAATGTCGACGAAGAAATCCTGCTCCTTGTCCCCCAGCCACGGCTGCGGCTTCTCGATCAGCAAGCCCTTGAGCGACAGGTCGATCAACTTCACCGGCCAGATGAAGTGGTCCTGACTCAGCTCGGTTCTGGCATCGAACGCAATACGTTTGAAGCGACGGCGATTGGCTGGGTGTTCGCTCATGGCGCAATCCTCGGAAGAGTTCGCTGACTATAGACCCGACCGGCGGGTGGCGGCCAATCGACAAGGCGTCTAGACCAACGTCGGGGTATGGCCTTTGGCGCCAGTAGCGCTAAACTCGGGGTGGCTGTCTTTCTTGTCCACCCTGGCTGGAATAATAAAATGAAAAATAATAATAGCCTGCTACGCCACTTACCCTGGCTAGTGCTGGCAATCGTAGGAGCGTGCGCCCTGGGCGTAGTGGCATTGCGCCGAGGAGAGGCGATCAACGCCTTGTGGATCGTGGTCGCGGCAGTGGCCATTTATCTGGTTGCGTACCGTTACTACAGCCTGTTCATCGCAAACAATGTGATGCAACTCGATCCGCGTCGGGCCACCCCCGCCGTGCTCAATAACGATGGTCTGGACTACGTGCCGACCAACAAACACATTCTGTTCGGTCACCACTTCGCGGCCATTGCCGGCGCAGGCCCGCTGGTCGGCCCGGTATTGGCGGCGCAGATGGGCTACCTGCCCGGCACGCTGTGGCTGATTGCCGGGGTGGTGCTGGCGGGCGCGGTGCAGGACTTCATGGTTCTGTTCATGTCGACCCGGCGCAACGGCCGTTCCCTGGGCGACATGGTGCGTGAAGAAATGGGCCGCATCCCCGGCACCATCGCCCTGTTCGGCTGCTTCCTGATCATGATCATCATCCTCGCGGTGCTGGCGCTGATCGTGGTCAAGGCACTGGCGGAGAGCCCATGGGGCATCTTCACCGTGATGGCGACCATCCCGATCGCGATGTTCATGGGCATTTACATGCGCTACATCCGTCCGGGGCGCATCGGCGAGATCTCGGTCATCGGTGTGTTGCTGCTGCTCGGTTCGATCTGGCTCGGTGGGCAGATTGCCGCTGATCCGGTGTGGGCCAAGGCCTTCAGCTTCACCGGTGTGCAAATCACCTGGATGCTGATCGGTTACGGCTTCGTTGCCGCCGTGCTGCCGGTGTGGCTGATTCTGGCGCCACGTGACTACCTGTCGACGTTCCTCAAGATCGGTACCATCATCGCCCTGGCGATCGGCATTCTGGTAACCATGCCCGAGCTGAAAATGCCGGCGCTGACCCAGTTCGTCGACGGCACCGGGCCGGTGTGGAAGGGCGGTCTGTTCCCGTTTCTGTTCATCACCATCGCCTGCGGTGCGGTGTCCGGTTTCCACGCGTTGATCGCGTCGGGTACCACGCCGAAGCTGCTGGATAACGAAACCAACGCGCGTTACATCGGTTACGGCGGCATGCTCATGGAGTCGTTCGTCGCGATCATGGCGATGGTTGCCGCTTCGGTGATCGAGCCGGGCGTGTACTTCGCCATGAACAGCCCGGCCGCCGTGGTCGGTGGTGACGTGGCTTCGGTGGCGCAAATGGTCAGCAGCTGGGGCTTCGCGATCACGCCGGAGGCGCTGCAAGCGGTGGCGCATGACATCGGTGAAACCACCATTCTCGCCCGTGCCGGCGGCGCGCCGACCCTTGCGGTCGGCATCGCGCAGATCCTGCACAGTGTCCTGCCGGGTGAAAACACCATGGCGTTCTGGTACCACTTTGCGATCCTGTTCGAAGCGCTGTTCATCCTGACCGCTGTGGACGCCGGCACCCGTGCTGGGCGTTTCATGCTGCAGGATCTGCTCGGCTCCTTCGTGCCGGCGCTGAAACGTACCGAATCGTGGACCGCCAACCTGATCGCCACCGCCGGTTGTGTGGCGATGTGGGGCTGGTTGCTGTATCAGGGCGTGATCGACCCGTTGGGCGGCATCAATACCCTGTGGCCGCTGTTCGGTATCTCCAACCAGATGCTGGCCGGTATCGCGCTGATGCTCGGCACCGTGGTCCTGATCAAAATGAAGCGTCAGCGCTACATCTGGGTGACCCTGCTGCCAGCCGCCTGGCTGCTGATCTGCACCACCACTGCAGGCTTCATCAAGCTGTTCGACGCCAACCCGGCGATCGGCTTCCTGTCGCTGGCCAAGAAGTACAGCGATGCCCTCGCCGCCGGACAAATCATCGCGCCGGCCAAGAGCATCGATCAGATGCAGCACGTGATCTTCAACGCCTACACCAACGCAACGCTGACGGCGCTGTTCCTGTTCGTGGTGTTCAGCATCCTGTTCTATGCGCTCAAGGTCGGCATCGCCGCCTGGGGCAAAAAAGAGCGTACGGATAAAGAATCGCCATTCCAGGCCCTGCCGGACGCGTAACCAGAGGATTGCACCATGTTCAATGACCTGAGTCGCCTCGGTAAATACCTCGGTCAGGCCGCACGCCTGATGGTCGGCATGCCCGACTACGACACCTACGTCGAGCATATGCAAACCAAACACCCGGACAAACCGGTGATGAGCTACGAGATGTTCTTCCGCGAACGTCAGGAAGCGCGTTACGGTGGCAAGGGTGGGCCGAAGTGCTGTTGAGCTGACAGCCTGCGGTTGATGCAGTCCCCCCTGTGGGAGCGAGCCTGCCCGCGAATACGGAGTGTCAGTTGATGAATGATTTGACTGACACACCGCTTTCGCGAGCAAGCCCGCTCCCACATTTGTTTTGTGTTTCTTTCAGGAGATCGTGTTTTGTCTTCTCCCATACCTGTCACGGTACTCAGCGGTTTCCTCGGTGCCG
Source organism: Pseudomonas sp. MWU16-30322 (assembly GCF_020515535.1). Taxonomy (NCBI): domain Bacteria; kingdom Pseudomonadati; phylum Pseudomonadota; class Gammaproteobacteria; order Pseudomonadales; family Pseudomonadaceae; genus Pseudomonas; species Pseudomonas sp. MWU16-30322. The sequence goes on from NZ_JAIWYL010000009.1 coordinate 247,761, forward strand.
GCAAGACCACCTTGCTGCGCCATCTGCTTAAAGCCGAGCACGGCCTGAAAATCGCCGTGATCGAAAACGAATTCAGCGACGCCGGCATCGACACCCAGTTGCTTGGCGACGAACCGGTGCAAGTCATGACGTTGGCCAACGGCTGCGTCTGCTGCACCATCCACACCGACCTGACCAAGGCCCTGTACCTGTTGCTCGAACGCCTGGACGCAGGTGAAATTGCCTTCGACCGGCTGGTGATCGAGTGCACCGGTCTGGCCGACCCGGCCCCTGTGGCGCAGACCTTTTTTATCGACGAAGAACTGCGCGAACGCTATCTGCTCGACGGCATCATCACCCTGGTGGATGCGGCTCACGCCGACCAGCACCTGACCCAGACCATCGCCCAGGCGCAGATCGGTTTCGCCGACCGCCTGCTGGTGAGCAAGACCGATCTGGTGGATGAGGCCACGTTCACCGCGTTGAGCGAACGCCTGACGCGGATCAATCGTCGCGCGCCGATCCGCGTGGTCGAGCATGGCAACATCGATCTGGCCGAACTGCTCGACGTGCGGGGCTTCAATCTCAATGCCGACCTCGGCGGCGGGGTGAGCCTGCGTCCGGTGAGCAAGGCGCCTTCCATCGACCGCATCTCCAGTCTGGTGCTGCGCACTGACCAGCCACTGGATATCGATCAGCTCAGCGAATTCATGAATGAGCTGCTGGAAGAACACGGCAAGCAGTTGTTGCGCTACAAGGGCGTGCTGAACATCGCTGGCGAGGATCGGCGGCTGGTGTTTCAGGGCGTACTGAAACTTTACGGTTTCGACTGGGACACCGAGTGGGCCGAGGGTGAGGCGCGGGAAAGTGTGCTTGTGTTTATTGCTGATGATTTGCCGGAAGAGAAGATTCGGGCGGGGTTTGCCAAAGTGACTTCTGCCTGATGGGTCTTCGGCGCCAGGGCTGACGCCTTCGCGAGCAAGCCCGCTCCCACAGTAGGCCGCATTCTGTCAGGAGGAATGCAATTCACTGTGGGAGCGGGCTTGCTCGCGAAGGCGATCTAACCGGCGACACGATGCTCAAGGGCTGTACCCAGCAAAGTCTGCTCAAGATGATCCAGGTGTTGATTCATCAGTCGCTCAGCCATGGACACATCCCCAGAGGCGACCGCCTCGACAATCGCCAGATGCTCCTGCCACGCGCAGCAACCCGGCGTCGATCCATCACACCGCGCAATCGCCAGCGACGTCAACGGCACCAGGCTGCCAAGGAAATGCGCCAACGGTGCATTGCCCGCCATTTGCGCCAACTGCAGATGAAACTCCCCGGACAATCGGATTGCCGCCGCACGCCGTTCCTGAACCACGGCCAGGCGTTCGCGTTCGACCAGCGTGCGTAAGCGTTTCAAACCCTCGGGTGATGCATTCTGACAAGCCAGGCGCACCAGTGTCGCTTCGGTCAGGCGCCGCGCATGCAGGGTCTGTCGGGTCTGCTCGGCATCCGGTGCGGCCACCCGTGGCCGATGATTGGCGCGCAGCACAATCACCTGCTCGTGGGACAACTGCGTCAGTACCCGGCGCACATCGGCGCGGCTGACCCCGAACATCTGCTTGAGACTGTCTTCGGTGAAGCGGCTGGCCGGATCGATTCTCTGGTCCAGAATCGCGTCGAACAGCCGCGGGTACAGATCATCTGCCGGCGTCCGCAGGCGGGAGAAGGGCAGGGGCGCCGACATCTGACGAGTGTGCGGCGACGTGGCAAGGCTGTTCATGGCCGGTCTCCAGTGTGAAGAAAGTCAGTTGCTGAGGTGGTCATCCGGAATGTTCAACTCAATGCCCATGCGCTGACCTTCGCGCAGAATGTGCCGGCGCATTTCGGCGCTGGCCTGGGCGCTGTTCTTGCTGCGGATCGCGCGCACCACCGCTTCGTTTTCTTCCAGGCGCTCGGCCAGATGCTCAGGTGAATTGCGCAGCACTTCGGCGCTTTGCTTGAGCGCGTTGCTGGTCTGCTGCACCACGCTCTGAAAGATCGGGTTCGAGGTCAGGGTGAACAGCTCTTCGTGGAAGGCGATGTAGGCGCTGACCCCGGCTTCGCTGTCGCCCGCTTCAAGGGCTTCGCGCATGTCCATCAAAGTCAGGCGCAATTGCCCGACTTCCTTGCTGCTGATCGACTGCGCAACCAGCCCGACGATGAACGGCTCAAGGGTGTAACGCAGTTGCAGCACGTCTTCGAGGCTGGCGCCGGCCACCGCGCTGTCGTGGCTCTGGCTGTCGCTGAGTTGGGCGTCGAGCACCACCACGCCTTTGCCCGGCATCGAGCGCACCAGACCAAGGGTTTCCAGAACGATCACCGCTTCGCGCAGGCTCGGACGGCTGATGCCCAGTTGTTCGGCCAGTTCACGCTGACCCGGCAGCATGTCGCCGGAGCGCCACTGACCGCGGGCGAGGGCGGCGCGCAGTTTTTCTACGACTGAGTTGACGACGGTTGATGTGGTTATCACTTGTCTAGCTCCGTAAGCCCATAGGGGATGCCGCAAACAAGATCAAAAGATCGCAGCCTGCGGCAGCTCCTACAGGGTTGAAAATCAGAACTCTTGCTGGTGCGCCGGAGTTCCGGTTTTACGCGGTTGAAAGGTGTAGCCCTGCTGACCGCTGAGTACTTTGTTTGCGCGTTGCACATCGATGTCCTTTTCCCAGCGGGCGATGGCCACGGTGGCGACGCAGTTGCCGATCAGGTTGGTCAGCGCCCGGCCAATGCCCATGAACCAGTCCACCGCCAGCACCAGCACCAGCCCGACCACCGGAATCGCCGGGATCGCCGTCAGCGTCGCCGCGAGAATCACCAGCGCCGAGCCGGGAATACCGTGGGCGCCTTTCGAAGTGATCAGCGACACCAGCAGAATCGTCAGCAGGTCGGTCATCGCCAACGGCGTACCGGTGGCATTGGCGATGAACACGATGGCCAGGGTCAGGTAGATCGAAAAGCCGTCGAGGTTGAACGAGTAACCGGTGGGAATCACCAGCCCGACGGTCGAGCTGCCGATGCCCAGGTGTTCCAGTTTGCGCATGATCTGTGGCAGCACGGCGTCGGAAGAAGCGGTGCCCATGACGATCAGCAATTCTTCACGCAGGTACTTGAGCAGTGGCCACAGACGCAGGCCGGACGCACGCATCACCAGCCCTAGAATCACGCTGACGAATGCCATGCAGGTCAGGTAGAACAAGCCCACCAGACTGCCCAGGTGTTGCAGTGAATCGAGGCCGTATTTGCTGGTGGTGAAGGCGATGGCGCCGAAAACGCCGATCGGTGCCAGACGCACGATCATGCCCATGATCCGGAAGATCACATGGCTCAGTTCGTTGATCAGCCGCGAGATCCCGGAAGCCGCTTCGCCCACCAGATTCAGCGCACTGCCGAACAGCACCGAGAACAGCAGCACCTGGAGGATGTTGTTGTCGGCGAAGGCACCGATCACCGAGGTCGGGATCAGGTCCATCAGGAACTGGGTGGTGGTGTGCATGTGCTGGCCGCGTTCGGCGATATCGCCCATGTCGGCGGCGGACAACTGCTCCAGATGGATATTCGCGCCGCTGCCGATCCCGGTGCTGAAAGCGAACACCAGACCGATCACCAGCGCGATGGTGGTCAGCACTTCAAAGTAGATCACCGACTTGAGGCCGATGCGCCCGACCTTCTTCAGATCGCCCGCGCCGCTGATGCCGCTGACCACCACGCAGAACACAATCAGGCCGATGAGCATCTTGATCAGTTTGATGAAGCCGTCGCCCAACGGTTTGAGCTGAGCGGAATATTCGGGAAGAGTCAGCCCGCAGATGATGCCGAGCACCAGTCCGAGAACCACTTGGAGGAAGATTGAACGCGAGCACCATCTGAGCATGGGAGGAATCCTGGTCGGTGTCCTGGCTGCCGTGTGCGGGGCACATCAGATTCAGGACTTAATTATTGTGGTCTTACCGGTATGTCCAGTGCAGGCGCAGTCTACGCTCGGTTTTTTCGGGATGACAAGTGAAAATCGCTAAATTGGCATGACCGGTCTGACCAGTGGCCAGAGATCAAAAGATCGCAGCCTTCGGCAGCTCCTACAGGTGAGCGCATTCCAAATGTAGGAGCTGCCGAAGGCTGCGATCTTTTGATCTTTCCGACGGGCGAAAAAAAACCGGCCATCGCTGGCCGGTTTTTCATGCTGCGGATTTAACGTCGCATTAAGCGCCGTACACCGGCAGTTTCTTGCAGATGGCTTTGACTTTCTCACGAACGGCGTCGATCACCGCTTCGTTGTTCAGGTCAGCCAGGATGTCGCAGATCCAGCCGGCCAGTTCTTTGCACTCGGCTTCCTTGAAGCCGCGAGTGGTCACAGCCGGTGTGCCGAAGCGCAGGCCGGAAGTGACGAACGGCGAGCGTGGGTCGTTAGGCACGGAGTTCTTGTTCACGGTGATGAACGCTTTGCCCAGAGCGGCGTCGGCGTCTTTACCGGAGATGTCCTGCTTGATCAGCGACAGCAGGAACAGGTGGTTCTTGGTGCCACCGGAAACTACGTCGAAACCGCGCTCGATGAACACTTCGGCCATGGCCTGGGCGTTCTTCACCACTTGTTCCTGGTAAGCCTTGAACTCAGGCTGCAGCGCTTCCTTGAAGCAGATCGCTTTAGCGGCGATCACGTGCTCCAGCGGGCCACCCTGGGCGCCCGGGAATACTGCGGAGTTCAGCTTCTTCTCGATCTCGGCGTTGGCGCGCGCCAGGATCAGACCGCCACGAGGACCGCGCAGGGTCTTGTGCGTGGTGGTGGTGACCACGTCAGCGAATGGCACCGGGTTCGGGTAGACGCCAGCGGCGACCAGACCGGCCACGTGCGCCATGTCGACGAACAGGTAGGCTCCGACTTTGTCAGCGATGGCGCGGAAGCGCAGGAAGTCGAGAATCTGCGAGTAGGCAGAGAAACCGGCCACGATCATTTTCGGCTTGTGCTCAACCGCCAGGCGCTCGACTTCGTCGTAGTCGATCAGGCCGTTGGCGTCGATGCCGTACTGCACGGCGTTGTACAGCTTGCCGGAGGAGGAAACGCTGGCACCGTGAGTCAGGTGACCACCGTGGGCCAGGCTCATGCCCAGAATGGTGTCGCCACCTTGCAGCAGGGCCAGGTAGACAGCGGCGTTGGCTTGCGAACCGGCGTGCGGCTGAACGTTGGCGTAATCGGCGCCGAACAGCTCTTTGGCGCGGTCGATGGCCAGTTGTTCAACAACGTCGACGTACTCGCAACCACCGTAGTAGCGCTTGCCCGGGTAGCCTTCGGCGTACTTGTTGGTCAGTACCGAGCCTTGAGCTTCCATCACCGCAGGGCTGGTGTAGTTTTCCGAAGCGATCAGCTCAATGTGCTCTTCCTGGCGCTGAGCTTCTTGCTCCATGGCGGCAAAGAGATCGGCGTCGTACTTGGCAATAGTCAAATCACGGCTGAACATGGCGGTCCTCAAGGATCGGGGGCAGAAAAGGGGGGCATTCTAACCCAATGGGTTTTGGATGGCATATGAAACGACATCATGTCGCAGACAAGTGGCGTTCATGCGCAGATCAGTGGTGTTTCTGCCGGCCGCTATCGCGAGCAGGCTCACTCCTACAGTATCCGAGGTGAGCTTAAAACTTGTGATCGACATCAATTCCTTGTAGGAGTGAGCCTGCTCGCGATAGCGGCACCGCAAAAATTCAGTCGAACATGAAGAGGGCATCATTGCTGAACTGCGCCTCGAAGCGGCTCGCCGGCATCGGTCGTCCGAACAGGTAGCCCTGCACTTCATCGCAGCCGTGCTCGCGCAGGAAGTCCAGTTGCTCATGGGTTTCCACGCCTTCGGCGATCACCGCCAGATTGAGGCTGTGGGCCATGGCGATGATCGCGCGGGCGATCTGTGCATCCTGCTCGCCGGACGGCAGGCCGTCGACGAAGGTGCGGTCGATCTTCAGCACGTCGATCGGGAATTGCTTGAGGTAGTTCAGCGATGAATAACCGGTGCCGAAGTCATCGACCGCGATGCTCAGGCCAAGGTTTTTCAGCCCGGCGAGGATCTGCATCGCCTCGCTGACTTCGCGCATCAGGATACTTTCGGTCAGTTCCAGCTCCAGGCACGCCGGTGGCAGCCCGGTTTCGCGCAGGATGGTGGCGATGCGCGTACCGAGCTGGCCGTCGGAGAACTGCCGCGCCGAGATGTTCACCGAGACCTTCGGCACGCGCACGCGGTTCTGGTGCCAGGTCTTGAGCTGACGGCAGGCTTCGCTGATCACCCAGTCGCCAACGTCCACCACCAGACCCAGCTCTTCCAGCACCGGAATGAAATCCCCCGGCGGCACCAGTCCACGACGCGGATGACGCCAGCGCAGCAGCGCTTCGGCGCCGGTCAGGCGTTTGCCGTCGCCGCTGAATTGCGGCTGGTAATACAGGACGAATTCGTTCTGCTCCAGCGCATGACGCAGGTCGCTTTCCAGCTCCAGACGTTCCAGCGCACTGGCGTTCATGTCGGCCTGATAGAACTGGAAGTTGTTCTTGCCGCGTTCCTTGGCGTGGTACATCGCGGTGTCGGCGTTCTTCATCAACTGGCTGAGTTCGTTACCGTCCTGCGGACTCAGGGCGATACCGATACTGGCGGTGACGAAGAACTCGCGGCCTTCCAGCACAAACGGTCGAACCAGACTGGCGAGGATCTGCTCGGCCACGTGAATCGCCCGATTCAGCGCCATTTCGCGGCTGGAGCGGTGTTGCAGGAGCAAGGTGAACTCGTCGCCGCCCATGCGCGCCACGGTGTCGTCATCGTCGACGCAGGCCAGCAGCCGCGTGGCCATGTCTTTCAACATGCGGTCGCCAGCCGCGTGGCCGAGGGAGTCGTTGATCGGCTTGAAGCGGTCGAGGTCGAGGAACATCAGCACCACCCACGACTTCTGCCGCTCGGCCGATTGCAGCGCAGTGTGCAGGCGATCCTGGAACAGTGTGCGGTTCGGCAGGTGGGTCAGGGCGTCGTAGTAGGCGAGGCGGTGGATGCGTTGCTCGCTGGCCTTGCGCTCGCTGATGTCGCTGAAGAAGCACACGTAGCTGGCGAGGTCGCCTTCATCGTCGAGTACCGCCGTGATGCCGACCCATGCCGGGTAATGCTCGCCGTTGCGGCGCTTGAGCCAGACTTCACCTTCCCAGGTGCTGTGCTGGTGCAATTGCTTGAGCACATAGCGCAGGTGCGCGTCCTGTTGCTCGTCGACGGTGAGCATGTTCGGTAATTGGTCGAGGACTTCGGAGACCGCGTAACCGCTGACCCGGCTGAACGCTTCGTTGGCCTGCACGATGTAACCGGCGGGGTCGGTGATCAGGATCGCCGAAGTCGAGTGCTCGAATACCGTGGCCGCCATGCGCAGGTCTTTCTCGGCGCGGCGTTGCTGGCTGATGTCGCGGCCGACACCGAGCACGCCTTCGAACGCGCCGTGTTCGTCCCACACCAGCACCAGACGCAGCTCGATCGGGATCTTGCGGCCGTCGGCGCGCAGGCAGTCGAACAGGAACATCTGGGTCTGCACCTGGTTGCGCAACACTGCCAGTTGTTCAGGTTTGTCGAGCGCTTTGCTGACTCGATCCATCAAGGAGTAGATGCCGCTCAGTTGCTGCGGGTTGGCGATGGTCGATTGCCAGCCGTTCTGGAAAATCCACTCGGCGTCGTAACCCAGTACCGCTTGCACTGACGGGCTGACGTAGTTCAGCGACAGCTTGCTGTCGGTGGAGAAGATCACGTCGCTGATGCTTTCGGCGAGCATGCGGTAGCGTTGTTCGCTGTCGCGCAGGGATTCACTGGCCTCGATCTGCTCGGTGATGTCCTTGGCCACGCCGATGATCCGCGTGACCTGATCGTGCTTGTCGCGGGCCAGCGCCTGTTCGCGGATGTCGAAGCGCCGCCACTCGCCATCGCGATGTCGGAAACGCAGTTGGCATTGCAACAACTGGCTGTAACCGGCGTGACGCTGCATCTGCCGCGAGCGATGGTAGTAGTCGGCGTCCTCCGGGTGCAGGAGGATTTCCCAGAAATACTCGCCCATCTGGTGCAGTTCGGTGCGGTTGTACCCGAGGGTCTGGCCGAGGTGGTGGTTGCTGAAAATCATCCGCTGGCTGATCACGTCCTGCACATACAGATGATCCGGCACGGTGCGCACCACGTCCGACCAGAAGCCTTCGCGTTCCAGCAGCGACAGTTCGATCAGCTTGCGGCTGGTGATGTCGTTGATGCTCAGGATCACCGCTTTATAGTCGTGCTGTTCTTCAGGCAGGCGCAGGACCATCCACAGGTGCTGATCGCGACCATTGATGTCCGGCAATTTGATTTCCAGTTCCAGCTGTTTTTGTTGCTGCAGAACGGCGTCGAGCACCTGGTTGCCGATGGCGCACTGGCTGTGCGGATGACCGTCGATCAGCAACTGCCAGGCGTGCTCGCAGGAATTGACATTGAGCAGTTGCAGCGCCACCTGATTGACCTCGGTGACGCGCAGCTCTTGCAGCAGTTGCTGGCGCTGGGCCGGTTGGTCGAGCCAGGCCTTGAGCTGGTCGCTGGTCTGGATCTGCGCCTTGTCGAACACCTGCTTGAGGCCGGACAGGTCGAGCACGCACAACGCCACGCCAGTGCCTTCGAAAATGTCCTGATAGCGCCGGCGACCTTCATGCAACTGGCGCTGACGGCGACGCATGTTCAGCAGCGCGATCACCGGCAGCATCGAGAACGCCAGACCCAGCAGGCATTTGCCGATGAACGCCGGCAGCAGTTCTTCGAGCACGCGCTGGCGATCGAACAGCCCGCGCAACTGCCAATCGCTGCTGCTCAGCGGCACGGTCAGCACGGTGTTGGCCATGTCGTCCGGACTCAGCACGCCGGGCCGGGCTGAGGACAGCGCTTCGTCGCGGCTGATGATCTGATGATTGAGACGGTTTTCCACCAGCCACAACGGGCGGATGCCGGTTTCGCCCTGCTTGGTCAGCGAGTCGAAGAAGGTCGGGGTCAGGCGCAAAACCCAGTAGCCGCGGGTGCTGCCGCTGGCCTGATGCAATAACAGATGCACCACCGAACCGTCGTCGGCGTTGCTGAAGTAATGCGCCTGGGCGCGGCTGCGGCGCACCAGTTCACCGAGGTAATCGGCGTCGTGGCTGTCGCTGGCGCTGTCGTTGATGATTTTCCCGGACGGGCTGAGCAGGGCCAGGCTGCGCAGGTCGGGCAGCGATTGCTGGAGCTTGCGCAGCAGTGCCTGCTGTTCGTCGGACGACTGCGGTTGTTCGACGATCGGTAACAGGTTGAGGGCGATCTGCGCATTCAGCGACATGTTCAGACTGACCTGCGAGGCGAGGTCGGCGGTGTAGTCGATGGTGTACTGGCGCTGGTTTTTCTGGGTCTCGCGCAGTTGATCGAGCAGCTGCCAGAACAGCAATGCCAGCAGCAAAAGTACCAGCGTCGCCAACGCACCCTTCAGTGTTCCGCGCAGGGGCGAGCCGGTCCCCGGATTGGACGCGCTCACAGAAGCTGGCGGGGTAACGTTGGACAAGCTGTAATCCTGCGGTTTGGCTGGACTGGCGCGACGTGCACTATAAGCCGGATGCCCGAAGGGCGGCTAGCATGCCTTGAGTTGTGGCGAAGTGCCAGCCCCACTCGGCTGGACTGCCTTCCGTCATTAAGGTAGCTTTGCCGGTTACGCGGGAGCCCAGACACTGTTAAAACTACTGCGCTCGGAAATACTGCGTTGAAAACAGGCTCGGACTGCTCATTTACAACCCGTAAACTCCGCGTCCTCGCCTGTTTCCGCCTTGTCTTTCCTTCGCTCGTTACGTTTTAACAGCGTCTGGCCCAGCTCCTAGACTCAGACTTTTTCAGCGCGCACGCATTGATGACCATCAAGTGAACGACGCGCATCGGTCTGGCCGGGCATCGCCTGCGCTCCAATCATTCATCTGTCACTGACCCAAGGTTCTCCATGGCTCAATACGTCTTCACCATGCATCGGCTGGGCAAAGTTGTTCCGCCGAAGCGGGAAATCCTGAAAAACATTTCGCTGTCGTTCTTCCCCGGCGCCAAGATCGGCGTACTCGGCCTCAACGGTTCGGGTAAGTCCACGCTGCTGAAAATCATGGCCGGCGTCGACACCGAGTTCGAGGGCGAAGCCCGTCCGATGCCGGACCTGAACATCGGTTATCTGCCGCAAGAGCCACAACTTGATCCGACCAAGACTGTGCGTGAAGTGGTCGAGGAAGCGGTCAGCGTGATCAAGGACGCGCAAGCGCGTCTGGACGAGGTCTACGCCGCTTACGCCGACCCGGATGCCGACTTTGACAAGCTGGCTGCCGAACAGGCCAAGCTCGAAGCGATCCTGCAGGCCAGCGATGGTCACAACCTGGAGCGTCAACTGGAAGTCGCGGCCGACGCCCTGCGTCTGCCGGCCTGGGACGCCAAGGTCGAACACCTGTCTGGTGGTGAGAAGCGTCGTGTGGCCCTGTGCCGTCTGCTGCTGTCCGCCCCGGACATGCTGCTGCTCGACGAACCGACCAACCACTTGGACGCTGATTCGGTGGCGTGGCTGGAGCACTTCCTGCACGACTTCCCGGGCACCGTGGTCGCGATCACGCACGACCGGTACTTCCTCGACAACGTCGCTGGCTGGATTCTGGAACTCGACCGCGGCGCGGGCATTCCGTACGAAGGCAACTATTCGGGTTGGCTCGAAGCCAAGTCCGATCGTCTGGCGGCCGAATCCAAGCAGCAGTCGGCTCACGAAAAAGCCATGAAGGAAGAACTGGAGTGGGTGCGCAAAGGCGCCAAGGCCCGCCAGTCGAAATCCAAGGCTCGTCTGCAACGCTTCGAAGAAATGCAGTCACAGGAATTCCAGAAGCGTTCGGAAACCAACGAGATCTACATCCCGGCCGGTCCGCGTCTGGGCGACAAGGTCATCGAGTTCAAGAACGTCACCAAGGGCTACGGCGATCGCGTGCTGATCGACAACCTGTCGTTCTCCATGCCGAAGGGCGCGATTGTCGGCGTGATCGGCGGTAACGGTGCCGGTAAATCGACCCTGTTCCGCATGCTGATGGGCAAGGAAACTCCGGATTCCGGCACCATCGAAATCGGCGAAACCGTGCAACTGGCCTGCGTTGACCAGAGCCGCGAAGACCTCGACGGCAGCAAGACCGTGTTCCAGCAGATCTCCGACGGTTCCGATCAGATCCGCATCGGCAACTACGAGATCCCGTCGCGCACTTACGTCGGTCGCTTCAACTTCAAGGGCGGCGACCAGCAGAAGTTCGTCAAGGACCTGTCCGGTGGTGAGCGCGGTCGTCTGCACCTGGCGCTGACCCTGAAGGAGGGCGGCAACGTCCTGCTGCTCGACGAACCGTCCAACGACCTCGACGTTGAAACCCTGCGTTCCCTGGAAGAAGCCCTGCTGGACTTCCCGGGCGCCGCCATTGTGATCTCTCACGATCGCTGGTTCCTGGACCGTGTCGCGACGCACATCCTGGCGTACGAAGACGACTCGCAAGCAGTGTTCTTCGAAGGTAACTACACCGAGTACGAAGCCGACCGCAAAAAGCGCCTCGGCGAAGCGGCCGCCCAGCCACATCGGGTACGCCACAAGAAACTGGCCTGATATCAGGTTGGTTGCATGAAAAAGAGCGGAGCCTTCGGGCTCCGTTTTTTTTGCCTGGGTTTTTTCAGCAATACCGCAGCGCGACCATCGCGAGCAGGCTCACTCCTACAATTGAAATGCGTACCCTTGTAGGAGTGAGCCTGCTCGCGATAGCGGTGTAACTGTTGGTGCATCACTTCAATTTGATCTCCCTATTCCGGTGCAAAACCAGCCCAAAAAACCACCTGATTTATATCCTGTGCACCATTTAATTTCATAACTGCGACATTTTGCGCTGTTGCTGTGCGCAAATCGTTTGCTACAGTCCGGCTCAATCGCTTCCAACGACAATAAATTTGCCGAGACTTTTCCCATGATCGAATCCGTCGAATCCTTCCTTGCCCGACTGAAAAAACGCGACCCGGATCAACCCGAATTCCACCAGGCTGTCGAAGAAGTCCTGCGCAGTCTGTGGCCGTTTCTCGAAGCCAATCCGCGTTACCTGACCTCAGGCATTCTGGAGCGCATCTGCGAGCCGGAGCGGGCGGTGGTGTTCCGCGTGTCGTGGGTCGACGATCAGGGCAAGGTTCAGGTCAATCGCGGTTTCCGCATCCAGATGAACAGCGCCATCGGCCCGTACAAGGGCGGCTTGCGCTTCCATCCTTCGGTGAACCTGGGCGTGCTGAAGTTTCTGGCCTTCGAACAGACCTTCAAGAATTCCCTGACTTCGTTGCCCATGGGCGGCGGCAAGGGCGGTTCGGACTTCGATCCGAAGGGTAAGAGCGACGCCGAAGTCATGCGCTTCTGCCAGGCGTTCATGAGCGAGTTGTACCGCCACATCGGCGCCGACGTTGACGTACCGGCCGGTGACATCGGTGTCGGGGCGCGGGAGATCGGTTTCCTGTTCGGCCAGTACAAACGCTTGAGCAACCAGTTCACCAGCGTGTTGACCGGCAAAGGCATGACCTACGGCGGTAGCCTGATTCGCCCGGAAGCCACCGGTTTCGGTTGCGTGTACTTCGCCGAGGAAATGCTCAAGCGCCGCGGGCAGACTGTCGAAGGCAAGCGTGTGGCGATCTCCGGTTCCGGCAACGTCGCCCAGTACGCGGCGCGCAAGGTCATGGACCTCGGCGGCAAGGTGATTTCGCTGTCCGACTCCGAAGGCACGCTGTACTGCGAATCGGGACTGAGCGAAGAACAGTGGCAGGCACTGCTGGAACTGAAAAACGTCAAACGCGGACGCATCAGCGAACTGGCCACGACGTTCGGTCTGGAGTTCCGCGTCGGGCAGTTGCCGTGGTCGCTGCCGTGCGACATCGCGCTGCCCTGTGCCACGCAGAACGAGCTCGATGCCGAGGCTGCGCGTACGCTGCTGCGCAACGGCTGCGTGTGTGTGGCCGAGGGCGCAAACATGCCGACCACCCTGGAGGCTGTGGATATCTTCATCGAGGCCGGCATTCTGTTCGCCCCGGGCAAGGCGTCGAACGCTGGCGGCGTGGCGGTCAGCGGGCTGGAGATGTCGCAGAACGCCATGCGCCTGCTGTGGACGGCGGGTGAGGTGGACAGCAAGCTGCACGCGATCATGCAGTCGATCCACCACGCCTGCGTGCATTACGGCGAAGAGAACGGGCGGATCAACTACGTCAAAGGCGCGAACATCGCCGGCTTCGTCAAAGTCGCGGATGCGATGCTCGCGCAGGGTGTGGTTTAAGCCGGTTCGATGCGAATCACTTCAATCACCTGATCGCCGGCGGGGCGCTGCCACAGCACTTCGTCATTGAGCCGGGCACCAAGCAATGCCCGGCCCAACGGCGAGGCCCAGTTGATCAAACCCTGACTGGCGTCGGCCTGATCTTCGCCGACCAATTGCACCCGACTTTCGGTGTTGTGTTCGTCGGCGTAGGTCACCCAGCTGCCGATCTGCACCTTGTCGGTGGAGGTCGCGGGGGCGGCGACCTGTGCGCTGGCGAGGCGTTGATTGAAGTAGCGCAGATCCCGTTCCAGATCGGCCAGCCGCTGCTTGTCGGCCTGTTCGCCTTGGGCCGATTGCTCGGCGTGCAGGCTTTGCAGCTCGGCGACTTTGGCCTGCAACTGTGCCAATCCCTGCGGTGTGACGTAGTTGGGCTGCGCACTGACCTGCCGTTCGACGGGTTGATCGGCTTGCGCGGCGGCGTTGTCCTCGTTGACGAAAGCGCGGCTCATGGTGTCCTCCTGTTATAGGAATTGGGCCATGGTCGCCGGCATTTGGTTTCACTGGATGTCTGGAAACGACCTATTGCGAGCGATAAGCCCGCCCGGCGTCCTGATCTTTCTGCTGCTGCCAGGCGCGCTCACGTTCGTCCCAGTGCTCGTTGCGATACTCTTCGCGATCCTTGTTTTCCAGCATCGCCTGACATTGGCGAAAGCCGTCGGTCCAGCCTTCGGCGTATTGCTTGTCCTTGAGATAGCGCGGCACGTTCTTGCGAAACTCGCCACTGATCGAACCGGCGGCTTGCCGGCCACTGACGCAGCCATCATCGAATCCGTCGGCGAAGGCCGGTGGATAACCTTTGGCGATCAAATCTTCGTGGGTGGTCTGGCAACCCCCGAGCAACAGCAAAACCCCCAACAGCCCCGCACACCGCCACATCGCACTCTCCCGCGCCGATTTTCGGCTTATGGGGAAAGTCTAGAAGCGGATTCGTCGGACGTAGGTGAAAGGCATGTGAGTAATTCGTTAAACACCGGAGGGCCCTGTGGGAGCGGGCTTGCTCGCGAAAGCGCTGGGTCAGTCGAGATTTGAATCGCCTGACACGACGCCTTCGCGAGCAAGCCCGCTCCCACAGGGGTTATGGATTAGGCTTTAGATCAGTAGTGATACCACTTCACCTCAAGCATGACTTCGGTCTCCGGTGTGGCAACGTGGCTGAACTCACGCTGTGCCGTCAGGCGCAAACCGAGGTTGCGCGACAGTTCCCACTGCTGGTTCAGGCTCAGGCTGCGGCGTACCTCGCCGTTGGTGAAGTAATCGCCCTTGGCCTCGACGCTCAGATTGCCCAACGGGTTTTTCCACAGCACGCCGCTGTTGAAGCCAGCGGCCGGCGTGACGAACCCGGCGAAGTCATTGTTGTGTTCGATCCGCACCGTACCGAGGGCAAAGCCGAGCGTGTCTTCGCCCAGTTGCCAGGTGCCGCCACCCCCGCCGTTGACGTGGCTGACCAGGTTTTCGTCATCATGCTTGCCGGGTACGCGCTCGAGGCCGCCGGTCACCTGCCACGACAATGGTTGCAGCAACTCATTGCGCGGGGTCAGCGAGCGGATGGTTGCGAGATCCAGTTGCTGGAACTGCCACTGATTACCTTCGTACTGGCGTAATTTCATCTGCAGGATTTCGATCTGCGCGCCGAGGGGGAAGCTTTCGGCGTTGTCGTTGAGATCGTGATAGGCCATGCGCAAGCCGTACTCGCCGAAGGCACGATCGCCCCGGGTGCCGATGCCGGCCTGCCAGGTGCGCGATTCATGGCCGTCTTCGGGCAGGCCCGGTTGTGGAATCTGCAAGTCCGGCGCCGGGTTCTTGTTGATCGCCCGCAGCAGTTCGAAGCTGCGCTGCGCCCGTTGCGGATCACGTTCCTGACCGTTGGCGCGGTAGCGTTCCAGACGATACGCGGCGTCGATGATCAGCGCCTGGCGATCCCGAGGCAGGGCCTTGAAGGTCGGCTCCTGCAACACCTGTTGATCGGCGCTGACCTTCAGCACCCATTGCTGTTCTTCCTTGTTCAACGGTTCAGCACGGCTGAGCAGTTCACGCTCGCGTGACGGGCGATATTCGATACTTTCCACCAGCCCGGCCTCCTTCACCGCTTTGACCGTGTCGGTAGGGATGGCGGTCAGCGGGAATTGCTCGGTCAGGCGCAGGCTTGGGCGCGCCACCTGCAGCAGTTCGAGCAGGCGATAGGAGCAGTTTTCGTCGAAGAAGAAATAGTCGAACTGGATCTGCTTCAGCTCCCACACGTGCTCGACCATGCGTGCGGTTTCTTCTTGTGTCAGGTTCAGCCGGTATTCCCACAGGTCGCGGTTTTCCAGGCTGCGGTACTCGGAGAGTTTTTCCTGATACGGCACCAGCGCGAACAGCCCCGGGTAGCCACCCATCAAGCCTTTCCAGGCGTAGAGGATGCTGTTGTCCGAGCCTTCGATGTAGGCGCCGAAGTTGATCGCGTAACTCAGCAGTGAAGTCTTGTCAGCCTGCACGTCGGCCTGGTCGATGCGCAACAGGGTATGGCCGAACATCGACGACGGGCTGTTGAGGTAGGCCGCTGGAAAAATCATCACCGCGCTGTGCGGCGAGACGTCCTTGAACCACTTCTTGAATTCGGCGCAATCGGGGGCGGGCAGGTCGGTCAGATTGAGTTGTGCTTTCAGCCAGCGCGTACGCGCCGGGTAGACGCATTGGGCATGTTGCTCGCCGAGACTGGCCGGGGCGTATAGCGCTTGCACGGTAGCGGCCAGTTCATGGTCGGGGTGTTCGTTGCCATCGGGCGCGAGAAAGAACTTCTTGTCGCTGACATAGCTGCGCCAGCCGCCGAGCTTGGCGGTTTCGTAGTGACCGAGGGAAATCCAGAAGCGGTCGTTGGCCAGTTGCTGCAAACGTTGAGGGTCGACGTGAGGCGCGGCGGACAGCGGGGCGCAGACACAGAGCGCCAGCCAGGCAAGGCGTTTGAGCATAGGTGGCAACTTAAGTCGAAAGAAAAACAAAGACCCCGGGCGTTAATACAGACAGTTGAAACTGCACCAAACCTGTGGCGAGGGAGCTTGCTCCCGCTGGAGTGCGCAGCGCTCCCTCTTCTTGAAGATTGGGGCCGCTTCGCGCCCCAGCGGGAGCAAGCTCCCTCGCCACAGGGTTCAGCGCATGTCACAACTGACCCGCATCGCTCAAAAAGGGCGGGCCATAAAAAACAAAACCCGCTTCCCGAAAGAAGCGGGTGGGGTCGAGCTTAAGCTTGAGTCGCGTACTTGGCCAGACGAGGGTCGTTTTTCAGTACGGCCAGAGTGTTGGTATGCACGTCTTCTGCGGTCACGTCAGCTTTGCTGAAGATCTGCTGGAAGTGCTCGTGAGTGACAGCCGCGAAGTGCGCACGGTCTTCCGGCGCCACGCCCAGTACCACGGCGTAGGTCGTCAGCGCTTCGCCGTTGCCCTTGGCCATGTCTTCGGACAGCTCGTTCATCATGCCATTCATGGCGAACCAGGATTTACCGCCGTAGGTCAGCGACGCGTTGGTCGAGCAACCGTTGGTGCCGGACGTCATACCGAACGTAGCGTTACCGGAGGTGCCGTTGGTGGTGGATGCCAGGAAGTGTGCCGGGGTGCCACGCTGACCTTCGAACAGCATGTTGCCCCAACCGCAATCCGGACCGCCTGGCGCCTGAGCCATGGCGTTGAGGGAAACAACGGTGAAGAGAGTACCGAGAAGAATCCGTTTCATAGCTTTGTTCTCTTTGTGTGCATACCAATGGACAGGGTTCTGGCCCCCCAAGCGCTGTCTAGACAGACTCTTTTGAAGCCAGTGGGCCGGTTATTGTTCCAGCCGCGCAGTTTGGAGTTTAGGCACGTTCCTGTGGTTCCGTGATTTTTTGCTGATTATTCGTTGATGTCCCCGGTTTCACGGGGCCGCCTGCGGAGCAGGGCGCTTGTCTATGCTTTGTCGTGTGGCGCGCCTTGCCAGTGGGGTACGGGCAGCGCCAGAATGCCGCTATCTGCCCCGCCTGATTGTTAAGGAAGCCCGATGCCTGATCCTGTTGCTGCCAGCTTGCGTCTAGCGCCCGAAGCGCTGACCCGTCCGTTTTCCGCTGAACAGTTCAGCTTCACTACCACCAATGATCTGGAGCCCTTTCGCGGTGTGCTTGGCCAGGAACGTGCGGTCGAAGCCTTGCAGTTCGGTGTGGCCATGCCACGCCCCGGTTACAACGTCTTTGTCATGGGCGAACCCGGCACCGGCCGTTTCTCGTTCGTCAAACGCTACCTGAAGGCCGAAGGCAAACGCCTGCAGACCCCGGCGGACTGGGTCTACGTCAACAATTTCGATGAACCGCGTGAACCTCGCGCACTGGAATTGCCTTCGGGCACCGCCAGCGCATTCATCGGCGACATCAACGGTCTGATCGACAACCTGCTGGCGACTTTCCCGGCGGTGTTCGAACACCCGTCCTACCAGCAAAAGAAAAGCGCCATCGACCGCGCCTTCAACCAGCGCTATGACAAGGCATTGGACGTCATCGAGCGTCTGGCCCTGGAAAAAGACGTCGCCCTGTATCGCGACAGCAGCAACATCGCATTCACCCCGATGCTTGAAGGCAAGGCGCTGGACGAGGCCGAGTTTTCGCAACTGCCGGAAGCCGAGCGCGAGCGCTTTCACGAGGACATTTCCGGTCTCGAAGAACGCCTGAACGAAGAACTCGCGAGCCTGCCGCAATGGAAGCGCGAGTCGAACAATCAGCTGCGTCAGCTCAATGAAGAAACCATCACCCTGGCCTTGCAGCCGTTGCTCTCGCCGTTGTCCGAGAAGTACGCGGAGAACGCCGCGGTCTGCGGTTACCTGCAAGCGATGCAGGTGTATCTGTTGAAAACCGTGGTCGAGCAACTGGTCGACGACAGCAAGACCGACGCGGTGGCGCGCAAGCTGCTGGAGGAGCAGTACGCGCCGAGCCTGGTGGTGGGCCATCCGCACAGTGGCGGTGCGCCGGTGGTGTTCGAGCCGCACCCGACCTACGAAAACCTGTTCGGCCGTATCGAATACACCACCGATCAGGGCGCGCTTTACACCACTTATCGTCAGTTACGCCCGGGTGCGCTGCATCGCGCCAACGGCGGCTTCCTGATCCTGGAAGCGGAAAAAATGCTCAGCGAGCCGTTCGTGTGGGATGCGCTGAAACGCGCCCTGCAATCGCGCAAGTTGAAAATGGAATCGCCGCTGGGCGAGATGGGCCGTTTCGCCACTGTGACCCTCAATCCGCAGCACATTCCGTTGCAGGTCAAAGTGGTGATCATCGGTGCGCGCCAGTTGTATTACACGCTGCAGGATCTGGATCCGGACTTCCAGGAGATGTTCCGCGTGCTGGTCGACTTCGACGAAGACATCCCGATGGTCGACGAAAGCCTGGAGCAATTCGCCCAGTTGCTGAAAACCCGTACTTCGGAAGAAGGCATGGCGCCGCTGACTGCCGATGCGGTCGCGCGTCTGGCGACCTATAGCGCACGGCTGGCCGAGCATCAGGGGCGGTTGTCGGCACGGATCGGCGACCTGTTCCAGTTGGTCAGCGAAGCGGACTTCATCCGCCATCTGGCGGGCGATGAAATGACCGACGCCGGGCACATCGAGCGTGCGCTGAAAGCCAAGGCAACCCGCACCGGTCGGGTCTCGGCGCGGATTCTCGACGACATGCTCGCCGGAATCATCCTGATTGACACCGATGGTGCGGCGGTCGGCAAGTGCAACGGGCTGACCGTGCTGGAAGTCGGTGATTCGGCGTTCGGTGTGCCAGCGCGGATTTCCGCCACGGTGTATCCGGGCGGCAGCGGCATCGTCGACATCGAGCGTGAGGTCAATCTCGGCCAGCCGATTCACTCCAAGGGCGTGATGATCCTCACCGGGTATCTGGGCAGTCGTTACGCCCAGGAATTCCCGTTGGCGATTTCCGCAAGCATCGCGCTGGAACAATCCTACGGTTACGTCGACGGCGACAGCGCGTCGCTGGGCGAGGCTTGCACGCTGATTTCAGCGTTGTCGAAAACTCCGCTCAAGCAGTGTTTTGCGATCACCGGTTCGATCAACCAGTTCGGCGAAGTGCAGGCGGTCGGCGGGGTCAACGAGAAGATCGAAGGCTTCTTCCGTCTCTGCGAAGCACGCGGGCTGACCGGCGAGCAGGGCGCGATCATTCCGCAGGCCAACGTCGCCACCCTGATGCTCGACGAGAAGGTGCTGGCGGCGGTGCGCGCCGGGCAGTTCCACGTGTACGCGGTGCGTCAGGCCGACGAGGCGTTGAGCCTGTTGGTCGGCGAGCCGGCCGGTGAGCCGGATGCCGAAGGCCAGTTCCCGGAGGGCAGCGTCAACGCCCGCGTGGTCGAGCGTCTGCGGGTGATTGCCGAGATGATCAGCGAAGATGACCTGAAAGAGGCCGAGAAGGAACTGGCGCAGGAGGCGTTGGCAGAGGCCAAACCAGCCTGAACGCTGACCTGGTAAACATTGTGGGAGGGGGCTTGCTCCCGAAGGCGGTGTATCAATCAACTAATGTGTCGATTGATACACCGCCTTCGGGAGCAAGCCCCCTCCCACAGTTGTTTTCAAATTGGATTTTGCGGTGATCATCGGGAAAAGTGCCACTACTCTGACGTCAGAATTCACACAATGACCATTCGGCGCCTTCTGGTTCTATCCGGCTTGCTGGGCGGACTTTTCTTCTATTCTCAGCTCAAGGACATCGACAGTATCACTGGATCGAAACAGCCTTCGCGTGAAGGCTGAATACAGGCTTTACCGAGGGTCGCCGCCATGTCGCGCAACCTCTGCCTCACCCGTCAATGCCTGGGTCTTGTGACCCGCATCGAATGCGTCATCAAGCCGTTGGCCGGCGATACCGGCATGTGGACGCTGCTCTTCGCTGCCGGCATGGCCGGCGAACAACCTTCCGCCATCAAGGCCCAAGGTCCGTTTCACGGGCCGGTCGCCGCCGAGTCGATTCTCGACACCATTGTTGAAAGCCTGACTATGCACGGCTACGAACTGGCCGACGATCCGCAGATCTGGAGCCTGCACCTGCAAGCACAGCTGCGCCAGATCAACGGTGGGCGTGGGCGTACGGTCGGGGTGTTCGACCATTAGGCGCCATCATGGCGCAGTGTCGGGCAACTGCGCCTTGTCGAGCTTGACCTCAAAGCCGTATTGCACGGTATTGAGTTCGGTTCGCTGGTAGGTCTCCACGTGCGTTGGACGGCCATAGAAGTAATGCACGCCGAACAGCGCCGGACCTTGTGCGCTCGCGTCGTGACTGACCGACAGAATCTGTTTCAGGTAGTTGCCACTGTCATCTTTGACGAAGAATCGCCAGGCGTTGGCCGGGAACAGTTTCAGGTCTACCACCAGCATGTTGTTCTTGATCTCCAGGCCTTTGGGCAAGGACTTGGCGTCGTAGGTTTTTTTGTCCACGCTGGCGAGAAACAATGGCATCGAGCCCACGGCAATCGCCGGGGTTTCCGGAAACAGATTCAAATCGTAAGTGATGGTCGCTTGCAGCGGATCGACCTGGTACGCCTCGGGCGGCAGTTCGATCGGTTCATCGAGTTTGCCGCTGCGTTTCTCGGTGAAGAACGTCACGGGGCTGTCGCCCGGGCTGAAGTCATCGCCGAGCAATTCATCGTTGAAGGTGCGTCGGTGGGAGAACTCGATGCGTGCAGCGCTCGGGTCTTCCGTGGACTGATGGATGCGGATGCCGGCCTTCAGCGCTTCCTCGGTGAGGCTCGCGCCCTTGAGCCAGTTCGGCGCCAGATCGTCATACACCACCACCCCTGGGTCCAGCGGCTGGATGGCCTTTTCCGTGGTGTGCTGACTGAAGGTGCGCACCGGTAGATCCAGGGCTTTGCGAGTCACGGTCGCCGATGAGAAATCGAGCACGCTGATTTCCAGAGTGTCGATAGGGCCGTTGAAGTAGATCTTGTTGTAACGCCGTGGGTGTTGCTGCTCGAAGGCATGCTGTTCGTTCTCGAGCTGTTTTTCCAGACCTTCGCTCCAGGTTTTCTGTTGTTGCAGGTACGCCAGTTGTTTTTCGTAGAAGGCTACCTGTGCCGGACTTTCATTGATTGAGCCGGCGCGCTCCAGGTATTGCCCGCTGGTGTCGCGAGCCTGAACGATCACTGGATTGAGCTGTGCCCCCTCAACCTCGGGAGCCAGTGGCAGGCTGTTGCTGACTTCGATTTCGGCGTAGTTCTTTTCCAGCTTCAGCAGGGTGACGCTGAGGTTGTCGTCGGTGCGGGTCTGGCCGACATCCTTCTGGTTCAGGTTGAAGCTGAACAAGCGTCGCGGCGCAATCACTTCCACTTTGCCTTGCAGGCTCACCGGCTGCGGCTGGCTCTTCCTGTCCACGTCCAGACCCTCGATGAACGGGTAGGTCACGGTCAGGTCTTCGGGGTTGGTGACGTTGGAGCTGGACGGGCTCAGCTGAATGCCGGGATCGGTTTCCGACCACTCCTGCTGATAGGCAATCACGCGTTTGTTGCTCAGCGTGACTGACTGCCATTCCACACCATGCGGGAACAGGAAGCCGCCGGGAATGTTCAGGTTGAAGGGGAACACCGGTTGCAGGTCGGTGAGGTAGTCGGAGCTGGCATCCTTGTGCAGCACGAACAGGCCATTGATGAAGGTATCGACCAGCGCCTGCGGTGAAGGGTAATGCTTGAGGACGCCGAGAATGTCTTCGCCGTAGACGGTTTTCAGCGGTGCGCCGTCAAGTTTGAGCTGCGCGCGTTCGAGCAACAGCAACGATCCGCCGAGCTCGGTCACGGCCTCCTTGAGCTTCGGGTCGGCGATGGCGTCCAGTGAATGTTCGAACGTTGCCGTCTTTGCTTCGAGGCTGACCGATGGTTTTTTCTCATCACCCGGAGAGCAGCCTCCCAGCAGCAGAGCGAGGCAAATCCCGGCAGTCTTAAACGGCAATCGCACATCCATTTCCAGTCGTCCTGTCCACTTTTGCTAGGTGTTCAATGGTTTGGACAGTAGCAGAAAAAAAATCACATACACACGCAGGTGGCGGTGATTGGAGGTGCGAGCCGGGCGGTTTCTGGCTGTCACAGGGGGCTGGTATACTCGCCTCCGATTACAACCCCCCCCCTTGTGTGAGATTCAATGGAACGCTTTTTCGAAAACGCAATGTACGCCTCGCGCTGGCTGCTGGCGCCGATCTATTTCGGCCTGTCCCTCGGGCTGCTGGCGCTGGCACTGAAATTTTTCCAGGAAGTCTTCCACGTCATCCCCAACGTGTTCTCGATGGCCGAATCGGATCTGATCCTGGTGCTGCTGTCGCTGATCGACATGGCGCTGGTTGGCGGCCTGCTGGTGATGGTGATGATTTCCGGCTATGAAAACTTCGTCTCGCAGCTGGACATCGACGACAACAAGGAAAAGCTCAACTGGCTGGGCACCATGGACTCTTCGTCGCTGAAGATGAAAGTGGCGGCATCGATCGTGGCGATTTCTTCGATCCATCTGCTGCGCATCTTCATGGACGCCAAGAACGTCGATCCCGAGCATCTGATGTGGTACGTGATCATCCACATGACCTTCGTGATCTCGGCGTTCGCCATGGGTTACCTGGACAAGGTCACCAAGCACTGATCATTGGTTGATCGCTGCAAAAACACCGCCCGTCTGTTGCGAAACAGACGGGCGGTGTCGTTTGTGGCTTGTGCTTTGGTGCGTCCGGGCATATCCCTGTAGAGGTCTTGGCTCGCCACCGTGTGAGGTGCGTTCATGAACCTGCAAGAGTTGAATGCGTTTGCCATCGCCAGGAAGGTCGATGAGCTGAACCTGATCTCCATGGAGGGCGGGCTTTATCTGCTCGAGGCGCGGATGCATGGGGCGGCGTATCCGCTGAGTGATCCCAAGGGCAACATGCTGATGCTGCGTTCGGTGGAGCATGCGCGGGATGTGTTGCATAACTTTCCGGTGCTGCCGTTCAACCTCGTACACACCTCGGTGCACGATGAAATGTGCGGACTGGTCGCCAGTGCCGATGAAAGCCTGAAAGTACCGCTGGCCTGGCGCTCGGCCCTGTAGGCCTTGCGCGCCATCGCTGGGCATCTGTGCTAGTCTGCTCGCCCTTTTGGTTCCGGGCGCGCCGGGACGCGCTGTGCACGCACGGCAAGTCTGATGGCCGTCCGCACAGCGGAGCAGTGTCATGTCCGAAGTAAATCTGTCCACCGACGAAACTCGCGTCAGCTACGGCATCGGCCGTCAACTGGGTGACCAGCTGCGCGACAACCCGCCACCGGGTGTCAGCCTGGACGCCATCCTGGCCGGTCTGACCGACGCATTCGCCGGCAAGCCAAGCCGTGTCGATCAGGAAGCCATGTCCGCCAGCTTCAAGGTGATCCGCGAGATCATGCAAGCCGAAGCCGCCGCCAAAGCTGAAGCCGCTGCCGGCGAAGGGCGTGCTTTCCTGGCTGAAAACGCCAAGAAAGAAGGCATCACCACGCTGGCTTCCGGTCTGCAATTCGAAGTGCTGACCCAAGGTGAAGGCGCCAAGCCATCCCGTGAAGACACCGTGCGTACTCACTACCACGGCATGCTGATCGACGGCACCGTGTTCGACAGCTCCTACGATCGTGGTCAGCCAGCAGAATTCCCGGTTGGCGGCGTGATCGCTGGCTGGACCGAAGCTCTGCAACTGATGAATGCCGGCAGCAAATGGCGCCTGTACGTGCCGAGCGAACTGGCTTACGGCGCTCAAGGCGTTGGCAGCATCCCGCCGCACAGCGTTCTGGTATTCGACGTCGAGCTGCTGGACGTTCTGTAAGACCTGGCCTGCCTACAAGGCGGGCTAATGTAGGAGTGAGCCTGCTCGCGATGGCGTCTGTTCAGTCGACTACTCAGTTGCCTGATATCCCGCTATCGCGAGCAGGCTCACTCCTACAGTTTTTTGGGGCTTCATATTTCGATCTTGTGATGCAGCTCATTGGTCGGGCGCAACGCCCGGGCATAGCAGAACAGGAACAGATTGCGCACCAGCTCCTTGAGCACCAACGGTTCGCTGGAATTCAGGCTGCTGACGTCCAGATCACCCTGATCCTGCAGCTCATGCAGGGCTTCTTCTTCCAGTACCGCACAGACTTCTCCGGTTTCCCGATGCAGGATCCTGAGGTATGGGTGTGGGCGATCCAGCCAGGCGTCGATCAAATAAGTCATGGGTCTCATCTCCTTGAAAGGCTTCAATGAGAATAATTCTTATTCGTCAAATAGCAAGTGCCTATTGGCGGAATGCGATTTTTTCCGGGTAAAGATTGCGTAAGGTCAAAACGGCTGGCGTCTGGCTATCACGCGAGAATGCATGAGGGGAAAGCGGGGAGGGCGATTCACCATCCCGCGGCGGGCGCGGGATGGCTGACAGAAGGATCAGACCTTTCTGACGAACTCGGACTTGAGCTTCATCGGGCCGATGCCGTCGATCTTGCAGTCGATGTCATGGTCGCCATCGCACAGGCGGATGTTCTTGACCTTGGTGCCGACCTTGACCACCAGCGAAGTGCCCTTGACCTTGAGGTCCTTGATCACGGTGATGGTGTCGCCGTCCTGCAGCACGTTGCCCACCGAATCTTTCTTCACGGCATCATCGGACGCCACTTCGGCTTCGCCATTGGCCGACCACTCGTGGGCGCACTCGGGGCAGATCAGTTGGGCACCGTCTTCGTAGGTGTATTCGGAATTGCATTTCGGGCAGGGTGGCAACGTGCTCACTAAGGCTCCTTGATAGGGGATCGCTAAAAGTCGCACATTGTATAGGGTTTTACGCGCAGGAGGGCATAGCGCAGAAACAACTGTGGGAGCGGGCTTGCTCGCGAATGCGGTGTGTCATTAAACATGAATGTTGAATGACAGGTTGCTTTCGCGAGCGAGCCCGCTCCCACAGAAGGCAGATCAGTGCGTGCGGGCGACCGCAAACTCGCTCAGCTCTACCAGTGCATCGCGGTATTCGCTGGCTGGCAGCGCGTCGAGGCATTTGATCGCACGGGCCACGTAGTCGCGGGCCAGTTGCGCGGTGTATTCCAGCGAACCCGAGGCTTCCACGGCGATGCGGATGCTTTCGAGGTCTTCGATCCCGCCTTTCTGGATTGCCTGGCGGACCAGTGCAGCCTGCTCAGGTGTGCCTTCACGCATGGTGTAGATCAGCGGCAGGGTCGGCTTGCCTTCGGCCAGATCGTCACCGACGTTCTTGCCCAGGGTCTCGGCGTCGCCCTTGTAGTCCAGCAGGTCGTCGACCAGTTGGAACGCCACGCCCAGGTGATCACCGAAGGTGCGCAGGGCTTCGCTCTGCTCGGTGGTGGCACCGGCCAGTGCGGCAGCGCTGTGGGTCGAGGCTTCGAAGAGCATCGCGGTCTTGCCGCGGATGACTTCCATGTAGGTTTCTTCGGTGGTGCTGGCGTCGCGTACCTTGGACAGCTGCAACACTTCGCCTTCGGCGATGATGCGCGTGGCCTGGGACAGGATCTTCATCACCGGCATCGAACCCAGCTCGACCATCATTTCGAACGAGCGCGAGTACAGGAAGTCGCCGACCAGCACGCTCGGGGCGTTGCCCCACATGGCGTTGGCGGTGGAGCGGCCACGGCGCATGCCGGACATGTCGACCACGTCGTCATGCAGCAGGGTCGCGGTGTGCAGAAATTCGATGGTGGCGGCCAGCAGACGCATGTCGTCGCCTTCGCGACCCAGGGCCTTGCCACACAGCAGCACCAATAAAGGACGCAGGCGTTTGCCGCCGGCCGAGGTGATGTAATCGCCGATTTTCGATACCAGCGGCACTCGGGAAGTCAGCTGCTTCTTGATGATGCCGTCGACGGCGTTAAAATCGTCCGCCACCGCGCGGTAGAAAGCTTGGGGTTGCATCAGCGACAGTTGCTCCAGAAGGGTTGCGCGGCATGCTAGGACCCACACCGGGGCCTGTCAAGGCGCGATGGACGGCCACTTGCGTGACTCTCGCGGCTTGCGTACAATCGCGCACCCTGAACTTCCTGGGCAGCACCTGCCTTACGCAATTGCACTTGGGCCGTTCCAGCCCCATGCAGCCATGCCAGCCAATACCTCTTCTTATAAAGAGCTGGGTGAGCAGGATTATCGGAGAAATACCATGTACGCAGTAATCGTTACCGGCGGTAAGCAATACAAGGTCGCTGAAGGTGAATACCTGAAGATCGAAAAACTGGAAGTCGCTACTGGCGAATCCGTGACTTTTGACCGCGTTCTGCTGGTCGCCAATGGCGACGACGTGAACATCGGCGCACCTGTTGTTGCTGGCGCAACCGTCAAGGCTGAAGTGATCTCCCAAGGTCGTCACGATAAAGTCCGTATCATCAAGTTCCGTCGCCGTAAGCACCACATGAAGCGTATGGGCCACCGCCAGTGGTTCACCGAGATCAAAATCACCGGTATTCAGGCTTAATTACAGCCTAATTCCTCACTAGGAGAATTGAACTCATGGCACACAAAAAAGCTGGTGGTAGTACCCGTAACGGTCGCGACTCAGAAGCCAAACGCCTTGGCGTGAAGATGTATGGCGGCCAGGTCATCAAGGCCGGCAACATCATCGTGCGTCAGCGCGGCACCCAATTCCACGCTGGCTACGGCGTTGGCATGGGTAAAGATCACACTCTCTTCGCGAAAATCGAAGGCGTGATCAAGTTTGAAGTAAAAGGCGCCTTCGGTCGTCGTTACGTGAGCGTTGTCGCGGCTTAATCGCGAGATCGCTGGAAGAGCCCTGTCTTGCGACGGGGCTTTTTCGTTTGTGGGGTGAGTCTCTTGCAAAACTGTTTGTATGGGCTGTCGGCGTGCGATGCAGGTCGTGGTTTGGGGTCGCTGCGCTCATTTTTGCAAGAGTCTTATGTCTTGATTGTTTTTCGGCTCGTCCGTATGGCGAGAGGCGTTGAGTTATGAAGTTTGTAGACGAAGTATCGATCCGCGTAAAAGCTGGTGACGGCGGCAATGGCTGCATGAGTTTCCGTCGGGAAAAATTCATTGAAAACGGCGGCCCGAACGGCGGTGATGGCGGTGACGGCGGTTCCATCTACATGATGGCCGACGAAAACCTCAACACCCTGGTCGACTACCGTTACACCCGGCACTTCGATGCCGAGCGTGGCTCCAACGGCGGCAGTACCGATTGCACTGGCAAGAAAGGTGAAGACCTGATCCTGCGCGTGCCGGTCGGTACTACCGTGATCGACTCGGCCACCCAGGAAGTGATTGGCGACCTGACCAAGGCCGGCCAGAAACTGATGGTGGTGCAGGGTGGTTGGCACGGTCTGGGCAACACCCGTTTCAAATCCAGTACCAACCGTGCGCCGCGCCAGACCACTCCGGGTAAGCCGGGTGAGCAGCGCGACCTGAAACTGGAAATGAAAGTGCTGGCTGACGTCGGTCTGCTGGGCTTGCCGAACGCCGGTAAAAGTACCTTTATCCGTTCGGTGTCGGCGGCCAAGCCGAAAGTCGCCGACTACCCGTTCACCACGCTGGTGCCGAACCTGGGTGTGGTCAGCGTTGATCGCTGGAAAAGCTTCGTCATCGCCGACATTCCGGGGCTGATCGAAGGTGCTTCCGACGGTGCCGGTCTGGGCATTCGCTTCCTCAAGCACTTGGCGCGTACGCGTCTGTTGCTGCACCTCGTCGACATGGCGCCGCTGGATGACACCAGTGCACCGGATGCGGCTGAAGTGATCGTCAACGAGCTGGTCAAATTCAGTCCGTCGCTGGCCGAGCGTGATCGCTGGCTGGTGCTGAACAAGTGTGACCAGATCCTCGAGGAAGAGCACGAAGAGCGCGTCAAGGAAATCGTTGATCGCCTGCAGTGGGAAGGTCCGGTCTACGTGATCTCGGCCATCGCCAAAGAAGGCACCGAGCGCCTGACGCGCGACATCATGCGTTATCTGGAAGATCGTGCCGATCGTTTGGCCAGCGACCCGGCGTACAAGGAAGAGCTGGCTGATCTCGATCAGCGCATCGAAGACGAAGCCCGTGCGCAGTTGCAGGCGCTGGATGACAAGCGTGCCCTGCGTCGCAGCGGCGTGAAGTCGGTCCATGACATCGGTGACGATGACTGGGACGAAGAAGATGTGGATGATGAAGACGGTCCGGAAATCATTTACGTGCGCGACTGATTCGTTGCAGTAAACTTAAGCGCCGCTCAATCGAGCGGCGTTTTAGTATCCGGAAATCGATCGTTGGTCACCAATAGCCACGATTAACGTCACGGGCAGCGCTGGGTCGCGCGGCCCTCAAGCTAAGGTTGAAGATGATGCGGAGCAAAGTGACAGGTGCGCAGCGTTGGGTCGTGAAGATCGGCAGCGCTTTGCTGACGGCGGACGGCAAGGGGCTGGATCGCAAGGCAATGGGTGTCTGGGTCGAGCAGATGGTCGCCCTGCATGAGGCGGGTGTCGAGCTGGTGCTGGTGTCCTCCGGCGCAGTGGCTGCCGGCATGAGCCGCCTGGGCTGGACCTCGCGACCCAGTGCGATGCACGAGCTCCAGGCCGCTGCTGCAATCGGCCAGATGGGCTTGGTGCAGGCCTGGGAGTCGAGCTTTGCCGAGCATGGCCGGCACACCGCGCAGATTCTCCTGACTCACGACGACCTGTCCGACCGCAAGCGCTACCTGAACGCCCGCAGCACCTTGCGCGCACTGGTCGAGCTGAAAGTCATCCCGGTGATCAACGAAAACGACACGGTGGTCACCGACGAAATCCGCTTCGGCGACAACGATACGCTGGCGGCGCTGGTGGCCAATCTGGTCGAGGCCGATCTGCTGGTGATCCTCACCGATCGCGATGGCATGTTCGACGCCGATCCGCGCAACAACCCCGATGCGCAACTGATTTACGAAGCGCGCGCCGATGATCCGACGCTTGATGCGGTGGCGGGCGGTACCGGCGGCGCGCTGGGGCGTGGCGGCATGCAGACCAAGCTGCGTGCGGCACGGCTGGCGGCGCGCTCCGGAGCGCATACGATCATCGTCGGTGGGCGTCTGGAGCGAGTGCTCGATCGCCTGAAGGCTGGCGAGCGCATCGGTACGCTGCTGTCGCCTGAGCGTGGCATGCTGGCGGCGCGCAAGCAGTGGCTGGCCGGGCATTTGCAGACTCGCGGCACGCTGGTGCTCGACGAAGGTGCGGTGTCGGCCTTGTCGCAGGGCAACAAGAGTCTGCTGCCGGTCGGCGTGAAACTGGTTCAGGGCAGTTTCCGTCGCGGCGAGATGGTGGTTTGCGTGGCGCCGGACGGTCGTGAAATTGCCCGTGGTTTGGCCAACTATAGTGCTCTAGAGGCGCAAAAAATCATTGGTCAGTCGTCGGACGCGATTGTCGGCGTGCTGGGCTACATGGCTGAGCCGGAACTGGTTCACCGTGACAACCTGATTCTGGTCTGAGGAAAAGCGCGATGCGTATGGCAAAAGGATTGTTGGGTCTGCTGATGGCGTTGCCGCTGCTGGCCTCGGCCGAGGAAATCGGTCAGGTGTCGACGGTATTCAAGTTTGTCGGTCCGAATGACCGGATTGTGGTCGAGGCTTTCGATGATCCGAAAGTCGATGGCGTGACCTGCTACCTGTCCCGCGCCAAGACGGGTGGGGTAAAGGGTGGTTTGGGCCTGGCCGAGGATCGTGCCGAGGCGTCGATTGCCTGTCGTCAGGTTGGCCCGATCAAGTTCAAGGGTGAGTTGAAGGATGGCGACGAGGTGTTCAAGGAGCGCACGTCGCTGGTATTCAAAACCATGCAGGTGGTGCGTTTCCTCGACAAGAAGCGCAATACGCTGGTGTACCTGGTCTACAGCGATCGCGTGATCGAAGGTAGTCCGCAAAATGCGGTGACGGCGATTCCGATCGTGCCGTGGGTTCCTGTTCAGCAATAACACCGCAAATCCACAATGTGGGAGCGGGCTTGCTCGCGAAGAGGTCGTGTCAGTCGCTAGAGAGGTCGGCTGACAGATTGCATTCGTGAGCAAGCCCGCTCCCACTTTTTTATGTGCGGGATTCACCAAATCGCAGGCAATAAAAAACCGACCCTAAGGTCGGTTTTTTAATGACTACGTCGATTAAGCAGCTTCTTTCAGTGCCTTGACGTGGCCATTCAGACGGCTCTTATGACGAGCAGCCTTGTTCTTGTGGATGATGCCTTTATCGGCCATACGGTCGATAACTGGCACAGCCAGAACGTATGCAGCTTGAGCTTTTTCAGCGTCTTTTGCGTCGATGGCTTTAACTACATTCTTGATGTAGGTACGAACCATGGAACGCAGGCTGGCGTTGTGGCTGCGACGCTTCTCAGCCTGTTTTGCACGTTTTTTGGCGGAAGGTGAGTTGGCCACCGTCGAGCTCCTCGAAAGACTTTTTAGGAAATAGCAAACAAAATAGGCCGCGAATCATGCCGATGAGTTGAAGTCTTGTCAAGGGCGCTTGAAACGTTCCGCTAAGTGGTAGGTGTAAAGAGGCGGGATATTTATTTCCGGCGCTTGACCTGTAAACTCGCGAGCTTTGGCTCTGTGCTGTTGCGGCGCGGAGTATCGCACAAGTGGGCGCATTGTTCGCCTGCTGTTTATCGACAGGCACTAATTCCCTCAATGAATCTGCTCAAATCGTTGGCCGCTGTCAGCTCTATCACGATGCTTTCCCGGATTCTGGGGTTCGTCCGTGACACGCTCATCGCTCGCACATTCGGCGCCGGAATGGCGACGGACGCCTTCTTCATCGCCTTCAAATTGCCCAACCTGCTGCGGCGAATCTTCGCCGAGGGGGCGTTCTCGCAGGCTTTCGTGCCGATTCTGGCGGAATACAAGAGTCAGAAAGGCGAAGAGGCGACCCGCACCTTCATTGCTTATGTCTCGGGCCTGCTGACCCTGGTGCTGGCGCTGGTCACAGCGCTGGGCATGATTGCCGCGCCGTGGGTGATCTGGGCCACCGCGCCAGGGTTTGCCGATACGCCAGAAAAATTCCAGCTCACCTCCGATCTGCTGCGGGTGACGTTCCCTTATATATTGCTGATCTCCCTGTCCTCGCTGGCCGGGGCAATCCTCAATACCTGGAACCGCTTTTCGGTGCCGGCCTTCGTGCCGACCCTGCTCAACGTCAGCATGATCGTGTTTTCGCTGTTCCTGACGCCGTATTTCGATCCGCCGGTCATGGCTCTGGGCTGGGCGGTGCTGGTCGGTGGTCTCGCGCAGTTGCTCTATCAACTGCCGCACCTGAAGAAGATCGGCATGCTGGTGCTGCCGCGCCTGAATCTGCGTGATACCGGCGTCTGGCGGGTGATGAAGCAGATGCTGCCGGCGATCATCGGTGTCTCGGTCAGCCAGATTTCGCTGATCATCAACACCATTTTCGCCTCGTTCCTGGTGGCCGGTTCGGTGTCGTGGATGTACTACGCCGACCGTTTGATGGAATTGCCGTCCGGCGTGCTCGGCGTGGCATTGGGCACCATTCTGTTGCCGACGCTGGCCAAGACCTATGCGAGTAAGGATCGCCACGAGTACTCGCGGATCCTCGATTGGGGCCTGCGCCTGTGCTTTGTGCTGGTGCTGCCGTGTGCGCTGGCGCTGGGGATTCTTGCCGAGCCACTGACCGTGTCGCTGTTCCAGTACGGCCAGTTCAGTGCGTTTGATGCGTCCATGACCCAGCGTGCGCTGATTGCCTATTCTGTCGGCCTGCTCGGGATTATCGTGATCAAAGTGCTGGCGCCGGGCTTTTACGCGCAACAGAACATCCGCACGCCGGTAAAAATCGCAATCTTCACCCTGATCGTCACTCAACTGTTCAACCTGGTGTTGATCGGCCCGCTGGCTCACGCCGGTCTGGCGCTGGCGATCAGTGCCGGTGCCTGCCTCAATGCCGGGCTGCTGTTCTATCAACTGCGCAAGCAAAAGATGTATCAACCGCAACCGGGCTGGTACCTGTTCGGCTTCAAACTGGTGGTGGCGGTGGCGGTGATGTCGGCGGTGCTGCTACTGGGCATGCATTTCATGCCGGCCTGGGATCAGGGGCACATGCTGGAGCGCTTCCTGCGACTGGGTGCGCTGGTGATTGCCGGTGTGGTGGCGTATTTCGGTATGTTGCTGCTGCTCGGTTTCCGCCTGCGTGACTTCAATCGCAAGGCTTTGAGCTGAGGTTTTAGCCTTTATAAACGGGCGCGGGCCGGCAGTTTTGTCGGCTCGATCACTTTGCGTTACGGTGTTGCCTGTCGTCGACCGTCGGGTGTGGTTATAATCGACCACTTTATGAGCAAGAAGCGCGTTATGCAGCTGGTTCGAGGCCTCCACAACTTGCGCCCCCAGCATCGGGGCTGCGTCGCCACTATTGGCAACTTTGACGGTGTTCACCGTGGTCACCAGGCTATCCTGGCCCGTCTGCGTGAGCGTGCGCTGGAGTTGGGCGTACCCAGCTGCGTGGTGATTTTCGAGCCGCAGCCACGGGAATTCTTTGCCCCGGAGACCGCGCCGGCCCGTCTGGCCCGCTTGCGTGACAAGCTGCAACTGCTGGCCGCCGAAGGCGTCGACCGGGTGCTGTGTCTGGCGTTCAACCAGCGCCTGAGCAAGCTCAGCGCCAGTGAATTCGTCGATACCATCCTGGTGGACGGTCTCGGCGTGCAGCATCTGGAGGTCGGTGACGATTTCCGCTTCGGCTGCGACCGCCTCGGCGATTTTGATTTCCTGCTGCAGGCCGGGCAGGTTCACGGTTTTACCGTGGAAGCCGCGCAGACCGTCGAGCTGGACGGCATTCGCGTCAGCAGCACCCAGGTGCGCAACGCGTTGGCCGCCGCCGATTTTGCCTTGGCCGAACGCCTGCTTGGCCGCCCGTACCGGATCGCCGGTCGCGTGCTGCACGGTCAGAAACTGGCCCGGCAACTGGGTACGCCCACTGCCAATATTCAACTCAAGCGTCGTCGCGTGCCATTCACCGGGGTTTATCTGGTGGATGTGGATATCGACGGCAAGACCTGGCCCGGCGTCGCCAATATCGGCGTGCGGCCTACGGTCCAAGGTGATGGCAAAGCCCACCTTGAAGTTCATCTACTGGATTTTGCCGGCGATCTGTATGACCGGCGTCTGACGG
This sequence comes from Pseudomonas sp. MWU16-30322, assembly GCF_020515535.1. NCBI lineage: Bacteria > Pseudomonadati > Pseudomonadota > Gammaproteobacteria > Pseudomonadales > Pseudomonadaceae > Pseudomonas > Pseudomonas sp. MWU16-30322. Next base: position 281,193 of record NZ_JAIWYL010000009.1, read on the forward strand.
TGGTTTTCCACCAAAAGCTGCGTGAAGAGCAGCGTTTTGCCTCTCTGGAGGCACTGAAAACGGCGATCAACGCGGATGTCGCCGCCGCCCGTGCACTAGCCGCACCTAGCGCCCATCGCTAATGAAGAGCCTTAAATGACCGACTATAAAGCCACGCTAAACCTTCCGGACACCGCCTTCCCAATGAAGGCCGGCCTGCCACAGCGCGAACCGCAGATCCTGCAGCGCTGGGACAGTATTGGCCTGTACGGAAAGTTGCGCGAGATTGGCAAGGATCGTCCGAAGTTCGTCCTGCACGACGGCCCTCCGTACGCCAACGGCACGATCCACATCGGTCATGCGCTGAACAAGATTCTCAAGGACATGATCATCCGCTCGAAAACCCTGTCGGGCTTCGACGCGCCGTATGTTCCGGGTTGGGACTGCCACGGCCTGCCGATCGAGCACAAGGTTGAAGTGACCCACGGCAAGAACCTGGGCGCGGACAAGACCCGCGAGCTGTGCCGTGCCTACGCCACCGAGCAGATCGAAGGGCAGAAGACCGAGTTCATCCGCCTCGGCGTGCTGGGCGACTTCGCCAACCCGTACAAGACCATGGACTTCAAGAACGAGGCCGGTGAAATCCGCGCCCTCGCCGAAATCGTCAAGGGCGGTTTCGTGTTCAAGGGCCTCAAGCCGGTGAACTGGTGCTTCGATTGCGGTTCGGCGCTGGCCGAAGCGGAAGTCGAGTACGAGAACAAGAAGTCCTCGACCATCGACGTGGCCTTCCCGATCGCCGACGAAGCCAAACTGGCTGCCGCGTTCGGTCTGCCGTCGCTGAGCAAGCCTGCCTCGATCGTGATCTGGACCACCACCCCGTGGACCATCCCGGCCAACCAGGCACTGAACGTGCACCCGGAATTCAACTACGCCCTGGTCGATATCGGCGACAAGCTGCTGGTCCTGGCTGAAGAGCTGGTTGAATCCTGCCTGTCGCGTTACGGCGTTGAAGGCACCGTACTGGCCACCGCGCCGGGTTCGGCGCTGGAACTGATCAACTTCCGTCACCCGTTTTACGACCGTCTGTCGCCGGTGTACCTGGCCGACTACGTTGAACTGGGCGCCGGCACCGGTGTGGTTCACTCCGCCCCGGCCTACGGCGTGGACGACTTCGTGACCTGCAAGAAATACGGCATGGTCAACGACGAGATCCTCAACCCGGTGCAAAGCAACGGCGTGTACGTGCCGTCGCTGGAGTTCTTTGGCGGCCAGTTCATCTGGAAGGCCAACCCGGCCATCGTCGAAAAACTGACCGAAGTCGGTGCGCTGATGCACACCACCGTCATCGAACACAGCTACATGCACTGCTGGCGCCACAAGACCCCGCTGATCTACCGCGCCACCGCGCAGTGGTTCATCGGCATGGACAAAGAGCCGGTCAGCGGCGACACCCTGCGCGTGCGCTCGCTCAAAGCCATTGAAGAGACCAAGTTCGTTCCTGCCTGGGGCCAGGCGCGCCTGCACTCGATGATCGCCAACCGTCCGGACTGGTGCATCTCCCGTCAGCGTAACTGGGGCGTGCCGATCCCGTTCTTCCTCAACAAGGAAAGCGGCGAGCTGCACCCACGCACCGTCGAACTGATGGAAGAAGTCGCCAAGCGCGTTGAAGTCGAAGGCATCGAAGCCTGGTTCAAACTCGACGCCGCCGAACTGCTGGGCGATGAAGCGCCGCTGTACGACAAGATCAGCGACACCCTCGACGTCTGGTTCGACTCGGGCACCACCCACTGGCACGTATTGCGTGGTTCGCACCCGATGGGCCACGAGACCGGTCCACGCGCCGACCTGTACCTGGAAGGTTCCGACCAGCACCGCGGCTGGTTCCATTCGTCGCTGTTGACCGGTTGCGCCATCGACAACCACGCGCCGTACCGCGAACTGCTGACCCACGGCTTCACCGTCGACGAGTCCGGCCGCAAGATGTCCAAGTCGCTGGGCAACGTGATCGCGCCGCAGAAAGTCAACGACACCCTGGGCGCCGACATCATGCGTCTGTGGGTCGCGTCGACCGACTACTCCGGCGAAATGGCCGTGTCCGAGCAGATCCTGCAACGCAGCGCGGACGCCTATCGTCGCATCCGTAACACCGCGCGTTTCCTGCTTTCCAACCTGACCGGTTTCAACCCGGCCACCGACCTGCTACCGGCTGAAGACATGCTCGCACTGGATCGCTGGGCGGTGGACCGTACTTTGCTGCTGCAACGCGAACTGCAAGAGCACTACGGCGAATACCGTTTCTGGAACGTTTACTCGAAGATCCACAACTTCTGCGTGCAGGAGCTGGGTGGTTTCTACCTCGACATCATCAAGGACCGCCAGTACACCACCGGCGCCGACAGCAAGGCACGTCGCTCGTGCCAGACCGCGCTGTTCCACATCTCCGAAGCGCTGGTGCGCTGGATCGCACCGATCCTCGCGTTCACCGCCGACGAGCTGTGGCAGTACCTGCCGGGCGAGCGCAACGAATCGGTGATGCTCAACACCTGGTACGAAGGTCTGACCGAGCTGCCGGAAGGCTTCGAGCTGGGTCGCGCCTACTGGGATCGCATCATGGAAGTGAAGGTGGCGGTCAACAAAGAGATGGAAATCCAGCGCGCGGCCAAAGCCGTCGGTGGCAACCTGCAAGCCGAAGTGACGCTGTTCGCCGAAGACGCGCTGAGCGCCGACCTGGCCAAGCTGAGCAACGAGCTGCGCTTTGTCCTGATCACCTCGACTGCCAGCGTGGCGCCTTTCGTTCAGGCACCTGCGGACGCGGTAGCCACCGAAGTCAGCGGCCTGAAACTGAAGATCGTCAAATCGGCCTTCCCGAAGTGCGCCCGTTGCTGGCACTGCCGTGAAGACGTCGGCGTGAACCCGGAGCATCCGGAAATCTGCGGTCGTTGCGTCGACAACATCAGCGGCGCCGGCGAGGTTCGTCACTATGCCTAATGCCGTTGGCCGTTTCGGACGGTTGAGCTGGCTCTGGTTGAGTTTGCTGGTTCTGGTCATCGACCAGGCCAGCAAGTTCTACTTCGAAAACAAGCTCGAAATGTTCCAGCAGATCGTGATCATTCCCGATTACTTCAGCTGGACGCTGGCCTACAACACCGGCGCTGCCTTCAGCTTCCTGGCTGACAGCTCCGGCTGGCAGCGCTGGCTGTTCGCCCTGATCGCGATTGTGGTCAGTGCGGTGCTGGTGGTCTGGCTCAAACGCCTGGGCCGCAACGAAACCTGGCTGGCCGTCGCTTTGGCGCTGGTGCTGGGCGGCGCGCTGGGCAATCTGTATGACCGCATCGCCCTGGGCCATGTGATCGACTTCATTCTGGTGCACTGGCAGAACCGCTGGTACTTCCCGGCGTTCAACTTCGCCGACAGCGCCATCACCGTCGGTGCGGTGATGCTGGCACTGGACATGTTCAAAAGTAAGAAAACCGGAGAAGCCGTTCATGACTGAACAGGTATTGGCTGAGCAACGCATCGGCCAGAACACGGAAGTCACTTTGCACTTTGCATTGCGCCTGGAGAACGGCGATACGGTCGACAGCACGTTCGACAAGGCCCCGGCGACCTTCAAGGTCGGCGACGGCAACCTGCTGCCGGGTTTCGAAGCGGCATTGTTCGGCTTCAAGGCCGGCGACAAGCGTACGCTGACCGTCGAGCCGGAAAACGCTTTCGGCCAGCCGAACCCGCAAAACGTACAGATCATCCCGCGCTCGCAGTTTGCCGACATGGAACTGTCACCGGGTCTGCTGGTGATCTTCAACGATGCGGCCAATACTGAGCTGCCGGGTGTGGTGAAAGAATTCGACGACGCGCAAGTGACCGTCGACTTCAACCACCCGCTGGCGGGCAAAACGCTGACCTTTGACGTAGAGATCATCTCCGTCAAAGCGATCTGAGTTACACCTCAGAACATTGTGGGAGCGGGCTTGCTCGCGAATGCTGACTGACATTCAACATAGAAGTTGTCTGACACACTGCTTTCGCGAGCAAGCCCGCTCCCACATTGGATTTTTGCTGGATTTGAGCAATTGTGCTCGATCAGCAGGACGTAAATTTATTTCGCGCGCAAGACACGAGGCACAGCATGCAAATCAAACTCGCCAACCCCCGTGGCTTCTGCGCCGGCGTGGACCGGGCGATCGAAATCGTCAACCGCGCCCTGGAAGTCTTCGGGCCGCCGATCTACGTGCGTCATGAAGTGGTGCACAACAAGTTCGTGGTCGAAGACCTGCGCAGTCGTGGCGCGATCTTCGTCGAGGAGCTGGATCAGGTGCCGGACGACGTCATCGTGATCTTCAGTGCTCACGGGGTTTCTCAAGCCGTACGCAGCGAAGCCGCCGGTCGTGGCCTGAAAGTATTCGACGCCACCTGTCCGCTGGTTACCAAGGTACACATCGAAGTCGCCAAATACAGCCGCGACGGCCGTGAGTGCATCCTGATCGGCCACGCCGGTCACCCTGAAGTCGAAGGCACCATGGGCCAGTACGACGGCAGCAATGGCGGCGCGATCTACCTCGTCGAAGACGAAAAAGACGTGGCCGAGCTGCAGGTGCGTAATCCGGAAAAACTGGCGTTCGTGACCCAGACCACCCTGTCGATGGACGATACCAGCCGCGTGATCGATGCCCTGCGCACACGTTTCCCGGCCATCGGTGGCCCGCGCAAGGACGACATCTGCTACGCCACGCAAAACCGTCAGGATGCGGTCAAGCAACTGGCCGACGAGTGCGACGTAGTGTTGGTGGTGGGCAGCCCGAACAGCTCCAACTCCAACCGCCTGCGTGAACTGGCCGAACGCATGGCCACGCCGGCCTACCTGATCGACGGCGCCGAAGACCTGCAGAAGAGCTGGTTCGAGGGTGTCGAGCGCATCGGCATCACCGCTGGTGCCTCCGCACCGGAAGTGCTGGTTCGCGGCGTCATCCAGCAGTTGCAAGCCTGGGGCGCGACCGGTGCCGATGAACTGGCCGGTCGCGAAGAGAACATCACCTTCTCGATGCCGAAAGAGCTGCGCGTCCGTTCGATCTGACGCTCTTCGCCTTCAGGCACAGCGCCTGCTCAGCCTTTGCGCTGGTCAGGCGCACCCGACCGGTTGCCGCCAGCACCACCTGGAGCTGGCTGACCGGCTCCTGTGCCGAGCAGAGATGTAACGTCCCTGCCTGAAATGCCCGCGCGGGCATCAGCGGTTGTCCCAGACTGCTGAAGCGCACATAACGACTGACCAGCCAATTGCCGACGATCGGTATTCGCCCGTCACTCGCGTGCTCCAGCAGCAGTGGATTGCTGCTGTCCAGCGGCCCCTTGCCGCTGATATCCAGAATGATCCGCCAGCCCTGACTCCAGTCGCCATTGATGCCATGGATCACTACGCTCTGATTGCGGGTGATGGCCTGTGTGCGTGCGTTGCGAATGCCCTCGAGCAGCGACCGGGCCGCCAGGTCGCGATGAGTCGATTCAGTGAAGGCCGCGAAAGCCGGACTGACCAGCGACAGAACAATTGCGCCAATCGCCAGTCCCATAAGCAATTCAATCAGACTGAAACCCTGTTGCGGCATGACGACTCCCTCCGTGGAGCATGAAGCCCGACGTGATCCATTTCGCCGGGCAGGGCAAATCAACCGACGCGGGCCGGTTGAATGTTCTAGCTTGTAGAAGCAGGTATAGCCGACGGCAACGGAGGGCATCGATGGATCATCGTACAAAAGGTTTCACGCTGCCCGAACTGTTGGCCGCGGTCGCCGTGCTGGTGATCCTCATCACCCTGGCGGTGCCAGGCTTCACTCGCTCGATCCAGAGCAGCAAGGCCGACACCGAAATGGGTGACCTGCAGCGCGCCATCAACTACGCGCGGCTGGAGGCGATTGATCGCGGCGTGACCACACGCTTGCGCCCGAGCGCCGGCGGCAGCGTGTGGACCGGCGAATTGTCGGTCTACGACAGTACTGGCACTCCGGCCAATGTATTACGGGTTGTTCCAGCGATGAGCAGCGGCGCGACTCTGACGCTACCCTCAGGAGTGACCGCACTGGATTTCAATAATCTGGGCGGCCTGGCGGCGCCGTCGACGGCGGTGGCCATCAGTTATGTGCTGGGAACACAAAGCAGGACGCTGAACGTGTGTCTGAACGGACGAATTCAACTGGGTGGAAGTTGCGGATGAGGGCAGGGAGCACACAGGCACAGGAGGGCATGTCGCTGATCGAGGTACTGGTCGCGTTGCTGATTCTGACCGTCGGCATATTGGGCGCGGCCGCCGTTCAAGTGAATGCGCTGAAGTACACCGACAGTTCCCGGATGACCAGTCAGGCGAGCTTCATCGCCTACGACATGATGGACCGCATCCGCGCCAATTCCGCTGCCGATTACACGGTCACGCCGCCGACCGCAGGCAACCTCAGTGTCGCCCGCGATCAGGATCTCTACGATTTCACCACCAACATCGTCAATTTCGGCGGGCCGACCGCCACCGGTACGATCACCCTCAATCAGCGGGTGTACACCATCACCATCAACTGGAATGACTCACGGGCGGCGAATGCCACCGGTACCACCCGCAGCTTCGTCCTGACCAGCCGTGCCACCGTCGATCCGGTGGCCGGCCCATGAAGCACGCCAACCGGGGGTTCGGCCTGATCGAAATGCTCATCGCCCTGGCGCTCGGGCTGATCATCGTGCTGGGCGTGGTGCAGACGTTTCTCGCGGCCAAGAACACTTACGTCAGCCAGAACACCGCTGCCGCCATGCAGGAAGACGCACGTTTTGTATTGAGCAAGATGATTCAGGAACTGCGCATGGTCGGCATGTTCGGCTGCCTGGGCACGATTACTGACGCGAGCTCGGCGGGGGACTTCAACGCGGCGCAGATCACCCCGATCAGTTGGGACAACAGCAACCTCAAGCTGACCCTGGTCACTGCCGATGTCGGTGGCAATGGTGGTACGCCAACCTGGACGGTGGTCTCCGATTGCCGCAACAGCGCCACGGCCTATACCGGGTTGCGGGCGGCAGCGAGCGGGCAGATCGCCTTTCCGATCCGCCGCTTGATCTACAGCTTCAGCAACAACCAGATTCTCATGGGCACCGGCAGCGGCACTCCGACCCAGCAGGTGCTGGTGAACAATGTCAGTGCGTTCAGCGTCATGTTCGGTCTGGCGACGTCCGCCACCGATGTCGCGGCGTCCTCCTACAGCGCCAACCCCAGTGACCCGGCGCGCATCCGCAGTGTGCGCCTGAGCCTGACCCTCACCGACCCGAACAACCGGGTGGCCAATCAAACCTTCAATGTGGTTGCCGCTTTGCGCAACCGCTTGCAGTGAGGCCGGAATGATGAGGATCACGTTCAACCAGAGGCAAACCCAGCGCGGCATGGTGTTGCTGGTCAGTCTGGTGTTTCTGTTGCTGCTGACCTTGATCGGGCTGTCCTCGATGCAGAGCGCCAACCTGCAGGAGAAAATGGCCGGCAGTGTCAGCCTGCGCAATCAGTCGTTCCAGACCGCCGAGGCGGCGTTGCGCATCGGCGAGAGTGCGGTGCAACTCGACAGTTATTCGTTGGCGGTGTGCGCGAGCACCACCCAGTGCGCGCCGCCGGCGGAGTCTTCGGTGGTCAGCGCGGCGGGGCTCAACTCGACCTCGGGGGTGACGTGGATCGCCGCCGGCAACGGTTTTTATGGGGTGCAGAACATCGGCACCACCCTGACCGCAGTCAACGTGCCGAGCAACACGTCGGCGACCCTGTATCGAGTGACCGCAGTCGGCATCGCCGGCACTTCGCGCAGTGTGGTGGAGAGTGTCTATGCGAAGTATTGAGCGCTGCCGGACGTTGTTGGCCGGCATGCTGCTGAGCTTTTATCTGGCAGCGCCGGCTTATGCGTTCACGCCATCCGACTCGCCGCTGCTGAGTGCCGCTGCGGTACCGCCCAACGTGATGTTGCTGATCGACGATTCCGGCAGCATGAACAGCATCATTTACGCGGCGGGATTCGATCCGACCGTCACGCGTACACCGGCGCGGCAATGTAATGCGTTGCTCGGGCTGTGCCTGAGTTCAACGGCGATCACTGGCGATCCGGTGTTTCTCTCGAACCTGCCGACCTCCGGTTGCTCCGGCGGCGCCTTCGCCTTCTACAACAACAGCGTCGCGCCGTTGTGCCTGAAACTGCCTGATCCGGTGGGCGGCGGCAATACTCGCTACACGGGGGACTACATCGCCTATGTGGTCGGGCTGGCGATCAACAACGGCACGCGCGACTTCACCACCGGGGCGATTCCCAACGACTATCGGATCAACGTCGCGCGCAACGTGTCCACCGCACTGGTCACCAGCAACCGTAACTTGCGCATGGGCCTGTCGACCTTCAACCCGGTGACCAGCAACAACCCCGGGAACGGTGGATACATCGCTCGTTCCATCAGTGATCTGTCGCCGGTCTCCGGCAGCGTGACCCAGGCGCAGGCCGACGCCAACTACAATGCGTTGATTTCGGCGATCGGTGGTTTGGGGGCCGTGGCCAACACGCCATTGGCGGAAACCTATTACGAAATCACCCGGTACATGCGCGGCATGACGCCGTACTACAACAGCACACCCACCACTTACACCAGTCCGATCCAGTACCGCTGCCAGAAGAACTATGGCGTGGTGATCACCGACGGTTTGCCGACCTACGACCGCACCTTTCCGAGCAACGATCCGTTGGGTGGCAGTCGTCTGCCGAACTGGGACGGCATCAACAATGACGGCAACAACCTCAATGGCGACAATGAAGGCGACACGCTGTATCTGGATGACATCGCCAAGTTCGCCTACGACATCGACATGCGTTCGACCGGCGTCGATGCGGCGGGCAAGAGCTGGAGTTCGGCGGATTTTCCCAAGCAGAACATGAACACCTACACCGTCGGCTTTACCGCCGACAACGACATGCTTTCCGACGCCGCTGCCTATGGGCAGGGCAAGTATTACCAGGCGAGCGACAGCACCGGTCTCAACAGTGCGCTGTCCTCGGCGTTGAGCGACATCACTTCCAAGGCCGGCTCCGGCGGCAGCGGTGTCACCAGCGGCACCACGCTGGCCAGTGGCACCAGTTATTTCCAGACCAGTTACGACCCCAAGGACTGGCGCGGCACGATCAAATCCTTTGGCTTCACTTCGGCTGGCGCGGTGAACACCTCGGCAGCGTTGTGGACCACCGATACCACCATCGTGCCGGGCGCGACCGCACCGACCTATCAATCGTGGAACACCAGCAGCAATGCCGCCGTGACTCTGGCCTATGGCAACTTTTCCGCGACCCAACAGACGACGCTCAGCCAGAGCCTGCCCACCGGCATCAGCGGCAGTGATCTGGTGGAGTGGAGCAAGGGCACCAACAAGAGCGGGCTCAAGGTGCGCAGCGTGTTGCTTGGCGACATCATCAACTCGCCGCTGGTGCTGGCCTCGCCCAGCGACAAAACCGCCTCCGACCTGTCGGGCGACACCACCTACACCACTTACCTGACCACCAAAGCGGCGAACATGAATGCCAATCTGGTGGTGAACGCCAATGACGGTTTCGTCAACGTGATCAACTCGGCCAACGGCACTCGACGCTATGCCTACATGCCGTCCAGCGTGTTGCCGTCGCTGCGGCTGATTGCCGATCCGGCGTACATCAATGGCGTCAGCCACAAGTTTCTGGTGGACGGTCAGGTCGGGGTCTACGATCTTCAGTTCAACAGTGCCTGGAAAACCGTGGCCATCGGCGGCACCGGTGCCGGCGGCAAGACTTTCTATGCACTGCAGTTGTTCGACGCGTCCGCTGGCAATGTGCTCAATGCCCTGTGGGAAGTCAGTGCACCTGCCACGGTGAACACTGCCAACGTATTCAATGATCTGGGTTATGCCTATGCCCGGCCGGAAGTGGCACGCTTGGCCGATGGTCGCTGGGCGGCGTTCATTGCCAATGGTTATGGCAGCAACTCCGGAGTGGCGGCTTTGTATGTGCTGGATGTGCGTGACGGTTCGTTGATCAAGAAGATCGTGATCGACAGCACTGAAACCACCAATGGTTTGTCGTCGGTGAAGCTCAAGGTCAATTCGTCGAACGTGGTGCAGGCCGCTTATGGCGGTGATCTGAAAGGGCGTCTGTGGAAATTCGATCTGAGCGCGACGTCGACCGACAGTTGGGGCGTGGCGTTTTCCGGCAAACCGCTGTTCACCACGGCGGGCGGGGCGACTCAGCCGATCACCGCGCAGCCGCTGCTGGCGGACAATTCGCTGGGGGGCAAACAGATCTTCGTCGGCACCGGCAAATTCAACGAGACCGCCGACAAGACCAACAAGGATTTGCAGGCGTTCTACTCGGTGTGGGACGCCGATGGTGGTTCCGGTCAGTTGACCGTCAGCAGTTTGCAGGCGCAAGCAGTGACGGGGGTGTTCTCCGGCAGCGCCGGACAGTTCATCACCACCAGCCAGAACGACACGACCTATCCGGCGGAGAAGGGCTGGTATCTGCCGCTGGTGTACAACAACGTGCTGACCGGCGAGCGGGTGATCAATCAGGCCAGTCTGGTGCTCGGACGCATCGTGTTTACCACCGCCAGTGTCGATACCACTGACCCGTGTGCCAGTTTCGGCACCGGCAAACTGGTCGAACTGGATGCGTTCAGCGGTAAGATGCTCAACTACGCGGTGCTCGACACCAACGCCGATGGCGTGGTCGACAGCAACGACACGATTTCCAGCGGTGTGGTGTTCACCGGCGGAATTCCGACCCTGAACGCCATCGTCAACGGCGCGACGCGCAAGATCGTCAACGATTCCAGTGGCACCGTCACCACTCTGGTGGAAAAATCCGGCGGCGGCAGCCGTCGTATCATGTGGCGACAAATACAGTAAGTGAGAGTTTGAGGCATGCGCAGATTCAACCGGGGCTTCACCCTGATCGAAATCATGATCGTGATTGCGATCATCGGGATCATCATCACCATCGCCGCACCGAGCTACACCGAATACCTGAAAAAAGGCCGCCGCGCCGAAGTGGTGTCGCTGCTCTCGGAACAGGCGCAGATCCTCGAGCGCTTCTACACCAAGAACAATGTTTATACCGGCATCACCGGTCTGAGCACGGGCAATGATTTCTACACCATCACCCCGACCATCGCTGATCAGACCTTCCTGCTGACGGCCACCCGCAAGGCCGGCACGACCATGGCCACCGACAAGTGCGGGGATTTCACCCTGACCAACACCGGCGTCAGAAGTATGAACAACGCAACCACCGGGCTGACCACCAAGGATTGCTGGGGCCGCTGAGGTACCTTCTCAAGGGCGCCTTTTTGCGCCCACTGTCTTTTTTACGGTTGGATCAAACATGACCAGGCAACAGCAAGTGGTGATTGTCGGTGGCGGGGTGATTGGCCTGCTGACCGCCTACAACCTCGCCTCAGAAGTGCGCAGCGTGGTGCTGCTGGATCGTTCGAATGTCGGTCAGGAGTCGTCCTGGGCCGGCGGCGGTATCGTTTCGCCGCTGTACCCGTGGCGCTATAGCCCGGCAGTCACCGCGCTGGCGCATTGGTCGCAGGATTTTTATCCACAGCTGGGCGAGCGGCTGTTTGCCGATACCGGGGTTGATCCCGAAGTGCACACCACCGGCCTGTACTGGCTGGATCTGGATGATGAAGCCGAGGCACTGGCCTGGGCCGAGCGGGAAAACCGTCCGCTGCGGGCTGTGGATATTTCGGCGGCGCACGACGCGGTGCCGGTGCTGGGTGGCGGATTCTCCCGGGCGATCTACATGGCCGATGTGGCCAATGTGCGTAACCCGCGTCTGGTCAAATCGTTGAAAGCCGCTTTGCTGGCGCTGCCGAACGTGACCATCCACGAGCAATGCGAAGTCAGCGGGTTTGTTCGCGAAGGGGAGCGAGTGGTAGGCGTCGAGACGTCCAAAGGCCTGATCCGCGGTGAGCAGATCGTGCTGACGGCCGGAGCATGGAGCGGTGATCTGCTCAAAACATTGGATCTGACGCTGCCGGTCGAGCCGGTCAAGGGCCAGATGATTCTCTACAAGTGTGCAGCGGATTTCCTGCCGAGCATGGTGCTGGCCAAGGGGCGTTATGCGATTCCGCGTCGCGACGGGCACATTCTGATCGGCAGTACGCTGGAGCACGAAGGCTACGACAAGACGCCGACCGATGTCGCGCTGGAGAGCCTCAAGGCTTCGGCGGTCGAGCTGCTGCCGGCGCTGGCGGAGGCCGAAGTGGTGGGACATTGGGCGGGTTTGCGTCCGGGCTCGCCTGAGGGGATTCCGTATATTGGCCGGGTGCCGGGGTTTGAGGGTTTGTGGCTGAACTGCGGGCATTACCGCAACGGGCTGGTGCTGGCGCCGGCGTCATGTCAGTTGTTTGCCGATGTGATGCTGGGGCGTGCGCCGATTATTGATCCGGCGCCGTATGCGCCTGAAGGTCGCATTTAGTCTGATATTTTCTGTAGCCTGGCAGATCGCTTTCGCGAGCAGGCTCGCTCCCACAGTTGATTTTTGTCGTTCACAAAACCCAATGTGGGAGCGGGCTTGCTCGCGAAGGGGCCTCAATCCAGACCGAGTTTCTTCAGCCTGTAGCGCATCGAGCGAAACGACAGACTTAACCGCTGCGCCGCCGCCGTACGATTCCAGCGCGTTTCCTCCAGCGCCTGCAGGATCAGCTTGCGCTCGACGTTCTCCAGATAATCCTCAAGGTTATCGATCTGCGTCAGGTCGGCAATACCGCCCTCGACCGTGCAATTACCTTCGCTGAGACGCAGATCTGCGGCCTCGATCAACTGGTTTTCACACAGCGTGTGCGCCCGTTCAAGGACGTTTTCCAGCTCCCGCACATTCCCCGGAAAGCGGTAACTCTTCAGCGCCTCAAGCGCCTGCGGGTGCAAACGAGCCGCCGCGCGGCCGCTGCCTGCCGCCAGACGCTGGAGCATGTGCGCCGCCAGCACTTCGATGTCATCGCGCCGTTCGCGCAGGGATGGCACGCGCAGTTCGATCACGTTCAAGCGGTAATACAGGTCCTGGCGAAAGCGCCCGGCGGCGACCTCGGCGTCGAGATCCTTGTGGGTGGCGCAAAGAATGCGCACATCGACCACCGTTTCCTGCTGGCCGCCGACGCTGCGCACGGCTTTCTCCTGAATCGCCCGCAGCAATTTCACCTGCATCGACAGCGGCAGGTCCGCCACTTCGTCGAGAAACAGGGTGCCGCCGTGTGCGGCCTGGAACAGCCCAGGTTTGTCCTCCACTGCGCCGGTGAAGCTGCCTTTGCGATGGCCGAAAAATTCGCTTTCCATCAATTCGGACGGAATCGCCCCGCAGTTGACCGGCACAAACGGCTTGCTGGCGCGTGGTCCCTGTTCGTGGATCAGCCGCGCGACCAGTTCTTTGCCGCTGCCCGATTCTCCACTGATGTAGACCGGTGCCTGACTGCGCGCCAGTTTGTCGATCTGTTTGCGCAGATTGCGCATCGGTGGTGAGTCACCGAGCAGGCGCCGGTCGATCGAGGTGACGCTGCCTCCGGCTGCCGGCATGCGCAACGCAGTGCTGACCAGTTCGCGCAGGCGCGTCAGATCAACCGGCTTGGTCAGGAAGTCGAAGGCCCCGGCCTTCAAGGCGTTGATCGCTGTTTCCAGACTGCCGTACGCGGTGATCATCGCCACCGGCAGTTGGGGATAACGTTGCTGGATGTGCTGCACCAGGTCCAGCCCCGTGCCGTCGGGCAGGCGCATGTCGGTCAGGCACAGGTCGAAGGTGTTGTTGTGCAACAGCGCCTGGGCTTCGCCGAGGTTGCGTGCGCTTAGAGTGTCGAGTTTCATCCGACCCAGGGTGATTTCCAGGAGTTCGCGGATATCCGGCTCGTCATCGACGATAAGGATTTTTTGCCGTGGGCTCGTGTTCAACTTTGTTTCCGTCCGTGAGCAAAGGTGATGCGAAAGCAGCCGCCGCCTTGGCGTGGTTTGAAGTCTAGGCGCGCCTGGTTGCTTTCGCACAGCTCACGGGACAGATAAAGCCCAAGGCCGGTGCCCTGGCTACTGGTGGTGAAGAACGGCTCGAACAGATCGGCCTGCTGATCGGGTGGTACACCGGGGCCGTTGTCCTGCACTTCGAGCACCGCCAGTTGGCTGTCGGGGTCGATGAACAGTGCCAGCCAGACCTCGGCCTGCTCGTGCAGCAGGGCGCTGTGCCGCCAGCCGTTGCGTAACAGATTGTCGAGAATTTGCGTGAGCTGGTCGGGGTCCATCAATGTGATGAAGTCCCCGGAGTTGATCCGCAAATGAATCGACTGGCGCTCAGTCGCCTGTTCGCGGCTCTCGCAGACGAAGCGTTCCAGCCACGGTTTGAGATCCAGGCGTTGCGGAGCGCTCTGCTGGCGGCGCGACAGTTGCAGGACGTTTTCGATGACTCGGTTCATGCGCTGGGAGTGGTCTTGAATGATCTGCGTCAGACGCCGATCCGCGCTATCGAGTTCCTCTGACTCACCCAATAGCTGCGCGGCGTGACTGATGGCGCCCAGCGGGTTACGGATTTCATGGGCGATGCCGGCGGTCAGGCGCCCGAGCGCGGCGAGCTTGAGTTGCTGGGCTTGCTGGGCGACTTGTGCAAGGTCTTCGAGAAACACCAGGGTTTGCTGGTTCGGACTCTGTGCGAGGGCGATGAAGTTCGGTTGCAGTTCCAGGCCGTTGCCGGGAATCTTCAGGCTCTGCGGGCGCAGGGTCGGGTTGCTCAGCCACAGTTGCAGACGCTCGACCAATGCCGGCGAGTAGTCATCGATCAAATGCCCCTCAAGGTGCGACTGCGCCAGCAGGCTTTTCGCGCTGTGATTGGCCAGTTGCACCCGGCGCTGGTCATCGAGCACCAGGATGCCGGTGCGCATGCGCTGCAGAATCAGGGCGTTGAGGGCTTCGAGGCCGACCACTTCGCTGGCGCGCTGTTCGGCGAGGTTTTCGCTGACTTCCAGGCGCCGGACCAGACCCTGTACCAGCAGTGAAGCGGCAAAACACAAGGCGCCCAGGGTTCCGGCTTGCAGGTAATTGTTGGCGCTCAGGGGGTGGTTGAAACTCAGCAGGAAACTTGAACCAATGATACCGAGAGCGCTGATGGCGGCTATCAGCAAGCCGATGCGTCGGCGCAGCAGCGTGTTGGCGATCGCCACCGAGACAATCAGCAAGTTACCGATGGCGCTGGCCACGCCACCCGCCGCGTAGAACAGGCCGCACAGCAAGAGCACATCGACCAGCGCCAGGGTGAACAGCTGCGCCGGGCGGCGGGTGTTCTCCAGGAACACCACCAGCAGAATGTTCAGCACCAGATACAACCAGCTGCCGCTGCGCAGCAGTTCGTCGTCGGCCGACGTCAGCAGGCGGTTGTCCATGTTGCTGGAGATCAGCAGCACCAGGGTGATGCCGACGCTTAAACGGTAGAGATGATAGAGACGCAGCAGGCGCTGCGCCTGTTTACTGTCGGCGTTGGCGGCCTCAGCGATCACTGGTGCCTGGGCCTTGCTCAAGGTGAGCCTGGCTGCAATACCACTGTTGCTGAAGGTTCAGCGCGCGATCGCGCGGCAGGTGTACGCCGCAATGAGCGCAACGCACCATCGGCGCGGCGTCTTGCTCGCGGGGCGATTGGGCAGATGCGGAGGGCGCCTTGAATTTTCGCCACAGCCATACCGCAGCGAAAATCAGGACAATCCAGAACAGTAAACGAAGCATGATGGGCGGCTTTTCGGCTAATGATTCGGCAGTTTAGCCAAGGAGTCGCCAGGCGCACAGACTATTAACGCCCGGCAATGAAAAAGGGAGATCCGCAGATCTCCCTTTTTTGTGTACCCGGTGTGATCAGTCGAAGATGCCGAAAGTCATGTAGCTGAACCACGAGCGGTCGTCGTTGTTGCCGGCGGCTTCGTGAGTTTCTTCGATCACTTCGCCGTTTTCGTCTTTTGGCTTGAGCTCGTTCGGGATCGCGTCTTTTGCATCCTGGAACTGCTTCTGCACGTCCTGGTTGGCGCGGGTTTCTCCCGGCGGCAGCGGCGGACGTGACTCGATCAGGCCCAAAGTCGCCTTGCTCAGGAACGAACGGTTGTCGGCTTCGGCGACCGATGGCACGAACTGACCGTCCTTCAGGCTCGGGTGGTTCGGGTAGTTGAGCTTCAGGGTTTCCAGACTGGTGGCGGCCAGCTCGTCCAGGTGCAGACGCTGGTAAGCCTCGGTCATCACCGCCAGGCCGTCGCCGACCGATGGGGTTTCCTGGAAGTTTTCCACTACATAGCGGCCACGGTTGGCGGCGGCGACGTAGGCCTGACGGGTCAGGTAGTAGTCGGCTACGTGGATTTCGTAGGCCGCCAGCAGGTTGCGCAGGTAGATCATGCGCTGCTTGGCGTCCGGCGCGTAGCGGCTGTTCGGGTAGCGGCTGGTCAGCTGGGCGAACTCGTTGTACGAGTCGCGGGCAGCGCCCGGGTCACGCTTGGTCATGTCCAGCGGCAGGAAGCGCGCCAGCAGGCCGACGTCCTGGTCGAAAGAGGTCAGACCCTTGAGGTAATACGCGTAATCCACGTTCGGATGCTGCGGATGCAAACGAATGAAACGCTCGGCGGCGGACTTTGCAGCTTCCGGCTCGGCGTTCTTGTAGTTGGCGTAGATGAGCTCCAGTTGCGCCTGATCGGCGTAGCGACCGAACGGATAACGCGACTCCAGGGCCTTCAGCTTGGCTGTGGCGCTGGTGTAGCTGTTGTTGTCCAGGTCGGTCTGAGCCTGCTGGTACAGCTCGGCTTCGCTCAGGTTTTCGTCTACGACTTCCTTCGATGAGCAAGCAGCGGTCAATGCGAGGATGGCGATCAGCAGCAGGTGTTTCACTTGCATGGCGGCTTGCGTCCCTATGACGGCCGCTGTCTTGGGCGGGGCCGTCCTGTTATGATGAGCGCCCCGTTGAAAAGCCTCGGGGCAAAAGACGCCGTATTTAACCACAAGCGCGCAGCCGAAACCAAAGGCTGTGCCGACGCCCAGTCAGAGCATGTCCGATAAAATTGAACTTCGCGCAGAGGTGCCGTCCGATTTGGGCGGCCAACGCCTCGATCAAGTCGCCGCCCAACTCTTCGCTGAGCACTCACGCTCGCGCCTTTCCGCCTGGATCAAAGAAGGTCGCCTGACTGTGGACGGGGCGGTCATCCGCCCGCGCGACATCGTTCATGGCGGTGCCATCCTTGAGCTGACTGCCGAGCAGGAAGCCCAGGGCGAGTGGATCGCCCAGGACATCGAACTCGACATCGTCTATGAAGACGACGACATCCTGGTGATCAACAAGCCTGCGGGCCTGGTGGTGCACCCGGCTGCCGGCCACACCGATGGCACCTTGCTCAACGCCTTGCTGCACCACGTGCCGGACATCATCAATGTCCCGCGCGCCGGTATCGTGCATCGCCTGGACAAGGACACCACCGGTCTGATGGTAGTGGCCAAGACCATTCAGGCGCAGACCAAGCTCGTTGCCCAGCTGCAAAGCCGCAGCGTCAGCCGGATCTACGAGTGCATCGTGATCGGTGTCGTGACCGCCGGGGGCAAGATCAACGCCCCGATCGGCCGTCACGGCCAGCAGCGCCAACGCATGGCAGTGATGGAAGGCGGCAAGCCGGCCGTCAGTCACTACCGCGTGCTGGAGCGTTTCCGTTCGCACACGCACGTGCGGGTCAAGCTGGAAACCGGCCGGACTCACCAGATCCGTGTGCACATGTCGCACATCAACTTCCCGTTGGTCGGCGACCCGGCGTACGGCGGGCGTTTCCGTATTCCGCCTGCCGCGAACCCGACCATGGTCGAATCGCTCAAGCACTTCCCGCGTCAGGCATTGCACGCGCGCTTCCTTGAACTGGATCATCCGACCAGCGGTGAGCGCATGAGCTGGGAATCGCCGCTGCCGGAAGATTTCGTCTGGCTGCTGACCCTGCTCAAGCAGGATCGCGAGGCATTCGTCGGATGAACTGGCTGACGCCGGACTGGCCTGCGCCGGCCAGCGTCAGGGCCTGTGTCACCACCCGCGAGGGGGGTGTCAGCGAGGCACCGTTCGACAGCCTCAATCTGGGCGATCACGTCGATGATCGCCCGGAAGCAGTGGCCGAGAATCGTCGGCGTCTGACCGAACACTTCACGATCAAGCCTGCCTGGTTGCAGCAAGTGCACGGAATTGACGTGGCTCATGCTGATCCGGGCGTGGTTGCCACCGCCGACGCCAGTTGGACGGCAACTCCCGGGGTTGCCTGCACGGCGATGACCGCGGATTGCCTGCCAGCATTGTTCTGTGATCGTGCCGGCACGCGTGTGGCGGCGGCTCATGCCGGTTGGCGCGGGTTGGCGGCGGGTGTGCTTGAAGCTACCCTCGATCATCTCGACACCGCTCCGGCGGACGTGCTGGTCTGGCTCGGCCCGGCCATCGGGCCGAAAGCCTTCGAAGTCGGCCCGGAAGTACGCGAAGTCTTCGTCAGTCAATTGCCGGAAGCGGCAGCCGCCTTCGTGCCCAGCCACAATGCTGGCAAGTTCATGGCTGACATTTATCTGCTGGCGCGCCTGCGTCTGGCTGAACGCGGTGTCACCGCGGTTTATGGCGGCGGTTTCTGCACCGTGACCGACCCGCGCTTCTTTTCTTACCGCCGTGCGTCGCGCACAGGTCGGTTCGCCTCCTTAATCTGGCTCACCCGCTAGACTGACTGATCTGCATCAACTGTCCGCCGCTTGAATCTCCCAGAATCGACCACATCTACAGTGGTATCTGGCAGGTTTCTTTATTCAGGATGGTTTTTAGGTCCGGCCTGCTCAAAAGGAAGGTGACCCCATGCGTATAGACCGTTTAACCAGCAAATTACAGTTGGCGTTGTCCGACGCCCAATCCCTGGCCGTTGGCCACGATCATCCGGCCATCGAGCCGGCGCATTTGATGCAAGCCATGCTTGAACAGCAGGGTGGTTCGATCAAACCCCTGTTGATGCAAGTCGGCTTCGACGTCAACAGCCTGCGCAAAGAGCTGACCAAAGAGCTCGATCAATTACCGAAAATCCAGAACCCGACCGGCGACGTCAACATGTCGCAGGATCTGGCGCGTCTGCTCAATCAGGCTGATCGCCTGGCTCAGCAGAAGGGCGACCAGTTCATTTCCAGCGAGCTGGTGCTGCTCGCCGCGATGGACGAGAACAGCAAGCTCGGCAAACTGCTGCTCGGCCAGGGCGTGAGCAAGAAAGCCCTGGAAAACGCGATCAACAACCTGCGCGGTGGTGAGGCGGTAAATGACGCCAACCACGAAGAGTCGCGTCAGGCGCTGGATAAATACACCGTCGACCTGACCAAGCGTGCCGAAGAAGGCAAGCTCGATCCGGTGATCGGCCGTGACGACGAAATTCGCCGCACCATTCAGGTTCTGCAGCGCCGCACCAAGAACAACCCGGTGCTGATTGGCGAGCCTGGCGTGGGTAAAACCGCGATTGCCGAAGGTCTGGCCCAGCGCATCATCAACGGCGAAGTGCCGGACGGCCTCAAGGGCAAACGTCTACTGTCGCTGGACATGGGCGCGCTGATTGCCGGTGCCAAGTATCGCGGTGAGTTCGAAGAACGCCTGAAAGCCCTGCTCAATGAGCTGTCGAAGCAGGAAGGGCAGATCATTCTGTTCATCGACGAATTGCACACCATGGTCGGCGCCGGTAAGGGTGAAGGCTCGATGGATGCCGGCAACATGCTCAAACCGGCATTGGCGCGCGGTGAGCTGCACTGCGTCGGCGCAACCACGCTCAACGAGTACCGCCAATATATAGAGAAGGATGCGGCGCTTGAGCGGCGTTTCCAGAAAGTGCTGGTGGACGAGCCGAGCGAAGAAGACACCATCGCCATCCTGCGTGGCCTCAAGGAGCGTTATGAGGTTCACCATAAAGTGGCGATCACCGACGGCGCGATTATCGCCGCGGCCAAGCTCAGCCATCGTTACATCACTGACCGGCAACTGCCGGACAAGGCCATCGACCTGATCGACGAGGCCGCCAGCCGTATCCGCATGGAGATCGACTCCAAGCCGGAAGTGCTCGATCGTCTGGAGCGTCGCTTGATTCAGTTGAAGGTTGAGTCTCAGGCACTGAAGAAAGAAAGCGATGAAGCGGCGATGAAACGCCTGGAAAAACTCCAGGAAGAAATCGTCCGCCTCGAGCGTGAGTACTCGGATCTGGAAGAAATCTGGAACTCGGAAAAAGCCGAGGTACAGGGTTCGGCGCAGATTCAGCAAAAGATCGAGCAGTCGCGTCAGGAGCTGGAAGCGGCGCGCCGCAAAGGCGACCTCAACCGCATGGCCGAATTGCAGTACGGGGTGATCCCGGATCTGGAACGCAGCCTGCAAATGGTCGACCAGCACGGCAAGAGCGAAAACCAGTTGCTGCGCAGCAAGGTGACCGAAGAGGAAATCGCCGAAGTCGTTTCGAAGTGGACCGGTATTCCGGTGTCGAAAATGCTCGAAGGCGAGCGCGACAAGCTGATGAAGATGGAAAGCCTGTTGCACCAGCGTGTGATCGGTCAAGACGAAGCGGTGGTTGCGGTCGCCAACGCGGTACGCCGTTCGCGTGCCGGGCTGGCGGATCCGAATCGTCCAAGCGGCTCGTTCATGTTCCTCGGCCCGACCGGTGTCGGTAAAACCGAGCTGTGCAAGGCGCTGGCCGAATTCCTCTTTGATACTGAAGAGGCGATGGTGCGGATCGATATGTCCGAGTTCATGGAGAAACATTCCGTGGCACGGCTGATCGGCGCACCACCAGGCTATGTTGGCTACGAGGAGGGTGGTTACCTGACCGAAGCGGTGCGTCGCAAGCCTTACTCGGTGATCCTGCTGGATGAGGTCGAGAAGGCGCACCCGGATGTGTTCAACATCCTGCTGCAAGTGCTGGAGGACGGCCGTCTGACCGACAGTCACGGGCGCACGGTGGATTTCCGCAATACCGTGATCGTCATGACGTCGAACCTCGGTTCGTCGCAGATTCAGGAACTGGTCGGTGACCGTGAGGCCCAGCGTGCAGCGGTGATGGACGCGCTGACGTCGCACTTCCGTCCCGAGTTCATCAACCGGGTCGACGAAGTGGTGATTTTCGAACCGCTGGCGCGGGATCAGATCGCGGGCATTACCGAGATCCAGCTGGGCCGTCTGCGCAGTCGTCTGGCCGAGCGCGAGCTGAAGCTGGAACTGAGTCCGGAAGCGATGGACAAGTTGATTGCCGTGGGTTACGACCCGGTGTATGGCGCACGTCCGCTCAAACGTGCGATCCAGCGCTGGATCGAAAACCCGTTGGCGCAGTTGATCCTGTCAGGGCATTTCCTGCCGGGCGATACGGCGACCGGCAAGGTCGTGAACGACGAAATCGTTTTCGACTGAGCGGCAAAGCCAATGAAATAAGGAAGGCCTCGCTTTGCGAGGCCTTTTTTTCGTTAGGCTGTTGAACTCTAAGGAAAAGGCTTGTAAAGTGCGCCCCGCAGTCAGTCACCCGCAGCATCTCAGCTCACTGAGCTGAAATCTGAAATAAGTTGCAAATCATTAACTTGAAAGCGATTTAGGGGGTTGACAGAGGTGTTCTAGGTTGTAGAATAGCGCGCCTCAGACACACGAACGCAGCGATGCGAACGACGTCTAAGAGCTGTAAGATTCACCGTTGTAAATTGAAATATGTAGTTCCGTGATAGCTCAGTCGGTAGAGCAAATGACTGTTAATCATTGGGTCCCAGGTTCGAGTCCTGGTCACGGAGCCAATTTCAAACCGGGGTATAGCGCAGTCCGGTAGCGCGCCTGCTTTGGGAGCAGGATGTCAGGAGTTCGAATCCCCTTACCCCGACCATTTTTGGGTCGTTAGCTCAGTTGGTAGAGCAGTTGGCTTTTAACCAATTGGTCGTAGGTTCGAATCCCACACGACCCACCATTTTTGAAACCAGGTAACACTGGGATCGAATCTTAAGATCAGAGGCCAAAAGCGCTGATCGAAGAAGGCGATCTTTGAAAGGTCGCCTTTTTTTTACCGGGGTATAGCGCAGTCCGGTAGCGCGCCTGCTTTGGGAGCAGGATGTCAGGAGTTCGAATCCCCTTACCCCGACCATATTGAAAATCCTCGTATCGAAAGATACGGGGATTTTTTTTGTCCTCACGAAAGACAATTCCCTTCAAGTCATCGTACAACTTGCCGATAGCCCGCTAACGAGAGGGGACTGCCGCTGTTCGCCCCTTCAATCTGGCCAATACAAGAATAAGGGCGTTCCTCATGTTGCTTCGTCAATTGAATATTGCTCCACGTGCCGCACTGGGTTTTGCCCTGATCGCGGTACTGGTGGCGTTGCTTGGTGTCTTTGCCTTGGGGCAGATGTCGAGCATCCGTGACAGTGAGGTCGCAGTAGAGAGCCAGTGGCTGCCGAGCATTCGCGGCGGCGACGAGATTCGTGAGTTGATGCTGCGGATTCGCACGATTTCCCTGCGCATGGCACTTGATCAGGATCCGAAGAACATCGCGACTTACCGCAGCCAGATGGACACCCGCGACAAAGAGCTGAGCGAGAAGATCGCCGCCTACGACAAACTGGTCACCACGCCGGAAGGCCAGCAGCTCTATGACCAGTTCAAAAAAACCTTTGCCGCGTATCGCACCGGTATCGCGCAATCCTTCACCCTGGCCGATCAAGGCCAGCGTGACGCACTGACCAAACTGCTGCTGATTGATATGAAAACCGTGGTCGACGGCTCCGGCAAGCAGCTCAATGACCTGGCGGATCTGTTCGCCAGACAGGTGGCCGCTGAAAGCCAGAAATCCGCTGACCACTATCAGACCTCGCGCACCATCGTCAGTCTGTTCATCGCGCTGGCGGCGCTGGCCACGGTGGCCCTGGCCATGTTGCTCACCCGCAGCATCGTCCGTCCGCTGAGCAGCGCTGTCAGCGCTGCCGAAAGCGTGGCCCGTGGCGATCTGACCCGACCGATCGAAACCCACGGCAACGATGAGGTCAGCCGTTTGCTCAAGGCGCTGGCGACCATGCAGCAGAACCTGCGGGAAACGCTGCAAGGCATCAGCGGTTCGGCCACGCAACTGGCGACCGCTGCCGATGAACTCAACGCCGTGACGCTCGATAGCACACAAGGCCTGCAACAGCAGAACAACGAAATCGAACAGGCCGCCACGGCGGTCAATGAAATGACCACGGCCGTTGAAGAAGTCGCGCGCAATGCCGTGTCGACGTCCGATGCCACCCGTCAATCCAGTGAGTCGGCGCAACTGGGACAGGCGCGGGTCAGCGACACCGCGTCGGCCATCAATGCGCTGGCCAGCGACGTGCAGCACACCGGCGAGTTGGTGCAATCGCTGGCCAACCAGTCACAGGACATCGGCAAAGTGCTGGATGTGATCCGTGCCATTGCCGAGCAGACCAACCTGCTTGCGCTCAACGCCGCCATCGAGGCGGCCCGCGCAGGGGAGAGCGGACGAGGTTTTGCGGTGGTCGCCGATGAAGTGCGGGCGCTGGCCTATCGCACCCAGCAATCGACGCAGGAGATCGAGCAGATGGTGCAGGGCATGCGCAGTGGTTCAAGCCTGGCGCTGGATTCGATGCAGGCCAGCGCTGCACGGGCCACGACCACGCTGGCGTTGGCCGAGCGTGCCGGGGAGGCGCTGGAAACCATCACCGCGTCAGTGCATGAGATTCATGAGCGCAATCTGGTGATCGCCAGTGCCGCCGAAGAGCAGGCGCAAGTTGCGCGGGAAGTGGATCGTAACCTGGTGAACATTCGCGACCTGTCGGTCCGTTCGGCAGCAGGCGCCGATCAGACCAGCGCGTCGAGTCACGAACTGTCGCAACTGGCCAACGCGCTGCAAGGCATGGTGCGGCGCTTCCAGCTCTGATGAACAGAGATCGATTGTAGGAGTGAGCTGGATTTGTGAGCTGCGCAAAACAATGTGGGAGCGGGCTTGCTCGCGAAAGCGGTGTATCAGTCGACATGAATGTTGAATGACACGACCTCTTCGCGAGCAAGCCCGCTCCCACCGTTTTTAAATCAATGCAGCTTCAGGCGTGGCTCGGTGCCGCGACCGATCTTGCTGCCCAGCATCAGCATCGCCGTGCGAAACGGCCCGTACAGCGCCATCTGGTGCATGCGGTACAGCGAGACATAGAACATCCGCGCCAGCCAGCCCTCGAGCATCACGCTGCCGGTCAGGTTGCCCATCAAGTTACCCACAGCCGAGAAGCGCGACAGCGAAATCAGCGAGCCGTAGTCGGTGTATTTGTACTCCGGCAGGGTCTTGCCTTCGATGCGCAGCTTGAGCGACTTGGCCAGCAACGAAGCTTGTTGGTGCGCGGCTTGCGCACGCGGTGGCACGTTGCGATCCGAACCCGGTTGCGGGCACGCGGCGCAGTCACCGAAGGCGAAAATGTTTTCGTCGCGGGTGGTCTGCAACGTCGGCAGCACTTGCAGCTGATTGATACGGTTGGTTTCCAGACCGTCGATGTCCTTGAGGAAACCCGGCGCGCGAATCCCGGCAGCCCAGACTTTCAGGCTGGCCTTGATCACGTTGCCATCGGCGGTAATCAGGCTGTCGGCGGTCACTTCGCTGACCGAAGCGTTGGTCATCACATTGACCCCGAGTTTCTCCAGGGTCTTGTGCACCGGGCCGCTGATGCGCTCCGGCAGGGCTGGCAACACCCGAGGGCCGGCTTCGATCAGGGTGATGTGCATGTTTTCCGGTTTGATCCGGTCCAGGCCGTATGCAGCCAGCTCATGCGCCGCGTTGTGCAGTTCTGCCGCCAGCTCGACGCCCGTGGCGCCGGCCCCGACGATCGCTACGCTGATCTGCTCGATCACATCGGTCTGCCCGGCATGCGCGCGCAGATAGTGGTTGAGCAGTTGCTGGTGAAAGCGCTCGGCCTGTTTACGAGTGTCGAGGAACAGACAGTGCTGCGCCGCGCCCTGGGTACCGAAGTCGTTGGTGGTGCTGCCGACACTGATCACCAGCGAGTCGTAGGCCACTTCACGAGCCGGTACCAGTTCCACGCCGTTCTCGTCGTAGGTGGCGGCCAGCTGGATTTTCTTCTGCGCGCGATCAAGCCCGCTCATGCGCCCCAGCTGGAACTCGAAGTGGTTCCATTTCGCCTGGGCAACATAGTTGAGTTCGTCTTCGGAAGAGTTCAGCGATCCAGCGGCCACTTCGTGCAGCAGTGGTTTCCAGATGTGCGTGAGGTTCGCGTCGACCAGCATCACACTGGCCGTGCCGCGCTTGCCCAGAGTCTTACCCAGACGGGTAGCCAGCTCCAGACCGCCGGCGCCGCCGCCGACAATAACAATACGATGGGACATAGGGATAACTCGCAAGGTTTTTAAAGGAAATCGGTGCGGTTACCCGAGCGAGCGCGAGGCAGCTCATAGCGTCAGGTAACTGATTAATCGGCTCAGCAAGCCCAGACCAATGGTCACTGCCAGTACCAGCACCAGGAGCATCCACGGCCGGAAAGGCCGGCGCTCGACACGGTGTTGGGACAACTGCAGGTACTCTTCGACATGCTTCTGGTCTTCGGGGTTCAGGCGGCTGGTCATAAAGGCCTCGTCAGGTAGACGTTGCTGAAGGTGGGGAAGCTACAGCGGTTTTTAACCCGGGTTGAATGCAGCATAGCCACTGGCCGGAACCGGTTCGACAGAAACACCGTCGTCGAGGCGAATGATCCCGCTTTGTAACACCCGCGCGGTAATTCCGCCATGCCCGCGCACCGCTTGAAAGGTGCCGGGGCCAAGGTTGTTTTGCAGGCGCGCGCAGGGCTGACACCAGCCGGTGGTCTCGAATATTGCCTGGCCGATGCGAAAGCGCCGACCCTTGAGACTAAACAGATTGATACCGCTGATGACCAGATTGCGCCGCAGGTCTTCAGGCCTCACGGGTTGATCTTCAGGCCGGCCCATCAACGCGCTGATGACCGCCAGGTGTTCGAACTGAATCAACGTCACTTGCCGCGCATTGCGCACGCCGGGGCGGGCGTGGTCACCGGTCAATCCGGCTTCGAGCCGTGCCTCGACGGCGTCGAGCTCGATCATCGGGCCGCGAGACTCGGGGCGCACGCCGATCCAGCGTACGCGGCCAGTCTGCGGGACGTCGGCAATCAACTGCTGCAGCGGCGTCACAGGCTGATCCCGACATCGAAGACGATGCTGCGACCGAGGTTGCTGCGCAGAAAGTCCGGCGCGTCGGGATGGGCGAACAGCACCCGGGCGAAGGTCGGGCCGACCAGCGACAGCGAGCGCCAACCCTGGCGCAGATACTCGGTCGGCGGTGGAAAATGGCTGTTCAGGTCCAGCACCTCGCGCTTGAGGCTGGCGAAGGCAATGATGTCCAGTTCACCCAGATCCATACCGCGTTCTTTGTAGTTGTGCGCTTTTTTACGCAAGGTCGGCGCCAGTCGCAGCAAGAACTCATTGGCCGGGATCCGCCGTGGCTTGGCTTCACGGCGCACCAGTTGGCTGAGGGAGAACGCACTGCGTCGACGTTGCAATTCGTCGCGCCATTCGTCGTTGAGTCGGCGGCCTTCATCGAGAACGAAGAACACTTCGAAATTGGCATCGCGAAACAGCACGTCCGGCGGCTCGCCGGCGGGGGCGAACTCATCGGCGCGGTAAGGGATGTTCAAGCCTTGCAGCAGGCGCTGGCAGACCCAACGCTCACGCTCCCATTTGCGGGCATTGGACAGGAACGCGTTGGCTTGCTCGGCCGCAATGGTCAGCAGGCGTAAGTAATCTGAGTCATCCATAGGCCCAAGCTTAGCGTTCAAATGCGACAAGCAGAAAGCTTTGCATCGGCTGATGCCTGGAAGAGGGCGGTGTAGACTCCGATGAGGGAATCAAACCCATGGAGAAGGTAAGGGATTCATGATCGGTGCAGAACTGCTGTCTTCGACAAGCCTGACACTTGGCTGGCTGATTTACCTGCCGGTGCTGGTCTGGGCGATCTGTCGTGCGCCGTGGGTCGAGTTGTTCACTGACAGTCGCCGCCAGCATCTGCTGTTCGGCACGGTGTTCGCCTTGTTTCTGCTGTGGATGGTGCGCAGGGATTTCGACACCGGGGTTTCTTATCACTTTATCGGCATGACCGCCGTGACGTTGCTGCTCGACTGGCCGCTGGCGATCATCGGCGGGCTGGTGGCGCAGCTCGGGCTGGTGTTGCTCGGGCGTCAGGATCTGGCGGCGGTCGGGGTCAACGGTACGTTGCTGATCCTGTTGCCGGTGTTGATCACCGAGTGCGTGGCGATCATCGTCGAGCGTGCCCAGCCGCGTAATCCGTTTGTGTACATCTTCTGTTCCGGGTTCTTTGCGGCGGCGTTGTCGGCGTTGCTGTGCCTGACATTGAGCCTGGGCCTGCTCTGGTACGACGGTCTGTTCGCCATGCCGGAATGGCTGGAAGACTTCATCGGCTACCTGTGGCTGCTGATTTTCCCCGAAGCCTTTATCAACGGCATGGTGATCAGCGCGCTGGTGGTGTTCAGTCCCGAGTGGCTGGAAACCTTCAACCGCACCCGCTACCTTTCGGCGCCCTGGAAGGACGACGATCCCAAGTCTTGATCCACATCAAACCCGCCACCCGCACGGCATTTCATGCTCGGCCAAATTCCTTCAGGAGCAGCGGCATGAGTGTTTACGAGTGGGCGAGGCAGGAGACACGGCAGAGTCTGGACATGGCGCTGGAGGTGGGCTTCGATCCGGGTCTGAGTTTGCGCGCCTTGCTCAGCGCGGTGGTGCAACAGAGCAAGACGGTGCGCAACGCCGAAGACCTGGCCGACGAGTTGCGCTTTCTCGCGGAAAACCTCTACGACGATCAGGACTACGGCTTCATGCGGCCCTGATCTCAGTGACGCGGGTCGAAATCGCCGGAGAACATTTCGTCTTCGGCATCCGGGGCGACCGGAATCTTGTGCTCTTCGGACGCCCAGGCGCCGAGGTCGATCAGCTTGCAGCGATCGGAGCAGAACGGGCGGAATTTGTTCTCGGGGGTGAATTCCACGGGGGCGCCGCAGGTTGGGCATTCGACGGTTGTAGGGCTCATGACTGGCCTCCGGATAAAGTCAGGTAAAAGTGATGCAGACGCTCGACTTCGCTGTGCAGCCAGGCGAGGTCGCGGTCGTTGACCACGACATCGTCGGCGTGGCTCACGCGATCTTCGCGGCTCGACTGGGCCTTGAGGATCGCCTGGACCTGCTGTTCGCTGGTCTGGTCGCGCTGCAAGGTGCGTTCGATCTGCAGTTGTTGCGGGGCGTCGATCACCAGAATCCGCTGGGTCATCGCGTGTTGCCCGGATTCGATCAACAGCGGCGACACCAGAATCGCGTACGGCGATTTTGCCAGCGCCAGATGATGGGCGATTTCCTCGGCGATCAACGGATGCAGCAAGGCTTCGAGCCAGCGGCGTTCCTCCGGCACTTCAAAGATCAGCTGGCGCAGGGCGGCGCGGTTCAGCGTGCCGTCAGCCTGCAACACATCCGCGCCAAAGTGCTCGGCAATCTTTGCCAGTGCCGGACGTCCCGGCTCGACCACCCAGCGCGCCGCATGGTCGGCGTCGACCACATGGATTCCGAGATCGATGAAGTGCCGGGCCGCGGCGCTTTTACCGCTGCCGATGCCGCCGGTCAGGCCGAGAATCCAGGGTTTTTCCACAGGGGTATTCATTTCAAACCGACAAACTGCCAATAGAAGTCGGTTATTTGACCACCCCAGAGCAAGGCAATCCAGCCGGCAATTGCCAGATACGGGCCGAAGGGGATCGGCGTCGAGGTTTTCTGCTCACGCAGACGCAGTAGAACCACCCCGACAATCGCCCCCACCAGCGATGACAGCAAGATCGTCAGCGGCAGAATCTGCCAGCCGCCCCAGGCCCCGAGCAGCGCCAGCAGCTTGAAATCGCCGTGGCCGATGCCGTCCTTGCCGGTCAGCAGCTTGAACAGCCAGAACACCGACCACAGCGCCATGTAACCGGCCACCGCACCCCACAACGCCGCGTGCAGCGAGACGAACAGCCCGAAACTGTTGACGATCAGCCCCAGCCACAACAACGGCAACACCAGCACATCGGGCAGCAGTTGATGTTCGGTGTCGATCAGGCTCATCGCCAGCAGCCCCCAGGTGAGGACGATCAACAGACCGGCCGGCCAGCCGAACCCCAGATGCCAGGCGACGAATGCCGAGAGCAGGCCGCAGGCCAGTTCGGTCAGGGGATAACGTTTGCTGATGGGGGCGGCACACGCCGAACAGCGTCCGCGCAACAGCAGGTAGCTGAGCAGTGGAATGTTCTCCCACGCCCGAATCCGGTGGCCGCAGTGCGGGCACTGGGAGTGCGGCAGCATCAGGTTGTAGGTTGGCAGCGGTGTTTCGCTCGGCAGGCCAAGGACATCCTGCGCCTGCTGGCGCCAATCGCGCTCGAGCATTTTCGGCAGACGCCAGACCAGCACGTTGAGAAAACTGCCGACCACCAGCCCCAGCAGCAGGGCGGCGAGTACGAAGGCCAGCGGATACAGACTGAAGAGTTCGTCGATAGGCATGTCAGATCGCTGAGCCGAGTTGGAAAATCGGCAGGTACATGGCCACGACCAGCCCGCCGACGATGACCCCGAGCACCACCATGATGAACGGCTCCATCAGGCTGGTGAGGTTGTCGACCATGTTATCCACTTCGTCCTCATAAAAACCGGCGACCTTGTCGAGCATGTCATCCAGTGCGCCCGACTCCTCACCGATGGCGGTCATCTGCACCGCCATGTTGGGGAAGACCCCGGTGCTGCGCATGGAAAAATTCAGCTGCATGCCAGTGGCGACGTCCTGGCGGATGCGCAGCACGGCACGTTTGAACACCACGTTGCCGGTGGCACCGGCCACCGAATCCAGTGCTTCCACCAGCGGTACGCCAGCGGCGAAGGTGGTCGAAAGGGTGCGGGCGAATCGCGCCACCGCCGATTTGTACATCAGCGTGCCCACCAGCGGCAGCTTCAGCAGCCAGGTGTCTTTGCGGTCGCGCAAGGCCTGGGATTTCTTCAGCGCATGACGGATGCCGAACACCGCCGCAATCAGGGCGCCGAGCACTATCCACCACCATTGCTGCATGAACTCCGAAATGCTGATCACCATCAGGGTAAAGGCCGGCAGTTCAGCACCGAAACCGGAGAATACCGCCTGGAATTGCGGCACCACTTTCACCAGCAAAATCCCCGTGACCACCATCGCCACCAGTACCACGGCGGCGGGATAGGTCATGGCTTTCTTGATCTTGGCCTTGAGCGCTTCGCTTTTTTCCTTATAGGTCGCGACCCGTTCCAGCAACGTATCGAGGGCGCCGGATTGCTCGCCGGCATCCACCAGGTTGCAATACAACTCATCGAAATACTGCGGCTTCTTGCGCAGTGCGGCGGCGAAGCTGTTGCCGGCGGCCACTTCCTGCTTCACCTCGTCTACCAGTTTGCGCATTGCCGGGTTGTCGAAGCCTTCGCCAATGATGTCGAACGACTGCAGCAGCGGTACGCCGGCTTTCATCATGGTTGCCATCTGCCGGGTGAACAGGGCGATGTCCTGGGCCTTGATGCGTTTGCCGAGGCTGAGCAGGGAGGTGGATTTCTTCCGTACCTTGCCCGGATTGATTCCTTGCTTGCGCAGTTGGGCCTTGATCAGCGCGGGGTTCTGCCCGCTCAACTCGCCCGTGACTTTGCTGCCTTTGCGATCCGTGCCTTCCCAGGCGTAGATGCTGATTTTCGCTGCCTTGACCGCCATGTTCAGTCCTTGGTGACCCGGTTGATTTCTTCCAGGCTGGTGATGCCTTGCATGGCCTTGTGCAGGCCGGAGGTGCGCAGATCGTCGAAGCCGTCGCGACGCATCTGGCTGTCGATTTCCAGCGAATTGCCTTCGGCCATGATCAGCCGTTGCAGGTCAGGAGTGTTTTTCACCACTTCGTAAATCCCCACGCGTCCCTTGTAGCCGCCGTTGCAGAGGTCGCAACCGACCGGCTCATAGATCGTGAAACTGCCGATCTGTTCCGGCGGGAAACCTTCCTTGATCAGTGTTTCGCGGGGGATCTCGATCGGTTTCTTGCAGTGGCTGCACAGCTTGCGCGCCAGGCGCTGGGCGATGATCAGGCTGACCGAGGTGGCGATGTTGAACCCGGGAATGCCCATGTTGTGCAGGCGGGTCAGGGTTTCGGCGGCGCTGTTGGTGTGCAGCGTGGACAGCACCAGGTGGCCGGTCTGCGCGGCCTTGATCGCGATTTCGGCGGTTTCCAGGTCGCGGATCTCGCCGACCATGATCACGTCCGGGTCCTGCCGCAGAAACGAACGCAGGGCCTGGGCAAAATCCAGCCCTTGTTTGGGATTGACGTTGACCTGGTTGATGCCTTCCATGTTGATTTCCACCGGGTCTTCGGCGGTGGAAATGTTGATGTCGACGGTGTTGAGAATATTCAGGCCGGTGTACAGCGATACGGTTTTCCCCGACCCGGTAGGCCCGGTCACCAGAATCATGCCCTGCGGCTGCTTCAGCGCTGCCATGTACAGGTCTTTCTGCGCCGGTTCGTAACCCAGCGCATCGATGCCGATCTGCGCGCTGGACGGGTCGAGAATCCGGATCACCACTTTTTCGCCCCACAGGGTCGGCAGGGTGTTGACCCGGAAGTCGATGGACTTGGTCTTCGACAGGCGCATCTTGATCCGCCCGTCCTGGGGTTTGCGTCGCTCCGAGATATCCAGGCTGGCCATGACTTTCAGGCGTGCGGCGATTCGCCCGGCCAACTGGATCGGCGGTTTGGCCACCTCGCGCAGGATGCCGTCGGTACGCACGCGCACCCGGAAGTTTTTTTCGTAGGGTTCGAAGTGCAGGTCCGACGAGCCACTTTTGATCGCGTCGAGCAGCATCTTGTGCACGAAACGCACGACCGGCGCGTCATCGGCATCGAGTCCGCCGATGGCGTCCTGGCGGCTGTCGTCGACGGACTCGACATCCACGCCGTCGAGATCAACGTCGGCCATTTCTTCGAGGCCGCTGGTATGGGTGTCGAAGAATTTCTCGATGGCCTCGGTGAGCTTGTCGTCCTCCACCAGAATGGCTTCGGTGCTCAGTCCGGTGCTGAACTGAATGTCATTGATCGCCTGATGATTGCTCGGGTCGGAAATGCCCACGAACAGTTTGTTGCCACGGCGCCACAAGGGCAGGGCGTGATGCTGGCGCACCAGTTTTTCACTGACCAGGCCCTTGGGCTGGGTTTCCTTGTCGAGGCAATTGAGGTCCATGAAGGCCATGCCGAAATGCTCGGAAGCGATCTCGGCGACCTGTGAGCTCTTTACCAGTTTGTTCTGCACCAGGTAGCTGACCAGCGACAGCCGATTGCGCTGCGCCTGTTGCCAGGCCTGCTGGGCGCTTTTTTCCGTAAGCAGTTCGGCCTGTACCAATTGCTTGGCCAGTCCGCTCAGAGCGATGTCATTCATGGGGATTCCGGATGCTGACAGTTCATGACTTATAGCCTAGTCAAGTGACAGCGCCAAACACGCCCGGTACAGGTGACAAAAAGTGTCAGATAGTGCGGTTACGGGTTGTAGGAAAGCGCGACACGGCCCCTTTATGCCGAGCGCACGGGGTCTGCAAGCGGTTGGCACGGCCTATGCTGAGCCCTTTGCAGATCATGAGATTCCGACTCATGCATGGAGAGCCTGTCTATGAACAACCAAAAAGGTTTCACTCTGATCGAGCTGCTGATCGTGGTGGCGATCATCGGGATTCTGGCGACGATTGCCCTGCCGCAGTATTCGAAGTATCAGGCGCGGTCAAAAGTGACTGCGGGGCTGGCGGAGATCAGTGCGATGAAGGTGCCGTTCGAGGACACCATCAATCAAGGTACCGCTCCGGATATAACCGCTGTGAATGGCGGTACAACCACCACCTCCAACTGTACGGTGGCGGTTACAGGCACAGCGGCGACGGGGGCGGGTAGCATCAGCTGCACGCTGCTCAACGCTCCGGGTCCGGTACTGGGCAAAACAATCACGCTCACCCGCTCGGGGGCCGCAACGGGCAACACCTCTGGTGTGTGGACCTGCGCCACGACAGTCAATCCTGATTACTCGCCAAAAGGTTGCACTGCCAGCGGCACTTGATGCGATGGCCTGATTGGCAAATGCCCCGCTTTGCGGGGCATTTTTTTGTTTTTTGACGCTGGAAAAAAGCTTCAAGAATTTCAGCGTGTTAGGAACTTTCCGAAAAGCCGCAACTTGCATGTCGATAATGCATGCGTCATGCAAATTGCATGATTCCGAAAATTTGCCTAATTCATAACTAATTGATTTATAACGATTTATTGTCTTTCGAAAAGTTGGCACAGCCTTCGCAATATACCCAGTAACCCTGCTGACAAGACAACCAGCAGACTTTCCAGAAAAACAGGAGTTACTCGTATGAAGAAGTTCGCTATCACTGCCGCTGCTGCTACCGCGCTGACCCTGACCATGGCTTCCGGTGCTTTCGCACAATCCACCCAGGCTACTCAGGCTCCAATGACTCTGGCTGCTGGTGAAATGACCAAGGCTAAAGAAGCTACTTCCGATACCTGGATCACTACCAAAGTCAAAAGCGACCTGGTAACCGAAAAAGGCATTCCAGGCACTGACATCAAAGTTGAAACCAACAAAGGTGTTGTATCGCTGTCGTCGACTGTAGCCATCACCGAGGCTCAGAAAACCACCGCAGTGGCTATCGCCAAGAAAATCAAAGGCGTCAAAGCGGTCTCCGCTGACGGCCTGAAAGCCGAGTAAGGCATGACTTCTCGCCTGGACCGGGAGAAGGCGCGACAGACGGGCCGAGCAATACGTCTGCCGCAACTTTAGAGTTCATGCGAACGGTCACACGGACGTGACCATTACGGGCCCCGGCACTTGTGTCGGGGCCTGTTCTATTTCAGGTCAGCAAAAGCTAAATGTGGGAGCGGGCTTGCTCGCGAATGCGGTGTGTCAGCAGGCATATTCATCAGCTGACACACCGCATTCGCGAGCAAGCCCGCTCCCACAGGGATATAGGTTGTGGTTCAGTTACCGCGCTTGCTGTTGATCTGCCGCAGGCGATTGCCTTCAAAGCGCAGGTATTGATACATGCCGTTGCTCGGGCCGTAGGTCCATTCCTCGACCTGAAACTCTTCGCGGCGATTGGCGCTGCGCTTGTAACCGAGGACATCGCGGCTGACCGGTTCGCCACACTTTTGCAGCACTTCGCTGGTGCGGTCGCCGAGGCTGACTAGCTGACTGCCACAACGCAGCGTGTCGGAAGCCAGGGCCGGGCTGGCGGCGAGCATCAGCGCTATTGCGACCAGCCAG
Organism: Pseudomonas sp. MWU16-30322; assembly: GCF_020515535.1. Taxonomy (NCBI): domain Bacteria; kingdom Pseudomonadati; phylum Pseudomonadota; class Gammaproteobacteria; order Pseudomonadales; family Pseudomonadaceae; genus Pseudomonas; species Pseudomonas sp. MWU16-30322. The sequence goes on from NZ_JAIWYL010000009.1 coordinate 315,574, forward strand.
TTGTGGTTCATCACTCGGCGTCCAGGTGCATTTGCGTCACGACCCGACCATCGCTTTCGGCTTCACCAAGGTTGGCGTCGATGAAGTACACCCGGTCATCCGCCAGTTGGCCCTTGTCGACCAGGTAGTCCTTGATGCTGCTGGCGCGTTCCTGCCCCAATTGGCGCAGCAGCACATCGCTTGAACTCCAGAACTTGATTACGCCGTCACGCATTTTCGCCGTGCGTTCTTCCTTGCCCAGATCCTTCCATTCGGCCGGTGGCTGGGTTTTCAGTCGGGTACGGTAGATGCCTTCGAGCAGCGGGCCTTTTTCGCTGTCCGGTACCTGCAGCAGGGAAGCCTGAGCCGGGACCTTGTCGCCACGACGCTGGAGCATTTTGTAGTAGTTGTACTGGTATTCACGTTCCAGACGCTGCTCGGCGATCAACGGACCGTCGCTGCTCTGAGCGGCGGTGCCTTCGATTTCCAGGCGCAGGGCCGGACGTTCCTTGAGGGCTTGGGAAAGTTTGTCCAGCGCCGACTGGGCGTCCTTGCTCAGGTCGCTGGATCCCGGAGCAAAGGACACGGTGCCGAGGTCTTCGGAACCGCCGCCGTTGATCAGCCCGCCAATCAGCTTGAACGGTGCCGCGGCAGCTTTGACGATGAGATTACGCAGGGTCTGCCAGACAATTGGCATCACGCTGAACTGTGGGTTATTCAGATCGCCAGTCACCGGCAGCTCGATGGAAATCTTGCCATCGACGTCCTTGAGCAGGGCAATCGCCAGCTTCAGTGGCAGGCTCACGGCATCCGGGCTGTCGACTTTCTCGCCGAGTTGCAGTTGCTCGACCACCACTTTGTTTTCAGCCTTCAACTGGCCCTTGGTGATCAGGTAGTGCAGGTCGAGGTTGAGCCGGCCCTTGCGGATGCGGTAACCGGCGAACTTGCCGGAGTACGGCGTCAGTGTCGTCAGTTCGACACGTTTGAAGCTGGTGGCGATGTCGAGACTGGCCATCGGATCGAACGGGTTGACCGCACCTTTTATGGTCACCGGTGCATAGCGATCGACCTTGCCCTTGACGTCGACGCTGGCCGGTTTCGCCTGACGGCTGTCGATGGTACCGATCTGGCCGTTGAGCTGTTGCACCGCCGTAGCGAAATTCGGCGTCAGGCTGAAGTCGGCGAAGTTGGCCGAGCCGTCGTTGATCGCAATCGCGCCGATGTGAATGCCCAGCGGCTTGTCCTTGTTGGCCGGCTTCGCCGCTGCAGTTTTCGCACCATTGCCGGCGGGCTGCGGGATCAGCAGATCGTCGATGTTGGTGGTGCGGTCATCGTTGATCATGAACCGCACATACGGCTGAAACAGGTTGACCTTGTCGATCGACAGGCTGTCACCGTGTTGATAGTTGATGCCTTCAACCACCACTTGCTGCCACTTGAGGAAGTCGCGGGTTTTCAGGGTGTCGAGGGTGTGCAGTTGATCGATCTGCGCCCGCCCGGTCACGCCGAGTGCCAGGGGGGCGGTGCTCTTGAGGTTGACCTTGAGGTCACTGCCGAGCATGCCGCTGCGCAGCTCCAGGCGAATGAACGGATTGATGTAGGACTGCGCGACACGCAGGTCGATGTCCTGGGTTTTCACGTTGAGCTGGGCGGTGACCGGCGCGAGGTTGACCACCCCGTCAGCGTTGATCTTGCCTTGTTTGCCCAAGCCGCTGTCGAGCCTGACCTTGAAGGGCGAACCGTTGAGGCTGTCGAAATCCTGCAGGTCGATGTTCAACGGGGTAATGTCCAGCGCCACCGGCGGGTTGGCCGAACGGTCGGCGAGATGCACGGTGTAGTTGCGTAGCTGTACGTCTTTGAGCAGCACTTGCCAAGGCTTGCTCGGCGCGGCCGGCGCTTTCGGCGAATCGGCGGCGGCCGGAGTGGACTTGGGTTCGGCGGCGGCCTGGGCGGCCGGTTTCGATGGCTGGCTGGCGAACAGTTTCTGCCAGTCGAGCTGGCCGTCGGCTTCGAGCGCGGCCCAGGTTTCCAGTTTGTTGCTGCGGATCTTGCCGACCACCACTTGCTGTTTGGCCAGGTCGACCGAGGTCTCGCTGACATCGAGGCGTTCGAGATTCGCCAGCGGGCGGCCGTCCGGCGCCTTGATCGCGAACGGCGCAATGCTCACCGCGACGTTGTTCAACAGCAGTTCGGTTTCTTTCGACAGATTCAGTTTGTATTCGGTGCTGAGGTTGATCACGCCGTCTTCGAGCACCAAGGGCAGCGCATCGCGTACGTAGGGCCAGAAGGATTTCATCTTGCCGTCGGTGACTTTCAAAGTGCCTTCGGAGGTGAACGGGATCAGGCTGAAGTTGCCTTTCCAGTCGATCTGCCCACCGGCCGGGCCGGCAGCCACCAGGGTCATGTCGGCATTGTCTTCGGGCAGGGTGCTGAGGTTTTTCAGTTCGAAGTCGAGTTTGTCGTAGAGGAACTCGATCGGCTCGCTCGGCCGGGCGTCCTGGAAATGCACGTTGCCCCCGGCCAGTTGAATGCGGTCGATGCGCAGCGGGAACGGCTTGGCATTCGGGTCGGCCGGGGTCGGCTCGCTGGCGGGAATTTTGAACAGGCCCAGCAGATTGAGCTGGCCGTCCTTGGCGAAGAGGACTTCGGTCTTGGGCTTGTCCAGCTCGATATCGGCCAGATGCAGCGCCTTGGTCCACAGGCTGTCGAGTTGCAGGTTGGCGTACAGCCGCTCGAAACCGACCTGCTCCTTGCCCGGCTCACCGATGACCAGCCCCCACAGGGTGACTTCAAGGCTGAACGGATTGAGTTCGATGCGCTGGATATGCGCCGGCACCGTGGCGTAGTTGGCCAACTGCTGGTTGGCAATGCGCAGGGCGATGCCCGGCAAAATCAGAAACCCCAGCAGGCTGTAGAGGGCCAGAGCAGTCAACAAGGCGCCAATCGCGCGAATCAATCCTTTGGGCATGTGCGGCTTCATCTGTCTGAATCGGAGTGCCTTGGAGTATGGCACGCGATTCTGGTTCCGAAGTACATCGTGGGGTGCAGGATTGTTCAGATTGTTCTGTAGGACCAAGACACTGTGGGAGCGAGCTTGGATGGTTGCCAGTCCCGCAGGGGGGGTTACAGCTGCAGGATCAGGGTTTTCAGCGGTGGCTGTTGATCCCGCGACGGGAAGTCCGCGCCCGGGGTCATCACGCTCCATTCGCGCACCGGGCGCCCGGCCTTCTCGGCGCAGCGCAGGACCTGTTCACGCCAGTCATCCATGCTGACTTTTGCCAGGTTGTTGCAGCAGATCAGTACGCCGTTGTCGGCGGTGGTCAGCAGCGCCGGTTTGAGCAGGCTCTGATAGTCGCGCAGCAGATCGACGGTGCCGAACGCGCTCTTGGCCCAGGCCGGTGGATCAAGCAGCACCAGATCGTATTGACGCTGGTCGAGACGCTGATAGCTCGGCAGTTTCTGCCCGCGCCGCTGGCTGATCGGCAGCCCGGCAAGTTGACGGATCGCCGGAAAGTAATCGGACTGGATAAATTGCATCTCGGGCAACTGCGGATTGAGCCGACCGTTTTCGCGGCCGACTGCCAGATTGCCTTCGGCGAAGTCGAGGTTGCACACCTCGCGCGCGCCACCGGCAGCGGCACTGAGGCCGACGCCGCAGGTGTAGGCGAACAGGTTGAGCACGCTTTTGCCTTTGGCGTGATCCTTGACCCAGCCGCGGGTGTTGCGCAGGTCGAGGAACAGCAGCGGGTCCTGCCCGGCATGGCGCCCACGCACGCGATAGTTCAGGCCCCATTCGTGCCCGACCAGATCCGCCAGGGCGGCCTCATCGGCGCGGTAGACGCTGTCTTCGCGATCGATCCGCGAGTTGCCGCGGGAGCGGTCGTTGTAGACCAGTAGCGTTTCAAAGCCCAGGGTCTGGTTGACCATGGCGTGCAGTTGCAACAGGTCGTCACGCTCAAGGGTTTGGTGAAAACTTTGCACCAGCAATTGCGGGCCGTAGCGGTCGACGGTCAGGCCTCCGGCGCCTTCCTGGCTGCCGTGGAACAGGCGATAGCAATCGGTGCCCTGGCTGTGCAGCTCAGCGAGCAGATCCTGGCGTTGATCGAGGGCGGCGCGCAGCGCCTGATTCAAGGAAGACATGCGTGCGCCTTGCTGGTGAGAATTGAGGCGCGGGAGTTTAGCAGTTTGGCGGGCAATCGAGTTGCGCCCTTCGCGAGCAGGCTCGCTCCCACACAGGATCTATGCTGCAGATCAAATCTCCTGTGGGAGCGAGCCTGCTCGCGAAGCTTTTTTAGGTCAGCAAACCCATTCGGCGTTTGGCCCGCTGTACCGAACCATTGCGCATCGCCCAGCGCAGCATCGGCGCACTGCGCTTGACGCTGGCGCGGATCAATTGGCGTTGCAGCGGGTTCTGCCGTATGCCGAACAGATCACTGGCCCAGTCCGGCAGCAGATCGATGCCGGCCTTCATCATCAGGTCGCCAAACGGTCGGGCCAGCACGCTCGGGGCTGGCGCGTCGAGCAGCAGGCGCAGGACTTCGCGACTGCGCTCATCACAAAGCAGTTGCGGGCGCATGCGTTGCAGATAGTCGGCCACGGCTTGCCGCGATTTCGGCACATCCCGCGCACCCAGGCGCTCGGCGACCACGGCGATTTCCGCGTAGTAGCGATCCTGATTCGCCCCCGACAATTGCGGATTGCGGTAACGCAAATGCGCCGCAAGAAAATGGCTGACCTCGGCCACATGCACCCAGGTCAACAGGTCCGGATCGCTGGCCGCATACGGCCGGCCATCCGGCGCAGTGCCGACCACTTGCAGGTGTATGGTGCGCACCTTGTCGATCAGCCATTCGGCGTCGCGGCGTGAGCCGAACGTGGTGCCGGAGACAAACTGACTGGTGCGGCGCAGACGTCCGAGCATGTCCTGACGAAAGTTCGAATGATCCCAGACCCCGGCCAGCGCCAGCGGATGCAGGGCTTGCAGCAACAACGCGCTGATGCCGCCGATCAGCATGCTGCTGAAATCTCCGTGGACTTGCCAACTGACCGAGTCCGGCCCGAACAGCCCGGGATCGCCCTTGGGATTTTCCAGATCGAGCTGACCGAGGGACAGACCGGTCAGGCTCATGAGTTGGTTTTCGATACGGCTGCGGATGAATTCCATGACAACTCATTGGTGGTGGAGGGCGCGGACGGTTGGCCCGCGCCGGAGATGTTACTGATTCAGGCGCTTGTCGATCAGGCCCTGGACCACGCTCGGATCGGCCAGGGTCGACGTGTCGCCGAGGCTGTCGAGTTCGTTGCAGGCGATCTTGCGCAGGATCCGCCGCATGATCTTGCCTGAGCGGGTTTTCGGCAAGGCCGGCGCCCACTGGATCAGGTCCGGTTTGGCGAAGCTGCCGATTTCCTTGCTGACGTGGGCCAGCAGTTCTTTCTTCAGCTCATCGCTCGGCTCGAAGCCGTTCATGGGCGTGACGAAGGCGTAGATGCCCTGGCCTTTGACGTCGTGCGGGTAACCGACCACGGCGGCCTCGGCGATGCTGTCGTGCAGCACCAGCGCGCTTTCCACTTCGGCGGTGCCGATGCGGTGGCCGGAGACGTTGATCACGTCATCGATGCGCCCGGTGATCCAGTAATCGCCGTCTTCGTCGCGGCGTGCGCCATCACCGGTGAAGTAGTAGCCGGGGTAGGGCTTGAAGTAGGTGTCGACCATGCGTTGCGGATCGCCGTAGACGCTGCGGATCTGCGCCGGCCAGCTGGACTTGATCGCCAGCACGCCACTGCCGGCGCCTTTGATTTCCTTGCCGTGCTCGTCGAGCAGCACCGGTTGCACGCCGAACATTGGCTGCGTGGCGCAACCCGGCTTGATGCGTTGCGCACTGACCAGCGGGCTGAGCATGATCCCGCCGGTTTCGGTCTGCCACCAGGTATCGACAATCGGGCAGCGCTGTTCGCCGACCACGTTGAAATACCATTCCCACGCTTCCGGGTTGATTGGCTCACCGACACTGCCGAGTAATCTGAGGCTTTGGCGCGACGTTTCCTGCAACGGCCCGGCACCTTCGCGCATCAACGCGCGCAGGGCGGTCGGCGCGGTGTAGAAGATGTTGACGTGGTGTTTGTCGATCACCTGCCAGAAGCGCGAAGTGCTCGGATAACTTGGCACGCCTTCGAAGATCAGCGTGGTCGCACCGTTGGCCAGCGGGCCGTAGACGATGTAACTGTGGCCGGTCACCCAGCCGACGTCGGCGGTGCACCAGAACACTTCGCCATCGCGGTAATCGAGCACGTACTTGAAGGTCATCGCCGCTTGCAGCAGGTAGCCGCCGGTGGTGTGCAGCACACCTTTGGGTTTGCCGGTGCTGCCGGAGGTGTAGAGGATGAACAGCGGATCTTCGGCGTCCATCGGTTCTGGCGGGCAATCGTCGCTGACGTCACGCACGGCCTGGTGATACCAGAGATCACGGCCCTCGACCCAATCGACCTGGCCTTGGCTGCGTTCGACTACGACGACGGTGCTGACGTCCGGGCAACTTTGCAGGGCCTTGTCGACGTTGTGCTTGAGTGGCACGAACTTGCCGCCGCGCACGCCTTCATCGGCGGTGATCACGGTGCGGCAGTCTGCGTCGAGGATTCGGTCACGTAATGAGTCCGGGGAGAAGCCGCCGAACACCACCGAGTGAATCGCGCCGATCCGCGCGCAGGCGAGCATGGCGTAGGCCGCCTCGGGGATCATCGGCATGTAGATGCACACCCGATCGCCTTTTTTCACCCCACGGCTTTTCAGCACATTGGCCAGGCGGCAGACGTGATGGTGGAGTTTTCTGTAGGTGATCTGCGCCGATTCGGCAGGGTCGTCGCCTTCCCAGAGAATCGCGGTCTGCTCGCCGCGCTGGGCGAGGTGACGGTCGATGCAGTTGTAGCTGACGTTCAGTTGGCCGCCGGCAAACCAGGACGCTTCACCGGTTTTCAGGTCGTAGCGCTGCACGGTCTGCCACGGTGTGCTCCAGTCGAGGAAACGGGTGGCCTGTTCGGCCCAGAAGGCGCTGGGGTGTTCAATGGATTCGCGGTACAGACGCTTATAGTCGTCCTGACTCAACTGCGCAGCCCGGCGGACGGCATCGGCTTTGGGGAACGTGCTGATATCGAACATGACGGTTCCTTATTCTTGTTGTGCGACAGGAATAAAGATGCGCCGAGAGGGCCAAGGGTTCAAGCCGCATCAGGAATCTGATGTTTGAGCCTGATTTTGAATACCCCCTAAAACAACTGTAGGAGTGAGCCTGCTCGCGATCACGGTGTGTCATTCAACATCAATGCTGATTGATACCCCGCGATCGCGAGCAGGCTCACTCCTACAAGGGATTTTTTTCCCACAGGATCCGGCGAACCAAAACCTGTGGGCCGCGCCATCAAATCACCCGCGGTGACGACCGCGGAAGTAGTTGATCAGGCCCTGGGTAGAAGCATCGTCAGCGGTGGTTTCATCGCTGCCGACCAGACGGTTGTAAACGCCTTTGCCCAGTTCCTTGCCCAGTTCCACGCCCCACTGGTCGAAGGCGTTGATGCCCCAGACCACGCTCTGCACGAACACTTTGTGTTCATACATGGCGACCAGCGCACCCAGACGACGCGGGCTGATGCGCTCGACCACGATGGTGTTGCTCGGACGGTTGCCCGGGATCACCTTGTGCGGTGCGAGTTTGTGCACCTGTTCTTCGCTCATGCCTTTGTCGCGCAGTTCGGCCTCGGCTTCCGGCAGGGTCTTGCCGAGCATCAGCGCCTGGCTTTGCGACAAGCAGTTGGCGTACAGCCACTGATGGTGATCGGAGACCGGGTTGAAGCTGACGATCGGCACGATGAAATCGGCCGGGATCAGTTGGGTGCCCTGGTGCAGCAACTGGTGATAGGCGTGCTGACCGTTGCAGCCGACGCCACCCCAGATCACCGGGCCGGTATCGGTCGACACCGGGGTGCCGTCCTGACGCACGCTCTTGCCGTTGGATTCCATGTCCAGCTGTTGCAAGTGCTTGGTGATGTTACGCAGGTAGTGGTCGTACGGCAGAATCGCGTGGCTTTGCGCGCCCCAGAAGTTGCCATACCACACGCCGAGCAGGGCCAGCAGCACCGGCATGTTCTGTTCGAACGGGGCGCTCTGGAAATGCTGGTCCATGGTGTAGGCACCGGACAGCAGTTCCTTGAAGTTGGACATGCCGATGGCCAGGGCAATCGGCAGACCGATGGCCGACCACAGCGAGTAACGACCGCCGACCCAGTCCCACATCGGGAAGATGTTTTCTTCACGGATACCGAACGCGACTGCAGCAGCGTTGTTGCTCGACACCGCGATGAAGTGGCGATACAGCTCGGCTTCCGAACCACCCTGAGCCAGATACCAGGCGCGGGCGGCCTGAGCGTTCTTCAGGGTTTCGAGGGTGTTGAAGGACTTCGACGAAACGATGAACAGCGTGGTTTCGGCGCGCAGTTTTTGCGTCAGCTCGTGGAACTCACTGCCGTCGATGTTCGCCAGATAGTGGCAACGCACGCCTTTCTGCGCGTAGGACAGCAGCGCTTCGGAGACCAGCTCCGGGCCGAGGAACGAACCACCGATGCCGATGTTGACCACGTCAGTGATCGGCTTCTCGGTGTAACCACGCCACAGGCCGTCGTGGATGCGGCCGACCAGATCCGTGATCTGGTTCAGCACCTTGTGCACTTCCGGCATCACGTTGACGCCGTTGACCGACAGCTTGTCGCCGACCGGACGGCGCAGGGCGGTGTGCAGCGCCGGGCGGCCTTCGGAGGCGTTGACGATTTCGCCGTCGAACAGCGCTTTGATCGCGCCTTTCAGATCGACTTCATTGGCCAGACCCACCAGCAGATTGCGGGTCTCGGCGTTGATCAGGTTCTTCGAATAATCGAGAAACAGTCCGCAGCTGCTGAGAGTGAACTGATTGAAGCGCTGCGGATCGGCGTTGAAGGCTTCGCGCATGCTGAAATCCTGCATGGCTTGGCGGTGATCTTTCAACGCCTGCCAGGCAGGCAGAGCGGTAACGTCATGAGGAGTGCGGTAGTACGCCATCGCTGCGGTTTTCCTTTTTACTTGAACGGCCTTTTGAACACAGAACAGACCGATACGCCATGTTTGGGCGAGGGTCAAATGCGTCGACACGATTTTTCAACGCAGGGCGAATACAGTAAACCTCACGCTGCGATCTGTCTTGACTTCTTCTGACCTGTTCCCTGTACTTTTTTAACATCAATACCGGGAACAAGCCGACCAACGGAAGGGGAGTGGCGCGTCGAAGCGGCTCAGGCCACCTGAACCGGAATGGCGTTGCTGGTGTGGCTGAGCTCATTGCCCGGCGCCATGTACAGCATGCGCGGCTTGAAATTCAGCAGTTCCGCTTCGCTGTAATGGGCGTAGGCGCAAATGATCACGCGGTCGCCGACCTTGGCTTTATGCGCGGCTGCGCCATTGACCGAAATCATCCGCGAACCTTCTTCGCCACGAATCGCGTAGGTGGTGAAGCGCTCGCCATTGTCGACGTTATAGATCTGGATCTGCTCGTACTCACGGATGCCGGACAAGTCCAGCCACTCGCCATCAATGGCGCAGGAACCTTCGTAATCGAGTACCGCATGAGTGACTTCGGCGCGGTGCAACTTGGCCTTGAGCATGATGGCGTGCATGAGGGATTTCCCGGGTTGGAAGCAAACGGCGGGCAGTGTGCCCGAAGGCTTTGGGGGCGGCAATATGGCTTGAAATGCAAATTTCAGAACACTGAAAAACACTGTAGGAGTGAGCCTGCTCGCGATAGCGGACTGGCATTCAACAATGGTGTCGAAAGTCAGGCCCTCATCGCGAGCAGGCTCACTCCTACAGGGGGTATTGCGCTGTTTTTTAAGTCGGGCTATCGAGGTTCAGGTGCAGGTTGTCGATCAACCGCGTGGTGCCGAGGAACGCGGCCACCAGAATCACCAGATCGCGGTCCTCTGCCGTAGCCGGACGCAAGGTCAGGGCGTGGCGGATTTCCAGGTAATCCGGACGCAGGCCTGCGGCTTCCAGCTGTTGCACCTGCGTAGCGATCAGCGCCGGGTAGTCACGCTCACCCTTCTTGATCGACTCGGCAATCGCGCTCAGGGTGCGATAGACCACCGGGGCCACGGCACGTTGATCTTCGCTGAGGAAACCGTTGCGCGACGACAGCGCCAGGCCATCGGCCGCACGCACGGTCGGTTCACCGATGATCTGGATTGGCATGTTCAGGTCATGCACCAGCGCGCGGATCACCGCCAGCTGCTGGAAGTCCTTCTGGCCGAAGATCGCCAGATCCGGTTGAACCATGTTGAACAGCTTGCTGACCACCGTCGCCACGCCCTCGAAGTGCCCCGGACGGCTGGCGCCGCACAGGCCTTCAGACAGTTGCGGCACGCTGACCCGGGTCTGCCCGGCCATGCCGTCGGGGTACATCTCTTCGACGGTCGGGGCGAACAGCAAATGGCAGCCGGCTTGCAGCAGCTTTTCCTGATCCGCCGCCAGGGTGCGCGGGTACTTGTCGAGGTCTTCGCCGGCGCCGAACTGCAGCGGGTTGACGAAAATGCTCGCGACCACGAAGTCCACGCGCTGGGTGGCTTTGGTGATCAGCGCGACATGGCCGCTGTGCAGGTTGCCCATGGTCGGCACGAAGCCGATGCGCTTGCCTTCACTGCGGGCGCGGGCCACGGCGGCGCGCAGTTCGCGTACGGTTTTAACGGTGTTCATGCAGAGAATCCGTGTTCGATGCCAGGGAACGTGACGGCTTTGACTTCATTAACATAAGCCTTCAATGCTGACTGGATGCTGTCTTGGCCGTTCATGAAGTTCTTCACGAATTTCGGCACGCGACCGGTGATCGACAGGCCGAGCATGTCGTGCAGCACCAGTACCTGGCCGTCGGTATCGCTACCGGCGCCGATGCCGATGACCGGAATCTTCACGGCCTGGCTGATTTCCGCAGCCAGTTCGCTCGGCACGCATTCGAGCAGCAGCATGGCTGCGCCAGCCTGCTCCAGCGAGATCGCGTCGGCACGCATCTGCCGCGCCTGGTTCTCGTTGCGGCCCTGCACTTTATAGCCGCCAAGAATGTTCACGGCCTGTGGGGTCAGGCCCATGTGTGCGCAGACCGGCACACCGCGTTCGGCCAGCAAGCGGATCGACTCCGCCAGCCACAGCGCACCTTCGACCTTGATCATGTGCGCGCCGGCCTGCATCAGCATGGCGCTGTTGGTCAGGGTTTGCTCAATAGTGGCGTTGGCCATGAACGGCAGGTCGGCCAGGATCAGGGCGTCGGTGTTGCCGCGTTTGACGCAGGCGGTGTGGTAGGCCATTTCTGCGATGGTCACCGGCAGGGTGCTGTCGTGACCTTGCAGAACCATGCCGAGGGAGTCGCCCACCAGCAGCACTTCGACACCGGCCTCGTTGCAGGCGTGGGCGAAGGTCGCGTCATAGCAGGTCAGCATGGTGATCTTTTCACCTTTCTGCTTGAGGCTCTGGAGCGTGGTCAGGGTGATGGCTGGCATGTAAAAAATCCTCGTTCAGGCGCTCTGGAAACTACTGCGAGTAACGCGCGTGATTCTTCGTCTACTCAGGCGCACGGTCTTTTGTCGTGCTTATAAGGCCTGGATTGCGCCCGTATGTGCCGGGTTGGCGGCAGCGGGACGCCTATAGTCGTGAGGAGCCAAGCGGAAGTCAATTGCGTGTGTTACCGCATTGTTACGAGGGGAGTGTTACCGGCGTTACTGATGCGATTCAGCGGTGCGGCAGGGCTGATTGACGGGTTTTTTGTCCGACAAAAAATCAGATTTGGAATACTCAATGTGGGAGCGGGCTTGCTCGCGAAAGCGCTGTGTCAGTTGACTGATTGAGTGACTGACTCGACGCTTTCGCGAGCAAGCCCGCTCCCACAGGGGGGACTATTTTCAGGCGTGGGAGAGGCGTTCAAGGCCGACGAACGGGCAGGCGGCGAGCAGATCGGCGAGGGTGCGGCCATCGGCCAGGCGCAGATCTGCGGGCGCAAGTTCGGCCAGGGGATACAGAACGAACGCTCGTTCCTGAATCTGATAGTGCGGGACTTTCAGCCGTGGCTGGTCGATCAGGCGATCGCCGAACAACAGGATATCCAGATCCAGCGTGCGCGGCCCCCAGCGTTCCAGTCGCTCGCGGCCCTGATCGTTCTCGATGGCTTGCAGCGCATCGAGCAGGTCCAGCGGCGCGAGGTCACTGTCGAGGGCAGCGACCGCGTTGGTGTAACGCGGTTGCCCTGGCAGCAGTGAATCGCTCTGATAGAACGCCGAGACGCCAGCGAGGGCTGTCTGTGGCAACTGCCCCAGCGCGTTTAGCGCGCTGCGCAATTGTTCGGCCGGGTCAGCGAGGTTGCTGCCCAGGCCGATATAGATGCGTTCCATGCCTTATTCGCCCGATGCGCTCGGAGCCCCGGCGCGCTTGCGCTTGGAGCCGCTGCTGCGGCGACGTTTGCGCGGCGCGCCGCTGGCGTCATCACCTTTGCCGCTGAGGTCGCGGATCATGTCGCGACGTTCGCTGTCGTTGGCGTCCTGATAATCCGTCCACCATTCGCCGAGACCGTCAGTCTGCTCGCCAGCGCTTTCACGCAGCAGCAGAAAGTCGTAACCGGCGCGGAAGCGTGGATTGTCCAGCAGCAGGTCGGCGCGTTTGCCGCTGCGGCGTGGCAGGCGTTCCTGCATGTCCCAGATCTCGCGGATCGGCATGGTGAAGCGCTTCGGAATGGCGATGCGCTGGCACTGTTCCGCAATCAACTCGTGCGCACCTTCCTGCATCGCCGGAATCGGCGGCATGCCACGTTCCTGCAGACGCAACACGCGGGCCGGCAGGGCAGGCCAAAGCAGGGCGGCAAACAGGAACGCCGGGGTCACCGGTTTGTTCTGCTTGATGCGCAGGTCGGTGTTGGTCAACGCTTCGCTGATCAGCGTGTGCGTGTATTCCGGGTTGTGCTCGAGTGCGTCGGCGCTGGCCGGGAACAGCGGGGCGAACAGTTGCAGATCGACCAGCATCTCGAAGGTGATCGCGCCGTGGCCGGAGAGGAACAGCTTGAGCACTTCCTCGAACAGACGAGCGGACGGAATCTCGCGCAGCATCGGCGCCAGCTCGCGGATCGGCTGCACGGTGTGCTTCTCGATACCGAAATTGAGCTTGGCGGCGAAACGCACGGCCCGCAGCATGCGCACCGGGTCTTCCTGGTAACGCTGCTTCGGATCGCCGATCAGACGGATCAGGTGATTGCGGATGTCGTGTACGCCGTTGGCGTAATCGAGAATGCGCTCGCTGACCGGATCGTAATACAGGGCGTTGATGGTGAAGTCGCGGCGTTGCGCGTCTTCTTCCAGGGTGCCGTAGACGTTGTCGCGCAGAATCCGCCCGCTCTCGTTGCGCGAAGACTGGTTGCTGTCTTCGTCATCTTCATTGACCGGGTGATTGGCGCGGAAGGTCGCGACTTCGATGATTTCGCGACCGAAATGGATATGCACCAGTTTGAAGCGGCGACCGATGATCCGCGCATTGCGGAATTCGGCACGGACTTGCTCGGGGGTGGCACTGGTGGCGACGTCGAAGTCCTTGGGCGTGATGCCCAACAGCATGTCACGCACGCAACCACCGACCAGATAGGCCTGGTAGCCGGCGCCCTGCAGGCGTTCGACGATATTGACCGCATAGCGGCTGAATTGCCCTTTTTGCAGCGAGTGTTGGCCGCTGTTGAGCACTTCAGGGGTGCTGCGGATGTGTTGCGTACGACGCACGGGAGACCGGAATGACTGGAACAGCTTCTTCAGCATGGGATGCACTGTTTGAAGGAATGTTCGGCCATACCAAAGAATGACCGCATGATGGGCGCAGATTCTAGCATTTAGTCGGGGGATGGTGTAGGACGCAGAAGATTTGCGCTGCAAGCCGCAGGCTACAGGCATCGAGCAGGGTAGAAACGGGGGGAATTTGCCGGAAGACAGAAACTACAAGGGGAGCCGAAGCTCCCCCAGAAGTAGTTGCGTGCTCTTTTTATTATTGATTCGGGCTTCTTGTTTTTGTTGAGTGCCCTCGCCATGAAGCTGTTCCTTCATGACCCTCCCAATCGGGAGCCAAGAGCAAACGGATTGCTTTGGTCGCTGTGTTGCAGTGATCTTGCGATCCAACCAGTACAGGCTCTGTCTTAGGACAGTTTTTGTTGTTCTCGGCCTGGTCGTGGGGCTAGCCCCAAATACAACGCCTCTCCAAAAGAATCAGTTAGCTGCGCCTCTCGCCGTCTTGTTTTTATTGTGCGTGAGTCGATTCGTCTTATTTTTATTGTCTTGTGCATTGCTTGTTATTGTTCTTGTACCAAACATATAGCAGGTGCCGTGCCAACTTTTGCGAAACCCAATAAAACAAGGGGTTAGGTCGATATAACGGTATTCTCGGGGCGAAAAAAAGCCGGGGTTTCGTTACCGATAACCCCGGCTTCTGTTACGTGAAAGGACTGAGGTAACAGTTTTTTCACATCCTCAAGCGTTACCCGCACACTCGACAGGTAACGTTCAGCTCTCGCTGGTGACCCCGGTCTTGCGCCGTGGAATACCCAGGCGCTGGCGGCGTTCCCACAGGCACTTGCGGCTGACGCCCAGTTTGCGCGCCAGTTCGGTCTCGGTCATGTGGTCCTGATGCTCGAGAACGAAGTGCTGGAAGTAGTCTTCCAGCGACAGGTCTTCCGTCGGCTCATGGCTGCTGTTGCTGGTGTTACCCGCGGTTTGTGCGGGCAAGCCGATGAATTCGTCGTCTTCCAGGTCGCTCAGCTCGATGTCGATGCCCAGCAGGTCGGCAGAGATTTCCGGGCTTTCGCTCAGGATCACCGCGCGCTCGACCGCGTTTTCCAGCTCGCGCACGTTACCTGGCCAGGAATAATGCCGGATGGCCTGTTCGGCATCGGCGGCAAATTTCAGGTCGGTACGGTTGATGCGCGCACTCTGGCGAGCGAGGAACGCGGTGGCGATTTCGTTGACGTCGGCGCCACGTTCGCGCAGGGCCGGCAATTTCAGAGCAATCACGTGCAGGCGGTAATACAGGTCTTCACGGAACTGGCCGATTTTCGCCAGGCTCTTGAGGTCGCGGTGGGTCGCGGCGATCAAACGCACATCGACTTTTTGCGACTGCACCGAACCCACACGGCGAATTTCGCCTTCCTGCAGCACGCGCAGCAGGCGGGCCTGGGCTTCCAGAGGCAGTTCGCCGATCTCGTCGAGGAACAGCGTGCCGCCGTCCGCCGCTTCCACCAGACCGGCGCGACCGGCGCTGGCGCCAGTGAACGCGCCTTTTTCGTGGCCGAACAGTTCCGACTCGATCAGGCTTTCCGGGATGGCTGCGCAGTTCACCGAAATCATCGGTGCCTTGGCACGCTTGGACAGGTTGTGCAGGGCGCGGGCCACCAGTTCCTTACCGGTACCGGACTCGCCCTGAATCAATACATTGGAATCAGTTGGCGCAACCTTGCGGATCTTGCTGTACAGATCCTGCATCGGCGGGCACGAACCGATGATGCCGATTTCACCGTTGCTGTTGTCGACGGCGGACTTGCTGCTGCCATTGGCCGGTTTGCCGACAACGGCTTCGCCAGCGGCAGGCGCCGACTGGTGATCACGCAGGATCCGCGCGACGGCCTGGAGCATTTCATCGTGATCGAAAGGCTTGGCGATGTAGTCCACCGCGCCCATCTTCATCGAGTCGACCGCCGAGCGCAGGCTGGCGTAGCTGGTCATGATCAGCACCGGTTTGCCCTGGCCAAGCTTGATCAGCTCGGTACCGGGGGCGCCAGGCAGGCGCAGGTCGCTGACGATCAGATCGAATGTGGGAATACTGAAGCGTTCTTGTGCTTCCTGCACAGAACCGGCTTCGCTGACCTGATACTGGTTACGTTCCAGCAGGCGGCGCAAGGCGGAGCGGATAATGGTTTCGTCTTCGACGATCAAAATGTGCGGCATTGATTCGATACTCTCGACGGTCTCAGTTCACAGCGGACGTCGCTTCGACATGACGCGGTAAGGTCACCCGGATACGGGTGCCGCGCTGGCTTTGTACATCAGCCGGGCTGTCGATGGTGATTTGTCCATAATGCTCTTCAACGATGGAATAGACCAGTGCAAGGCCCAGACCGGTGCCTTCGCCAGGATCCTTGGTGGTGAAGAAAGGTTCGAACAATCGATCCATGATGTTCTGCGGAATACCACTGCCTTCGTCCTCGACGATCAGATCGACCGTGTGTTCGCCGGCTTCACTCTTGACCCGCACCGCGCTGCCTGCAGGCGAAGCGTCACGGGCGTTGGAGAGCAGATTGATCAGCACCTGGGCGAGCCGCTGCGGATCGCCTTCGACCCAGTGATCGGGGTCGCACAGGTTGTAGAACTGCACTTCGAAGTTGCGCCGGTTCAGCGCCAGCAGGCCAATCGCATCCTGCGCGACTTCGGCCAGACAAACCGGTTCGTCGCTGTGCTGGTGGCTACCAGCGTGGGCGAAGCTCATCAGCGACTGCACGATGCGCGACACACGCTTGGTCTGTTCGAGGATCTGCCCGCTGATTTCCGTCAGCTCGCCGTCTTCTTCACGCTCTTCGCGCAGGTTCTGCGCCAGACAGGCGATGCCGGTGATCGGGTTGCCGATTTCATGGGCCACACCCGCCGCCAGTCGGCCAATGCTCGCCAGGCGTTCGGAGTGCACCAGTTTGTCTTCGAGCATCTGCGTTTCGGTCAGGTCTTCCACCAACAGCACCAGGCCGCTGTTGCCCGGGGCCAACGGTTCATCGATCGCGGCTTTGTGCAGATTGAGCCAGCGGGTCTGGCCGTCGAGGGCCAGGTGCTGTTTGTGCAAGTGTTCGTCGGGCAGGTTGATGAAGCCTTGCAGCAGTTGCTTCCACGGATCGGCGATGGTGCTCAGGCGCGAGCCGACCACCCGTTGCGCGGCGATGCCGGTGAGTTCTTCCATGGCCTTGTTCCACATCAGGATCTCTTGATCCTTGGCCAGCGAGCAGACGCCCATCGGCAGCTCCTGCAGGGTCTGGCGGTGGTAGCGGCGCAGGGCGTCGAGTTCGGCGGCCAGCCCGGTGAGGCGCGAGTGGTAGTCCTCGAGGCGGCTTTCGATGAAGTGGATGTCTTCGGTTACATAGTTCTCGCCGCCAGCCTTGTACGGCAGGAAGGTTTCGACCATGTCCTGCGCCACGCTCGGCCCCATCAGGCCGGAGAGGTTGGCTTCGATACGGTCGCGCAAGCGGCGTAAGGCATAAGGACGGCGTTCGTCGAACGGCAGATAGAGGTCGCGCAGGGCTTGCTCGACTTCTTTCTGCGCCGCCTTGGCGCCCAGCGGTTTCGCCAGTTGCGTAGCGAACTCCTGGGGCGAGGCGGCGTGCAGTTCGCGACGCTGCGGACGACGCACGTTATCCACCGCGCAGGCTTCGGCGGCGCTGGCTTCTTCCGGGCTGGCGTTGGTGAACAGCGAAATCAGGGTGAACATCAGCACGTTGGCCGCCAGCGAGGCGATGGCCGCCATGTGCCAACTGGTGTCGTCCAGCACGTAGATCATGTTCAGCAGCGGAATGTAGAAACCCTGCAGATTGCCGACCAGCGGCAACAGCATGGTCACCACCCACACCAGAATCCCCGCCATCAGACCGGCGATAAAGCCGCGCCGGTTGGCGGTCGGCCAGTACAGCACCGAGAGCACGCCGGGCAGGAATTGCAGGGTCGCGACGAAGGCGACGATGCCGAGGTTGGCCAGGTCCTGCCCGGCGCCGAGCATCAGATAAAAGCAGAAACCGGCCATGATGATCGCCACGATCAGCGCCCGGCGGGTCCACTTCAGCCAGCGATAGATATTGCCTTCGGCCGGCGGCTGGTACAGCGGCAGCACCAGGTGGTTCAGCGCCATACCCGACAGCGCCAGCGTGGTGACGATGATCAGGCCACTGGCGGCCGACAATCCGCCGACGTACGCCAGCAGGGCCAGTGGTTTGCTGTTGGCGGCAATGCCGATGCCGAGGGTGAAATATTCCGGATCGGTGGTGGCGCCGAGTTTCAGGCCGGCCCAGAGAATCAACGGCACCGCCAGACTCATCAGCAACAGGAACAGCGGCAGGCCCCAGCTGGCACTGACCAGCGAGCGCGGATTGAGGTTTTCCGTGAAGGTCATGTGATACATGTGTGGCATCACGATCGCCGAGGCGAAGAACACCAGCAACAGCGTGCGCCACGGTCCTTCCTGCAGCGGCGTGTGCAACGCGGCGAGGGCGGTCTGGTTTTGCAGCAGCCACAGCTCAAGCTGTTGCGGGCCGTCGAACACGCCGTACAACGCATACAGGCCGACGCCGCCGAGGGCGATCAGTTTGATCACCGATTCGAAGGCAATCGCGAACACCAGTCCTTCGTGTTTCTCGCGGGTGGCGATATGCCGGGAGCCGAAGAAAATCGTGAACAGAATGATCAGCGCACAGAACGCCAGCGCGACGCGGCTCTGGATCGGCTCGCCGGTGAGGATGCCGATGGAATCGGCCACCGCCTGAATCTGCAGCGCCAGCAACGGCAGTACGCCGATCAGCATGAAGATCGTGGTCAGCGCGCCGGCCCAGGTGCTGCGAAAGCGGAAAGCGAACAGGTCCGCCAGCGACGACAGTTGATAGGTGCGGGTGATTTTCAGGATCGGATACAGCAGCACCGGTGCCAGCAGAAACGCGCCGGAGACCCCGAGATAACTGGAGAGAAAGCCATAGCCGTACTGATAGGCCAGCCCCACCGTGCCATAAAACGCCCAGGCACTGGCATAGACCCCCAGCGACAGGGTGTAGGTCAGCGGGTGGCGAATGATCGCCCGCGGGATCATGCCCCGTTCACTGATCCAGGCAACGCCGAACAGCACCGCCAGGTACGCGGCACTGATCAGGATCATCTGGGTCAGGCTAAAGCTCATCGGCATCTTTTTGGCTCTGCAGGATGAAGGTCACGACAATCAGGATCAACCAGAGCAGATACGGCCGATACCAGGCGCCCGTGGCGTCGATCCACCAATCCATGATGGCTGGCGAAAACAGATAGATTCCCACGACCAGAAGCAGGACCAAGCGATAGATGTACATCCCGGCCTCTCTTTTTTATGCGCGTGCCCGAAAACGTGCGGCGATGGTAACGGATGGCGGCGCGACTGCAAGTGTCGTCATTGCAGTTGCGCTTCGGGCAGGGTCAGTGTGCGCGGGATCTTCGATGCATCCCAGTGGGCTGCGCCCCAGTTGAGCAATTCCTGCGGTGAGGCGTGTTCAAGCTCGGCGCCTGGTTTTTGCCCCAGTGCACGCAGGGCCCGCAGCAACAGCGGGGTGGCTTGATCGGCCTCAAGCGGCGGCGAACGGTAGGATTTGCCGAGCTTGTTGCCGTCCGGCTGCGTGATCAATGGCAGGTGCAGATAGCGCGGCTGGCGCAGGCCCAGCAGTTCTTGCAGGTAGAGCTGGCGCGGCGTGGAGTCGAGCAGGTCGGCGCCGCGCACGATGTCGGTGATGCCTTGCCAGGCGTCATCCAGCACCACGGCCAGTTGATAGGCGTAGAGGCCATCGCGGCGGCGAATCACGAAATCGCCGACTTCGCGCCCCAGATGCTGGCGAAACTCGCCCTGCACGCGGTCGATGAAGTGGTATTCCAGCTCCGGCACGCGCAGGCGGATCGCCGCCTCTTGCTGCTCATGGCCGGCGTTGCGGCACAAGCCCGGGTAAATGCCGTGGTACGGCTCCAGCTGTTTGCGCGAACAGGTGCAGGCGTAGGCCAGGCCGTGGTTGAACAGACTGTTGAGAACTTCGGCGTAGGCGTCGTGCCGATCACTCTGGCGCACCATCTCGCCGTCCCATTCGAAACCGTAGCTTTCCAGCGCCTTGAGAATCGCCGCCTGCGCGCCGGGTTCCTCCCGGGGCGGATCGAGATCTTCCATGCGCACCAGCCAGCGCCCGCCGACCGCGCGCGCGTCGAGATAAGAAGCGAGGGCAGCGACCAGCGAGCCGAAGTGCAGGTGGCCACTGGGGGTCGGGGCGAAGCGGCCGATGTAGGCGGGGGCGGTTTTGGCAGTCATGTGGACAATATAACTTTTCAGGATTCGCGCAGATTACCCCTGTGGGAGCGGGCTTGCTCGCGAAAGCGTCAGTTCAGACAACCTGGATGTTGAATGGCCGGCCGCATTCGGGAGCAAGCCCCTCCCACAAAAGCAAGGCAAAAAGGCAAAGGCAAAAGGCAGAAACAAAAACGGAGCGTTCGCACGCTCCGTTTTTCGTTCAGGTCGAGATTACTTGCCGACCTGCTTTTCCTTGATTTCCGCCAGGGTCTTGCAGTCGATGCACAGATCGGCGGTAGGACGGGCTTCGAGGCGCTTGACGCCGATCTCGATGCCGCAGGATTCACACCAGCCGTACTCTTCGTCCTGGATCAGTTCGAGGGTCTTGTCGATCTTCTTGATCAACTTGCGCTCGCGGTCGCGGGCGCGCAGCTCGAGGGCGAATTCTTCTTCCTGGCTGGCACGGTCGGCCGGGTCAGGGAAGTTGGCCGCTTCGTCTTTCATGTGATCAACAGTACGGTCGACTTCCTGCATCAAGTCCTGTTTCCACTTGTTCAGGATCTTGGTGAAGTGCGCGCGCATGGGGGCGCCCATGTACTCTTCGCCGGCCTTCGGAACGTAAGGTTCGAAGCCGCTGATCGTCGCTTGCTGCTGTTGCTTTGCTTGGGTGGGCATGAAATGGACCGCCTCTACTCTTGTAATCCATTGCGCAGGATTGCTCCATCACCGACACCTGCCGGCCCTGCGGCTGCAAGCGGGCGAACTTACCAGATCAATTCGGCCCGCGCTACTCCCGGATGTCGAGGCCCCGGCGGGTGGCGCTTGCAGATGTTTGGCAAGCCGTGTCTGGCGCTGTTGAAAGCCTGTTCAATCACTGATTTTAGTCAATCCTGGAGCGTACGCTCATATCGTTACAGTCCAGCGTTCTTGAGGCTGTGACCGCGATGGGTTCTCGCTCGTTCCGGCAGATGGTTAGAATCGTTTCTTTTTCCCCGTCGAAGGAAGGCCAATGGCTCAGCCCTACAGTGCGCGCAGTCGTGCGATCGAACCGTTCCATGTGATGGCGCTGCTGGCGCGGGCCAACGAACTGCAGGCCGAAGGTCACGACGTGATCCACCTGGAAATCGGCGAGCCGGACTTCACCACGGCCGAGCCGATCATCCGTGCCGGGCAAGCGGCGCTGACGGCGGGCAAGACGCGCTACACCGCCGCACGCGGCATTCCCGAGCTGCGCGAGGCAATTTCCGGGTTCTATCAATCGCGTTACGGCCTGAACATTGATCCGCGGCGGATCCTGATCACCCCGGGTGGCTCCGGTGCGCTGTTGCTGGCCAGTGCCTTGCTGGTCGATCCGGGCAAACACTGGCTGCTGGCGGATCCGGGCTACCCGTGCAACCGGCACTTCCTGCGTCTGGTCGAAGGCGCGGCGCAACTGGTTCCGGTCGGGCCGGAGGTGCGTTACCAACTGACCCCGGATCTGGTGGCGCGGCATTGGGATCACGATAGCGTCGGTGCGTTGGTGGCGTCGCCGGCCAACCCGACCGGCACCATTCTGACCCGCGATGAACTGGCCGGGTTATCCACAGCGATCAAGGCGCGCCACGGGCATCTGGTGGTGGACGAGATCTACCACGGTCTGACTTACGGCACCGATGCCGCCAGCGTGCTGGAAGTCGATGACAGCGCCTTTGTCCTCAACAGTTTTTCCAAGTATTTCGGCATGACCGGCTGGCGTCTCGGCTGGCTGGTGGCGCCGGACGCGGCGGTCAGTGAGCTGGAAAAGCTCGCACAGAACCTCTACATCAGCGCCCCGAGCATGGCGCAGTACGCCGCACTGGCCTGTTTCGAGCCGGACACTATCGCCATCCTCGAAGAGCGCCGCGCCGAATTTGGCCGCCGCCGCGACTTCCTGCTGCCGGCGTTGCGCGAGTTGGGGTTCAACATCGCCGTCGAGCCTGAAGGTGCGTTCTACTTGTACGCCGATATCAGCCAGTTCGGCGGTGATGCCTTCGCGTTCTGCCGACATTTCCTCGAAACCGAGCACGTTGCCTTCACCCCGGGGCTGGATTTCGGCCGTTATCAGGCCAGCCACCATGTGCGTTTTGCTTACACGCAAAACCTCCCTCGCTTACAGGAAGCGGTGGAGCGCATCGCTCGCGGCCTGAAGAGCTGGCAAGGCTGATGCGCTTTTATCCGGCTCTGGAAGAGGCGCGGTTGATTCGCCGCTACAAACGTTTTCTGGCGGATGTTGAAACGGTCAATGGCAAGTTGTTGACCCTGCACTGCCCGAACACCGGTTCGATGCTGAATTGTCAGGTCGAGGGCGGGCAGGTGTGGTTCAGTCGCTCAAACGACCCGAAACGCAAGCTGCCCGGCACATGGGAAATCGGCGAAACCCCGCAAGGGCGGCTGTTCTGTGTGAACACCGGGCGCGCCAATGCGCTGGTCGAAGAGGCGCTGCAAGCCGGAGTCATCAGCGAGTTGAACGGCTTTACGGCACTTAAACGCGAAGTGCCGTACGGCCAGGAAAAGAGCCGCATCGACTTTCGCCTCGAATACCCGAGCGGCCCGGCTTATGTGGAGGTGAAGAGTGTCACGTTAGGCTTCGATGGAACCAATGTGGCGGCGTTTCCCGACGCGGTCACCCAGCGCGGCGCCAAGCATCTGCGTGAACTGGCGCATCTGGCTCGTGACGGTATTCGTGCGGTGCAGTTGTATTGCGTCAATCTCAGCGGGATTGAAGCGGTGCGGCCGGCCGAGGAAATCGATTCGGCTTATGCGGATGCCCTGCGTGAAGCGGTGACGTGCGGGGTCGAGGTGTTGGCCTACGGCGTGCGTTTGAACCACGAAGAGATGGTGATCGACCGGCGGCTGGACGTTTTGCTCAACGGTTAAACATCTATCCACAACCCTTGGGCATCTTCGCGGCAGGGGATGGCGGTCAGGGATTGTCCGGCGCAGGGCCCGGCGACGCATTCACCGTCCTCGATCAGAAACAGTGCGCCGTGGGTGGCGCACTGGATCAGGCTGTTGCTCGGGTCGAGAAACTGGTCGGGATGCCATTCCAGGCCCACACCACGATGCGGGCAACGGTTGAGATAAACATAGGCCTGACCATTGCGGCGTACGGCAAACAGTTTGTTGCCGTCGATGTCGAAACCGCGGCTGCCGGCCTCAGCGAGATCGGCGCCTGCGCACAAGAACTTCATGGCTATCCTCAAGTGTCGGCTCGTTTCAGGAAATGTCCGAGCTTGACGTTTAAATGCAAACAATTATCAAATGGCCGCCTTCGCCCACTGTGCGCAGCCGCCGCCAAGGATACTTGGCCTGCCGGTTCGCTGCGCGGGAAAACTGTTCAAGGAAAGCTGCGTATGCGCCTGATTACCCGCGTTGTTGTGCTGTGTGTCGGACTGCTCGCCAGCCTTCAGGCGACAGCTGCCGATTTGCCACAGCGTTGGGTCAGCGCCGGTGGGGCGCTTTCGGAGTGGGTGAGTGCATTGGGTGGCGAATCCAAACTGGTCGGGGTCGACACCACCAGCCAGCATCCGCAGTCGCTGAAGCAGCTGCCAAGCATCGGTTATCAACGCAGCCTCTCGGCTGAAGGCATTCTCAGCCTGCGCCCGGACATTCTCATCGGTACCGAAGAAATGGGCCCGCCGCCGGTTATTGCTCAGGTGAAGAGCGCCAAGGTTCAGGTCGAACTGTTCTCGGCGCAGCCGGATCTGCCGACCCTGGAAAAAAACGTTACGCATCTCGGACAGTTGCTGGGCGCGCAAGCGCAGGCGGCGCAGTTGCTGGAAAACTATCAACAGCAGCTCACCGCGCAGAAAGCGCGAGTCGCCGATTTGCAGGCCAGGCATAAGGCGCCCGGTGTGCTGGTATTGATCGGGCATGCCGGCGGCAAACCGTTGATTGCCGGCAAGGACACTGCCGCCGACTGGCTGCTGCAACGGGCCGGCGGACATAACCTGGCGACGCATACCGGTTACAAGCCGTTCTCCGTGGAATCGCTGGCCGGACTCGATCCTGAGGTGCTGGTGTTTGCTGATCGCGCGTTGAGCGGCGAGGCGGCAAAAGCGGCGTTGTTCAAGGAAAACCCCATTCTCAATTCAAGCCGTGCGGCCAAGGCCGGACGGGTGCTGGAGCTGGATCCGACGCTGCTGGTCGGCGGGCTTGGACCACGTTTGCCAGCGGCACTGAAGACTTTGTCTGACGGTTTCTACCCGACCGCGAGCGGCCAATGACCACGCTGGTCAAACCTCGAAGCCTGTTTATCGGCCTGACGCTCCTGTGTTTGCTGGCCATCTGGCTGTCATTGGCGCTGGGGCCGGTGAGCCTGCCGCTGTTCGATACGTTGCGCGCAGCCTTGCGCATGCTCGGCGTACCTGTGGCGCCAGACGGGCTGGAGCAGGCTGAGCTGATTCTCGGGCAGATCCGTCTGCCGCGTACCTTGCTCGGCCTGGCCGTCGGCGGTGTGCTGGCACTGTCGGGTGTGGCGATGCAGGGCTTGTTTCGCAATCCGCTGGCCGATCCCGGGTTGGTCGGGGTTTCCAGTGGGGCAGCGCTGGGTGCGGCGGTGGCGATTGTCGGCGGGTCATTTTTTGGCGGTTTGCCGGAGTGGTTCGGGCCGTACCTGTTGTCGGCGTGCGCGTTTCTCGGTGGCCTGGGCGTGACGGCGCTGGTCTATCGGCTCGGACGGCGCAACGGCCAGACCAACGTCGCTACCATGCTGCTGGCCGGGATCGCGCTGACGGCGTTGGCAAGCTCGGCGGTGGGTCTGTTCACCTATCTGGCGGATGACGCGACCTTGCGCACGCTGACTTTCTGGAATCTGGGCAGCCTCAATGGCGCCAGTTATGCGCGGCTGTGGCCATTGCTGATCATCAGCACCGGCGTTGCGTTGTGGCTGCCGCGTCGTGCCAAAGCGCTGAATGCGCTGTTGCTCGGGGAGTCAGAAGCCGGGCATCTGGGGATTGATGTCGAACGGCTCAAGCGTGAACTGGTGTTCTGCACGGCGTTGGGTGTTGGCGCAGCGGTGGCAGCAGCGGGGATGATTGGCTTCGTCGGGCTGGTGGTGCCGCATCTGGTGCGTTTATTGGCCGGGCCCGATCACCGGGTGCTGTTGCCAGCATCAGTGTTGGCGGGGGCGAGCCTGTTGTTGCTAGCGGATCTAGTGGCGCGGCTGGCGCTGGCGCCGGCGGAGTTGCCGATCGGTATTGTCACCGCGTTTATCGGTGCGCCGTTCTTCCTCTATTTGCTGCTGCGAGGACGTGCCTGATGCTGCGTGCGCACAATCTGCATATCCGTCGCGGGCGCAAGACAGTCCTCAGCGACGTCACCCTGCAACTTGAACCCGGTGAGGTGCTGGGTGTGCTCGGGCCGAACGGTGCCGGCAAAAGTACCTTGCTCGGTGCGTTGTGCGGTGAACTGGCTGCGGGTGAGGGCGAGGTGTTGCTCGATGACAAGGCGCTGAGTCACTGGACAGGTACGCAGCGCGCCCAGCGTCTGGCGGTGTTGCCGCAGGTGTCGACGCTGGATTTTGCCTTCCGCGTGGAAGAAGTGGTCGGTATGGGCCGCCTGCCATATCAAAGCGGTCGGGCGCGCGACGACGAGATCGTTGCGGCAGCGCTGGCCGCTGCGGATGCCGGGCATCTGAGCGGGCGCAGTTATCTGGCGCTGTCGGGCGGCGAGCGCCAGCGTGTACATCTGGCGCGGGTGCTGGCGCAGCTATGGCCTGGGCAGGCCGGACAAACCCTGTTGCTGGATGAGCCGACCTCGATGCTCGATCCCTTGCATCAACACACCACGTTGCAGGCGGTGCGCGAGTTTGCCGATCGTGGCGCGGCGGTGCTGGTCATCCTGCATGATCTGAATCTGGCGGCGCGCTATTGTGATCGGGTGTTGCTGCTCGAAGGCGGGCGCCCGGTGGCGCTGGATACGCCGCAGCAAGTCTTGCGACCGGACTCGCTCAAAGCTGTGTTCGGTCTTGAAGTATTGGTGCAGCCGCACCCGGAGCGTGGGCATCCGCTGATCATCGCCCGCTGATTTCTCATCGAGGTGATGGTATGCGCGGGATGTGGTTGTTAGCGGTGTTGCTGCTTGCAGGGTGTCAGCATGTTGCCCCGCCCCCGCCAATCAGTGGCGAAATTCGTGATCTGCACAGCGGCCAGATACTGACGGCACAGGAACTGCTGACGCGTCTGTCGGGACCGCAACTGCTCATCATCGGCGAGCAGCATGACAACGCCGATCACCACGCCGCGCAGTTGTGGCTGTTGCAGGCACTTGGGGAGCAGCGTCCTCAGGGCAGTCTGCTGCTGGAAATGCTCACGCCGAAGCAACAGCCGAACGTTGACCAGGTTCGCCATGCAGCAGCGCCCCCTACTGATCTTCCCGCCGCGTTGGCCTGGCAGGATGGCTGGGACTGGACTCTCTATGGACCGATCGTTCGGTTTGCCCTCACGCAACCCTATCCGCTGTTGGCGGCCAATCTGGATGACGGCGAAATCCGCGCTGTCTACCGCCAGTCGCCAGCCCTGAGCGGTGTTCGCAGCAATGCGGCATTGGTAAAAGCCACGCTGCTCGAACAGATCAGCGACTCACATTGCGGCTTGCTGCCCAAATCACAGATGCCGGCGATGCTTGCTGTTCAACAACAGCGGGATCGGCGTATGGCCGAACGCTTGATGGCGGCACCGACGCCGGCGTTACTGTTGGCGGGGGGCTGGCATGCGCGCAAGGATGTTGGCGTGCCGCTGCATGTGCTGGATCTGGGCGCGGCCCGGGCACCAACGGTGCTGATGCTGGCCGAGCAGGGCGCTGAAGTGACTGCGGCGATGGCTGATTTCATCTGGTACACCCCGGCCATGCCCGCGCAGGATTACTGCGTGCAGATGCGCAAACAATTTGGCCAATGACTTTCCACAGGCAAAAAAAGACCCGGTAAAAACCGGGTCAAATAACCGTGATTAGCCTGATGAGGAGATAATCTGAGAGTCCGAACCAAGGGCTTTTCAGAATATCGACTGATCTCGCGACCAGTTGTGATAATCATAGCGATTCTCATTACCGAGTCAACCACTGTTTTTCCGTTTGCTTGATTTAGTCGTGCAAATGGCTGGAATGCCCCGGAAACAAGGGACTCAACATGGAGCTTTGATTGCACTCAGTTGCGTGATCTGCTGATTGAGCTGGCCGATGCGCCGGGCCATGCTCTCAATCAGGCTGTGCGCGATCTTCGGATTGGTGCGGGTCATGCTCAGAAACTGCTCGCCGGGAATCAGCATCACCGTGCTCGGCTCGCGAGCGATGACCGTCGCATTGCGTGGCTCACCGGTGAACACCGCCATGGCGCCGAAAATCTCGTCCTTGGGCACTTCGCCGACCTTGTGCCCATCAACAAACGCTTCGGCATGCCCCTCGATGATCACGAAGACGTGATCAGCGGCATCGCCCTGCTGGATCAACACCTCACCGCTCGCGACCCGTTTAAAGCCATTGGTGCTGCGGAACTCCCGCGGTTTCAGCTCGGCCACCGCGTGAGCCAGCAGCGCCATCTGCCCCAGCAGATACTCAAGCCACTGCTCGGCCCGGCCCGGCTCGGCATATAAATGCTGGAACAGTTCGGTTCGCCGATAGGGCAGCAAGCGCAATGGCCCGTCGCTGCGCAGACGGCAATCGGCCCAGGCGTCACCTTGCAGCAGACCGATCAGATCGCCTTCCTGCCAGTAAAACAGCGCACGGCCGCCGATGTAGCCGTTGATGACGCCTTCTGTCAGTAGAAACAGCTGATCATGTGGGAGCTGTGCCATCAGGTCGTCAGAGATTTCTGGCTCAAAGGCTGGCCCGCACGGCGAAAGACCCTCGAGCCAGCTTGCAGGCAAACTCTGCAAACGATTGATCAGTGCATCGACAGGTGCCGATTGTTCCCCGAGCAGATACATGGCCGTCAGCGCCTGTTCAGTTCTTGTGACGCGAGGAGATGGCTTCGAGCTGCTTGTTCAAGGCGTCTTTGCGTTCGGCCGGGATGTCGTTCCAGTGCACATCCATCAGCGCCCCTTCGATCGCGTACAACAACACCTTTGATGCGCGAAACCCGCGGGTACGCACGGCCCGATAGGCGTCCACCGCCCCCAGGCGACGCAAGTCCGAGGCGCTGTGGATACCCACGGCATGCAGCCATTGCGCCGACGTCTTGCCAAGATTCTTCAGGTGTTGCAGTTCATCATTCATCAAGCCTCCTTGCGACGGCCGAATGGTGCGTGGGCGATCTTCTCAGGAGTGTAGCCATCAGTAGGAAAAGCGTGGTTGTTTGGTCGGATTCGACGCAAACGCTTCTAAGAAAGGGGCTGCGAACGCAGAAAGGAGGGAAGAAACGCGAAAACATGTAGGAGCGGGGCTTGCTCGCGAAGGCGTCCTGTCAGCCACCAGATGTATCGACTGACACTACGCCTTAGCGAGCAAGCCCGCTCCCACACGGGAAAGGCGTCGGGTCAGAGAAAGATAAAAATTATCAGCGAGTGCGATAGCGCAGGCGGGTGCCGAAATTCATCGACATCAGGATCTCGTCGGCACTCAGTTCCGGCGGGAAGTACGCGCCGGAAATCTGCGCATGGGCCAGGCTCGCGCCTTCGAGTGATGCATTACGGAAGTCAATGCCACGCAAATCGGCAGAGCGGAAGTAGGCGTCCCGGAAATCCACGCCATCGGCGTTCAGTTCACGCAAGTCGAGACCACGGAAGTCGCCACCGACCATGTCGATCGGGCCGTCGTTCGGGCGTTCCTTGTTGAAGCCTGCGATGTCGTCTTTGTGCAGCAAGGCATAAAGCGGGGTGTCGAGAAGTTTCGGCTGGCTCATGTCACATCACCTGTTGGTTTTATGACGCCAGTATAGTGCCACTATTTGACGGCCGTGAAGCAAGCGAGGGCTTCACGGCCGAAATAGTTTCTTACAGGCCTGGCAGGCGCTGGCGGATCTGTGCGACTACGGTGTCGAGGGTCCCGCTTTCATTGGTCTGCACGCGTTTGCTGCGCAGAATCTCTTCTGGCGTCAGTGCTTCGCGGCTGGCCTGTTGGGCCTCTATTACCGCCAGCGTGGCGTCGGAAGGATCTTTCTTGTCAGCCTGACGAATCGCCAGCCAGCTCTCGATCACGGCTTGCGGTGCGTTGCAGTCGAGAATCAGGAACGGCGTGCCGGTGGCCTCAGCCACTTGAGCGGCGTTGTCGCGTTGCTCGCGCTTGAGGTAGGTCGCATCGATCACCACCGGGAAACCGGCGTGCAGAATCACTCCGGCAATCTCATGCAGGCGGGCATAAGTGGCGGCGCTGGCATCGGCGCTGTAAATCCCGGCCTGCACGTCGTTGGCTACGGTCTGCTCACCGAACAGGCGCTTGCGCTCGACGTCGGAACGCAGGCGAATCGCGCCCAGCGCTTCGACCAGGCGCATCGCCACGTGGCTCTTGCCGACAGCGGATACGCCGTGGGTGATGGCCATGAAGCGCGAAGGAATGGTGCTGTAGCTTTCCGCCAGGTTGGCGTAGTTGCGGTATTGGCGCAGGGTGGTTGCGCGCTGCACCGGGGTGGCATCCGCCGGCATGCTGAACAGCGCGACTTTGGCACGAACCAGTGCGCGGTAGGCTTTATAGAAGTTCAGCACTTCCAGACCTTGATAGTCGCCGGTCAGCTCCAGGTACTGGCTGATGAAGCGGCGGGCCAGGGATTTCAGGCCACGGTCTTCCAGGTCCATCGCCAGGAAACCGGTGTCGGCCCAGACGTCGGTGAAGCGGAACGGTTCGTTGAACTCGATGCAGTCGAAGATCACCACTTTGCCATTGATGACAGTGGCGTTACCCAAGTGGATGTCGCCGTGGCATTCGCGAGTGAAACCCTCGGCCTTGCGCTGGCTGAACAGTGCCTTGAGACGATCGAAGCTGCTTTCGGCCCAGGCTTTCAGTGCCTCGAGTTGCAGCAGATCATTTTTGTCGCTGAGGAACGGCAGGATCTGTTCGAAGTTCTGGCGCACCGGGGCCATCACGCTGTCCGGCGTGCCGGCGTCGTGTTCGGCCGGGACTTTTGGCGCGCTGAGGTGGAATCTGGCGATCTGCTCGGCCATTTCGTCGATGTGCTGAGTGGTCAGCTCGCCGTTGGCTTGCAAGGTGCTGAGCAGGCCGGTCTGTGGGAATTGACGCATTTTCAGCACATATTCGATCACCGGGCCGTCGCCGCCCAGTTGTGGCGCTTCGACACTGCCGGTCACCGGCAACACGTCCAGATACAAATCTTCGGTCAGGCGCTGGTTCAGACGCAGTTCTTCAGCGCAGAAGTGCGCGCGCGATTCGAGGCTGGTGAAGTCGAGGAAGCCGAAATTCACCGGCTTCTTCACTTTATAAGCAAACGGGCCGGTGAGGATCACCCACGAGATATGGGTTTCGATGACCTGGAACCCTTCGACGGGGTGCGGGTAGAGGGCCGGGTTTTGCAGGGCAGCGATCAGTGACTGGCTCACGGGCGATCCTTCAGAGACTGGGAAATTCGAGGCCGCCATTATGGCCGCTCGCCAGCCTGACGCAAACCTCGGAGCGCTCCTGTTGAGTATGAATAAAGTGCGTATAATCCGCCGCCATGACTCGAACTCGATCCCCCCGTACCAAGAAAAAACCACCTTCCCAGGGCCTGCGCCCATGGCTGGGTTGGGCCATTAAACTCAGTCTGGTCGGCCTTGTGGTGCTGGCTGGCTTCGCCGTTTACCTCGATGCCGTGGTGCAGGAGAAGTTCTCCGGCAAGCGCTGGACCATCCCGGCCAAGGTATACGCGCGTCCGCTTGAGCTGTTCGTCGGACAAAAGCTGAGCAAGGAAGATTTCCTCACCGAGCTCGATGCCTTGGGCTATCGCCGCGAAGCCGTGAGCAATGGCCCCGGCGCTGCTGCCGTCAACGGCAATACCGTTGATCTGAATACCCGTGGCTTCCAGTTCTATGAAGGCCTGGAAAAAGCCCAGCCGGTGCGCGTGCGCTTCTCCGGCGACTATGTGGCCGAACTCTCGGGGCTCAACGGTGCGAAATTGTCCGTGGTGCGGCTGGAGCCGCTGTTGATCGGCGGCATTTATCCGAAAAACCTTGAAGACCGCATCCTGATCAAGATCGATCAGGTGCCGCCGTACCTGCTCGATACTCTGATCGCGGTGGAAGACCGGGACTACTACAGTCACTGGGGCGTGTCGCCGAAGTCGATTGCCCGGGCCATCTGGGTCAATACCTCTGGCGGCAAGATGACCCAGGGTGGCAGTACGCTGACCCAGCAGTTGGTGAAAAACTTTTACCTCACCAATGAGCGCAGCCTGAGCCGCAAGCTCACCGAAGCGATGATGGCGATGCTGCTGGAGCTGCACTACGACAAGAAGGAAATTCTTGAGGCCTACCTCAACGAAGTCTTCGTCGGGCAGGACGGTCAGCGTGCGGTGCACGGCTTTGGTCTGGCCAGTCAGTTCTTCTTCGGTCAGCCATTGTCCGAGCTGAAGCTGCATCAGGTAGCGTTGCTGGTCGGCATGGTCAAAGGGCCGTCCTACTACAACCCGCGTCGCAACCCGGAACGCGCGCTGGAGCGGCGTAACCTGGTGCTCGACGTGCTTGAGCAGCAAGGCGTGGCGACTGCCGAACAGGTCGAAGCGGCGAAGAAAATGCCACTGGGTGTCACCACTCGCGGCAAGCTCGCCGACAGCTCGTTCCCGGGCTTTATCGATCTGGTCAAACGCCAGTTGCGTGAAGACTACCGCGACGAAGACTTGACCGAAGAAGGCCTGCGGATCTTCACCAGTTTCGACCCGATTCTGCAGATGAAGGCCGAGGCGTCGGTCAATGACACCTTTAAACGCCTGGCCGGACGCAAGGGCTCCGATGACGTGGAAGCGGCGATGGTCGTGACCAACCCGGAGACCGGCGAAGTCCAGGCCATGATCGGCAGCCGGCAGGCCAGTTTTGCCGGTTTCAATCGGGCGCTGGATGCGGTGCGGCCGGTGGGCTCGCTGATCAAGCCGGCGGTCTATCTGACCGCGCTGGAGAAACCGAGCCAGTACACGCTGACCAGTTGGCTGTCGGACGAACCGCTGGCGGTCAAGGGGGCGGACGGTCAGGTGTGGAAACCACAGAACTATGACCGTCGCTCCCACGGCACCGTGTTCCTCTATCAGGGGCTGGCGCATTCCTACAACCTGTCGACCTCGCGTCTGGGCCTGGAAGTAGGCGTGCCGAACGTGCTCAAGACCTTGGGACGCCTGGGCGTTACGCGGGAATTCCCGGCATTCCCGTCGATGTTGCTGGGTGCCGGCGGCATGACCCCGATCGAAGTGGCGACCATGTATCAGACCCTGGCCAACGGCGGTTTCAATACGCCGATGCGCGGGATCCGTAGCGTACTGACCGCCGATGGTGAACCGCTCAAGCGTTATCCGTTCCAGATTCAACAGCGTTTCGATCCGGCCTCCATCTACCTGATCCAGAACGCCATGCAGCGGGTAATGCGTGAAGGTACCGGCAGTTCGGTTTACAACGTGCTGCCCAAGACCCTGACGCTGGCCGGCAAGACCGGTACCAGTAACGATTCGCGCGATAGCTGGTTCGCCGGTTTCAGTCAGGATCTGTTGGCGGTGGTCTGGCTGGGTCGTGACGACAACGGCAAGACCCCGTTCACCGGTGCGACTGGCGCGTTGCAGGTCTGGACCAGTTTCATGCGCAAGGCCGATCCGCTGCCGCTGGACATGCCGCAGCCGGACAACATCGTCCAGGCGTGGGTCGATTCGCGTACCGGGCAAGGCTCCGATGCCAACTGTCCGGGCGCGGTGCAGATGCCGTATATTCGCGGCAGCGAACCGCCACCCGGCGCCTCGTGTGCAAGCGAAACGCCTGCTTCGCCAGAGTCGGTGATGGATTGGGTCAAGGGCTGGATGAATTAAGCAAAGAGGGTTTCAAGTGAACAAGTGGTTGATTCCAGCGGTGACTGCCGTGGCTTTGCTCAGCGGCTGCTCTACCGTACAGCGTGGTTCGATCCCGGTGGTGGATGCCGGCACGACCGTGTCCAACAGCGAACGCCTGTCGGCCAACGGCGGCTTCCGCAAGACGACAGTCAAACGCCCGGTGCAGGATCAGGCGCAATCCCAGGCCATCCCGCAAGGCGACACCGGTGTGGTAGTGATGGTGCCGGGCGGTGGCGCTACAACTTCGACGCCGATCAGCACGTCGCCGATCGTTCCGGGGCCAGCGTCCGGCGGTATCACCGCGGGGCCGTACAACCCGTCGTCGGTCGAGTCGGCGCCGATCAACTCCGGCAGCTACAGCATGCCTTCGACCCCAAGCGGCATTCCTTCGGCCAGCAGTGGCGGCGGTCTGTCGGCTGACGAACAGCTCGATGGCCCGGTGCTCGCCTTGCTGACCACCGCGCAACAGCAGCAGGCGGGTGGTGACCTCAACGGTGCGTCTTCCAGCCTGGAACGCGCTCAACGCGTTGCCCCGCGTGAGCCGCAAGTGCTTTACCGCTTGGCGCAAGTACGCATGGCTCAAGGTGATGCGCCACAGGCCGAGCAGTTCGCCCGTCGGGCGCTGACCATGGCCAACGGTCGTCCGGACTTGCAGGCCAATCTGTGGGAAATCATCGCTCAGTCCCGTGAGAAACAAGGCGATTCCGCCGGCGCCGCTCAGGCCCGTCAGAAGGCCAAGGTTTCACTGTGATGGATCGCCGTTTCCCGAAAATCGCCGATCAGTTGCTGTTGATCGAGCGCGAACTGCGCGCGCAGGGTTGGTGGGATGAGGTTCAGCCATCGGTCGAAGCCTTGAGCAGTGTCGAGCCGTTTTCGGTCGACACGCTGGATTTCGAGCAGTGGCTGCAATGGATCTTCCTGCCTCGGATGAAGATGATTCTTGAGCAGGATCTGCCGTTACCCAATGCCTCGGGCATTCAGGAAATGGCCGAAATGGTCTTTGCCCAGCGCAATCTGCAGGGCAAGGATCGGCAATTGCAGGTGTTGCTCAAAGAGTTTGACCTGCTGATCACCGCTTCCCGCTAGCGCCGATCTCCCTGTAGGAACTGCCGCAGGCTGCGATCTTTCGATCTGCTCTTGGAAACAAGGTCAAAAGATCGCAGCTCCTACAGGTGTCTATTCGCAGTTCTGCGCAATCTGCTTCTGCGCTTCGACAATGCGCTCCAGCCGTTGTGCATCGTCGAGACGCCTCAGTTCTCCCTCCACTTCCTCCCTCAAACGCGGATTGTTCTGCAATTGCGCCAGGTTCGTCCGTGCCTGCTCGCAAAACGCCTTGAGCTGCGCCTGCTGCTCGGTCACCTGCTTCTTCACCTTGTCGTCGATGGCTTTCTGATCGCCCAACGCACCGCTGCCAGGTATGGCGGCAGGTTTCGGCAGGGGCGAGGAGGGCGTCTGTATGGTCGTCGCCGGCTGACCTTGCGGCGGCTGCGCATCGAAGTGAGTGACGCCTTGGGCATCGACCCATTTGTAGATCTGACCGGCCATGCACCACGGGCTGAGACCGATCAGCAGTGTGACGAGGAGCGTTCGCATGCTGATTCCTTGGCAAAATTGCGCAATTGACACTAACAGAGTAGCGGTTTTCAGGTTTTTTCTTGCGTTCTCATGTGCTTACCCACAATTAAGCACATTGACGGCTTGACTTGGAGAGGGCGAAACAGAAGAATCCAAAGTCCGCTGTAGAGGGACTGCCAGAAGCAGACCCACTCGGTAGATCATGAGGCGCATATCCGCGTCGACCTGTTACACCCGCAACGCGTTACCTCGCGCTGGGTGGGAAAGGCCCGCAACACTTGGGACGATCCCAATACTTGCTCAGTCAGTGCTGACGTAGTCGGCGACCACCGTCGCTCATGCTCTGCCGAGAAGTAAACCTATTAAGACCCGCCCCTTTTGTGTGGACGGTATTCTGGCGTTTTAGAGGTGAACAACGTGGAGCTTTTATCTGGCGGTGAGATGCTCGTCCGCTTCTTGCGTGACGAAGGCGTCAAATATATCTACGGGTACCCTGGTGGTGCTCTCCTTCATGTTTACGATGCCCTGTTCAAAGAACCGGAAGTGACCCACATCCTGGTTCGTCACGAGCAAGCGGCTACCCATATGGCTGACGGCTACGCCCGTGCCACCGGTAAAGCCGGCGTGGTATTGGTGACTTCCGGTCCTGGCGCCACAAACGCCATCACCGGTATCGCCACCGCCTATATGGATTCGATTCCAATGGTGATCATTTCCGGTCAGGTGCCAAGCACCATGGTCGGCACCGACGCGTTCCAGGAAACCGACATGATCGGTATCTCCCGGCCGATCGTGAAGCACAGCTTCATGATCAAGCACGCCTCGGAAATCCCGGAAGTCATGAAGAAGGCCTTCTACCTTGCGCAATCCGGTCGTCCAGGTCCGGTCGTGGTCGATATCCCGAAAGACATGACCAACCCGGCCGAGAAGTTCGAATACGTCTTCCCGAAAAAAGCCAAGCTGCGTTCCTACAGCCCGGCCGTTCGCGGCCACTCCGGGCAGATCCGCAAAGCGGCAGAAATGCTCTTGGCGGCCAAACGCCCAGTGCTTTATTCCGGTGGCGGCGTGATCCTGGGCAACGGTTCCGCACCGCTGACCGAACTGGCCAAAATGCTCAACCTGCCAGTGACCAACACCTTGATGGGCCTGGGTGGTTTCCCAGGCACCGACCGTCAGTTCATCGGCATGCTTGGCATGCACGGCAGCTACACCGCCAACCTGGCGATGCACCATGCCGACGTGATCCTGGCTGTCGGCGCACGTTTCGATGACCGTGTAATCAACGGCGCGGCGAAGTTCTGCCCGAACGCCAAGATCATCCACATCGACATCGACCCGGCTTCGATCTCCAAGACCATCAAGGCCGACGTGCCAATCGTTGGTCCGGTTGAGAGTGTCCTGACCGAAATGGTCGCGATCCTCAAGGAAATCGGCGAGACCCCGAACAAGGAGTCCGTTGCCAGTTGGTGGAAGCAGGTCGATGAATGGCGCGGCGATCGCGGCCTGTTCCCTTATGACAAGGGCGACGGCAGCCTGATCAAGCCGCAGACCGTGATCGAGACCCTGTGCGAAGTGACCAAGGGCGATGCCTTCATCACTTCCGACGTGGGCCAGCACCAGATGTTCGCTGCGCAGTACTACAAGTTCAACAAGCCGAACCGCTGGATCAACTCCGGTGGCCTGGGCACCATGGGCTTCGGTTTCCCGGCGGCCATGGGCATCAAGTTGAGCTTCCCGGATGACGACGTTGCCTGCGTCACCGGCGAAGGCAGTATCCAGATGAACATCCAGGAACTGTCGACCTGCCTGCAATATGGCTTGCCGGTGAAAATCGTCATCCTGAACAACGGTGTTCTGGGGATGGTTCGTCAGTGGCAGGACATGAGCTATGGCAGCCGCCACTCGCACTCTTATATGGAGTCGCTGCCTGACTTCGTCAAACTGGCTGAAGCCTACGGTCACGTCGGCGTGCGCATCACTGATTCGAAAGATTTGAAGTCGAAGATGGAAGAGGCGTTCGCCATGAAAGATCGTCTGGTGGTGATCGATATTTCGGTCGATACCAGCGAGCACGTCTACCCGATGCAGATCAAAGACGGCTCCATGCGCGATATGTGGCTGAGCAAGACGGAGCGTACTTAATCATGCGGCACATTATTTCCCTGCTTCTGGAAAACGAACCCGGCGCTTTGTCTCGCGTAGTCGGCCTGTTCTCGCAGCGCAACTACAACATTGAAAGCCTGACGGTGGCGCCAACCGAAGACCCGACGCTGTCGCGTCTGACGCTGACCACTGTCGGCCACGATGAAATCATCGAGCAGATCACCAAAAACCTGAACAAGCTGATCGAAGTGGTCAAGCTGGTGGACCTGTCGGAAAGCGCTCACATCGAGCGCGAGCTGATGTTGGTCAAGGTCAAGGCCACTGGTGCCCAGCGCGCCGAGATCAAACGCACCACCGATATTTACCGTGGACAGATCGTCGATGTCAGCGCCAGCGTGTATACCGTTCAATTGACCGGTACCAGCGACAAGCTCGACAGCTTCATTCAGTCCATCGGCACCGCATCGATTCTGGAAACCGTCCGTAGCGGCGTGACCGGCATTGCCCGCGGCGACAAAGTACTCAGCATCTAAACCAAATTAGCGAATGGCCTGAACGGCCTGGATATATAGGGGAAATTCATGAAAGTTTTCTACGATAAAGACTGCGACCTGTCGATCATCCAGGGCAAGAAAGTTGCCATCATCGGTTACGGCTCCCAAGGCCACGCTCAAGCGTGCAACCTGAAAGATTCCGGTGTCGACGTTACCGTCGGTCTGCGTAAAGGTTCGGCCACTGTTGCCAAAGCCGAAGCCCACGGCCTGAAAGTGACCGACGTTGCTTCCGCTGTAGCTGCTGCCGACCTGGTCATGATCCTGACCCCGGACGAGTTCCAGTCCTCGCTGTACAAGAACGAAATCGAGCCAAACATCAAGAAAGGCGCCACCCTGGCCTTCTCCCACGGCTTCGCGATCCACTACAACCAGGTTGTTCCGCGTGCCGACCTCGACGTGATCATGATCGCGCCGAAAGCCCCGGG
The DNA here is from genome assembly GCF_020515535.1 of Pseudomonas sp. MWU16-30322. NCBI lineage: Bacteria > Pseudomonadati > Pseudomonadota > Gammaproteobacteria > Pseudomonadales > Pseudomonadaceae > Pseudomonas > Pseudomonas sp. MWU16-30322. The sequence continues at coordinate 353,290 of NZ_JAIWYL010000009.1, forward strand.
TCACACCGTACGTTCCGAGTTCGTGAAGGGCGGCGGTATCCCTGACCTGATCGCGATCTACCAGGACGCCTCGGGTAACGCCAAAAACGTTGCACTGTCCTACGCAGCTGGTGTGGGTGGCGGTCGTACCGGCATCATCGAAACCACCTTCAAGGACGAGACCGAAACCGACCTGTTCGGCGAGCAAGCCGTACTGTGCGGCGGTACCGTTGAACTGGTCAAAGCCGGTTTCGAAACTCTGGTTGAAGCTGGCTACGCGCCGGAAATGGCCTACTTCGAGTGCCTGCACGAACTGAAACTGATCGTTGACCTCATGTACGAAGGCGGTATCGCCAACATGAACTACTCGATCTCCAACAACGCTGAGTACGGCGAGTACGTGACCGGTCCGGAAGTGATCAACGCCGAATCCCGTCAGGCCATGCGCAATGCCCTGAAACGTATTCAGGACGGCGAATACGCCAAAATGTTCATCAGCGAAGGCGCAACCGGCTACCCTTCGATGACCGCCAAGCGTCGTAACAACGCCGCTCACGGTATCGAAATCATCGGCGAGCAACTGCGCTCCATGATGCCGTGGATCGGTGCCAACAAGATCGTCGACAAAGCCAAAAACTAAGTCGTCATCCTTGTACGAAAAACGCGGCTTCGGCCGCGTTTTTTCGTTTGAAACCGATGGTTCTGGTATAAAGCTGCATCGTTTGTGGCCGAACCGTCGTCACAGGCACCTTTCGAAACTTTCCAAACCGTTGCAAGGTAATGTCCATGAGCGAACGTCCCGAAGAGCCGAACCAGGCTTCTGACGCCGAAAGCCTGCTGCCCATCGATGAACATGTCGAGGAAGGGCACGACGCAGAAGGTCGTAAAGTCCGGCATCGTGGTATCTATCTGCTGCCGAATCTGTTCACCACTGCGAACCTGTTCGCAGGGTTTTATTCCATCATCAACTCGATGAGTGCCCAGGCTGCCTTGAGCGCCGGGGACTCTGCGAACGCGAGCAAGTATTTCGCCTTCGCCGCGATCGCAATCTTCGTGGCCATGGTGCTCGATGGTCTTGATGGCCGTGTCGCGCGCATGACCAATACGCAAAGTGCCTTCGGCGCCGAGTATGACTCGCTGTCGGACATGGTCGCTTTCGGTGTCGCACCGGCGCTGCTGGCCTTTGGCTGGGCATTGGGCGACATGGGCAAGGTCGGCTGGATGGTTGCCTTCATCTATGTAGCCGGTGCCGCTTTGCGTCTGGCGCGTTTCAACACCCAGGTCGGTACGGCGGACAAGCGCTACTTCATCGGTCTGGCCAGCCCGGCAGCTGCCGGCGTGGTCGCTGGGATCGTCTGGGCGTTCAGCGATTACGGCATTCAGGGTTCGAAGATGTCGTTCCTGGTCGCGCTGATGGTGGCGGCTGCCGGCATGCTGATGGTCAGCAACATCAAGTACAACAGCTTCAAGGAGCTGGATTTGAAGGGCCGTGTGCCGTTCGTGGCGATTCTCGCCGTGGTGCTGGTGTTCGCCGTGGTGTTCAGCGATCCACCGCGCATTTTGCTGCTGGTGTTCCTCGCTTACGCGGCTTCCGGCCCGGTGCAATATCTGTTGCATCTTCGTCGTCACAAAAACGCCGAGTGATGTAATTTCCCGCATACTCCGCAGTCTATGGGTGCATCTGTCCTCCAAAGCTGCGGAGTTGCCATGCTGATCAAAATCCCCAAAGCGTCCGACTGCCATGAGTCGGATGTCACGCCTGAAGCCATTTATCTTTCTCGTCGCCAATTGCTCGGAGCTACCGCTGCCGGTATCGCCGTGAGCAGCCTGCCGCGTTGGGCCAGCGCTGAAGACGCGGCGCGTTATGCCGATGTCGAGCCGGGCAAGGCGCCTGCCTGGTTTGCCGAGAAGCTCCCCTCTACTAAATGGGGCGCAGTCAACGTCAAGGATGAGGCGATCACGCCTTATAAAGACGCGACCCACTACAACAACTTCTATGAGTTCGGCACTGACAAGGGCGATCCGGCTGCCAATGCCGGTTCGCTGAAAACCGAGCCGTGGAGTGTTGTCGTCGATGGGGAAGTGGGTAAGCCCGGGCGTTACGCGCTGGAAGACTTCATGAAGCCGTACCAGTTGGAGGAGCGTATCTATCGCCTTCGCTGTGTTGAAGCGTGGTCGATGGTCATCCCGTGGATTGGCTTTCCGATTTCTGCGTTGCTCAAGCAGGTCGAGCCGACCTCTAAGGCCAAATACATTCGCTTCGAAACCCTGCAGGATCCCAAGAGCATGCCAGGGCAGCGCTCGGGTTTTGCCCTGATCGACTGGCCTTATGTAGAAGGCTTGCGCCTTGATGAGGCGATGAATCCCTTGGCGATTCTGGCGGTAGGCATGTATGGCCGCGAGTTGCCTAATCAGAATGGTGCGCCGCTGCGTCTGGTGGTGCCGTGGAAGTACGGCTTCAAAAGTGTGAAGTCGATTGTGCGGATAAGTCTGGTCAGCGAACAGCCCAAGACCACCTGGCAGAGCATCGCGGCTGATGAATACGGGTTTTATGCCAACGTGAATCCCACGGTCGATCATCCGCGCTGGACTCAGGCGCGGGAACGGCGTCTGCCGAACAGTCTGTTCAAGCCGAATGTGCGTGATACACAGATGTTCAACGGCTATGCGGATGAAGTTGCTTCTTTATATACAGGGCTCGATCTGCGGAAGAACTACTGATGCGATATCCGTTCTGGCGTGTAGGCGTTTTCATTGCGGCGGCGACCTGGCCATTGCTTTGGTTTTATCAGGCGTTTGCCGATGTGCTCGGTCCGGATCCTGGCAAGGTGCTGGTTGATCGATTGGGGCTGGGGACGCTGGTATTGCTGTTGATCACGTTGAGCATGACGCCGCTGCAGAAATTGACGGGGTGGGCAGGGTGGATTGCTGTGCGCCGTCAATTGGGACTCTGGTGTTTTGCTTATGTGGTTCTGCATCTGTTCAGCTATATGGCGTTTATTCTCGGTTTCGACTGGTCGCAGTTGGGCGTGGAGTTGCGTAAGCGGCCGTACATTATTGTGGGGACGTTGGCTTTCCTTGGTCTGTTGGCGTTGGCGGTGACTTCCAATCGCTACAGTCAGCGGCGTTTGGGTGTGCGCTGGAAGAAATTGCATCGGTTGGTGTATGTGATTCTCGGGCTGGGATTGCTGCATATGCTGTGGATCGTGCGTGCTGATCTCAAGGAGTGGGCGATCTATGCCTTTATAGGTGCGGTGCTTTTACTGATGCGTGTACCTGCGGTTGCGCGTCGAATCCCGCGTTTGCTGACCAAAAAGCAGGTTTTGCAATAAAACTGAAATTAACGGTTGACGGCAGATTCTGGAGGTCTATAATTCGCCCCACTTCCGGCGCAGTCGAAACGGAAAACTCCTTGAGATTCAATGAGTTGCACAGTTTTCGACAGTGGCTTGCTTCAGTTCATCGAA